>NZ_BTIR01000017.1:0-269204 GCF_036247985.1 Bradyrhizobium sp. TM239 | reverse complement strand
CTCTTGGGCCGACGGCACTGATCCGCCAGCTCATGGTCCCCAGCCCGCCAACGCCTCAGCCATTTGTAGCCCACGTCGGGGCTGATCCCGAACCGCCGGCACAGCTCCCGCCGGTTCGTTCCGTCCTGCAAGGCAAGTCGCACAAACTCGCGCCGCTGATCCATTACCGACACCTCGTTCCAGGGCATGGACGGCCTCCCGAATCGACCAATCCAGCCCAGTTTGATGTGTCAGCTATGTCTCCGAACACCTCTCAGTGATCTGTCCGGGCTAAACACTTGATCGGGCGATCCAGTATTCCAGAGACGGTTGTGATTGAGCCGAGACGCCTCGGCGTACTGGATGCCCCGGTCAAGCCGGGGCATGACAGTATCTCTTGTCGCTAAGAGAAGCTTACAGCTGCCCCAGCAGCGTATCGCCGCCGGAGACCTCGACCTTGCCGGGCATCGCTTCGAGGTTCAGCTTCTTCACCACGCCGTCCTCGACCAGCATCGAATAGCGCTTGGAGCGGATGCCGAGGCCGTTGGCGGAGGCGTCCAGCTCCATGCCGATCGCCTTGGTGAAATCGGCGTTGCCGTCGGCGAGGAAGATGGCTTCGTCGCGCTGGTCGGTGTCGCGCTTCCAGGCGTTCATGACGAAGGCGTCGTTGACGGACACGATGGCGATGCTGTCGACGCCCTTGTCCTTCAAGGCATAGGCGTTGAGGAAGATGCTCGGCAGATGCATCTTGTGGCAGGTGCCGGTGTAGGCGCCGGGCACCGCGAACAGCGCCACCTTCTTGCCCTTGAAGATATCGTCGGTGGTCTTCACCTGCGGGCCTTCCGCCGTCATCACGCGGAATTTCGCCTCGGGCAGCTTGTCGCCAGTCTGGATCGCCATTGTCGGTCTCCCTGAATATCGATCCCGCTTATTAGACCGTGCGGCGGGCCTGCACAATATTGCCGGCGGGCGAAGCGGTGAGGGTGGGGCCCCTTCACCGTGATGTCATCAACCGGCGAAGCCGCCCTTGTCGAGGAAGGCCTGCTCTTCCGCGGTGCTGTCGCGGCCGAGCAGGCGGTTGCGGTGGGGAAACCGGCCGAACCGCTGGATGATGTCGGCGTGCTCCCGGGCGTATTTCAGGTTTTCGGCATTCTCGGTGTTCTGAAACAGCGCGACGCAATGCAGCTGGTCGGGCAGGTGCTCGGAATGCATGAAGGGCAAATAAAGGAATTCGAGCAGGACCGGATCGACCCTGGCATCGACACCGCGATCGATCGCCCGGCGGGCGACGTCGCGCGCCAGCGCATCGCTGGCAAAGGCCTGGGGCGTGCCGCGGAACATGTTGCGGGGGAATTGGTCGAGCACGATGACCAGCGCGAGTGCGCCGTCGTCGCTGCCTTCCCATGATGCCAGCTCTCCGGCGATCGCCTTCTGCCACAAAGCAAGAAAGCGGCGCCTGACTTCCGCGTCGAAAGCGTCGCTGCGCTCGTACCAGCGCTCGCGGCCGGCCTCGCGCCAGAAGGCGAGAATGCCCGATGGCGTGATATCGCCGACCGCGGTCATGACCCGGCGACGCGCTTACGCCGCCTGAGCCTTCTTCTCGTCGCGCAGCTCGCGTCGCAGGATCTTGCCGACATTGGTCTTGGGCAGGTCGCTCCGGAATTCGATGTGCTTGGGCACCTTGTAGCCGGTGAGCTGCTCGTGACAGAATTTGATCACGGCGTCGGCGGTGAGGTCTTGATCCTTCTTCACCACGAAAGCCTTCACCGCCTCGCCCGACTTGGAATCGGGGATGCCGATCACGGCGCATTCGAGCACGCCCGGATGGCTCGCGATCACTTCCTCGATCTCGTTCGGATAGACGTTGAAGCCCGAGACCAGGATCATGTCCTTCTTGCGGTCGACGATCTTGGTGTAGCCCTTCTCGTCCATGATGCCGATGTCGCCGGTGCGGAAATAGCCGTCCGCGGTCATCACCTTGGCGGTCTCCTCTGGCCTGTTCCAGTAGCCCGACATCACTTGCGGGCCCTTGGCGCAGATCTCGCCGGCCTGGCCGAGCGGCACCTCGTTGCCGTCGTCGTCGCGGATCGAGATGTAGGTCGACGGCACGGGAATGCCGATCGTCCCCGTGAACTCGGTTGCCGTTGCCGGATTGCAGGTCAGCGTCGGCGAAGTCTCCGACAGGCCGTAACCCTCGGCGATGAAGCAGCCCGTGATCGCCTTCCATTGATCGGCCACGGGGCGCTGCACCGCCATGCCGCCGCCGTTGGAGATCTTCAGCTTCGAGAAGTCGAGCTTCTTGAAATCAGGATGGTGCATCAGGCCGTTGTAGAGCGTGTTCACGGCCGGGAAGCTGTTGACCTGGTATTTTGCCAGCTCCTTGACGAAGCCGGCGATGTCGCGCGGGTTGGGGATCAGGAGATTGCAGCCGCCGGCGCGCACCGCGAGCAGGTAGCAGGCCGTCAGCGCGAAGATGTGATAGAGCGGCAGCGCGCAGACGATCATGAGCTGGTCGACATGCGGCGGCGCGGCGAGCGCCGGCTGCAGCCAGGCGTCGTTCTGCAGGACGTTGGCGACGATGTTGCGGTGGAGCAGGGTGGCGCCCTTGGAGACGCCGGTGGTGCCGCCGGTATATTGCAAGAAGGCGACGTCGCCCGGCGAGAGTTTTGGCTTGTTGAACGTCATGCCGCGGCCGGCCGACAGCGCATCGTTGAAAGAGACCGAGCCGGGCAGCGACCACGCCGGTACCATCTTCTTGACGCGGCGGACGACGAGATTGACGATCACGCCCTTGAAGCCGAGCAGGTCGCCCATGCTGGCGACGATGACGTGCTTCACCTGCGTCCTGGCGATCACCTGCTCGACGGTGTGGGCGAAATTCTCCAGCACGATGATGGCTTCGGCGCCGGAATCCTTGAGCTGGTGCTCGAGCTCGCGCGGGGTGTAGAGCGGATTGACGTTGACCACCGCGAAACCGGCGCGCAGCGCGGCGGCGGTCGCGATCGGATATTGCAGCACGTTCGGCATCATGATGGCGATGCGGGCGCCGCGCTGCAGCCCGCGGCCCTGCAAATAGGCGGCGAGCGCGACCGACATCTGGTCGAGGTCGCGATAGCTGATGGACTTGTCCATGCAGATGAACGCCTTGCGGTCGGCGAACTTGGTGAAGCTCTCTTCAAGAAGATCGACCAGCGATGCGTATTGGGTCGGCTCGATATCGGCGGGCACGCCGGGCGGATATTGCTTGAGCCAGATGCGCTCCATGGAAAACTCCCCTCATCTACCAGAGCCCGCTGTGTCCCGGGCTTGCCTCATTGCCGCCAGTATCGAGCCTGCCGGAACGGGTGGCAAGTCGTCGAGGCTTAAGACATAGGTCAGGGAGTAGCTACTGGAATCGTCGAGAAACCGCGCTGCCGCAGGTGCGAAGCGCGGGAGCCCGGCTCGGCGCGCCGTTAACTGTTGTTGGCCGGCTTGGCGGCGGGCTTGGTCGCGGCCTTGGGCTTGGCGGGCTTCTGATCGCTGCTGGCCGCGGGTTTCTCGGCGGGTTTTGCCGCCGCGTCGTGCTTGGCGGCAGCATGCTTGGGCGCTGTCGGCTTCGCTGCAGTCTTGGCGTCGCTCTTGCCGGCGTTCTTATCGTTGTTCTTGGCCTCAGCCGGCTTGGCAACAGGCTTCGCAGCCGCCGTCTTGGTGTCCTTGGCGCCGTCCTTGCCCGCGTCTTTCGGCTTGTCGGCCGCGTCGGGCTTCTTAGCCACGCGCGACTTCTTGCCACGCGGCTTTGAGGCGGCCTGCTGGTCGGCATCGGCCGCGACCGCCGCGATCAGGGCGGTGCCGGTGCGGGTCGGGCCGGTATAGACCAGCACGGGCTCGGCCGCCGCGGGAGCCGAGGCCATCAGCTCGGAGGCCTTCATCAGAGGCGGCTGGAGGCCGGCGGTGAAGAAGGTCACCTGGGCTTCGCCGCCGGTGGCCGAGGCCGATCCGCTGGTGCCGCCATTGGCCGCAATCAGCGCATCGTCGTCGTCGCTGGCCGGCCGCTTGCGATGGCCGCCGCACATCTCGTCGCGCAGGTTCGGCGGCGAGGCGTCGACCGGCACGAGGTTGTCGACCGTGCCGAGCGAGGGACGCAGCCACGTCAGATTGTCCTGGCTGAAGCCGCGCTCGAGCAGCTGCGCCGCCTTCACCGCGCGCGCCGTGCCGGAATTGGCGCCGAGCACCACCGCGATCAGCCGGCGGCCGTTGCGCGTGGCCGAGGCGACGAGGTTGTAGCCGGAGGCGCAGATGAAGCCGGTCTTGAAACCGTCGGCGCCGGGATAGCGGCCGATCAGCTTGTTGAAATTGCCGGTGGTGCGCTTGCCGAAGCGGATCGCCGGGATGTGCACGAAGTATTCGTATTCCGGCAGGTCGCGCAGGAACGAGCGTGCGAGGATGCCGAGGTCGCGCGCGGACGTGATCTGGCCGTCGGCGGGCAGGCCGTTCGGATTGACGTAGCTGGTCTGCGTCATGCCGAGCTTCTTCGCGGTATCGTTCATCATCGCGGAGAAGCCGTCGATCGAACCGCCGACGCCTTCGGCGAGCACCACGGCCATGTCGTTCGCCGACTTGACCATCATCATCTTCAGCGCGTTGTCGACGGTAAGCTGCGTTCCCGGACGGAACCCCATCTTGGAGGGCGATTGCGAGGCTGCCGTCGGCGATACCGTGAGCAGCGTGTCGAGCGTCAGCCTGCCGTCCTTGACTGCCCTCAGCGTCACATAGGCGGTCATGATCTTGGTGACGGAGGCCGGATACCAGGGAATGGTCGCGTTATCGGCCTGCAACACCTTACCGCTGTCGGCCTCGATCAGCAGCAGCGCTTCGGCGCTGGCCGCGCGCGGCGCAAGCAGCGCGGCACATGCGAGCGTCGCAGCGAACAGGTTGAACAGGGATTTGCGAAGCAGCGGGCGTAGGGCGTGCACTATCCGATTCCGGTCCTTGGAGACCCGCCTGATACGGGCGGTGCTCGTGATCTGATTGTCGGTTCTGAAATCCAGCGCCGCCGCTCGCGGCGTCGCAAACCTATACCGGCTGGTGCGTCGAGAACAGGGGCATGAGCGGGGTATTCCGCAATGAAATAGGCCGAATTTCGACGATCCTGTGGGGACTTGCTAGGGGGATTTGGCAGCAGTCGCAGCAGCCTCAGCGGCTGTCACACTGGCCCGCGTGGTCTCGTGAACCATGAATTGGGCCCTGGCGAGCTCGGCGAAATGGCCGCTCTTGGCCACGAGTTCGTCGAAAGTTCCGCTTTCGATCACCCGCCCGTTCTCGAACACCAGGATCCGCGTGGCGTTGCGGATGGTGGAGAGCCGGTGCGCGATCACGAAGGTGGTGCGGCCCTTCATCACTTCGTCGAGAGCGGCATTCACCTTGGCCTCGGTGACGGCGTCGAGCGCGGAGGTAGCCTCGTCCAGGATCAGGATCGGGGGATCCTTCAACAGCGCGCGGGCGATCGACAGCCGCTGCCGCTCGCCGCCGGACAGCATGCGGCCGCGCTCGCCGGCATTGGTCTCGAAACCGCCGCTGCGCTCGATGAAATCGAGCGCCTGCGCACGCTCGGCCGCCTTGCGCAACTCGGCCTCGGTCGCGTCCGGCTTGCCGACGCGCAGATTCTCCTCGATCGAACGGTTGAACAGCAGCGCCTCCTGGAACACGACGCCGATATTCCGGCGCAGCGAGGTCAGCGTGACGCCGCGCACGTCCATGCCGTCGATCTTGATCAAGCCGGATTGCGGGTCGAAGGCGCGATGCAGGAGCGCGATCGCGGTGGATTTGCCGGCGCCGGTCGGGCCGACCAGCGCGATGGTCTGGCCGGGCAGCGCGGTGAAGGTGAGGTCCTCGATCGCCGGCCGCTTGCCGTCATAGGAGAAGGTGACGTCGTTGAACTCGACGAGGCCGGACAGCCTGCCGGCGTCGATTGCGTCGGGCCGGTCGTGCACCGCGGGCACGGCGTCGAGCACATTGAAGAACTCGCGCAGGCGGGGCGCCTCCATGAACACGTTGTTGATGAAGCTCACCACCTGCTCGAGCTTCTGGATCAGCAGCGTCGCAAAGCTCACGAACATCACGATCTCGCCGACCGAGGTCAGCCCCTGGTCGTGGAGCGCGATGCCGAGCGTGAAGATCGCGAGCACGGTGATGGTGGTGGAGGCGCGCGTGATGACGGTGACGAGCGCCCACCACGACAGCACCGGCATTTGCGCGGCCAGCAACTCGTCGGCGACGGAGCGCAGTCCCTTCACCTCGGATTCGACGCGCACGAAGCTCTGCACCAGCGCGACATTGCCAAGCGCGTCGGAGGCGCGTGCGGACAGCTCGCTATATTGCTCCTCGACCGCCATCTGCATGCCGAAGGTCTTGCGCACCACGAAGGTCGTCAGCGCGGTGAAGACGATGCAGAGCAGGAACAGCAGGATCGCGAGCCGCCAGTTCAGGTAGAGCGACAACGGCAGCAGCACCACGACCGAGAGGATCGCGGCAAAGTGCTCGCGGAAGAAACCGAGCCACAGCCGCCACAAGGCGTCGGTGCCGTTGAGCATCACCTTCATCAGCCGGCCCGAATGGGTGCCGGAATGGAAAGTCAGCGGCAATTGCAGGATGTGCTCGAAATAGTCGGTCAGCACCGCCTGGCGCTGGCGGTGCGAGAGCCGGTCGGCCTGCAAGGCCACGAGCGCGCTGCACATGATGGTGAAGAGCCCGAACGCGACCCAGGCGATGAGGAACGGCCAGGCCGAGCTCGATCCGGCGACCGTCTTGCCCGAGAGTACGTCGACGATGCGGCCGAACAGGACGGGCTCGGCGAATTGCGAGGCGGCGAGCAGGAGATTGGCAAACGCCAGCAGCCAGCCCAGCCGCGCCTCCCTGCCGAGCAGTTCGAGAACACGTGTGTAGAGACGGAGGATGGGCATGCGGCGAGGAACTCGAGCGGATGACGGAGCCCGCATTTTAAGCAGGGATCGCGCGGGAGATATAGCGGAAGAAGTCAGTTTTTCTCAGTTGATCAGCCGCGCCGCCACCGGCGGCAGGAACCGGTCGTCGAAGATGTCGCCCGCCGTGGGCCGCTTGCGGAATTTGAAATCCTGCGCGACCTGCTCGATCGAGCGCTCCAGGCGCGCCGGCTCGACGCCGCCGAGGCCGTTGCGCTTGACCTCGTCGGTCAGGATGTTGTCGACGAGGACGGTGCGCAGGCGCTCCAGCTCCAGGTCGCGGTCGCCGTCGTCGATGCGGCTCGCGGCCTCGTCCGCCGCGCGCGCCGGCTCCTTGATGGTCGCATTGATGCCGGCGATCAAGGCGCGGACGAAGCCCTTCACGGCGTCGGGCTTTGCTGCGGCGAAGGCGGGATTGACCACCACGGCGAAGCCATAGGCCTCGCAGCCATAGTCGGCATAACGCAGCACGACGAGATCGGCTCCGGGCACACCGCGATCGCGCAGGTTCACCGCGGAGAGATAGTTGAAGCCCGCGACGGCATCGACCTGTCCCGCGGACAGGATCGGCTCGCGGACCGCAGCGCCAATCTTGTGGAATTTGACGCGCGATGCCTTGATGCCGTTCTGCTGCGCCAGCGCCGGCCACAGCCGCATCGACAGATCGCCGTCGGCAACGCCGACGGTCTTGCCGTCGAGATCGGGCAAGACATGGATGCCGCGGCTCCGGCGCGCGACGATCGCGTAGGGCGCGCGGTTGAACAGCACGAACACGGCCTTGACCGGCGCGGAGTCCTCCTTGTCGCGAAAGCGGATCAACTCGTTGATGTCGACCAGCGCAAGCTCGCTGTCGCCCTTGGCGACGCGTACGAGCGCCTCCGGCGATCCGGTTGCGCTGTTGAAGGACAGGTTGAGACGTTCGGCGCTGAACCTGCCGTCCTTCGCCGCAAGGAAGAACGGCGCCATGCTCGCGTCGAGCGGGCGGTCGAAGGTGAAATGGATCGCAACGGACGGCGCAGCGGTCTCGGCCGCACTGACATCGCGTGCAACGAGCGTTGCAAGCGAGATCGAGAGAGCCAGCAGGCAACGGAGGGCGGTCGTGTTGAATCCTGACATCAGTTGCGCCGGTTCCGCATTGTTATGGTTTCGTGACGCTTGCGGCGCCGGCCGTGGTCAGTGTGTCCGCGCCAATATGAACGGCGGATGAGCGGCGGTTGCGTCACGATCACGCAACCCCGTTCAGCTTGTGTTGGGGTTGGGGAACCCAACATGGGATGCGGGTGTTTGACAGACATGAGCCTGTCTGCAGGCACCATTCGAGGTCCCAAGGAGGGTCCAGGAGATGTTTGACAGCCTTTCGAAGTTTGCCGGCCGCAAGGCCGTTCTTGCCACTGCCGCGGTGCTGGCGTTGACCGCGGCTGCTCCGACCGCTTCATACGCTGGCGGTCGCCATTGGCACGGCGGTGGAGGCGGTGCGGCCGCAGCTGCGGCTTTCGCGGCCATCGGCACCGGTCTTGCCATCGCCGCGACCCGTGACTCCTACGCCTATGACTACGGTCCGGGCTATGGCTATTACGGCGGCCCCGCCTATTACAGCGGCCCGGCCTACGGCCCCTATTACGGCCCGGGCCCGAACTACCAGTATCAGCGCTATGGCGGCACGGCTCCGTCGGAGCTGTGTGGCCAGGGATATCACCAGAACTGCTACTAGCTCTGGCAGCTGGAGTTGACCATGACAGGCCGTCGCGCTTGCCGCGCCGGCCTGTTTTCTGCTTTTATTGTCGGGCGTTAACACGCCCGCCATTTGTTTAGAGTAGTTTTGAGTACCATGAGTGATTCGCTTGAGCGGCTATATCTGGCTGTGCTCGCGGCCAGGGATCTTGATCCGGCAACATCGCGTACGGCCCGGCTGTTTCAGCGCGGGCCCTCGAAAATGGCAAAAAAGCTCGCCGAAGAGGCCATCGAGGTCGTGATCGATGCCGTCAATGGCGACACCGATGCCGTGATCCGGGAAAGCGCCGACCTCCTGTACAATCTCACCGTGCTCTGGGCCTCTGCGGGCGTCCGCCCCGAGGACGTCTGGCGCGAGATGACGCGGCGGGAAGACATGCTCGGCATCGCCGAGAAGCTGCCGAAATCGTCGATGAAACTGCCTAAGGTCGCGTCACCGCGCGTGGCCGCCAGGCGGCCTATTGTCGCGCTCGAGGGCCGTACCGCGCGCAAGCGCCACTAGAACGTCACAAACTCGCGATGGACAAATCCGTCCTATGGTGCTTCATCGCGGCGCCATGCTGAAACGTATCTACGACTGGTGCATCGACGCCGCCCACAAGCCCTACGCGCTCTGGATCATGGGCGTCGTGTCTTTCGCCGAAAGCTCCTTCTTTCCGGTCCCTCCGGATGTGATGCTGATCCCGATGTCCCTGGCGCGCCCGCAGCGCGCCTGGGTCTATGCGATGGTCTGTACCATCACCTCGGTGCTCGGCGGCCTGTTGGGCTATGCCATCGGCGCACTGTTGTTTGACTCGGTCGGTCATTGGCTGATCCAGGTCTATGGCCTCGGCGACAAGGTCGACGCCTTTCGCGCCTCCTATGCGGAATGGGGCGCGGTGATCATCCTGCTCAAGGGGCTGACGCCGATCCCCTACAAGCTCGTGACGATCACCTCGGGCTTTGCCGGCTACAACGTCGTCCTGTTCATCCTGTGCTCGATCGTTGCGCGCGGCGGGCGCTTCTTCATCGTCGCCATCCTGCTCAACCGCTATGGCGACTGGATCCGGGTCCGGATCGAAAAGCATCTCGGACTCGTCGTGGCGATCGGTGCCGTCGTGCTGGTGCTCGGCTTCGTGGTGGCGATCAAGCTGATCTAGATCCACAGCGCTTTGCCGCCGGGCCGGGTTCGGCTACGGTCGCCGTCATGATGGTTCGATCCGGCAATCCAGCCTTGCGGCTCGGGACGCTGATATCAGCGGTGCTGCTGGTCCTGCTCGGTGCCGCCGGGACCGGATGGCCGCAATCCGCTCCGCCGGCGCTTGGCCTGCAGGAGCAGGGGCCGCAGGCCGCGCCTCAGCCGTCGACGCCCGCTCCATCGGCGCCGCCGGCGCGCGAGGAAAATCCCGGGCTGATCAATGAAATGGGCAAGCTGTTCGACAAGCTGCCCTCGATCCTGCCGCCGATCAAAAGCCCCAGTGAAACCATGAACGACCTGTCGCGGCTGGCCAAGCCCTCGACCATGGTGTCGGGCCGGGTAGCCTGTCCGGCCTCGTCCAACGGCGCGCCCGATTGCAAGCAGGCCGCCGACCAGCTTTGCCAGAGCAAGGGTTACAAGGACGGCAAGAGCCTGAGTGCCGACTCCGCGGAGAAATGCTCGGCCAAGGTCCTGATTCCCGGCAGGGCCCGCAAGCCGGACGACTGCCGCACCGATACTTTCGTGACCAGCGCGCTGTGCCAGAACTGAAGGACGTCGCGCGAGCAGCAAGGAGCGCCCATGAGCCGTACGGAGCAGGACTTCCTCGGACAGCGTGAGATCGCCGACGACATCTATTACGGCGTCCAGACCATCCGGGGTAAGGAGAACTTCCACATCACCGGCATTCCGATGAACCAGGAGCCTTACTTCGTGAAGGCGCTCGGGTACGTCAAGAAGGCCGCCGCCATGGCCAATCGCGACCTCGGCGCGATCGACGCCAAGGTCGCGGATGCGATCATCCTCGGCTGCGACCGCGTCATCGCCGGCGACATGATGGACCAGTTCGTCACCGACTTCATCCAGGGCGGCGCCGGCACCTCCACCAACATGAACGCCAACGAGGTGATCGCCAACCTCGCACTGGAATCGCTCGGCTTCGGCAAGGGTGACTATCAGCACGTCAGTCCCAACGATCACGTCAATTACGGCCAGTCGACCAACGACACCTATCCGACCGCGTTTCGGCTGGCACTGATCCTGCGGCTCGAGAGCTATATGACCGCGCTGCGCCAGCTCCAGGAAGCCTTCTTCACCAAGGGGCGCGAGTTCGACCGTGTCCTGAAGATGGGCCGCACGCATCTCCAGGACGCAGTGCCGATGTCGCTCGGCGCCGAATTCCGGGGATGGGGTACCACCATGGGCGAGGAGGTCGATCGCATCTCCGAGGCACGGGCGCTGCTGCGCGAGATCAATCTCGGCGCCACTGCGATCGGAACCTCCGTCACCGCGGCGCACGGTTATCCCAAGCTCGCCGTCCGGCATTTGAGCGCGCTGACCGGCGTCGACTTCATTCTCGCCGGCGACCTCGTCGAGGCGACCTCCGACACCGGCGCCTATGTGCAGCTCTCGGGCGTGCTCAAGCGCACCGCGAGCAAGCTGACCAAGATCTGCAACGACATCCGCCTGCTCGCCTCCGGCCCGCGCGCCGGCTTCAACGAGATCAACCTGCCGCAGCTGCAGCCGGGCTCCTCGATCATGCCCGGCAAGGTCAATCCTGTGATCCCCGAGGTCGTCAACCAGACCAGCTTCCTCGTCATCGGCCTCGACACCACGGTGACGCTGGCCGCGTCAGCGGGCCAGCTCCAGCTCAACGTGATGGAGCCGGTGATCTCGTTCGCGCTGTTCTTCTCGATCCGCACCATGGAGCGCGCCGTCAACAGCCTGCGCGAGAATTGCGTCGTCGGCATCACCGCCAACGAGGAGCACACCCGCAACATGGTGCTCAACTCGCTCGGGATCGTCACGGTGCTGAAGCCGCTGCTCGGCTACAAGCAATGCGCCGAGATCGCGCGCGAGGGCTATAAGAGCGGCAAGTCGCTGCACCAGATCGTCGTGGTCGAGCGCAAGCTGCTGACGCAGGACAAGTGGGACGAGATGTTCTCGTTCGAGCGGCTGATCAATCCGGATTTGATCGGGTAGGCGTCGCTGTCATTCCGGGGCGCGCGTAGCGCGAGCCCGGAATCCATTTCGCTACGCACATTGATGCCCGATGGATTCCGGGTTCGACGCTGACGCGTCGCCCCGGAATGACGAGGAGAGAATTCCGCACCTTGGAATAGTGTCGCGGCATCCGCCACGGCGACAAAACGCAATACTTGACAGTGGAAAGATTGCCTTGTTGGTATGGCGGTCAACCTTCCATTGACCTGCCAACAGAGGATCGTCCCGCAATGTCCATGCCTGCCTTGTTCAAAGGACGCCTGTCGATCCCCGTGATCGGCTCGCCGCTCTTCATCATCTCGGTGCCCGATCTCGTGATCGCGCAGTGCAAGGCAGGTGTGGTCGGCTCGTTTCCGTCGCTGAACGCGCGGCCGCCGGAGCTGCTCGACGAATGGCTGGCGCGGATCACCGAGGAGCTCGCGGCCTATGACCGCGCCCATCCCGACAAGCCGTCGGCGCCGTTCGCGGTCAACCAGATCGTGCACAAGTCGAACAACCGGCTCGACCACGACATGCAGCTCTGCGCCAAGTACAAGGTGCCGATGATCATCTCCTCGCTCGGCGCACGCGAGGAGCTGAACCAGGCCGTGCACGGCTGGGGCGGCATCGTCTTCCACGACGTGATCAACCAGAAATTCGCCCACAAGGCGATCGAGAAGGGCGCCGATGGCCTGATCCTGGTCGCGGCCGGCGCCGGCGGCCATGCCGGCACCATTTCGCCGCTGGCCTTCGTCGCCGAGACGCGAAAATGGTTCGACGGCCCGATCGCGCTGTCGGGCGCCATCGGCAACGGCAAGGCGATCCGCGCCGCGCGCATCTTAGGGGCCGACTTCGCCTATATCGGCTCGGCCTTCATCGCGACCAAGGAAGCCAACGCGGTGGAGAAGTACAAGGAGATGATCGCGGGATCGACCGCCGACGACATCGTCTATTCCAACCTCTTCACCGGCGTGCACGGCAATTATCTGAAACCCTCGATCCTCGCCGCCGGCATGGATCCGGAAAACCTGCCGACCTCCGATCCCTCCAAGATGAATTTCGGCACCGACGCTTCCGGCGAGCGCGCCAAGCCGAAGGCCTGGAAGGAAATCTGGGGCTCGGGCCAGGGCATCGGCAGCGTCGACGGCATCCTGCCCGCCGCCGAATTGATCGCGCGCTTCAAGAAGGAATACGACGAAGCGATCGATCCGCCGTTGTAGTTTCTCGTGTCCCGGACGCGGTGCAATGCGTAGCATTGCTCCGCAGAGCCGGGGCCCATCGCCGCAAGGCACGGACCCCGGATCAGCAGCGCCCCGCTACGCGCTGCGCAGCGTCCGGGGAACGTCAACCAAGACTGATTAAAACATGCCCCCCATCTACCGCGTCGACGGCAACAGCGTCGTCACCAGTCCGGATGCCGCTGGCCCCTGGGACCGGCGCATGCAGCACGGCTCGGCGCCGGCTTCGCTGGTGACATGGGCGGCCGAGCGCATTCCGACGCCTGTCGCGATGGACATCGCGCGCGTCACCATCGATCTGATGCGGCCTGTTCCGGTGGCGCCGCTCACGATCGTGACCGACGTCTTGCGCGAGGGCCGCAAGATCCAGCTCTGCGAGATCAAGCTGCTGGCCGACGGTGTGCAGGTCGTCGGCGCAACCGTGCTCAAGATCAGGCGCCAGGCGCTGTCGTTGCCCGACGACGTCAAGGCGCTGCCGGTGACGCTGCCCTCGCCGGAGGACTCGCTGGTCGAGGACGGTCACGCCGCCACCAGCCCGTTCGTGCGTTCGGTCTCGATGCGCGCCGCGCGCGGCCGCTTCGGCCAGGCCGGCGCCGGCGCAATCTGGTTTCGTGTCGACCATCCCCTGATCGAGGGCGAAGCGATCTCGCAGGCCATGCGCGCCGTGGTCGCCGCCGATTTTTCCAACGGCACCGCCTCGACGCTCGATTTTCGCGCCTGGACCTACATCAACGCCGACCTCACCGTGAGCTTTGCGCGCCAGCCCGTCGGCGAGTGGATCCTGCTCGACGGCGACTCCTGGATCGGACCCGACGGCGCGGGGCTCGCAATGTCGCGGCTTGCGGACCGGCAAGGCTATTTCGGCCGCGCCGTGCAGAGCCTGGTGATCGAGAAGCGGTAAGCGTGACGGCGGGGCCGCGATGGCTCCTTCCGAATGAACGGCAGACTTCCGCCGCCGCGGAAGGGATGCTCGGCATCCTGCCGGTTCACATTCCGTAGAAGATCTTGATCTCCCACAGCACCACGATGATGGCCGTGATCAACGTGACCGCGGCGACTGCACTTTCCAGGGAAGCGACTCTCATGTCTTACTCCGCTTCCCAGCCCCACCAGAGGTCTAGGTGATTCCCCGATTCGCGGGCAATCGGGCGGGCATCGTCGGCGCGCACTCAGTGGCGCGCTGTGGTGCCGGGGCCACAACGATCACCGTAAAATCCCGGGGTTTTACCCCACCATCCGGTCCCGCCCGCTCCAGAAGCCCGCACGGAGCACCTTCTTGTCCACCTTGCCGACACCGGTCATCGGCAGCTGCTTCACGAACTGGATTTGCTTCGGCGCATGCGCCGAGCCTTTTCGCGTCTTCACGAGGTTGATCAGTTCGTCCGGATCGGGCCTTGCGCCCTCGCGCGGCACCACGATCGCGGTGACGGCCTCGCCCCATTTCTCGTCGGGGATGCCGACGACCGCGACCATGGCGACATCGGCGTGCTGCGACAGCACGTCCTCGACCTCGCGCGGGAAGATGTTGAAGCCGCCGGACACGATCATGTCCTTCTTGCGGTCGAGGATGAACATGTAGCCGCGCTCGTCCTTGCGCGCGATGTCGCCGGTGTGGACCCAGCCGTTCTTCAGCGTCTCGGCGGTGATGTCGGGCCGCTTCCAGTATTCCGCCATCACGTGCGGCGCGCGCACGCAGATTTCGCCGGCCTCGCCGGTCTTCACCTCCTGGTCGTTATCGTCGAGGATCTTGACCTCGCAGGCTGCGATCGGGAAGCCGCAGGACAAAAACAGCTCGGGCGCCTTAAGATCGTGATCGGCCTTGCGCAGCACCGAGACCGGATAGCATTCGGTCTGCCCGTAGAGCTGCGAGAACACCGGACCGATGCGCTCGATACCCTCGACCAGCCGGCTCGGCGACATCGCCGACGCCCCGTAGAGCACCAGCTCGAGCGAGGAAAGGTCGGTCTTATCAAGCGCGGGATGATCGAGCAGCACGTAGATCATGGTCGGCACGAACAGCGTGAAGTTGATGCGCTCGCGCGCGATCGTGGCCAGCACGGCCTCGGGGTCGAATCCCCTCAGCATGTGCACGGTGCCGCCACGCATCAGGGTCGGCAGCACCTTCGTGCCGGCGACATGACTGATCGGGGCGACCGTAAGATAGCGTGCCGCGTCGGGGATCTCGAAATCGGCGAGGATCGCAGCGGCGGCTCCGGCATTCTCGCGGTGATAGCGCAGCGCGCCTTTGGATTTGCCGGTGGTGCCGCCGGTGTAGTTCAGTGTGGAGAGATCGTCGAGACCGGCGAGACACTGCGCGCTGGCGTGTCCCGCGCTCTCGATCGCCGCGAGCAGATCGACACCGTAACCGGCCGGCCCCATGGTGAAGACCGCCTTCAGCCGGGTCGCCCTCGCGGAGAGCTCGCCGCCGCGGTCGCGGAAGGCGGCCGCATCGACCACCAGCATCTCGGCCTCGGAATCCTCGAGCTGGAACAGCTGGTCCTCCAGCGATCCCAGCGGATGCAGCCAGGTGATGCAGAGCCGCGACAATTGAGCGGCGACGCCGGCGCACCAGCTGTCGGCGCGGTTCGCGGTGAGGAAGGCGACGCGCGCGCCCGCCTGCAGTCCAAGCCGCATGAACACGCCCTGGATGCGTCCGATCAGGTCGATCGTGCCCTGATAGCTCAGCGATCCCTCGGGCCACGCGAAAGCGGTGCGGCCGGGATAGCGCGACAGCGCCCGTAGCGTCTGCGCGCAAGTCGGGGACGATGCGTGGAGCGGATCGGACATATGTTTCCTCGTTGCTTTGTCATCGGCTTCTGGCGTGCCAATGTTGCCGGTGACGCTAGCACAGAGACTGCGGGAGAAAACGACAAAGCCCGCACGGCGAGGCGAGAGTGACGAGGAGATTTGCGTGAGGTCGGATCGACTGCAACGTTTCGGCGATCGTCTCGGCCTGCCGCTGATCGCGGCGCCGATGTTCCTGGTGTCGGGCGTCGAGCTCATGGTCGCGGCCTGCAGCCATGGGGTGATCGGAAGCTTCCCCACCGCGAATTGCCGCAGCACGGAGCAGCTGGATGAATGGCTCACCGCGATTGCGACGCGGCTGCGGCAGCACGAAGACCAAACCGGCCGCAAGGCCGCGCCGCTCTGTCCGAACCTGATCGTGCATCGCTCCAATGCGCGGCTCGCGCAGGATCTCGCCGTACTGCTGCAACACAAGCCGGAGATCGTCATCACCTCGGTCGGCTCGCCCGCGCCGGTCTTGGAGCCGCTGCATGACGCAGGCGCGCTGGTGCTGGCGGACGTCGCTTCGATCCGCCACGCCGAACGGGCGGCGGAAGCAGGTGTCGACGGGCTCGTGCTGCTCACGGCGGGCGCGGGCGGGCAGACCGGCTGGCTCAACCCGTTTGCCTTCGTTCGCGCGGTGCGCGCGTTCTACGACGGCATCATCGTGCTCGCCGGCGGCATCAGCGATGGCCGTGCGCTGCACGCGGCAAAAGTGCTCGGCTGCGATCTGGCCTATATGGGCACGAAGTTCATCGCGACGCGCGAGAGCATGGCGGACGAACGCTACAAGCGGATGCTGGTCGAGAGCTGCGCCGACGACATTCTGCTCACCACGGCGTTCACGGGTTTGCAGACCAGCATGCTGAGGCCGTCGATCGTGGCCGCCGGCCTCGATCCCGACGATCTCCCGGCACGGGGCGCGATCGACATCGCCGAGGATATCGACGTTGCCGCGCGCGAGAGCCGGCCAAAGCGCTGGCGCGACATCTGGAGCGGCGGGCACTCGACCTCGGGGGTGACGGACGTGCCGGCGGTTGACGAGCTGGTTGCGCGGACGCTCGCCGAATATCGTGCGGCGGGCGGGCCGTAGGCGCAGCCCGTCGAGCCCGGCCACGACGGTGTGGATCACGGTTAATCCCGGGCTCCTCCGCCCCCCTTATTTAACGGCAGATTAACCAACGCCGGCCAAGAATCCCCCTCACGGCCTGCCAATCAGGGCCGAGAGGGACAGGCGATGGACTTCGATTTTCTCAACAGCAAGACAGCGGCTTCGCTGGACGAAATCCGCGTCCGCGTCGCTCATGCCCTGGCGCGCCACCCGCTGTGCCGCAACGTCCGGTTCGACATCGTCAGCGTCCCCCGCACCCGCCGGGGCGGCAACTGGACGGTGACGCTGCAATCGGTCGAGCCGCGCGCGGTGTGGGAGGCCTCGGAGATCGTCGCCGACATCCAGGACGCCTACGACCTTTCGGCAGCTGCCTGATTTCCTTGAGTTTTCCAGGCGATGTCGCCGCAGTCCGCGCGATTGCCGCCGCGATGGCACGGTTAGGCCTTAATTATCGCCCAGTTTCCGGGCAGTGATCACGTGGACTTGAAGTTGGGCGCGGAGAGACGTTTGTCCAAAGCCATCACCATCGTTGTGCTGACCTGTTTCCTCGTCCTTGGCGCCGCCACCACTGCCATTCTTGGCCGGGACAGCGTGCCCAGCGTCAGCGAAGAGATGATCGCGCAGACGCCTCCGGCCAAGCCGCTCGCCACCAACCGCGCCGCCAAGGCCGACCGTCTGGTTCCGACCCTGGCGCTGGCTTCGGCCGCGATCGAGCCGGTCCAGGTGCCGGCCGACAGGCTTTCGCAGGCACCCGTGCTGGCCGAGCCGTTGCGCCAGGCCTTCGCCGCCGCCACGCCATCCGATTTCCCGATGCCCAAGGCGTCGAGCCTGTCCGAAGCGCCCGCCGCGGCGGAGGTTCCCGCCGTCGAAGTTCCGGCCAAGCCGAAGGTTGTGGCCAAGCCGCAGCCGCAGAAACATTATACCCTGCTGTCCGACGCGCAGATTTCCGGCATCAGGGATCGCCTGAAGCTGTCCTCGTCGCAGGAATATTACTGGCCTTCGGTCGAGACCGCGCTGCGCAACGTTGTTCGCAAGATCTCGGCCAACAAGCTCTCCAATCCGAACGCGCCACCCAGCGCGCAGATCGATCCGAATTGCGACGAGGTCCAGCAGTTGAAGTCGGCCGCCATGCCGCTGCTGTTCCAACTGCGTGACGATCAGAAGGAAGAAGTGCGCAAGCTCGCCCGCCTCATCGGGCTCGAAAAAGTCGCGCAGCAGATCTGACGCGCGGGTTTCCTCCGGGAACCGCTCCTGTATCAGGAACATCTGGCAATCGACGTGCGTTGCTCGCCCCAAAGAGGGAGTGGATCAATGCGCGCCTCGACAGCCTATTTCGTCGGTGCCGGAACTATCGTCGCGGCCATTGCCATCGGTGTTGGCGGCGGCATCGTTGCCGGCAACATCATGAATCCGGTCGCGTCCAAACAGGGCCCGGATACCAGCAAGATGGCGCAGCGCGCCGAATCCGCTGGTGCGCCGGCACAGACGAGCGCTCCGTCGGAACGCGTCAATTATCTCGCCGGCTCGAAAGCCTTCGGCGCAATGATCGCCGCGCCCGCGCAAGCCGAAGCGAAGTCGGAAGCCGCAAAGCCCGACACGCAGCCCACCCAGGCGAATGCCGAACCGCCCGCACCGCCGCCTTCACAAGCGGCCGCGGTTGAGCCACCCAAGGAACAATCCAAGGAACAGTTCAAGGAACAGTCGAGGCCAGCAATCGCATCGTCCTCAAGGGCCGCAAAACCTGCCGAGCAGCAGGCATCGGCCGACCCGGCCTCTTCACCCGATAACGCCTATGCCAAGGCGAGGGAGTCCGACGTGAAGCGCGCTGCGTCAGAGCGGCGCCGGATGGAGCGCCGCGAGCGCTGGGCCGAGCGCCGCCACTACGACACCCGCGAGCAGCGCGGCCTGCGCGACCGCACCGATTGGGACGACGTCGCGCGCAACATCCGGGAAGATTCCGATGCGCATGATTACGCCAGCCGGCCGCGCGGCGGCTTCCCGCAGATCAGGCTGTTCGGATCCGACGACGACTAGCTCAGCCTGCGATGGCGCCTGCAATGGAGAAGGCGCGCCGCCGTCACGTCATTCCCGCGCGCCGCAATCCTTCGAGATAATGCGCACGATCCTCGTCCCGCAACATCGGCAGTTCGCGCGTGATCCAGGCGAGCGAGACCTCGGGTTGGGCCCGGCGCAGACCTTCCAGGGCGGAAGCTGCCAGCGCCGGATCTCCTGACATTCCGGCCGCCGCCGTCAAGACACGGTGCGCGCCGACGAAATCGCCGCGCTGCCGCATCGATTCCCGCGCCATCTGCACGGCTCCGTCATAGTCACGGCCGACGAACCGGGCATAGGCCGCAACCCCGCAATAGATCGCCGCGAGCGGATCGCGCGGGCTCAGCCGCAGCGCGCGACGTGCGGCGGCATCGCCCTCCTGCCATCGTCCGGCGTAGCATAGCGTCACGCCGTAAAAGGCGTGCGCCATCGCGAAGTTCGGATTGAGCGTCAGCGCCAGCTCGAACTCCGCCAGCGCGTCGTCGAAGCGGCGGCGGAACAGATAGGTGTAGGCGAGGCCGTGATGGGCCCAGGCATCCTCGCGATCCGCCTCCACCGCAGCGAGCGCCGCGCGTTCGGCGATCGGCACTGTCGCGGCCATGTCGGCCCAGCCCATATGCGCGCCGAAGATATGGCTGGTCGCGAGCAGGCCCAGCGCCTTGCCATAGGCGGGATCGATCGCGACAGCCTTTTCGAGCAGCCCTTGCGCGGCGGCATTGTCCTCGCGCGTGCTGCGCCAGTGATGCGACAAGGCGCGCATCACGAGGTCCCAGGCATCCAGGCTCCCGGGCGGCTTCTGCTGGGCGCGAAAACTTTCGGCTGCATAGAGCTGCGGCTCGATCGCGGCGACGATCGCCTCGGTGATCTCGTCTTGCACGGCGAAGATGTCGGCGAGCTCACGGTCGTAGCGCTCGGCCCAGAGATGGCTCCCGGTCGAGACGTCATTGAGCTGGGCCGAGATGCGCAGGCGCTCGCCGCTCCGCCGCACGCTGCCTTCGACCACGTAACGCACCCCGAGCTCCTGCGCGACCTCGCGGATGTGCACGGCGCGGCCCTTGTAGACGAAGGAGGAGTTGCGCGCGATGACGAAGAACCAGCGCAGCTTCGACAGCGCGGTGATGATGTCCTCGCTGATGCCGTCGGAAAAATAATCCTGCTCGGCCGCGCCGCTCATATTGGTGAAGGGCAGCACGGCGATCGCCGGCCGCTCGGGAAGCGCGAGTGCGGCGCGCTGCACCCGCGCGGCGTAGCCGGGCTCCGGCGCGATTGCGCCACCCATCGTGCTACCTTTGGCCTCGACATCGCCGACGAAGCGAAAGCCCTTGCGGGCGATGGTGCGGATCAGCGCCTGGCTCGCGCCACTGTCGCCGACGGCCTTGCGCGCCGCGTTGATCCGGCTGGTCAAGGTGGATTCGGAGACGCTGCGCCCATGCCAGATCTTGTCGATCAGCTCGTCCTTGCTGACCACCCGGTCGCGGTTCTGCATGAGGTGGACGACGAGATCGAAGACCTGCGGCTCCACGGCAACGGGAACCTGCTCGCGGCTCAGCTCGCGCCGGTCGGTATCGAGAAGGTGGTCCCGGAACAGAAACTGCACGTTGAAACTCAGGCCTCACTACGAATTGGGCTAGCAAAAAACAAAATGAAATTTGGGTCGAAAACTGTGAGTCTGCCGAAGGGGACACTTGGTTCATCGCGATCGCGTGATGGCAGCCATGCCGTGCGATTGGGGCAGGTTGCCGTGGACGACGTGTCGACCGGATATCTCCGTCCGCAATCGATCCGTCATCCTGAGGTGCGAGGCACGCGCTGCTCCGAATCGCACGCCTCGCACCTCAGGATGACGGAGTAACGGGGGGACGTGTGCCTAACCTCGCCGCGCGGGAGACGCGACGAACTGCGAATCTCCCTTTGCCGAACCGCGTGCCCTGCGTAAGCTATCGCCTACACAAACACCAACCACGAAGAAACGCCCATGCCCGCCTTTGCTGCCTCCACCACCGTGCTCGATTCCATGTTGTTCCGCGACGCCTTCGGTACGCCCGAGATGCGGGAGGTGTTCTCCGACGTCGCGCTGGTGGCTCGCTACGCCGAGGTCGAGGTGGCGCTGGCGAAGGCTGAGGCGAAATGCGGCGTGATCCCGCAGGAGGCCGCCGATCAGATCGCGGCGCGGACCGACGTCGCCGCTTTCGATTTCGATCTGCTCAGGCAGGAGACCGACATCGTCGGTTATCCGATCCTGCCTCTGGTGCATCAGATGGTGAAGCAGTGCGGCGAGGCCGGCCGCTACGTGCATTGGGGCGCGACCACGCAGGACATCATGGACACTGCCGTGGTGCTGCAACTGCGCGCCGCGCTCGGGATCGTCGAACGCGACATCGCCGAACTCCGCCGCATCCTCGCCGATCTCTCGAAGCGCTATCGCGATACGCCAATGGCCGGCCGCACCCATCTCCAGCAGGCGCTGCCGGTGACCTTCGGCTACAAGACCGCGATCTGGCTCGCGATGTTCGACCGCCACGCCGAGCGCCTGGCGCAATTGAAGCCGCGCGTGCTGGTCGGTCAGTTCGCCGGCGCCGCCGGCACGCTGGCCTCGCTCGGCGACAAGGGCTTTGTCGTGCAGGAAGCGCTCTGTGCTGAGCTCAAGCTCGGCGTTCCCGCCTCGACCTGGCACGTCGCGCGCGACGGATTTGCGGAAGGCGTGAACTTCCTTGCGCTCGTCACCGGCTCGCTCGGCAAGATCGCGCTCGACATCATGATCATGGCCTCGACCGAGTTCGCCGAGGTCTACGAGCCCTTCGTCAAGGGCCGCGGCGCCTCCTCGACCATGCCGCAGAAGCGCAACCCGATCTCGTCGGAGCTGATGCTGGCGGCGTCCAAGGCGGTGCGCCAGCACGCCGGCCTGATGCTCGATGCCATGGTGCAGGATTTCGAGCGCGCCACGGGCCCCTGGCACGCCGAATGGATGGCGATCCCCGAAAGCTTCGTGCTGACCGCCGGCGCGCTGCATCAGGCGAAGTTTGCACTCGCAGGCCTCATCGTGGACGAGGCGAAGATGAACGACAATCTCGCGATCAGCCGCGGCCTGATCGTGGCCGAAGCGGTCATGATGGGGCTCGCGCCGCAGCTCGGCCGGCAGGAGGCCCATGACGTGGTTTATGACGCCTGCCGTCAGGCCAACGAGAAGGGCATGAGCCTGGCCGATGCGCTGTCGGCGGACTCCCGGATAGCGAGCCGCATCGATCGCGCCACAATCGAGGCGCTCACCTCACCGAAAAATTACCTCGGGCTCGCGCCCGCCATGGTTGACCGGGTGCTGAAATCGGCAACGCGTTGAAAACCAAAATGCGTGAAACTGCGTATCTTCTCCATGTCGCAAGGTGCTCGCGCACTTGCGTCCCGCGATGCTAGACTTAGATTGAACGACAGACTTTCGGCAGAGGGCCCCGCATGACTGATCACCGCAATTCCGCCACTCCCATCGATCCCGTGAAGCTCGACCGGCTGGCCGAGGTGGCGGTGAAGGTGGGCCTGGGCTTGCGGCCGGGACAGGATCTTCTTCTGACGGCGCCCGCGATCGCGCTGCCGCTGGTGCGGCGGATCGCCGTGCATGCCTACAAGGCCGGCGCCGGCATCGTGACACCGATCCTGTCGGACGAGGAGATGACGCTGGCGCGCTACCGCCACGGCCACGACAGCAGTTTCGATCGTGCCGCCGGCTGGCTCTACGAGGGCATGGCCAAGGCGTTCTCCGACAACACCGCGCGGCTCGCCATCGTCGGCGACAATCCGATGCTGCTGTCGGGCGAGGATCCTTCCAAGGTGGCGCGCGCCAGCAAGGCGAATTCGATGGCCTATCAGCCCGCCCTGGAAAAGATCGTCAATTTCGACACCAACTGGAACATCATCGCCTATCCGAGCCTGTCCTGGGCCAGGCTGGTGTTCCCTGATGATCCCGAGGACGTCGCGGTCGGCAAGCTCGCGGATGCGATCTTCGCGGCGTCCCGCGTCGACCGCGAGGACGCGATGGACAATTGGGCGAGCCACAATGCGGTGCTGCGCGAGCGTACCAACTGGCTCAACGGCCAGCGCTTCCGCGCGCTCCAGTACAACGGACCGGGTGTGGACCTCACCATCGGACTTGCCGACGGCCACGAATGGGAAGGCGGAGCCTCGCTCTCCAAGAACGGCATCAGCTGCAACGCCAACATCCCGACCGAAGAGGTCTTCACCACGCCGCATTGCCGCCGCGTCTACGGCCATGTCGTGAGCTCGAAGCCGCTGTCCTATCAGGGCACGCTGATCGACAACATCGCGGTGCGCTTCGAGGACGGCAAGATCGTCGACGCAAAGGCCTCGCGCGGCGCGGAGGTGCTGAACAAGGTGCTCGACACCGACGAGGGCGCCCGGCGCCTCGGCGAAGTGGCGCTGGTGCCGCATTCCTCGCCGATCTCGCAGAGCGGGCTGTTGTTCTACAACACGCTGTTCGACGAGAACGCAGCATCCCACATCGCGCTCGGCCAGTGCTATTCGAAGTGCTTCGTCAACGGCGCGCAGCTCACCCCGCAGCAGATCGCCGCGCAAGGCGGCAACCAGAGCCTGATCCATATCGACTGGATGATTGGCTCGGCCGAGACCGATATCGACGGCATCTTGCCCGATGGCAGCAAGGTACCGGTATTCCGCAAGGGCGAGTGGGCGAAGTAGCGCGCGTCACCTCTCCCCGCGCGGCTATCCTTCGAGCCGCCCGCTTGGGCGGGGCTCCTCAGGCCGAGGATTGAGTGCGCCGCAGTCGCTCCAGCGCACCGCTGTCGATGAGCCTCATCCTGAGGAGACAGCGGAGCGGTCGTCTCGAAGGACGAGGCGCTCGCTCAGGCCGTCCCGTACCGCCTCACGCCGCCGCGTTGCGCAGCATCGGATTGTTGTCGATGCTGAAGCGGTTGAACAGTGTCGTGAACGGGCTGCCGTCGGTGGCGCGCACGATGGCGTCGGAAGCAGCGATCGCCTCGTAGAGCGCGCCGACGGGATCGTCCGCCTCGCCCAGGTCGAGGCTCTTGAGGATCTCCTCGCGAGCCTCGTTGATGTCGTCCTCGTCGTCGAGCGTCGCCTCCAGCGCCTCCGCCGCACGCCGCATCTCCGCGAGGTCGCCGCCGCCGGAAAATTTGAGGATGTCGAGCCAATAGGGGCGGGCGATGACGAGCTGGACGAACGCCTCGAACGTGTCGGCGATAATTCCTGCGCGGCCCTCCGATGAGACGTAAAGCACATTTTGCGGCGGCAGCAGCACGAACGCGCCGCCGGAGCCGTCACTGCCGATCTGCCGTGGGTTTTCGATGCCGTCGATGGTGAACCAGGGCTCTTCGTCCGGCGTGAAGGAGACATCGAGGCTGACCAACCAGGCGACGGTCTCAGGATTGGCTGTCAGAACCTCGGGCGTGAGGGGCATCAGCGTGGCTCCGTTTTGTGCTTCCGCGCACTTTGTCGCACCCCGGAAAAGATCGGTTCATGTGCTCGAATTTGCAGGGAAATTGCGGCGTTAACCGCTTCGGGCCTGCAACTTCCGGCTGATTGTCGGGGCCTGCGTAAGAAAGAATTAAAAACCGATGACTAGCGTTCCCGGCATCTTTCGAAACAATCCGGGCCGAGACCCGGCAATACTTTATTATATCCCCCGGGGAAGAAGATGTCGCGCGCATTGATTGAAATCGGTAGTTGCAATGTCGAGCTCGAGCTGCGGCCGATCGAGCCGTCCTGGATCATTGAGGGCAATCCCGTGTCGCGCTCGCACATCCTGTCCACCAGTGCCGACGGCACCGCCTCGACCATCATCTGGCAGTGCACCGAAGGCCGCTTCAACTGGTACTACGATATCGACGAGACGATCATGATCATGGAAGGATCGATCGTGCTCGAAAGCGACGGCATGCCGCCCAAGCGCTACGGCCCCGGCGACGTGATCTTCTTCCGCGACGGCGCGCACGCCAAGTGGCATGTCGAAGGCCACGTCAAGAAGATCGCCTTCTGCCGCAAGACCAATCCCGTGATGATCGGCTTCCTGATCCGCGTCGTCAACAAGCTGAAGAAGATCTTCGCCTCCACCGGAGAGCGCCGTCCGGCCTCCCTGATGGGTGCCGGCTAGTCTCAATTCAAGAACGCTTCCCAGCGGCCACGACGGAAGAGGGGGCGGGATCATCCCGGCCCCTCTTCTCGTCATGACGGCAGCTCGAGCCGGTAGACGTCGGTGGCGGTCTGCGAGAACAGCGCGGTCTTCTCGGCCTCGCTCAGGGGTGCGGCGATGCGCTTGAAGGCGTTGAAGATCACCTGGTAGCTGCACTGGCCCTTGTCCGGCGGGAAGTTGCTCTCGAACATCGCGCGCTTGGGTCCGAACGCCTCGATGCAGGTTTCGACGTAAGGGCGCCAGGCCGCGGCGAGTTCCTCGGATGACGGCGGGCTGTCGCGCAAATGGAAGTCGTAGCCGAGCAGGCACATGGCGAGGCCGCCGAGCTTGACCACCACGTTCTCGCATGTCGCGATCTCGCGGATCGAGGCGCGCCATTGTGCAAACACCTCTTCACGCCGTCCTGCAAAGCGGCCGACGCCAGCTGGGCCGCCGCAATGGTCGAGCACGATCCTGGTGTCGGGGAAGGCGCGCGCCAATTCGGTCAGCTCGCCGATCTGCGGATGGAACAGCCAGGCATCGAAGCTGAGGTTCAGTGGGGCCAGGCAGGCAAAGCCTTTGCGGAAAGCTGGATCCTGCAACAGTCCCTTCGGCCGGTTCGCATACATTCCGGCGACGACGGGGTCTTCGTCCCAGGCCGAGGAATGCCGGATGCCGCGGAAGCGGCCATTGCCGGCCGCGATCTCCGCTTCCAGCACCGGCTTGGCCGCCTCGCCCAGCAGCAGATTAGCGTGGCTGACGATGCCGGCACAGATCGCCGCCTTGCCGTAAGCGCCGCTCGCGCTCATCGCGGCGACGCCGTTGGCGAACTCGACTTCGCCGACGGGCCGGAACGCTTCCGGCCCATGCGCGCGATACATCGAGCGGCAATCGACATAGACGGTCGCGATGACGTTGTGGCCTGTCGCGATGTCGGCCGCCATTTCCTCGATGAGATAGCGGTGCCCGCGACTCCAGAGATGGTGATGGGGATCGACGATCGGCCGCAAGGGATCGATGATCTCCTCTTGATGCAGCGCGAGCCAGTCCTCGCGCGGCTCGACGAACAGCCCGCTCGTATTGGCGGGCACACTGCTTGCAGCCATCGGTGTTCGCTCCCTGTCGTCTTTTGAGGGAGGAGCCTAACATCTCACACGCACGCACAGCAGCGCGCATTGCTCAGAGCGCCATGGCAGCGGCGGAAGAGGTGCGCTCCCTCTCCCGCTTGCGGGGGAGGGCTGGGGTGGGGGTGTCTCCGCAATGGGACACTCCCGATGTGGAGAGAGCCCCCACCCGGCGCTACGCGCCGACCTCCCCCGCAAGCGGGAGAGGTTGCAGCGAGCCTGGGGCCCACTGCTTCAACCGACAGCCATCAGATCTCTAGCCCTTCCGCCGCTTCGCCTTCACATCGACTACGAGCCGCCAATCGGTTGCATCGGCCGGTTTGACCTCGCCGAGCCAGTGGAAGGAATCGGCGGTAATTTCCGTAAAGCTCCAGCGCGTCAGTTCGCCGGCCTCCGTCGTGCCTTCCTGCACGATGTCCTGTCCGCGCGGCCGGCCGATCTGCTGGCGGAAGACGCTACGGCCGGGATCGAACCAGGAAATCCGCCACGCATCGATGGTCGGATCGTAGACGCGCAGCGTCGTGCCGTACCAATTGCCCGCAATCGGAAAGGCCGGGCTGCCAGCGGGGCGCGGGATGATCCAGACGTCCTGGACCGCGCGTCCCTCGAGCACCCAGCCAAAATGGATCTCGCCGGGCGCGGTGTGTTTCGCGCCATCGGACCCATGGGCGGTGATCTCGGCATCCCAGTCCCCGACGAAGCGGCCATAGAGCTGGAGCGCCGCTGCATGCTCGGGATTCGGTCCGTCCGCGTGCAAAAGTTTGCCAAAATCGGTCATGTCGATCTCCTGTTGCAGGCAGATCAGCATGACCGGCCGACGGCCGGCTTGGAGAAAATTGCGCGTCAGACCCCGTCGAGGATGATCACCGTCGGCTTCGACGGCAGCGCGTCCCGCGACATCCGGAAGGAACGCTCGGTGCGGCGGTCGATCTCGAACTGCTGGCCGATCCGGCGCATGAAATCGTCGAGCGGGGTGGCGAAGCGGTGCATCGGCAGCACCACCGAAGCGCGCAGCCGCCTGGTGATCTCGGAGACGCCGTCCAGCGACATGGTGTAGGTGCCGTCGATCGGCACCATCACGATATCGAGCCGCCCGATCTGGGCGAAATGGCTGTCGTCGAGCTTGTGATGGAGGTGGCCGAGATGGCCGATGCAGAGGCCGGCGACCTCGAAGATGAAGATCGAGTTGCCGTCGCGGATCATGTCGGTGCCGGCGTCGTCGCCGAAATAGCGGCGGATGTCGGTGGTGACGTTGCGAATGAAGGCGTCACTGATGCGCTCCGACACGATGGCCGGCTTGCCGTCCTCACCCCAGCCATGCAGCACGTGAGGAATGCGCTTGTCGGGAAATAAAGAGTAATGCGTGCTGTGGGCCCGGTTCATGGTGACGAGGTCGGGCAGCCGTCCGACCTGATAGGCGCCGCTATAATCGGTCGCGATGCGCAAGCCGCCGGGCGTGTCGATGAAATAGGTGGAATGGCCGGCATAGGTGATCTCGACCTCGGCGGAGCTGGCGGCCTGCCGGAACGCGACCGGCATGGCCCGCGGCGCAGACTGGGCCATCGCCAGGCATTCGCTGCGCTGTGGCTGCTGGGCGAGGGCAGGGGGCAGGAATGCGCCGAACAGCGCCAGGGCCGTCGAAACAAGTCGCCGCATAAGTCCGTCCCCGATGATGTCAGGGAAAGTCTAGCGTGCATTGCGGCGCGGGGCCAATGGGCTGCGATCAACAGCGCGTCAGTGTCGCACCTCTCACTCCGGCTATCAGTCCCGCCTTCAGTCCCGCCTTGGGCTGAACTTCCAGGTGATCGCAACGAGGCTCGCGGTGATCAGACCGCTGGTGAGGCCGGCGATGGGGAGTGCAAGCAGCAATGCCGCCGTCGCGGCCCAGCCGATCGAGGAGAACGCTTCGGCGAAGGTCGCGAGCCGTGACGAGGTCTGGCGGCGCCGGAATTGGCTGCGCCGGGCCTGCACCCGGAACCACAGCTGGATCGCGGTCGCGGAGGCCGCGCTGAGGATGATCGCGCCGGCACTCACGGCAGCCTGGATCGGTGCGGCGAAGGCCAGTGCGCCGATCAGCGGGCAGAAGATGACGGCGATCGCGATCAGCACCACCTCGATCTTGGCGCGGACGACGGCGGATGGCGTCAGCGGCGCAGTCGCGACCAGGTCGGGGGCGTCCTCGCCCGAGATCGTCAGCCAGGCCAGCCCGCCGGCAAGCTGTCCGGCCGCCATCACGATCACAGGCGTGATCAGCGTCAGCGCCGCGGAGCTGTCGGCGAAACTGCGCCAGAGCAGCAGCGCCGGCGGCACCAGATAGAGCAGCTGCATCAGGGTCTGCGAGATCAGCCAGGGATCGCGCCAGAGCAGCGAGAATTCCTTGCGCCGCAGCGCCTGCTGCCGCGACCCGCCGCGGAAGGGACGCTCCTTCGCGCGCTCGCTGCCGGAGCTGCCGTAAGCCGCGGCATCGATCGCCGTGTCGGCAAAGCGGTGCGAGAAGATCGCCATGACGCTTCCGAGCAGCACCAAAGCGAGCGCCAGGAGCGGCAGCAGCGCTTCGCTGTCGCCCATCGCCGCCCGTGCCGGCCACCACCAGATGCTGTCGACATCGGGAGCATGGGCGGCCACGCTGCCTGAGGTCAGGATGGTGAAGCGCGACAGCGTGCCGTAGGACACGATCGCGGCGACCTGGAGCGCGATCACGAAGCCGGCGCCGATGATCGCGGCGAGGATCTGGGCAATCAGGCGCGTCCGCGCCGGGCCGATCAGGCGAAACAACAGGATGGTGACGGCGATCGCCACCGCCGCGGCCGACAGGCCCATGGCGACGACCACCCCGAATGCGCTGAGCCAGCGCGCGCCGCCGCCGATCACGAGCACATCGATGAACGGCGTCGAGAACAGCAGCGCGATCACGGTGACGGTCAGCGCGATCGCGGCGATGCGGACCGAGAACAGATTGGCCAGCGTCGCCGGTGAGGACATGATCAGGTCGAGATCGGCGCGGGCGTAGAACACCCGCGTCACCGATTCGATCGCCTGCGACAGCATCAAGGTCCAGGCGAGAAAGATCGTCGCCGAGATCACGATCAGCGAGGATTTGTCGAGCGGCAGCTGCAGATCGGCGAAACGGCCGATCACCGCCCAGGCCGGCAGATGCAGCAGCGCGGCGAAGCAGAGTAGACCGATGATTGCGGCGCGCGCCCGCTTGCGTCGTCCGCCGGTCATCATGGCGAACCATTCGCGCCAGGCGAGCCGGAGCTCGTGGCGTGCAAACCAGGAGAGCGCGGTTGCCGAGCTCATGCGGCTTCCGGAAGCGTCACCAGCGCGATGAAGAGATCCTCCAGGCTGGTATCGGCATGGCCGTTCTGCTGGCGCAGCTCGGTCAGCGTGCCTTCGGCCACCAGGCGACCCGCCGCGATCACGCCGATGCGGTCGGCCATGCGCTCGGCGACTTCGAGAATATGCGTGGTCATGATGACGGTGCAGCCGGCGCGGACACGCTCGCTGAGCAGGCCCTTCACGTGGCGTGCGGAAACGGCGTCCAGCCCGGTCAGCGGCTCGTCGAGAATGATGAGGCGGGGATCGTGCACCAACGCGCCGGCGAGCGCGACCTTCTGGCGCATGCCCTTGGAAAAGCCTTCGCAGCGCTCGTGCCGGTGCGGCTCCAGGCCGAGCGAGCCGAGCAGGTCCTGCGCGACCGGCTCCGAGACCGACGGCGCGATGCCCCAGAGGCCGGCGACGAATTCGAGATATTCGAGCGGGGTCAGCTTGTCGTAGATCATGGGCTCGTCGGAGACCCACGCCATCACCTGCTTGGCGGCGACGGGATTTTCGAGCGCATCGATGCCGAAGATCGAGACCGCGCCGGCATCGGGGCGCAGCAGGCCCGCAACCATGCGCAAAGTGGTGGTCTTGCCGGCGCCGTTGGGGCCGACAAGCGCATAGAATTCGCCGGCGTGGATGGTGAGATCGAGGCTGTCGACCGCCAGACGGTCAAAACGCTTCGTTAACCCCAGGACTTCCAGCGCCGACTTGTCCCGCTTCATGACGGCCACACTATCCGGTTTTGCATCGCGCGCGACCATGATCCCAAGATATTTCGGCACCGTGAATCTACGGCCTACAAATTCCGCCATCCGGTTTCGACTAATGGCAAGTCACCGTTTGTTGACAGTAAGGAGCGGTTCAGGCTGAATTGGTTCCGGACAAATGGCGCTAACGCAGCGAAACGACTGCGTAGCGACTGGACACAAGATGCGGCAAGGCGGTCGGGAAGAACCGCCGGTTGCATCGGGAGGATGCGCGGCGATGCTGGATTTCGTTCAGCAGCTGGTCAGCGGTGTTGCGCTCGGCTGCGTCTACGGCCTGATCGCGCTCGGGTTCGTGCTCGTCTACAAGGCCACCGAGGTCGTCAATTTCGCCCAGGGCGATCTGATGATGCTCGGCGGCTTCTTCGCCTTCACCTTCATCGGCATGATGGGCCTGAACTACTGGATCGGCTTTGCCGGTGCGGTGGCCGCGATGGCGCTGTTCGGCATGCTGGCGGAACGGGTGGTGGTGCGGCCGATCCTCGGCTATCCGCAATTCTCCATCATCATGGCCACCATCGGCCTCGGCTATTTCCTGCGCTCGGTCGCCGGCATGATCTGGGGCACCGATGATCTGAAGATCGAGACCCCGTTCAGCCAGGGCGTGCTCCGCATCGGCTCGCTGGTGCTCGCCTACGACAAGCTCTCGGTGATCGCGGCGACGATGATCCTGTGCACGCTGCTCTATCTCTTCTTCAACAAGACCACGCTCGGCACGGCGATGCGCGCCAGTTCCGAGAACATGCTCGCGGCCTACTACATGGGCATCCCGGTCAAGCGCGTGGTGTCGATCGTCTGGGCGATCAGCGCGGCGGTCGCGACCTGCGCCGGCGTGCTGCTGGCGCCGATCACCTTCATCCATTCCAATGTCGGCCTCGTGCTCGGCCTGAAGGCGTTTCCCGCCGCGGTCCTCGGCGGCTTCGGTTCGATCCCGGGCGCCGTGGTCGGCGGCGTCCTGATCGGCGTGATCGAGAGCATGGCCGGCTTCTACCTGCCCGAAGGCTGGAAGGATGTCGCGCCGTACCTCGTGCTGCTCGCCGTGCTGCTGTTGAAGCCGGAAGGTCTGTTCGGCCACCACGTCCGCAAGAAGGTCTGAACGCATGCGCTTCCTGTTCAAGACCGACTATGAGGACGACATCAAGCTGTTCCCGCATTCGGGCTATCTGGTCTCGTACGGCATCCTGCTCGCGCTGCTGTTGATCGCGCCCTATGTGCTCTCCAGTTATCTGATGAGCCAGCTCGTCTTCGTCTGCATCTATGCGATCGTCGGCGTCGCGCTGCTGATCCTGACCGGCTTTACCGGCCAGGCCTCGCTCGGCCACGCCGCATTCCTCGCCATCGGGGCCTACACGGCGGCTTACTTGCAGAAATACAACGTGCCGTTCCCGATCTATTTCCTCGCCGCCGGAGGTCTGACCGGAATCATCGGCGCGATGGTCGGCTTTCCCGCCCTGCGCCTGACCGGCATCTACCTCGTCATCGCCACCATCTCCTTTGCCCTGATCGTCGAGGAGATCCTGGCGCGCTGGGAAAGCGTCACGAACGGCAACGAGGGCATGCGGGTCAAGACACTGTCGCTCTTCGGCGTCACCGTCCCGCGCGACAGCCCGACCTTCTATTTCCTCTGCCTCGCCGTGCTGGTGCTGACCATCGTCGGCACGCTCAATCTGCTGCGCTCGCCGACGGGACGTGCCTTCGTCGCGATCCGCGACTCTGAGACGGCGGCGCGCAGCATGGGCGTCAACGTCGCGCTCTACAAGGTGAAGTCGTTTGCGATCTCGGCGGCGATCACCGGCTTTGCCGGCGTGCTGTTCGCGCACAAGCTCTCCTTCATCTCGCCGGAGATGTTCACGCTGCAGCTCTCGATCGAGTTCATCATCGTGATCCTGATCGGCGGCACCTTCAGCCTGCACGGCGCGGTACTGGGGGCGATCTTCATCGTGATGATCGATCCATTCCTGACGTACCTGAAGGACGACATGCCCGGCATGATCGCCGGTATCGCCGCAACGTTTGGGGCGGGCACGGCGACTGCGGCCAGCATCCAGTCCAAGGTCGCGGCCTTCGCCTCGCTCAACGGCCTCAAGGGCGCGATCTACGGCATCATCATCGTGCTGTTCGTGCTGTTCGAGCCGCTCGGGCTCTACGGCCGCTGGCTCAAGATCAAGCTGTTCTTCCAGCTGTTCCCGCTCTACAAGCGCGCGACCTTCAAGCGGCAGAAGATCTACGTGAAGTCGGAGCGGAACCGATGAGCTACTTCCGCGCCGAGAATTTGTCGCTGCATTTCGGGGGCCTCAAGGCCGTCGACGCGGTCTCGTTCGCGGTCGAGAATGGCGAGATCCTCTCGATCATCGGGCCGAACGGTGCCGGCAAGAGCTCGATCTTCAACCTGATCTCGCGGATCTACCGGCCGACCTCGGGCCGCATCTTCTTCGAGGACCAGGACATCACCGAAGAGCCGCCCTACGACATCGCCAAGCTCGGCATCGCGCGCACCTTCCAGAACATCGAGCTGTTCGAGAACGCGACCGTCCTCTCCAATCTCCTGGTCGGCCGTCACCGCCATTCGACCACGCAGCTCTGGCAGGAGCTGCTGTTCCTGCCCAGCGTGCGCGCCAACGAGAAAGTGCATCGCCGCCGGGTCGAGCAGGTCATCGAGTTCCTCGATCTCGAGCCCTATCGCGACAAGCTGATCTCCGGCCTGCCTTACGGCGTGCGCAAGGTGATCGAGCTCGCGCGCGCGCTGTGCTCGGAGCCGAAGCTGATCCTGCTCGACGAGCCGTCGTCCGGCCTCAATGTCGAGGAGACCGACGACATGTCGTTCTGGATCCGCGACATGAGGAGCGAGCTCGGCATCACCGTGCTGATGGTCGAGCACGACATGTCGCTGGTCAACCGCGTCTCCGATCGCGTCATCGCGCTGAATTATGGAAGGGTGCTGGCGATGGGTTCGCCCGCTGAAGTGCAGCAGCACCCCGACGTCGTCGCCGCGTATCTGGGAGCCTGACGCATGGATGCCGCTGTCACGCCCGAGATCATCTTGAAACTCTCCAACATCGAGAGCTATTACGGGCCGATCATGGCGATCCGCGGCATCTCACTGGAGGTGCCGCGCGGCCGCATCGTCACCCTGCTGGGGGCCAATGGCGCCGGCAAGACCACGGTGCTGAAGACCATCTCCGGCATTCTCGACCCACAGAAGGGCTCGATCGAATTCCTGGGCAAGCCGATCCAGCGCATGGAGGCCGACCGGATCGTGCGGCTGGGCCTCAGCCACGTGCCGGAGGGGCGCGAAGTGTTCCCGTTCCTCTCGGTGCGCGAGAACCTGATGATGGGGGCCTATCCGCGCAAGGACCGTGACGGCGTCGCGGAGGATCTCGAACGCGTCTATGGTTACTTTCCGCGGCTGAAGGAGCGCATCAACCAGCCAGCCGGCCAGCTCTCCGGCGGCGAGCAGCAGATGCTCGCGATCGGACGCGCCCTGATGAACCGTCCGACGCTGCTGCTGCTCGACGAACCCTCGCTCGGCCTGTCGCCGCTGCTGGTGAAGGAGATCTTCACCATCATCCGCCGCGTCAACGAGGAGCAGGGCATGTCGATCCTGCTGGTCGAGCAGAACGCCAAGGTGGCGCTGGAGACGGCGCATTACGGCTACGTGCTGGAGATCGGCCGCATCGTGATGAACGACACCTGCGACCGCTTGATGCATTCCCAGGACATTCAGGAGTTCTACCTTGGCGCCAAGGAAGCGGGCGCGCGAGGCGAGCGGCGCTGGAAAAAGAAGAAGACGTGGCGTTAGGGGCAGACTTGGCGTTAAATGGACGAGCCCATCCGTAAGACATAGACCGCCGGCAAGGCAGGCAGCGGAGGCAGGCGACAAGGAGGAGACGTGCATGGCCCGACCGGCGGTGCTGACGGTCGCTGATACGATCGCGAAGAGCTTCTTGTGCGCTGCGGAGACGCGGGGCGATCGGCCGGCCATCCGCGAGAAGAAATTCGGCATCTGGCAGCCGACAAGCTGGCGCGAATGGCTGGCGATATCGAAAGAGATCGCCTACGCGCTTCATGCGACCGGCTTCATGCCCGGCGATGTCGCCTCGATCATCGCCAACGCCGTGCCGGAATGGGTCCATGCCGACATGGGCATCCTGTGCGCCGGCGGCGTCGCTTCGGGCATCTACCCGACCGATGCGTCGTCCCAGGTCGAATATCTCGTCAACGATTCCCGGACGAAGGTGATCTTCGCCGAGGACGAGGAGCAGCTCGACAAGATCCTCGCCTGCCGCGCGCGCTGCGCGAGCCTGCAGAAGATCATCGTGTTCGACATGGAGGGCCTCAGCGGCTTCTCCGACGACATGGTGATGTCGCTCGACGAGTTTCGCGCGCTCGGCCGCAATCACATGGTCGGCCGCGAGGCGCTGTGGCAGGAGATGATCGATAGCCGCAGCGCCGGCGATCTCGCCATCCTGGTCTATACGTCCGGCACCACCGGTCCGCCCAAGGGCGCGATGCACGCCAACCGCAGCGTCACGCACCAGATGCGTCACGCCAATGACTTCATCCCGGCGCAAGAGGACGAGGACAGGCTGATCTTCCTGCCGCTGTGCCACGTCGCCGAGCGCATCGGCGGCTACTACATCTCGGTCGCGCTCGGCTCGGTGATGAATTTCGCCGAGAGCCCGGAAACCGTGCCGGACAATTTGCGCGAGGTGCAGCCGACCATCTTCCTCGCGGTCCCCCGCATCTGGGAAAAATTCTACTCCGCCATCACCATCGCGCTGAAGGATGCGACCCCGCTCCAGCAATGGGTCTATCGCCGCGCCATCGGCATCGGCTATCGCATGGTCGATTACCGGATCGAGGGCAAGCCGCCCCCGCTGTCGCTGCGCCTCGGAAGCCGGATCGCCTACCGGCTCGCATTCCGCAACATCCGCCGCATGATCGGACTCGATCGCTGCCGCGTCGCGTTCACCGGCGCAGCGCCAATCGCGCCGGAGCTGATCCGCTGGTATCTCGCGCTCGGCATCGACATGCACGAGCTCTACGGCCAGACCGAGAATTGCGGCGTCGCCACCATGATGCCGGCGACGCGGATCAAGCTCGGCTCGGTCGGCACCGCCGTGTCCTGGGGCGAAGTTGCGCTGTCGCCCGACGGCGAGATCCTGATCAAGGGCGACTTCCTGTTCATGGGCTACCTGAACCAGCCGGAGAAGACCGCCGAGACCATCGATTCTCGCGGCTGGCTGCACACCGGCGACGTCGGCACCATCGACAACGAGGGCTTCGTCCGGATCACCGACCGGATGAAGGACATCATCATCACCTCCGGCGGCAAGAACGTCACGCCGTCCGAGATCGAGAACCAGCTCAAGTTCTCGCCCTACATCTCCGATGCGGTCGTGATCGGCGACAAGCGGCCGTATCTGACCTGCCTCGTCATGATCGACCAGGAGAACGTCGAGAAATTCGCCCAGGACCACGACATTCCCTTCACCAATTATGCGAGCCTGTGCCGGGCGACGGAGATCCAGGATCTGATCGGGCGCGAGATCGAGCAGGTCAACGGCAATTTTGCCCGCGTTGAGACCATCAAGAAGTTCTACCTGATCGAGCGCCAGCTCACCCCGGAGGACGAGGAGCTGACGCCGACCATGAAGCTGAAACGCGGCTTCGTGAACAAGCGCTACGCCGCCGAGATCGAGGCGATGTATCTCCAGCGCGCGGTCGCTTGAGCATGATCCGGAGGATCATGCTCAAGCGAGATGGATTTGAGAAAATGGCGAAGGCTTGAGAGGCCCGATCCTTCGCTCAACACGGGCCACTGAAGGAGGAGACTGCAATGTCGAAATCGCTGAAGGCGCTGGGCCTGGCGGTGAGCGCCCTTGCGCTGACCTGTCTGCCGGCCACCGCTCAAACCAAGGTCACCAATGAGGGCATCTCGGCATCCGAGATCGTCATCGGCACGCATCAGGACCTGTCGGGGCCGATCAAGGGCTGGGGCGTGCCGGTCTCCAACGGCATGAAGATGGCGGTCGAAGAGATCAACGCGGCGGGCGGTGTCCAGGGTCGCAAGATCAAGCTTGTCGTCGAGGATAGCGGCTACGATCCGAAGAAAGCCGTGCTGGCTTCGCAAAAGCTGATCGAGCGCGACAAGATTTTCGCGATGGTGGGACCAATGGGATCGCCGACCGTGCTCGCTGCGCAGGATATCCTGCTCGACGCCGGCGTGCTTCAGCTCTTCCCGCTGACGGCGGCCGAGTTCACCTTCAAGTTCGATGCGGCCAAGCCGCAGGAGCGGCTGAAGTTCAACAACCTCCTGCCCTATGTCGAGAGCACGCGCGCAGCGCTCAAATACATGATTGAGGCAAAGAACTTCAAGAAGCCGTGCATCATGCATCAGGATGACGAGTACGGAAAAAACGTGCTCGATGGCTTTAACCAGCAGCTCGCCGCCATGAAGGTGCAGCCGGCCTCGATCACGAGCTACAAGCGCGGCGCCTCCGACTTCTCGGCGCAGGTCGCCAAGATGAAGTCCGACGGCTGCGACCTCGTCGTGCTCGGCGCGGTCCTCCGTGAGCCTATCGGCACCATGACCGAGGCCAGGAAGCTCGGCTGGGAGGTCACCTTCCTCGGTGCCACGCCCGTCAACGTGCTCGAAGTGCCGGCGCTCGGCAAGGAAGTGGTGGAAGGCTTGTATGCCGCTTCGAACTTCGAAATTCCCTACGAAGACACCGCGAAGGGAAAGGTGAAGGACTGGCTCGTCAATTACAAGAAGATGTTCAACGCCGACGCCAACACTCAGGCGATCATCGGCTACAATGCGGTGATGACGTTCGCGCATTATGCCAACAAGGCTGGCAAGGATCTCACTGGCCAGAAGATGCTCGACGCGCTGGAGTCCGGCGACAAGTTCCAGGATATCTTCAATTCGCCGCCGACCGTGTTCTCGAAGACCAACCATCTCGCCACCACGGTCACCCAGGTGCAGCAGGTGAAGAACGGCCGTTGGGTCCTGGTGAAGGACAATCTGATGTTTTGATGCGGACTCTCTCGCGGCGAGTTCAGTGCACCCTCTCCCCTTGTGGGAGAGGGTGGCTCGCCGCGTAGCGTCGAGCCGGGTGAGGGGTCTCTATCCTCACGAATAGTCTAGCGTGTGAAAGAACCCCTCATCCGTCGCGCTCGCGCGCGCCACCTTCTCCCACAAGGGGAGCAGGAAGAAGCACCTACGATCCCCCGCTCGCCGTCCCCGAATTCACCGGGGCCAGTTCGTCCTCCCTGCAGCGCCAGCCGTCGGCGGCTTTGACGAACGCAAAAGTGCGCTGGATCCTCAGGCGACGCGTCACGTTGAAGGCTTCTGCCGAACGCTCCTTGTTGGCGGCGCTGGGCTGCGGAAGACCCGTCCTGGCGTCCCAGCAGGTGCCGGTGCAGCTGGATGCAACCTTGCTGCACATGGTGAAGGGCGCCAGCACCGCCATCTCGATTTCGGCGGTGACCTGCGCCTCCTGCTCGGTCACCTGGCTGTCGAGCGCGTAGACGCGGTTGATGCGGAGGAAGCTGCCGCACGAATTGGCCGCATGGATCCGCGCCGCGCAGAAGTCGACCGCGTCGGTGTCGGGGATGCGGGCCGCGACCTGCCGGCCGAACACCTTTTTGGGGTCGCCCTTCGCTGCGCGGATCTCGTCGGCTTTGTGCTTCAAATGGTCGGCGAGACAATCCTCTGCGGATTCGAGCTCCTGGAGCGGTACGTTCTCTTTGCCGACCAGATTGCATTTGCGATCGCGCTCTCGTGTCCACCTGCCATATTCGGCGAAGGCAAAGCGCGCCGCGGTCGGGTCCAGTCTGCCGATCAGGCCGAGCACCTGGCCATTGAGCTCGGTTTCGGCGAGCGCCAGCGACGGGTCCGCACAGATCACCGCGCCCGCCGCGGTGTTGGCCGCCAGACAGTCGAAATCCGGATCGCGCACGATCGCGGCGCGCTCCTCGGTCACCTTGAGCAGGCACGCCCTCACCCGCTCGAAATCGCCGGGACGGATCGCGGTCTGGCCGACGATGCCGCAGCCGAGATTGCGCTGGCGGATCCAGATCGCGTTCTCTTCGATCGCAGGCAGGCGATCGGGCAGGCGGGCGAGCCGCGCCTCGATCGCGATGTTAAGCTTCTCGGCGGCGGCGGCGAGCGTGGCATCGCCGCAGAACAATTGATTGCCGGGGTCGCGAATCTGCTGGCAGTTGTTCTTGGCGAACAGCGGCAGCTGATCGGCGATGGAGCGGTCGGACTGCGCTGACGCGGGTGAGGCGAGCGGCAGCAGCGCAATCACAGTCAGCACGATGAACCGCATTCCAGTCGCCCCCGCAAAGCCGTGGCCATGCTAGCCGCCCGGATCGCGTGGTGGAATGGGCTTTTGGTGAACGGAGGTTCGTAGCCCGGATGGAGCGCAGCGCAATACGGGACCGGCTTTAGTGGTGGGAATCCCGGATTGCGCTGCGCTCCGTCCGGGCTACAAGATAGATCAACGTGCCTCGGCGGCCGCCATCGAGACCTGCATCGGTTCGTCGACATATTTCATCACGGCCGACTGATGGAGCGCGAACAGCGGCTGGTAGCTCCGCGCAGCGTCGTCCTCGACCATTGCCATGCGGCGGTTGTCGAGCATCAGCCAGTGGCCGTCGAGACGCGCTGCGACAACCGCGTGCTCCTCGCCGGCCCTGACGTCGCGCACCACGAGGATGCGGAGGTCCTCAGGCGCAACGCCCGCCAGCCGCAGCGCGGCCAGCTTGGCGATGGCATAGTCCTCGCAGTCGCCGGCGCCGCGCGCGAAGGTCGCTAGCGGCGAGCTCCAGACGTCGTCGATGCCGTCATTGGCGGCCCGAATGGCAAGGTTGATGGCGCGGTTGGTCTCGCCGAGCCGTGCGCGGCCGTCGCGGGCGCGGGCCTGGTCGACGATGGCGAGCAGCTTCAGGGCCGCGGGCGAAGCGCAATTGTCCCGGTCACCATCGCATAGCGCGAGCTGCACCATGTCGCCGTCGAGCTTGTCCTTCAGCGCGAGCCATTTCTGTTGCAGGCTGCCGGCGGAGATGGCGAAGGCGAACACGCCGAACGGCTCGGCGGATTTGCGCACGAGAAGACCTGCGCCCGGCGACAGCAGCGTGCCGGCGCGAAGCTCAGCGGCTGATCCGAGCAGGACCAATCCGCACAGGACAAGGATTGCGCGCCAGGCGCGCGAGCGAGCAGCGGTCTCCATCTGACATCCCCTTCCCAAGCTTCGCCAGATCCCCCTCGACCTGAACGTGCCGGGCTTTGTTGCTTTCGCGGAGATAGTGCGAGACGGGCCGTTTTGTTCTGCTTAACGCGCCCGGCTGGGGTTCCAAAACCGGGGAACAGCCTGAAATGGACCTGCCCAAATTGCGTAAAATTTTACGATTCGCCGGCTAGGAGGTGTTCGGCTGCCGCGAAATGGAGCCAATTGCAGACACAGGTTGTGGGGAGTGCCGAATCTGGGTCCTATAGCTAACGCCCCCCTATTTCATGGGGTTCTGTTAGTTAGGTCACAGATTTAACTCCGTATTTGCCGCAGGATGCCGCGGGACCTCGCGAAGGAAAGATGACGCAAGTATCTGTTCGGTCGCTATGCGGCAGATTACTTTGGATGACTGGAAATGCGTGGAAACAGGCCGAATTCGACTTCAGAATATTTGAAAGATTACTTTCGCTTCTCTGTAGCGGCGCCAAGCCGTGGGGCCTCCTGGGGCCAAGTGATGCGAAATCACACAAGCAATAGATGGTATCGCTAAGGACTTGCTAATGCTATGCAAGCTTAGGCGGTCGATACTTACTTAAATTTTAACCCTTTTTACGGTGCCCGGTTGAACTACGCTGGCCAATTTGACGCCGCGATTTCCTTGGACGGCCAGGGTTCCCGCTCGCCCGCCGGCGGCGCTCATGTCGATTCCTTTACGGCGAAGGCGCATGGCCACGTGCCCGAGGGCGCGTTCGTTGTTCCCGACCCCAACCTGATCTTCAACGCCGAGTTCAAGCGCGCGGGTCTTGATCTCGTGCTGTCCCACGAGGGGCACGAGTTCGTCGTTCACGATTATTTCAGGGGCGACAAGCGCGCCGCGCTCGCCTCGCCCGACGGCGCCCATCTCACCGGCGAAATCGTCAACGCGCTTACGGGCCATGTCCAGGTCGCTCAAGCCGCCCCCGGCGGCGCGGCCGCAGCCCAGGTCATCGGCCATGTCACCAAGCTCGTGGGCAGCGCGACCGCGATCCGCAACGGCGTCTCGGTCATCCTGAACAACGGCGACAACGTCGAGAAGGGTGACGTGGTCTCGACCGGCGCGGATTCCACGCTCGGCATCACCTTCATCGACGGCACCGTATTCGGCCTGTCCTCGAATGCGCGGATGGTGCTGAACGAGATGGTCTACGACCCCAACGGGTCGAGCAATTCCTCGCTGCTCAGCCTGGTTGCCGGCACCATCACCTTCGTCGCCGGCGAGACCGCCAAGCACGGCGACATGAAGATCGATACGCCGGTTGCCACCATGGGCATCCGCGGCACCGCCGTGCTGACCCAGATCAACTTCGTCGTTCCCGCCGGTGGCGGCGATCCGCAGCCGCAGGCGAGCTTCCAGGTGCTGGTCGAGCCGAACGGCACGACGGGCTCCTATATCCTGTTCGACAAGGTCACGCTGCTGCCGATCGCGACGGTCAACCAGGCCGGCCAGATGATCCAGATCAGCGGCGGCAACGTCTCGATCTCCAATGCGCTGATGTCGCCGGACGTGCAGAAGCTGATCACGGACGTGTTCACGCTGAAGTTCACCGACAACAACACCAACACCAAGCTGACCACGAACTTCACCGACACGCTCACGCCGATGGGTCTGGAGGTGGTGTTCAAGTCGGGGGGCGGCGCCGTCGCGACCGCGACATTCGTCAATCTCAATCCGCAGGGATCGGAGGCGCCCAGCACGTCCGCGCCGCCCATCGTGCGTATCCCCGGCCAGCCGATTGTGCAAAGCTTCGACGCCGGCGGCAACGTGAAGACGGCGTTCGCGCTGACCGAGCGTGCTGACGCGACCGGCGACACGCATTCCGATACGATTTCCGGCCTGATCAGATTCGTCGATCAGAACCTCGGCGACCGACCGACGGTGAGCGTCAGCCTCGCCGAAGCGCCGAACTACGTCTACAAGGACGCCGGCCAGCACGACGTCACCGGCTCGCTCTCGGCGCTCCAGAAGCAGGACATCGCGGCGACGCAGATCCAGATCAACGTCGCCCCCGACGCTGCCAACGAAAACAACGGCTCGGCGGTCTGGACTTACACGATCCCGGACAAAGTCTTCGACTTCCTCGCCGCCGGCGAAACGCTGACGCTGACCTACATGGTCCGCGTCGACACCAATTTCTCAGTCAGCCCAGAGTCGAAGCTCATCCCGATCACCATTACGGTCACGGGCACGAACGACAAGCCCACCGTCGCGACGTCAGGCGGAACTGTCATCGAGAAGGTCGGGACCGGCAACGAGACTCTGGATACGATCACAGGCACCGTCACCTTCACCGACGTCGACCTGACGGACCGGCCGATCGTGAATGCCGCGCTCTCGTCCACGCAGCCGTTCAAATATCTCGATGCCGAAGGCAACGATATCACGTCGACGCTGACGCCGCAGCAACTCGCGGCGATCGCCGCCGTCGAGGTGCCGCTGACCGTGGTACAGGGCGCAGGGAACGGCAACAACGGCTTGGCCACCTGGACCTACAGCGTTCCCGACCATCTGTTCGATTTCCTCGCCAAGGGCGAGAAACTGACGCTCAATTACGTGGTGCAGGTCGACGACGGACACGGCGGCGTCGTCAGCACCCCGATCACGGTGTCGATCAACGGTGCGGACGTCAATGTCGAGGGCACCAACGACGTGCCGACGATCGTCGAGGACGACACCATCCCGACCGGTGCGGTGACCGAGGACACGGCGGCCACGCTCGCCGCCAACGGGATCATCGCCTTCAACGACCCTGATCTCACGGATACGCACAGCGCGAGTTTTTCGCTGAAGTCGACGAGTTCGAGCGCGCATCTGCCCGGCTTCAGCGACGGCACGTCGCATATCGGCACGTTCAGCCTCGGCTCAGTGAATGAAAGCCCGGGCGCCAGCTCCCGCGGGTCAGTGGGCTGGACCTTCACGCTCGACGACAACGACCCGGTGCTCCAGTCGCTGGCTGAAGGGCAGACCATCACGCAGGTCTATACTGTCAGGATCGACGACCATCACGGTGGGACGGTCACCCGGGACGTCACAGTCGTCATCACCGGCAAGAACGACGCGCCGACAGTCACCAGCGGTGCCGCGGCGGCGACAGGTCATGTCGTCGAGGACGCGGACCTGACGCTGTCGATCGGCGGTACGCTGGCTATCCAGGATCTCGACCTGATCGATACCCATGCGGCGCAGGCGGTGTTCAAGTCGTCGTCCATCAGCTCGGCTCTGCCGGGCTTCGATGCCGACAGCACGCACATCGGTACGTTCACGATCGATCAGTCGGTGCTCGAGTACAACTCCGACACGAGCAATGGCGCGACGCTGGGTTGGCACTTCAGCCTCGACAACGGCAATGCAATGCTGCAGTCGCTGGCGCAGGGCCAGACCATCACGCAGGTCTATACCGTTACGTTCGACGATCATCATGGCGGTACCGTCAGCGAGGACGTCACCGTCACGATCACCGGCGTCAATGATGCACCGACGATCACGAGCGATGCCGCCGCAGCGACGGGCGCGGTGACCGAGGATGAGAGCGCCTCGCTCACAGCCGACGGCACCCTGGCGATCCAGGATTTGGACCTGACCGACACCCACACGGCGGCGTGGTCGTTCAAATCTTCGTCGGTCAGCTCGAACCTGCCGGGCTTCGGGACCGGCTCGCATATCGGCACCTTCACGATCGATGCGGTGTCCGAATCCAGCACTGACGGTAACAACGGTGCGACGTTGGGCTGGCACTTCACGCTCGACAACAACGATCCCGTGCTGCAGTCGCTCGCGGAAGGGCAGACGATCACCCAGGTCTACACCGTGACGTTCGACGACCAGCATGGCGGCAAGATCAGCCAGGACGTCACCGTCACCATCACCGGCACCAACGATGCGCCGACCGTCTCCTACGCCACGTCGGACGACATGCGCTTCGACGGCCACACCATCGCGGTCGGCGCCGCGCCGACGGTCGCCACTGATGACGTGACGCTGGACGGCCGGGTGAACTGGAACGGCGGCGCCGAGGCTGGTCACGGCCAGATCCTGTTCTACAACGGCAACACCTCGACGACGGGCTTTGGCCTGCTCGGCACGGTCAATGCCAACGGCACGATGGAGCTGCAGATCCTCGCGGGCGGCGTCCAGATCGCCGATACCGGCGTGGCAATCGCCGCGTCACAGTGGCACAACATCGCGCTGACCCGCGAGAACGGCACCTTCTCGCTCTATCTCGACGGCCATCTCGAATATTCGCAGGCATGGTCGGTCAACCCGATCGACGGCAGCCCGTCCAATCCGTCGCACTCTTACATGATGATCGGCGGCGCGAGCGAGCCGGGTGCGGCGGGCTTTGGCTCGGAAGGCTTCTTCGGCTCGATCGCCGACGTCAGCGTCTGGACCGACGCGCTGACCCAGGTTCAGATCCAGTCGATCGATTTCACCGCGCTCAGCGGCCACGAGACGGATCTGGCCGCGTACTATCAGCTGGGCGGCGGCAGCGGCAACACGGTCGCCAATTCGGTCAACCCCGCCCAAAGCCTCGACATCGACCTTGCCGACCTCAAGGAAACCAATGAGGGGCTGGACACTCACGGCGTGCTGACGGTTTCCGACGTCGATGCGACCGATCACGTTACGGTGTCGGTCAGCCAGGTGCGGGCCTATCTCAACGGCGTGCTGCAAACGGACAGCGTCGGCGGGCTGTCGAATGCCGACCTTCTGGCGGATCTCACTGTCCCCTCGGGCGACATCCTCGACGGCACCGCGACTCATACGCAGTTCACCTGGAACTTCAATTCGCACGGGCAGGCGTTCGATTTCCTCGGCGCCGGCCAAACGCTGTCGCTGCAATACACGATCGTTCCGGCCGATGGTGTCGGCGCGGGCACCGGTGCAGTCGTCACCGTCAACATCGCCGGCAGCAACGACGCGCCGACGCTCGCAGATATCCACATCGGTCCGCTCTCGGACACGCCTGCTGCCGACACTTTCTGCGATCTGACCGGGACGTTGGCGGGCAGCGATGTCGACACCGGCGAGACGGCGACGCTGACCTATGCCGTCATCAATGCGGATCACCACGCGGCGACGACAGCTGGCGGACTCTACGGGACGCTGACGGTCAATCCCGATGGCAGCTACAGCTACGTTCCGAACGCCGCCGCGATCAACGCGCTGGCCGACGGCTCCTACGCGGATATCTTCACGGTCCAGACTACGGATGTGCACGGTGCAACCGGAACGGCCACGCTCACGGTCGAGGTGACGGGCGCGAACGAGGAGAACGTCGCTCCGGTGATCGACGTCGATCAGATCAGCGTTACGCAAGAAGGTGTCCAGGTCTTCGTTCACGGCATCACGGTCACTGACGCCGACGCTGCGACCGATGAGATCTTCACGCTCAGTGCGGTGGCGGATTCCGGCACTTATGTGGACCCTCTGCCGACGTCCGATACCTTGGCGAGCGTCAATTCGGCACTCCAGGGATTGGCCTACACCGAGCCGAGCCAGAGCGCGCCTGCGACGGACAAGGTCGTGATCACCGTGGCCGACAGCCATGGTGCGGCCGATACGGTGAACCTGATCTTCAACCTGACCGAACAGGGCCCGGTGACTCTCGCCAGCACGGAGGGCAAGGATGTGCTGTTCGGGACCGGCTATCAGGACCAGTTCGTGTTCACGGCCCATTCGAATCACGACATCATTCTGGATTTCACGCACAATCAGGACCACATCGACCTGTCGACCGTCGTGACAACCTCCAGCGTTTCCGACTGGATGGCTCAGCACGTGGCCGCGTCGGGGACGGACACGCTGATCACGCTCGATGCGGCGAATACCATCCTGGTGAAGGGCGCCAGCCTCCAGACGAGCGACTTCATCGTTCATTCCTGACGCTTGGGCGCGTCGATCGTCGGCATCTGCGATCGGCGCTGCCATTGATCGTCAATGCGTGATATTCCACCAGCATGAAACGTCTCAAGATCCTGCGGCGGTGGTTTGCACGGAAGCTGGGCTTTGCGCGGCTGATGTGCCTTGCGCTGCTGGTCATATTCGCCGGCGCGCGCCTGTGGGATCCGCTGCCGATCCAGGAATTGCGGCTGCGCACCTTCGACATGTTCCAGCTGATCGACCCGCGCCACAAGGCATCGCGGCCGGTCGTCATCGTCGACATCGACGACAAGAGCCTCGCCAGGCTCGGACAATGGCCGTGGCCGCGCACGCGCATCGCCGACCTGATCCAGAACCTCACCAATAGCGGCGCGGTGGCGATCGGCTTCGACGTGGTGTTCTCGGAGCCCGACCGGCTCAACCCGGATCTGGTCGCGAGCCAGATGCGTTATCTGGACGACGCCACCCGCGCCAAGCTGCGCGAGCTGCCGAGCAACGACCAGGTCCTCGCCGACGCGATCAAGCGCTCGCGCGTCGTGCTGGGCGAGACCGGGCTTCCGGAGGTCTTGTCCGAACTCGACAAATCACTTCCGTTCACGGGCGTGGCCACGCTCGGGGAGGAGGGCGCCGAGCGCTTCCTGTTCGAATTCCCCGGCCTGCTCCGCAACGTGCCGATCATCGAGAAGATCGCGGCCGGTCGCGGGCTGTTCTCGATCCGGACCGAGCGTGACGGATTGATCCGCCGCGTGCCGATGATCATGCGCGCCCAGGGCAACATCATGCCTTCGCTCAGCCTCGAGATCCTGCGCGTCGTCACGGGAACGCCGACCTTGCTGGTCCGCACGGACAAGGCTGGTATCAGGTCGATCCGCCTCAAGGGCGTGGAAGTTCCGACCGACAAGAACGGTCAGCTCTGGGTGCACTATGCCCGCCGCGATCCTTCGATCTACGTTTCCGCGGTCGACGTGCTCGACAACAGTCTGCCGCCCTCCAGGATCGCGGGCAAGCTGGTGCTGGTTGGCACCTCCGCGGGCGGATTGAACGACATCAAGACCACGCCGGTCTCGCGGGCCATGCCGGGGGTCGAGATCCACGCCCAGGTGCTGGAGAGCGTGCTGAGCGGCGCGGTGATTTCGCAGCCGAACTATGCGCTCGGCGTCGAGTTGCTGGCTGCGCTCGTCATCGGCCTGCTCGTGATCATCTTCACGCCGAACCTCGGGCCGGTGCGCCTGGTGCTCGCGGGTGCGACCTTCGCGGCCATCCTGGTCGGCGTGTCCTGGTTCTTCTACGCGCAGTACCGCTACCTGATCGATTTCACCTATCCGCTGCTCTCGACCACGGCGGTCTATCTGACGCTGATCTTCGCGAGCTTCGTGCGCGAGCAGCGCCAGCGCGTGCAGATCCGCGGGCAGTTCGCGCAATACATGTCGCCGGTTCTGGTCGAGCAGCTGGCGCAGTCGCCGGAAAAGCTGGTGCTCGGCGGCGAAGAGCGCGAGATGACGATCATGTTCTCGGACGTGCGCGGCTTCACCACGATCTCGGAGAGCTACAAGCACGACCCGCAAGGCCTGATTGCGTTGATGAACCGCTTCCTGACGCCGCTCACCGACGTGATCATCGAGCGGAAGGGCTACATCGACAAATACATGGGCGACGCCATCATGGCGTTCTGGAATGCGCCGCTCGACGATGCCGAGCACCAGCTCAACGCCTGCGAGGCCGCGATCCAGATGCTGGAGCAGATCGACGCGGTCAACAAGGAGCGCGAGCAGGAAGCCGCCGACGGCGGTCATGTCTACATTCCGCTCAATGTCGGCATCGGCCTCAACACCGGCATCGGCGTGGTCGGCAACATGGGCTCGGACCTGAAGAAGAATTATTCGGTGCTCGGCGACAGCGTGAATTTGGCTTCGCGCCTGGAAGGCCAGTCGAAGGAATACGGCTTCCCGATCATCGTGGGATCCAGGACCGCGCTTGCCGCCAAGGACAAGTTCGCGATCCTCGAGCTCGACTTCATCATGGTCAAGGGCAAGACCGAGCCGGAAGTGATCTACGCCATCGCCGGGCGCGAGGACGTGATGCAGTCGGGCGCTTTCCAGCGCCTGCGCAACATCACCATCGAGATGCTCGGCTGCTACCGCAGCCGCGACTGGCAGGGCGCACTCGATGCGATCGAACGCGGCCGCCGCAGCGAAGACGCCGACACGCTGGAAAAGCTGTTCAGGCTCTATGAGGCGAGGATCAGGGATTTCCAGCTCAACCCGCCGCCGGAGGGTTGGAGCGGGGCGTATGCGCTGCTGACGAAGTAGTGGGGAGGCGTTGTTTGCGTTGCCAGCGCCTCAAACTCGCTGTCGTCTCCGCGAATGCGGGGACCCATAACCCCAGGGAGTGGTTGCCGCGCGAGATTGGCAACCACGAGTCTTCGTCAAACGACTCCCTGTGGTTATGGATCCCGGGTCTGCGCTGGCGCTTGCCCGGGACGCCAGTGGTGGTTGATACGGCAGCTTGGCTCAAACGCCAGCGACGTCCATCAACTCTCGTAGGCTAGGCAAAGGCGCGTTAGCGCCGTGCCCACGATCTTACTCCGCAATGCCGAGGTGGTGGGCACGCTTCGCTTTGCCCACCCTACGACACCGCTGTCGCCGCCTCACTCCATCCCGATCGTCGTCAAATCCTGAAACCAGTGCTGCGCCTGCACGAACTGCTTGATCTTCGGCGACAGCGCGTGCGGGTTGGTGTCGTGGACGACCCAGACCAGCGTGGCATCGTCCACGATCAGCGCGTGTGCCTGTGCCAGCAGCTCGTCCTGTTTGGCGCTATCGAACGTCTGCTTGGCCTCGTCGATCAGCGCATCCACCTTCGGGTTCTTGTAGCCGCCCCAGTTGACGCCGACCGGCGCGATCTGGCCCGAATGAAAGAAGCGCACGATGGCGTAGAGCGGGTCCGAGGTGACATAGGCGATGTTGTTGGCGGTGATGCCGGCGTTGATCTCGTCGGCCGCGCCCTTGCGCCAATGCGTATACAATGTCTCGAGCTCGACCACCTTGAAGTCGATGTCGATGCCGATCTCTTTAAAGCTCTGCTGCAGGAATTCGTTCATCGGCAGCGACAGCATCTGGCCGGTGCCGCCCTGTGCGATGATGAAAGTGGCCTTCAACGGCTTCGCCTTGGAGTAGCCGGCCTCCTCCACCAGCTTCTTCGCTGCGGCCGGATCATATTTCAGCTCGAAGCCGGGCTTGCCGAACCACGGGCTGGACGGATCGACTTGGCCTTTGGCGGGTTTGGCCAGCCCGTTCATCAAGCCGACCACGGCGTCGCGATCAATCGCGAGGTTCAGCGCCTTGCGCAAGCGGACGTCGGTCCAGGGCGAGCCCGGCAGCACGCTCAGATGATAATTCCAGACATGCGGTGTGACGTTGTCGACGAGCTTCATGCCGGCGGCTTTCAGCTGCGGCACGGCATCCGGCGCCGGCGTCTCGATCAGGTCGACTTGCCCTGCCAGCAGCGCATTGGTGCGGGTCAGCGCTTCCGGCATCGGCACCAGCACGATCTTGTCGGCCTTCGGAATGCGCTTCTTGTTCCAGTAGTCCGGATTCTTGCTGAGTTCTGCAAGCTCGCGCGGCACCAACTTCGTCAGCTTGAACGGGCCGGTGCCGGAGGGCTGGCTCGCGAATTTGTCCCAATCCTTGCCGAGCTTCTCGTATTGCGTGGGGCTGGAGACCAGGAACCACAGCATCTGATAGGGAAAGAACGAGTCGACCGTCTTGGTGGTGATCTCCACGGTGAACTCGTCGATCTTGGCGTAGCTGGCGACCGAAGGCAGGCGGGTCTTCACCTGCGCGCTCTGCCGCTTGTCGAACTGCGGCGCCTTGTCGTTGAGCACCTTGTCGAGATTCCAGATCACCGCGTCGGCGTTGAACTCGCTGCCGTCGTGAAACTTCACCCCTTTACGAAGCGCGAAGCGCCATTTGGTCTTGTCGGCGTCATCCACCTTCCACTCGGTCGCGAGCCCCGGCACCAGCTTGCCGGGCCGGTCGGCGACGTCCATTTCCCAGGCCACCAGGGGATCGTAGATCGTGTAGGCCGTGAACTGATAGGCGCCGGCGCCGCGATCGGGCTGACCGGTGGTGAGCGGAATGTCCGCCATCGAGATGCCGTAGCGCACCACGGTTTCGGCGCGCGCCGGGATTGCGGACAACGCCAGTGCAAGCACGGCGAGACAAATCGATAGACGAAAACGCATGGCCCAGAGCTCCCAGGGGATTTCGAGACCGAACTTGCAATCTTGATGCCAGAATAGGCAGCGCGGCGCGTGGACCCGCCTGCGACCTACAAGGACTTGTCGTCGCAGGGCCAAATCGCAGAATAAGTTTCTCTTTGGCATAGCCATTGCATACGATTGCATCAAAAATAGTCATCGAAGCCGGAAAAGGATTGAGGCGATGCTTACTAAGAAGAACACGCGCGCGGCATTGATCGCAGTGCTCGCTCTAGCGACGGCGGCTGCATGGCCGCGTCAGGTCAGCGCCGACACCGTGCTGCGCATCGGCATGACCGCTGCCGATATTCCGCGCACATTGGGCCAGCCCGATCAGGGCTTTGAAGGCAACCGCTTCACCGGCCTCACCATGTATGACGCGCTCACCGGCTGGGACCTGTCCTCGGCCGAGAAGGCGAGCGTCGTCATTCCCGGCCTTGCCACCGAGTGGAAGGTCGACGATGCCGACAAGACCAAGTGGGTGTTCAAGCTGCGCCCCGGCGTCACCTTCCATGATGGCTCCCCGTTCAACGCGGATGCGGTGGTGTGGAACGTCGAGAAGGTGCTGAAGCAGGATGCGCCGCAGTTCGACGCCAGCCAGGTCGGCGTCACGGCCTCGCGCATGCCGACGCTGGCCTCCGCGAGGAAGATCGACGACATGACGGTCGAGCTCACGACCAAGGAGCCCGACAGCTTCCTGCCGATCAATCTCACTAACCTCTTCATGGCGAGCCCGGCGAAGTGGCAGCACTTCTACGACAAGGCGGAAGGCGCCGACGCCAAGGCCAAGTCGCAGGCCGCCTGGACTGCGTTCGCCAAGGATGCCGCGGGCACTGGCCCGTGGAAGATGGCGAGCTTCACGCCGCGCGAGCGGCTCGAGCTCGTCAAGAACGCGAGCTATTGGGACAAGGCGCGCGTGCCCAAGGTTGACAAGATGGTGCTGTTGCCGATGCCGGAAGCCAACGCGCGCACCGCGGCGCTGCTCTCCGGGCAGGTCGATTGGGTCGAGGCGCCGGCGCCGGACGCACTGCCCGAGCTGAAGCAGCGTGGCTTCAAGCTCTACGCCAACGAGCAGCCGCATGTCTGGCCCTGGCAGTTCTCGCGCGTCGAGGGTTCGCCCTGGAACGACATCCGCGTGCGCAAGGCCGCGAACCTCTGCGTCGATCGCGAGGGCCTCAAGGACGGCCTGCTCGCGGGCCTGATGGTGCCGGCGACCGGCACTTTCGAGCCCGGCCACCCCTGGCGCGGCAAGCCGAGCTTCGAGATCAAGTACGACAAGGCAGCTGCGCAAAAGCTGATGCAGGAAGCCGGCTTCGGTCCCAACAAGAAGCTGACGGTCAAGACCCAGACCTCCGCCTCGGGTTCGGGCCAGATGCAGCCCTTGCCGATGAACGAGTATCTCCAGCAGGCCCTTGCCGAATGCTATTTCGATGTGCAGCTCGACGTCATCGAATGGAATACGTTGTTCACCAACTGGCGCCGCGGCGCCAAGGATCCGTCGGCGAACGGTTCGCATGCGACCAACGTGACCTATGCGGCGATGGATCCGTTCTTCGCGCTGGTGCGCTTCCTGCAATCGGGCATGGCGCCGCCGGTCTCGAACAATTGGGGTTTCATCAACAATCCCAAGTTCGACGAGCTGGTGAAGAAAGCGCGCCAGACCTTCGATCCCGCCGCGCGTGACGCCGCACTCGCCGAGCTGCACGCGGCCTCGGTTGACGATGCCGCCTTCCTCTATGTCGCCCACGACGTCGGCCCCCGCGCGATGAGCCCGAAGGTGACCGGCGTGGTGCAGCCGAAGAGCTGGTTCATCGACTTCTCGCTGGTGTCGATGAAGTAGTGAGGAGAGCACGCTGGTAGGGCTCCCCTCCCCCTTGCGGGGAGGGGTTGGGGAAGGGGGTCCACACGGGCGGTCCCTGCGTGGCTACCCCTCTCCCTAACCCTCCCCCGCAAGGGGGGGAAACCCTCGCATCGTGCGTCCCTTACTGAAGCCCGCGCACCCAATCGTGCGCTCCCAAGTCAGGTAATTCAGTGCTCGCCTATATCGCCAGACGCATCGTCTACGTCGTCCCGATCGTCATCAGCGTCGCGCTGGTGTGTTTCCTGCTCGTGCACATCACGCCGGGCGATCCGCTGGTCGCGGTGCTGCCGGCCGACGCTTCGCAGGAGCTCGCCGCGCAGCTCCGTACCGCCTACGGTTTTGATCGCCCGCTACCGGTGCAGTTCGGCTTGTGGCTGATGCGCGCGTTGCACGGCGATCTCGGCAATTCCATCGCGACGGGGCGCCCCGTGCTCGCCGAGGTCATGCGCGCCGTCAGCAACACCGTCACGCTGGCGATCGCCGCCGCGATCATCGGCTTCACCATGGGCATCCTGCTCGGCCTGATCGCCGGCTATTTCCGCGAGACCTGGATCGACAAGCTCGCGACGTCCTTTGCCATCGCGGGCGTGTCGGTGCCGCATTACTGGCTCGGCATGGTGCTCGTCATCATCTTCTCGGTGCAGCTGAACTGGCTGCCCGCGGTCGGCGCCGGGCCCGGCGGCTCCGCCACCTGGGCCTGGGACTGGGCGCACCTGCAATACCTCGTGCTGCCCGCGATCACGACATCGGTGATTCCGATGGGCATCGTCACCCGCACGGTGCGTGCGCTGACCGGCGACATCCTCAGCCAGGATTTTGTCGAGGCATTGCGCGCAAAAGGCCTGCATGAGCGCGGCGTGTTCCGCCACGTCGTCAAGAACGCCGCGCCCACTGCGCTCGCGGTGATGGGGCTTCAACTCGGTTATATGCTCGGCGGCTCGATCCTGATCGAGACCGTATTCTCCTGGCCGGGCTCGGGCTTCCTGCTCAACTCGGCGATCTTCCAGCGCGACTTGCCGCTGCTGCAGGGCACGATCCTGATCCTGGCGCTGTTCTTCGTGTTCCTCAATCTCATGGTCGACATCGCGCAAGCCGCAATCGACCCGCGCATCAAGCGGGGCTAACGGGATGAGGTGCCACACACTCAGTGTCGTCCCGGCGAAGGCCGGGACCCATAACTCCGGTAAGCGGTTGTGGGACGAGACGGCCACTACGAGTCTTCGCCAAATTACATTTCGTGGCTATGGGTCCCGGCTTTCGCCGGGACGACGATGGAAACTGCGGCGATGAGCGAGCTTCCGTTGTCCGCCGCCACTGCCGATGCCGCGCTGCAGGCCGCACCCGCCACCAAGGCGCGCGGCTATTGGGCGACCGTCGGCCGCCGCATCCGGCGCGACAAGGTCAGCATGGCCTGCGCGCTGGTGCTGCTGCTGATCTTCCTGTCCGCGATCCTTGCGCCGTGGCTCGGCCTTGAGGATCCCTACAAGGGCTCCATGATCCGCCGCCTGCGCCACATCGGCACCGTTGGCTACCCGCTCGGCACCGACGAGCTCGGCCGCGACATGCTGGCGCGGCTGATCTATGGCGGGCGGCTGTCGCTGGTCATCGGCATTCTGCCCGTGATCCTCGCCTTCTGCATCGGGACTTCGCTTGGCCTCGTCGCCGGCTATGTCGGCGGCAAGCTCAACACCGCGATCATGCGCACGATCGACGTATTCTACGCCTTTCCCTCCGTGCTGCTGGCGATCGCGATCTCCGGCGCGCTGGGCGCCGGCATCCTCAACTCCATCGTGTCGTTGACGGTCGTGTTCGTGCCGCAGATCACCCGCGTCGCCGAAAGCGTCACCACCGGCGTGCGCAACATGGACTTCGTTGAGGCCGCGCGCGCCTCCGGCGCGGGGCCCTTCACCATCATGCGCGTGCACATCCTCGGCAATGTACTCGGCGCGATCTTCGTCTATGCGACGAGCCTGATTTCGGTCTCGATGATCCTGGCTGCCGGTCTCTCCTTCCTCGGCCTCGGCACCAAGCCGCCGGAGCCGGAATGGGGGCTGATGCTCAACACCTTGCGCACCGCGATCTACGTCAATCCCTGGGTCGCCGCGTTGCCGGGCGCGATGATCTTCGCGGTCTCGATCTGCTTCAACCTGCTTTCGGACGGCCTGCGCAGCGCCATGGACATCAGGAACTAGCCATGAGCGAGAGCAACACATCCGTCGAAATGCTCGAGCCGGTCGAGGACGTCGGCGGCGTCGAGCAGCCGTTGCTTCAGGTCAACGGCCTCACCAAACATTTCCCTGTTCGCGGCGGGCTGTTTGCCGCGAAGCGCACCGTGCGCGCCGTCGACAACGTCTCCTTCGCCGTCGCCAAGGGCGAGACCGTCGGCATCGTCGGCGAGTCCGGCTGCGGCAAGTCCACCACCGCGCGCCTGCTGATGCACCTGATGCCGCGCGATACCGGCGACATCATCTATGACGGCATGACGGTCGGCCAGGCGCTGTCGCTGCGCGAGCTACGCCGCGGCATGCAGATGGTGTTCCAGGACTCCTATGCCTCGCTCAATCCGCGCCTGACGATCGAGGAATCGATCGCCTTCGGCCCGAAGGTGCACGGCATGGCCGATGGCGCGGCGCGCACCCTGGCGCGCGAGCTGCTCGGCAAGGTCGGCTTACGCCCCGAAAACTTCGCCAACCGCTATCCGCACGAGATCTCGGGCGGCCAGCGCCAGCGCGTCAACATCGCGCGCGCGCTGGCTCTGTCTCCGCGGCTGGTGATTTTGGATGAAGCCGTCTCCGCGCTCGACAAATCCGTCGAGGCGCAGGTGCTCAACCTGCTCGCCGACCTCAAGCGCGAGTTCGGGCTGACCTATCTCTTCATCAGCCATGACCTCAACGTCGTCCGTTACATCTCGGACCGCGTGCTGGTGATGTATCTCGGCGAGGTCGTCGAGCTCGGCCCGGTCGACCAGGTCTGGGATAACCCTGCGCATCCCTATACGCGCGCACTCCTGGCGGCGATGCCGTCGTCCGACCCCGACAGGCGTACCGAGCAGCCGCCGATCACAGGCGATCCGCCCAATCCGATCGATCCGCCCCCGGGCTGCCGCTTCCACACCCGTTGCCCGTTTGCGGAGCCGCTCTGCGCAAATGCGACACCAAAGCTCACTGCGCTGGATAATATGGGCCACGAGGCCGCGTGCTACATGGCGATACCGGGTTCAGGCCACAGCCGCGCGCCCAGGGAGAAGACCGCATGACGAGACCGACACCGAAAGAGATCAAGCCGATCGCGCTAGTTGCCGGCGTCCCCGTCGATGACGAGATCGCGACGCGCATCTCCAATTCCATCGGACCTGCCTTCGAAGGCTTCGCGGCCATCGCCGGCACGCTGCCGTTCGACCTCGAGCCCGCGCTCTATCCGACCGTGCAGACGCAGAAGGTGTCGAAATGAGCACTGAGCCTGCCTTGATGACGCTCACCGAGATCGCGCGCGCGATCGCGATGAAGCAGGTGTCCTCGCATGAGGTGACGCGCGCGCTGCTGCACCGCATCGCGCAGTGGCAGCCGCATCTCAACGCCTTCATGTCGGTCGAGGCGGAGGCTGCACTGAAGGCGGCCGAGGTCGCTGATGCCGAGCTGGCCAAGGGCAATGTCCGTGGTCCGCTGCACGGCGTGCCGCTCGCGCACAAGGACATGTATTACGACGCAGGCCACGTCGCGACCTGCGGTTCGCTGATCCGTCGCGATTTCGTGCCGACCGTGACCTCCACGGCGTTGCAGCGGCTCAAGGACGCCGGCCAGATCAGGCTCGGCACGCTGCATCTGGCCGAATTCGCCTATGGCCCGACCGGGCACAACGCCCATTACGGCCCGGTGCGCAATCCCTGGAACATCGCCCACATCACCGGCGGCTCCTCGTCGGGCTCCGGCTCGGCGGTCGCGGCGCGGCTGACCTATGGGGCGCTGGGCTCGGACACCGGCGGCTCCATCCGGATGCCCGCGCATTTCTGCGGCGTCACGGGCCTCAAGACCACCTGGAGCCGGGTCAGCCGCGCCGGTGCAATGCCGCTGTCGCAGTCGCTCGACACCGTCGGCCCGCTTGCCCGCACTGCCGAAGATTGCGCGCTGCTGCTGGCGCTGATGGCTGGGGCGGACCCTGCGGATTCGACCTGCAGCCACGAGCCGCTGTCGGACTATGTCGGCGCCACCAAGGGCTCGCTGAAGGGCCTGAAGATCGGCGTGCCCGCATCTTTCTACGTTGACGATCTCGACAGCGAGGTCGCGCGCGTGCTGGACGAGACCATCGCCGTGCTCAAGCGCGAGGGCGCCGACATCGTCACGGTCGAGCTGCCGGACCAGCGGCAATTGTCCTCGGCGAGCCAGCTCGTGCTCGCCGCCGAAGCTGCCGCCTTCCACAAGCGCTGGATGATCGAGCGTCCGCAGGACTATGGCCCGCAGGTCTTGATGCGGCTGCAGAACGGTCTCGCCGTTCCCGCCATCACCTATCTCGAGGCGATGCGCTGGCGCGGCCCGGCGCTAGCCGCGCACAACGCGGCGACATCGGGCGTCGATGCCGTGATCGCGCCGGCCTCGCCGGTGCCGGCGCCGACGATCGAGGAGAGCGATGTCGGCGGCGGGCCGAACGCGCCGGCCATGGTGCAGCGGCTGACGCTGTTCACCCGCCCGGTGAACTTCCTCGGCCTGCCGTCGCTCACCGTGCCCTCGGGCTTCACGAAAAGCGGCCTGCCGGTCGGCATGCAGCTGATCGGCCGCTCCTTCGACGAGGCAACCCTGCTCACCATCGGCGCCGCGTTCCAGCGCGTCACCGATTATCACGATCGACTGCCGAAACTGCCGTCATGACAAAGCTCGTCGAGATTTCAGGCCTCAACATCCGCTTCACTGGGGAGCGCACGGTCTATGCCGTGAACGATCTCAGTCTTTCGCTGGGCAACAGTGAGGTGCTGGGCCTGCTCGGCGAGTCCGGTTCGGGCAAGAGCGTGACCCTGCGCGCGCTGATGCGGCTGCTGCCGAAGAAGCGCACGCAGATTTCGGGCACCGTCAACGTCATGGGCCGCGACGTGCTCGCCATGAACGACGAGGAGCTGTCGTCCTTCCGCGGCCAGACCGTGTCGATGATCTTCCAGGAGCCGGCATTGGCGCTGGATCCGGTCTATAGCATCGGCGCGCAGATCGCCGAGAGCGTCGTGCGGCATGAAGGCAAGAGCTACGCAGAGGGCAGGGCACGCGCACTCGAAATGCTCGAGGTCGTGCGCATTCCCTCCGCAAAACGCCGGCTCGACGCCTATCCGCACGAGATGTCCGGCGGCATGCGCCAGCGCGCCATGATCGCGCTGGCGCTGGCCTGCCGGCCAAAAATCCTGCTGGCGGACGAGCCGACCACCGCGCTCGATGCCACCGTGCAGATCCAGATCCTGCTGCTGCTGCGCGAGCTGCAGCGCGAGTTCGGCATGTCCGTCATCTTCGTCACCCATGACATCGGCGTCGCCATCGAGATCTGCGACCGTGTCGCGGTGATGTATGCCGGCCAGATCGTGGAGCAGGGCACGCTTCGCGACATCGTCCGCAGCCCGGTGCATCCCTACGCCAAGGGCCTGCTCGCCTCGACTATTCACGGCGCCAAGCGTGGCGCCCGCCTCGAAACCATCCCCGGCACACCGCCCTCGCTGGCCGAAAGACCCCACAATTGCTCCTTCGCCCCGCGCTGCGCCGTGGCGCAGCTGCGTTGCCTGGAGCAATTGCCTGCCAATGTGACGGTCGGGCCGGGCCGGGCGGCGCGATGTGTGCTGGCGGAGCAGACCGCGGCGCTGTCATAATATTCGAACGGCGCTGCCGCTCGCTCCTTCCTTTGAAATTCCTCCACGGCAACACCGAGTTGTCACAGTTCACCGGGGACTGCAGGCCAAAGCCGTTCTACTTTGCATGGGGTTGTTTTCGACTTTTTGTCGGAGCCGGCTGAAGCGACTAGCATTCAGACCCCATTCATCCCGGTTCCCGTTCCATGCGGCCGTTCATGGAGAGGGACCAGACTTATGCACATTTCCAACGAAGGCCTGCTCGTCATCCTGTTCGTCGGCCTGGTGGCCGGCTGGCTCGCCGGCAAGGTGGTGCGCGGAACGGGGTTCGGGATCATCGGCGACATCGTGGTCGGCATCGCCGGCGCGCTGGTGGCGAGCTTCCTGTTTCCGAAGCTCGGCATTCGCATCGGCACCGGGCTGGTGTCCGAGATCGTCTATTCCGCCATCGGCGCGGTCATCCTGCTGCTGGTGGTGCGGCTGGTGCGGGGTGGCGGCCGGTTCTAGCAGCCGCCCGGTTCGATCGACCGGAACTAGCCGCCTCTCCAGGACCGGGGAGGGGCGGCGGGCCACTGCACCAAAAAGCCGCAAAGACTGTGAAATACCGGACTTGCGTGCGGGGCCATCAGGGGTAGATGTGACCCATCAGGGTTTTGGATGAGCCCGGCTGCGTTGGACGCAGGGCGAACATGATGTTAATCCGGGGCGAGTACCCTGAATTGCCCGTGAAATCAGGGGCCTTGGCCCCCACCTGAAAGAGATCAGACTGATGGCAGCCGGTCCTGGCGTCCGCCGTTCAGAGCTCGGTGACGCCTTGCGCGCTTGTCGCACGGCGTTCGTCGGCGTCGGCTTCATGAGCTGCATGATCAACCTGCTCTATCTGACCGGGTCGATCTTCATGCTGGAGGTCTACGACCGGGTGCTGCCGAGCCGCAGCGTCCCGACCCTGGTCGGCCTGATCATCCTTGCCAGCTTCCTCTACATGGCGCAGGGCGTGCTCGACATGATCCGCAACCGGATCCTGGGGCGGATCGGCACCGCGCTCGATGAAGCCCTCAACAAGCGCGTGTTCGACACCATCGTGCGCCTGCCGCTCCTGGTCGGCAGCCGCAACGAAGGCCTCCAGCCGCTGCGTGATCTCGACAACGTCCGCTCCTTCCTCGGCGGCATGGGCCCGAGCGCGTTCTTCGACCTGCCCTGGCTGCCGCTCTATCTCGCCATCTGTTTCGCCTTCCACGTCATGATCGGCGTCACCGCGCTGGTCGGTGCCATCATCCTGGTCGGGCTGACGCTGGTCACCGAGTTCATGTCCCGCCAGCCGGCGCGCGAGGCGATGGGACTTGCCGCCCAGCGCAACGATCTCGCCCAGGCCAGCCGCCGCAACGCCGAAGTCATGGTGGCGATGGGCATGGCCGGCCGGATGAACCAGCGCTGGAGCGAGACCAACGAAAAATATCTTGTCGGCAATCAGCGTGCGAGCGACGTCGCCGGCGGCCTCGGTGCGATCGCAAAGGTGCTGCGCATGATGCTGCAATCGGCCGTGCTCGCGGTCGGCGCCTATCTCGTCATCCACCAGGAGGCGACCGCCGGCATCATCATCGCCGGCTCGATCCTCTCTGCCCGCGCGCTCGCGCCGGTCGATCTCGCCATTGCGCACTGGAAATCCTTCGTCGCGGCACGCCAGAGCTGGCACCGCCTCACGCGCCTCCTGGAGCAGATGCCCGCGCAGGCGATGCCGACCCAGTTGCAGGCGCCCACGAGCCGGCTCTCGGTCGAAGGCGTCGCCATGGTGCCCCCGGGCGACCAGCGCCTCATCGTGCAGGACATCACCTTCGCGCTCGCCGCGGGCAACGGCCTCGGCGTGATCGGCCCGAGCGGTTCCGGCAAGTCGTCGCTGATCCGCGCGCTGGTCGGGGTCTGGCAGCCGGTGCGCGGCAAGGTGCGTCTCGACGGCGCGGCGCTCGACCAATGGTCGTCCGACATGCTTGGCCGGCACATCGGCTATCTGCCGCAGGACGTCGAATTGTTCGGCGGCACCATTGCCCAGAACATCAGCCGGTTCGATCCCGAGGCGACCTCCGAAGGCATCATCGCGGCTGCGAAAGAAGCCGGCGTGCACGAGATGATCATCAAGATGCGCGAGGGCTACAACACCCAGGTCGGCGAGCAGGGCACAGCGCTTTCCGCAGGCCAGGCGCAGCGTGTGGCGCTGGCGCGCGCACTCTATGGCAACCCCTTCCTGATCGTGCTCGACGAACCAAATTCCAATCTCGACACCGAAGGCGACGAGGCGCTGACCCGCGCCATCCGCTCCGCCCGCGAGCGCGGCGCGATCGTCGTCGTGGTGGCGCACCGCCCGATCGGCGTCGAGGCGGTCGACCAGGTCCTGGTGCTGCGCGACGGCCGCATGCAGGCGTTCGGCCCCAAGGAGCAGGTGCTCGCCCAGGTTCTGCAGCCGCGCGTGACGCCGCCGGCCCCGATCAAGATCGTCAGCGAAGGCGGAGTGGCCAAGCCATGAGCACGATGGCCATTGGCGGGGCGAAGCCTGCCGCGAAGAAGACCGTGCGCGAATCCATCAAGTTCCACCTGATCCTCGGCCTCGTGATCGTGCTGGTCCTGGTCGTCGGTCTCGGCGGCTGGGCCTCGACCGTGCTGATCTCGGGCGCGCTGATCGCGCCGGGCCAGATCGTGGTCGAATCCAACGTCAAGAAGGTGCAGCATCCGACCGGCGGCGTGGTCGGCGAGGTGCGCGCCCGCGACGGCGACCTGGTCAAGGCCGGCGACATCGTGGTGCGGCTCGACGACACCGTCACCAAGGCCAACCTCGCCATCGTGACAAAGAATCTCGACGCCGCGCAGGCGCGTGCGGCGCGCTTGCAGGCCGAGCAGCGCGGGGTCGACAGGCTCGAATTTCCGCAAGCCCTGCTCGAGCGCGCCAGCGATCCCGACGTCAAGCTGCTGCTCTCCGCCGAAACCAAGCTGTTCGACGTCCGCGTCAACGGCCGGACCGGACAGAAGGCCCAGCTTCGCGAGCGCATCACGCAGCTCAACGAGGAGATCTCGGGCCTCAGCGCTCAGGAGAAGGCCAAGGATCAGGAGATCGCGCTGGTGCAGAACGAGCTCACCGGCGTGCGCGAGCTCTACGACAAGCGTCTGGTGCAGATCTCGCGGCTGACCCAGCTCGAACGCGACTCGGCCCGTCTCAACGGCGAACGCGCGCAATACATCGCTTCGCGCGCCCAGGCCAAGGGCAAGATCACCGAGACCGAGCTCCAGATCATCCAGGTCGACAAGGACGTGGTGAGCGAGGTCTCCAAGGATCTGCGCGAGACCAACGACAAGATCGGCGAGCTGATCGAGCGCAAGGTCGCCGCCGAAGACCAGCTTCGCCGCATCGACATCCGCGCGCCGCAGGACGGCATGGTGCTGCAATCCACGGTGCACACGGTCGGCGGCGTCATCACCGCCGGCGACGCGCTCATGCTGATCGTGCCACAGGCCGACGATCTCCAGGTCGAGGCCAAGGTCAATCCGGTCGACATCGACAAGCTGCAGATCGGCCAGAAGACGCTGCTGCGCCTCTCCGCCTTCAATCAGCGCACCACGCCGGAGCTCAACGGCCTCGTCAGCCGCGTCTCGCCCGACGTCACCACCGACCAGCGCACCGGCCAGAGCTACTACACCATCCGCGTCTCGATGCCGGCCGCAGAGATCGCCCGTCTCGGCGACGTCAAGATGATCCCCGGCATGCCCGTGGAAGCCTTCGTCCAGACCGGCGACCGCACCATGCTGTCCTATCTGATGAAGCCGCTGCACGACCAGCTGATGCGGGCGTTCCGGGAGAAGTGACGGCGAAAGCGTCGGTCCGGATCTCGTAGGGTGGGCAAAGGCGCGACGCGCCGTGCCCACCATCTTTCACACGACGAGCATATTGGTGGGCACGCTCCGCTTTGCCCACCCTACGGCACTGGCTTCTTTGCTATAGTTCGACTCAAGCCCATCAACCCGGCGGTCGAACCATGCAATCCCCACCCTCCATCGCCACCGAATCCTTCTCCGACGCCTCCCTCGCCGTTGCCCGCCTCGAAGAGATCTACGAGCGCAACACCAAGTTCCTTCGCGACCGGTTCGAGGCCTATGTCGGCGGCGAAGCGATCACGACGCGGGTGCGGGCCTATTATCCCTTCGTCCGCGTCACCACCGCGACGCATGCGCGGCTGGATTCGCGTCTCGCCTACGGCTTTGTCGCCGGGCCGGGCGTGCATGAGACCAGCGTGACGCGTCCGGATCTGTTCCGGAGCTACCTTATCGAGCAGATCGGCCTCTTGATCCAGAATCACGGCGTGCCCGTCGAGATCGGCGAGTCCGCCGAGCCGATCCCGATCCACTTCGCCTATCGCCGCGACATCAACATCGAAGCTGCGATCACGACCAGCGAGAACTCCTCTGTCGCGCGATCGCTGCGCGACGCGTTCGACGTGCCCGATCTCGCCACCATGGACGATTCGATTGCCGACGGCACCTTCGAGCTTCAGCCGGGCGCGCCCGAGCCGCTGTCGCTGTTCCGCGCCGCCCGCGTCGATTACTCGCTGCGCCGGCTCTATCACTACACCGGCACCGACCCCGAGCATTTCCAGAATTTTGTCATTTTCACCAACTACCAGTTCTATGTCGACGCCTTCGCGCAGCTCTGTCAGCAGCGGCTCCAGTCGAGTGAGGCTGGCCTTGAAGCCTTCGTCGCGCCGGGCAACGTCATCACGCGCAGCGGCGGCGCGATCAGCGGCGTTGCGCCGGCGCGCATGCCGCAGATGCCGGCCTTCCACCTGGTCGCATCAGGCTATCGCGGCATCACGCTGATCAACATCGGTACCGGTCCCTCCAACGCACGCAACGTCACCGACCATGTCGCGGTGCTGCGCCCGCATGCCTGGCTGATGCTCGGCCATTGCGCGGGCCTGCGCAACACGCAGCGTCTCGGCGATTACGTGCTCGCGCACGGCTATGTGCGCGAAGACCACGTACTCGACCGCGAGCTGCCGCTATGGGTGCCGATCCCAGCGCTGGCGGAGATGCAGGTCGCGCTCGAGGAGGCGGTCGAGGACGTCACGGGGCTCGAAGGTTTCGAGCTCAAGCGCCTGATGCGCACCGGAACCGTCGCGAGCGTCGACAACCGCAATTGGGAGATCTCCGGGCCTGAGGTGATCCGGCGTATGTCGCAGTCGCGCGCAGTCGCGCTCGACATGGAATCGGCCGCGATCGCCGCCAACGGCTATCGCTTCCGCGTGCCCTACGGCACGCTGCTGTGCGTCTCCGACAAGCCGCTGCACGGCGAGATCAAGCTCGCAGGCATGGCCAGCGAATTCTACCGCCGCCGCGTCGGCCAGCATCTCGAGATCGGCCTGAAAGCGCTGGAACGGCTCAAGCAGCAGGAATCGGAGCGCCTTCATTCGCGAAAGCTCCGCAGCTTTGCCGAGGTGGCCTTCCAGTAAAGGACACCGGAACTGCCGTACGAACGCTGACGTCTCCGTAAAGTGCAGTGCCCCGGAATATCGTTGCCAAGGCAGGGTTAACAATTGGTCCGGGGCCGCTTGAAACAGTACAGGAGACAGACATGATCACGACGATGATCAAGCTCGTCACGTTGGGTACATTCGCGGCAGCCCTGTCGAGCTCGCCGGCATTTGCCGCGGGCGGAGGCGGGGGTGGAGGAGGCGGGGGCGGCGCCAGCTCCACGGATCCGTACGCCGGCGCCTATTCGGATCAGAAGCCGCAGCCGACCTATCCGAAACGCCCCGGAACCAAGGCAACCCAGAAGGGCAAGAAGCCGAACAATCAGTCCAGCATCGGCGATCCCGCATTCGCGGCCGGCTACCGCGTGGCCTATGACACGATCTACGAGCGCAACGACTATGCGGCCGCGATCGCGCAATTGAAGTCGCTCGGCCATGACGATCATCCGAACGTCGCCAACCTCATCGGCTACTCCTATCGCAAGCTCGGCGACTACGAGCAATCGCAGGTCTGGTATGAGCGCGCCTTGAAGGTAGATCCGAACCACGTGCTGACGTGGCAGTATTACGGGCTGTGGCAGCTCGAGCGGGGCAATCGCGAGCAGGCGCTCTATCATTTGAGCCGGATTGCCTCCATCTGCGGGACCAGCTGTGAGGAGTATCGGTCGCTGGCCGCGGCGCTCGACAGACCGACCGGCATGGCGCTCGTCTACTGAAGCTGGAGAGCAGCCGGTTCGTCGAGCCGCGCGACTGATGGGCGTCGGATGACTGCCACGTCCTGCGGCGCGGATAGTGACAAGCCGTCAGATTTTCAGCATTGTCCCGTTCGGGGGCGCGAACGGGACAATTGGATGCCGCTGACGCGCGACAGGATCATTGGCCATGATCTCCAACGGCTGGCCTTTCGCTTCACCATGCTGAGTGGCGACGAGGTCGTGCAGTGCCAGATCAGCGACGCCGCGATGGATGAGCTCGCGGGCATGCAGGGCACCGAAAGCATCGCGCGGCAGGCGCAGTTCCTGTCGTTGCGTGAGACCATCGAGCGGATCGCGTCGGACGTTTACGACGAGGCGCCGCGCGTGCAGGGCTATGTGGTGCGGATCTTCATGCGGCATCTGGGGCGGTGACGTTGAACGGCGCGGCGAGTACAAATCTCTCACCGTCATCCTGAGGTGCTCCCCTTGCGAAGCAAGGGGAGCCTCGAAGGGCGACGGCCCGGCTGCATCTCGGCCGTTCATCCTTCGAGACTCGTCACGTGGCGCGTTGCGCCGCGTGTCTCGCACCTCAGGATGACGGTATCGAAAGCGGGACCGCTGCCACCGTCAGAACTCTCACCCCTCCAGCTTCCTCAACAACAGCTTCAGCGCCGTCGCAGCAAACATTTGCATGTTGCCGAACCGGTCGTTGCTGCCGGTCTCCAGCGTCATCACCTCTGACACAGGCCCCGCAACCGCCATGCAGCTATGGCCGGCGGCGTCGCCGTAGCGGTTGCCGGTTGGGCCGGCTGCTCCGGTCTCGGACAGGCCCCAGTCGCTGTTGAAGCGCGTTCGCATCTGCTCGGCCAGCAGTTGCGCGTAGGGCTGCGACGATGAGCGAAAGCCCTTCATTCCTTCGTCCGAAATATCCATCAGCACGCGCCTGGCATCGCGGGTGTAGACCACCGCGCCGCCAAGGAAATAGGCGGACGCGCCGGGCACCGCGAGCAGGCTGGCCGAGACCAGGCCGCCGGTTGAGGATTCTGCCACGGCGATGGTCTGTTTGCGCGCGATCAGCTTCGCTGCGACCTGTTCCGCAATGCCGACGAGCTCTTTCATCCCTAACCCCTTGTCCCTTCGCAACCGAGCTGAGCCTTCCTAGCATATGACAGGACGCTTGGCTGAGTTGCGGGCGACGGGCAGTCCTGCTTGAATGGCAGGTATAAGAAGAGACTTACGAGGAAACGTGAGAAGGGAGACGTCATGGCGTCCCTGATCGCCGGCGGGGTGGATTGCGATGTGCATCCGGCCGTGCCGCATCTGACCAGCCTGCTGCCGTACCTGAACGACTATTGGCGCGATCAGGTGACGACGCGCGGCATGGTCGACCTCGTCTCGCAATCCTATCCGCAGAATTCGCCGATCACGGCGCGCCCCGACTGGCGCCCCGAGAGCGGCAAACCCGGCGAAAGCCTGGAGGACATGCAGCGCCATGTGCTCGATGCTTTCCAGCTCGATCATGCCATCTGCAATCCGCTCTACGGCGTGCAGATGGTGTTTTCGGAAGATTTGCAGGCCGCATTCTGCCGCGCGCTGAACGACTGGCTGGTGAAGGAGTGGCTCGATCGCGACAAGCGGCTGCGCGGCTCGATCGTGATCCCGACGCAAAGCGTCGAGAAGGCCGTGGCCGAAATCGAGCGCTGCGCGCAGGACAAGCGTTTCGTCCAGGTGCTGATGCTGGTGATGGGCGACACGCCGCTCGGCAAGCGCGCGCTGTGGCCGATCTATGAAGTCGCGGAACGGCTGGAACTACCCGTCGGCATCCACGCGGGTTCCGCCTATCACAATCCGCCGACCGCCGTGGGATGGGGTTCCTACCACATCGAGGATTATGTCGGGCAGGCTCAGGCGTTCCAGACCCAGCTCACGAGCCTGATCGTCGAGGGCGTGTTCGCCAAATATCCGCGCCTGAAAATGGTAATGCTGGAATCCGGCGTCTCCTGGATTTCCCCCTTTCTCTGGCGCCTGCACAAGTTCTGGCGCGGAGTGCGGATGGAGACGCCTTGGGTCGACCGCGCGCCGCTGGATATTGTGCGCAGCAACATCCGCTTCTCCTTACAGCCATTTGATGCGCCGCCGGATGAGGCGACATTAATTCGCCTGTTTGATCATATGCAGTCCGACGAATTGGTCCTATTCTCCACGGACTATCCGCACTGGCAGTTCGAGGGCCAGGACGCGCTGCCCGAAGGTCTCACCCCCGATCTCGTGCGCAAGATCATGATCGAAAATCCACATGCGACCTATCCCCGCCTGAAATGAGCCCGCTGCCAAAGGAGGCAAGGCGATGAATATCCAATTCCGCGAGAGCCAAGAAGCCGCTTCCCCACTGACCGTCAAAACCGCGATCGCGGACTGCGACATCCATCCGGCACGCGCCACCCGCACCGAGCTTTATCCCTATCTCGCCAAACGCTGGCAGCATCATCTCGAAGTCTACGGCGTCCATGCCTATCAGGGCATGATGGAAGGCCCGCCCTATCCGAAGGCCCAGCCCAATGCTTCGCGCCGCGATGCCTATCCGCCCGAGGGCGGCCCGCAGGGCTCCTCGCTGTCCTTCATGCAGAAGCAATTGCTCGATCCCAACAACGTGCAGCTCGGCGTGCTCAATCCGCTGGGCACTGGGCAGGGCATCCGCAATCACGAGCTCTCGGCCGCCTTGTGTTCGGCGATCAACGACTGGCAGATCGACAAATGGACCAGCAAGGACAAGCGGCTGAAGGCGTCCATCGTCGTCGGCAATGAGGACGGGCTGTCGGCCGCCGCTGAAATCCGCGAGCGCGCCGGCGACAAGAATTTCGTGCAGGTGCTGCTGCTCAGCCGCAATGTCGAGCCGCTCGGCCAGCGCCGTTACTGGCCGATCTACCAGGCCGCGGAGGAAGCCGGCCTTCCCGTCGGCGTCCACGCCTTCGGCTTCGGCGGCAATCCGATCACGCCGTCGGGCTGGCCGTCCTATTACATCGAGGAGATGGTCGGTCACTCGCAATGCCAGCAATCGGCGCTGGCGAGCCTGGTTTTGGAAGGCGTGTTCGAGCGCTTCCCGAAGCTGAAGATGGTGATGATCGAGGCCGGCTTCGGCTGGGCGCCGTCGCTGGCGTGGCGGCTCGACAAGGTTTGGCAGCGACTCCGGAGCGAAGTGCCGCATGTGAAGCGGCCGCCGTCGGAATATATCCGCGAGCAGGTGTGGTGGACCACGCAGCCGATGGAGGACCCTGAAAGCCGCGAGGATCTGTTCGACGTCATCAACTGGATCGGCTGGGACCGCTTGCTGTTCGCGACCGACTATCCGCATTGGGATTACGACGAGCCGTCGCGCGTGCTGCCGGCGGGTGTCAGCGAGGCCAATCGCGAGGCGTTCTATCTCGGCAATGCGCGCACCCTGTACGGGATTGGTTGATGGCGCGGCACGTGATCGCGCCGGTCGATGAACTGCCGCCGGGGACGCGAAAATTTCTGGAGATCGACGGGCGGCCGATCGCGGTCTTCAACATCAAGGGCGAATATTTCGGCCTGATGAACCGTTGCCCGCATCAGGGCGCGGCGCTGTGCGAGGGCCCGCTGATCGGTCTTGCGCAGTCAAAGGAGCCCGGCGAGATCGAATACACCAGGCTCGGGGAGATCATCCGCTGCCCCTGGCACGGCTGGGAGTTCGACATCCGCACCGGCCAGTCCTATTGCGATCCCCGCCGCTTCCGCGTGAAGGCCTATCCCGCCCATGTCGAGCCGGGTGCGAGCGTCGTGAAGGGCCCGTATGTCGCCGAGACGATTCCGGTGAGCGTCGAGAGCGATTACGTGGTGGTGGAGCTGTAAGTCCCGCTCTTACCCTCCCCTGGAGGGGGAGGGTAAGAGACGGCGACGATTGAAGCGGCCGTCAATGCCCCGCAACCGGCTCCGGCACCGCATCATAAGTCGGCACGGCCTTGCCGCCGCCGCGATACACCGTCGAGGCCGCGATGATTCCGAGCAGCGCAGCGAGCATCAGCCAGAAGCCGGGCGAGGCCTTGTCGCCGGTATGCTCGATCAGCAAGGTCGAGGCGAACGGCGTGAAGGTGCCGAACAGGGCGGCCGCGAGCGCGAAGGCGAGCGAGAAGCAGGTGGTGCGCACATGCGCCGGCACGATCTCGACCAGCGCGCCGAGCATGGTGCCGCTGTAGACGCCGAAATAGAACGAGAACATCATCTCGACCGCGAGCAGCTTGCCGAAGCTCGGCGCCGCCACCAGCCAGTGCAGCGCAGGGTAGGCCGTGACGAGCGACAGGCCGGCGATGATGAGCAGCACAGGCTTGCGGCCGATGCGGTCGGACAATGCGCCGCCGACCGGGTTCCAGAAGAAGTTGGTCACGGCGACGAGCAGCGTCACCAGCAGCGCTTCCTGCGTCGACAGCTTCAGCACGGTCTTGCCGAAGGTCGGCGTGTAGACGGTGACGAAGTAGAACGTGGTCGTGGTCAGGATCGCGATCATCATGCCGAGGATGACGATGCGCCAGTTGGCGAGGGCGGAGGCGAACACCTCGCTGGCCGTCGGATGCTTCTTCATGGCGAGGAAGGCCGGCGTCTCCTCCAGCGTCCGCCGCAGGAAGAAGATCAGGGGAATGATCAGGCAGCCGACGAAGAAGGGAATGCGCCAGCCCCAGGCGGCGACGGTGTCGGCCGGCATCACCTCCGAGAGGATGTAGCCGAGGATCGAGGCCACGAAGATCGCGACCTGCTGGCTCGATGACTGGAACGAGGTGTAGAAGCCGCGATTGCCCGGCGTGGAGATCTCCGAGAGATAGACCGACACGCCGCCGAGCTCGACGCCGGCGGAGAAGCCCTGCAGCAAACGTCCGATCAGCACGATGATGGGCGCGGCGATGCCGATGGTCGCGTAGCTCGGGCAGAACGCGATGACGACGGTGCCGAAGGCCATGATGGCGAGCGTGACGATCAGGCCCTGGCGGCGGCCGATGCGGTCGATGTAGGCGCCGAGCACGATCGCGCCGACCGGCCGCATCAAGGCGCCGAGCCAGAACACGCCGAAGGTGTTGAGCAGCGACGCGGTCTCGTTGGAGGAAGGGAAGAACGCCTTGCCGATCGCGGCCGCATAGAAGCCGAACAGGAAGAAGTCGAACTGTTCGAGAAAGTTGCCTGACGTGGCGCGCAGGATGGCGCCGATGCGCGATTTGAGTTCAGGCGGATTGGTTGCTGGTCCAACCATGGCGTTGCTCCCCTTCGAGACGTGGCCGGACCGGGAATCATTCACGGCAAGGCGACAGATTGATGCTGTGACAATCTGTCTCATCCCTTCCCGCGCAGGGCGCTGCGAGTCAATCGATTTTGCCGCGGAAGCTGATGATTTTTCAGGCTTTATTTTGCGTCGCAGCGAGCATCCATTGGCGGAATGCGGTCAGCTTCGGCGCTTCGCGGCGGCCCGCGGGGGCGACCAGGTAGAAGCCGGCGTCGGCCGGCAGCGCGATCTTGAAGGGGACCACGAGGCGGCCCTTGGCGATGTCGTCCTGGACGTAGGAGGTCCGTCCCATCGCGACGCCGATGCCGTCGATCGCGGCCTGGATGGTCATGAAGATCATGTCGAAGGTGATGCCGGGGTGCCTTGCGATGTCGGCCGGCAGGCCCGCCGCGGTCAGCCATAGCCGCCAGTCGTCGCTGTTGGCGTTCGAGGTGTGCAGCAGCGGATGGTTTCCCAGATCTTCGGGCCGGCGCAGCGGCTTGTCGCCGCGCAGCAGCGACGGACTGCACACCGGAAACAACTCATCCGCCATCAGCCAGTCGGCGCGCAGGCCCGGCCATTGGCCGCGGCCATAGCGGATCGCGGCATCGACATTGTCGCGCTGGAAGTCGACCAGGCTGGTCGAGGTGGTGATGCGGACATCGATGCCGGGATGCTGCTCCTGGAAATCCGTCAACCGCGGCAGCAGCCATTTTGCCGCGAGCGAGGCCAGCGTCGAGACCGTCAGCACCTTGTCGTCGTCCTTGCGCAGCAGCCGGTCGGTCGCAAGCCGGAGGTCGTTGAAGGCGGCGCGGACGCCGGGCAGGTAGTCGCGCGCTTCCGGCGTCAGCGCCAGCGCGCGGTTCTGCCGGATGAACAGGCGGATGCCGAGCTCCTCCTCGAGCCTGCGGATCTGATGGCTGATCGCGGTCTGCGTCACGTTCAGCTCGGACGCTGCCAGCGTGAAGCTGAGATGGCGCGCGGCGGCTTCGAACGCCCGCAATCCGTTCAGGGACGGCAATCTGGCAGTCATTTGGCAGCAGGATACATGACGTTATTTCATGCGAAAAGGTACAAATTGTCGTTTGTCGCAGTGCACCAGGAAGCCGATATTAGCGGTCAGGTTAGCTCCAGGAGCTTAAAATGTCTACCTTGACCCACAATTCGATGATAAATCATCATGCGCCCGGCTTGATCCAGCAGATCGGCGAGACCCTTCACGTCTGGCACGAGCGCTATCGCAACAGGCGCGAGCTCACCCAATGGACCGCGCGTGATCTTCAGGACGTCGGACTGTCCTGGACCGACATTGCCTACGAGGCTGACAAACCCTTCTGGCGGGCCTGATTGGCCGCCAGGCCGGCGCCGCCTGACTGTGGGGGCGCCGGCGGTCCCTTTTGTGAAGGGCTCGTATCATGAGCGCTCTCCGCCTCGAAGACCTCAAGCAATATTCGGACACGCTGCGCACCCGCGATGGCACGGCGCTCAACGTCCGTTTCGTCGAGCCGCGCGACACCGACGAGCTGCAGCACTATTTCCGCTCGCTCTCGACCCGCTCCCGCTACAACCGTTTCTTCGGCGCTGTCAGCGAGTTGCCGAACGGACTGTTGCACGACTTCCTTCAGGTCGGCGAGCGCGAACGTTTCACCGTGGTCGCGACCATGATGATCGACGGCTTCGAGACCATCGTCGCCGAAGCGCGCTATGCGCTGCACGCCGAAACCGCGACGCTCGAATTCGGCCTGTCGGTCCATGATCGCTGGCAGGGCCACGGCATCGCCACCGCGTTGATGAAGAATCTCGAATGCCGCGCGGCTGCGCTCGGCGCCGAGCACATGTTCGGCGACACGCTGCGCCCCAACGAGACCATGGTCTCGCTCGCGCGCAAATCCGGTTTCGCCTTCGTCAATCATCCCGATGACTGGAAGCTGGTGCGCTTCGACAAGGAGATCGCGGTCGCGCCGAAAGACATTCCCTGCGCAAGCTGGCGCCTCGCCGCGCTTTCCCGTCAGGCCGAAAGCCCCTCAGCCTCGGTTTGACACCACTGCAAGCCCGGCTCTGGGTGAACCAGGGCCGGGCGCTTTTTTTTGTGCTCCGTAGCCTACTTCCCCGTGAATCCCGCTTTCCGCTTCTCGATGAACGCCTGCACCGCTTCCTTGTGATCGGCGGTCGTGGTGAGGCGCACCAGCCGTTCGGCCTCGTGGTCGCGCGCGGTTTCGAAGTCGAACAGCACGGCCTCGTCGAGATTGTCCTTCATGTAGCGCAGTGCCAGCCTCGGGCCTTCGGCGAGCGATTTGGCCAGCGCGAAGGCTTCGGCTTGCAGCTTGTCATCGGGCACGACGCGGTTGACGAGGCCGATCGCTTCGGCCCGCACGGCGTCGACCCGGTCGCCGGTGAACATCAGCTCGCGCGCCCGCGCGGTGCCGACGAGACGGGTGAGCAGCCAGGCGATGCCGTAATCACCGCTCAGCGCGATGCGGGCATAGCCGGTGGCGACGAAGGCCGATTGCGCGGCGATGCGGATGTCGCAGGCCATGGCGATGGCGAGTCCGGCGCCGACCGCGGGGCCGGGGAGCGCAGCGATGGTCGGCTTGCGCACCGACACCAGCGCGCCGGTGAGCAGCCGTTGCCGCTCCTGCAGATCGGCGATGCGATCTTCTAGCGGCATCTCGAGCTTTGCCTTGTCGCGATGCGTGCCCATGCCCTTGACGTTGCTGCCGGCGCAGAACGCTTCGCCCGCGCCGGTGATCAGCAGCGCGCCGACGCCGGGGTTCTCGCCGCAGTTGCGGATCATCGTGCGTAGCGCCGGGGTCAGCGCGTCCGACAGCGAATTGCGCGCGTCCGGTCGGTTCAGCGTGATGACAGCGACACGGTCGCGGATGACGCAGAGGAGTTCGTCGGTGCCGGTGTCGATGGTGGTTTCCGTGGTCATTGATCCTCCCTGTTCTTGTTTAGCTCTCGTAGGTGGGTTAGCTGAGCGGACTGCGCCTAGCGCAGACCGCTCAGCGTAACCCACCTCTTTTCAGACACGCGGTGAATAAAGAGGTGGGTTACGCCTTCGGCTGACCCACCCTACGGCACCTCGCCCTAGAACTTCTCGACCCAGGGCCGCAGCTCGAGCTCCCAGCTCCAGGCGCTGCGCGGCTGTTGCAACACGTTCCAATAGCTCTGGGCGATCGCGTCGGGATCGAGCATCGAATCCGGCTTGTCTTCGGCTTCCGTCCGCGCCGCGCTGCGGATGCCGCCGTCGATCACGAAATGCGCGACATGGATGCCTTGCGGCGACAATTCGCGCGCCAGGCTCTGCGCGAGGCCGCGCAGCGCGAACTTGCCCATCGCGAAGGAAGCCGACTGCGCGTAGCCCTTGACGCTGGCGGAGGCGCCGGTGAACAGGATCGCGCCGTGCTTGTTCGGCAGCATGCGCTTGGCCGCCTGCTGCGCCACCAGGAAGCCGCCATAGGCGCTGACCGCGATGGCTTGCGCGACGTCGGCCGGGACGAGGTCGACGAACGGGCCGCGGGTGCGGCCGCTGGCGTTGTAGACGACGAGGTCGGGCGTGCCGATCTCGCGCTCGACCAGGCCAAACAACCGCTCGACCTCGTCGGGTTCGGTCGCGTTGCAGGCATAGGCCTTGGCGCCGGTCTCGCTACAGAGCGCGCCCAGCTTCTCGATCTTGCGCGCGGCGAGCGCGACGCGAATGCCTTGCGCAGCGAACAAGCGCGCCAGCGAAGCGCTCAGGCCTTCGCCGGCGCCGACGATAAGGGCGATCTTGTATTTCGGATGTTCCATGGTGTGGTCTCTCGGAAGCAGGGAGCCCCTGATCTATGCATGGGCTGCGTGAACAACCAGCCGGCGCGATCACAATTCCGCAGAGCGAATTGCTCCTTCACGGCGATCATGCCGCCCTGACGATTTGCGGCTTTATCGCACTCCGCGACTGGAGCATGATCGACATCATCCCAAGCGGCAAGCGCTAAAGTGGCGCGGAATGTCCGCAAGGCGGAAACGAAGAGGACGATCATGCATAAGCCGGCCCCAGCGCAGCCAAGGAATGTCGCGGCCGAGCAGTCCGGCCTGCTGGCGCCTGACACCACAGGCATGAATTTCTACCGCGCCGATCCCGCTCTGACCGACCTGCTGCGTATCCATCTGCCGGAAAATCTGTTTCGTCACATCGAGCCGCATCTCGATCGCCTCGGCGAACTCGCCGGAGGCCGCCTCGACGACTGCGCGCGGCTCGCCGACCGTCATACGCCGGTGCTGCACCAGCGCGACAAGTTCGGCCGCGACGCGCAGTCGATCGAATATCACCCGGCCTATCGCGAACTGGAGAACGCAGCGTTCGGCGAGTTCGGCATCCATGCGCTCTCGATCCGCAAGGGCATCATGGGCTGGCCGGACAAATATCCTGTCGTCGCCAAGCACGCCTTCACGTTCCTTTTCAACCAGACCGAATTCGGCATGGGCTGCCCGATCAACGTCACCGACGGCTGCGCAAAATTGCTGGCGAATTTCGGCAGCGAGGCGCTGAAGGCGAAATATCTCGACGGCCTGACCCAGACCGACATGAGCAAGCTGACGCAAGGCGGCCAGTTCATGACCGAGAAGGAGGGCGGCTCCGACGTCGGCACGCTGACCACGCGCGCGGTGCAGGAGGGCGACCATTGGCGCCTCACCGGCGAAAAATGGTTCTGCTCGAATGCCGACGCTGAGGTCGTGATGCTGCTGGCGCGTCCCGAAGGCGCCGGCCCCGGCACGCGCGGCGTCGGCCTGTTCCTGATGCCGCGATTCCTCGACGACGGCGCGCAGAACCATTACCGGATCGTGCGTCTCAAGGACAAGCTCGGCACGCGCTCGATGGCCTCGGGCGAGATCAAGCTCGAAGGCGCGATCGCCTATGCGGTCGGCAAGCTCGACCGCGGCTTCGTGCAGATGGCCGAGATGGTGAATTCGTCGCGGCTCTCCAACGGCGTCAAATCCACCGCGCTGATGCGCCGCGCCTATCATGATGCGATGACGGTCGCGACAAACCGCGTCGTGTTCGGCCAGCGCATCATCGACCTGCCGCTCGGCCGGCGCCAGATGCTGAAGATCATGCTGCCGGTCGAGCAGGCGCTGTCGATGAGCTTCCTGACTGCGGACGCGCTCGACCGCGCCGAGGCCGGCAGCCAGGATGCGGCGGCATTGTTGCGGATCCTGACGCCGACCCTGAAATTCCGCGCCACCCGCGATGCGCGAAAAGTCTGCGGCGATGCGCTCGAGATGCGCGGCGGCATCGGCTACATCGAGGAATTCGCGACGCCGCGCCTGCTGCGCGATGCGCATCTCGGTTCGGTCTGGGAAGGCACCGGCAATATCGTCGCGATCGATGCGCTCAGGCGCGCAGTCGGCCGCCATGGCGCGGAATCCGCGCTCGCGGCCGATCTGCATGCGCGGCTCGACGACAGCGCTTCCGTGCCGCAGGCCTGGCGCGACAATCTGCGCGGCTTCGTCGATCGTGCCGTGGGTTTTGCGCGCGAGGTTGCGGCGAAATCCGAGAACGAGGCCGATGCACGCCGCGCCACCAGCCTGCTCTATCATGTCGCCAGCGCGGTCGCGCTCGCCTGGGAGGCGCACCGCATCCACGAGATGCGCGGCGATGCGCGCCGGCTGTTGTTGTCGCGGCTGGTGATCGACCATCGGGTGTCACCGAGCGATCCGTTCCGGCTCACGGAAAATGCCACGCAGGCCAGGATCGCCGCGCTGCTGCTCGGCGACAGCTCAGCCGGCATGAGCGTGGTTGGCGAACTGGTTCTGGCAGCGTAGGCTGCACGCCACGATCAAACCAAGAAACGCGACAGGGAGTGCTCGATGAAGGCCGCCGTCCTCTATGAAGTCAACCAGCCGCTCGTCATCGAGGACGTCAGCCTGCCGAAGCCGGGCCCGCGCGAAGTCCTGATCCGCACCACGGTCGCCGGGCTCTGTCACTCCGACCTGCATTTCATGGAAGGGCTCTACCCGCATCCGCTGCCCGCGGTGCTCGGGCACGAGTCAGCCGGCGTGGTCGAACAGGTCGGCTCCGATGTCACTTACGTCAAGCCGGGTGACCACGTCGTCACGTGCCTGTCGGTGTTCTGCGGCACCTGCGACAACTGCACCACGGGCCGCACGGTGCTCTGCACCGACACTACCGTGAAGCTGCTGCCGGGCGCCTCGAACCGGATGCGGTGGTCGAAGCCTGAGAAGCTGCACCAGTTCCTCAATCTGTCGTCCTTTGCAGAACAGATGCTGGTGCACGAGAACGCCATCGTCAAAATTAGAAAGGAAATGCCGCTCGATCTCGCCGCGCTGATCGGCTGCGGCGTCATCACCGGCTATGGTGCGGTGGTGAATACGGCGAAGGTGACGGCCGGCGAGACCGTGGCGGTGATCGGCTGCGGCGGCGTCGGCATGGCCGCCATCAACGGCGCGCAGATCGCAGGCGCCGGCCGCATCATCGCGATCGACACCAATCCGGCAAAACTCCAGCTCGCCACCAAGCTGGGTGCGACCGACATCATCAACCCCGCCGACGGCGACGTCGTGAAGCAGGTGCGCGATCTCACCAATGGCGGCGTGCATCATTCCTTCGAGGTGCTGGGCCGCAAGGAGACCGCCGAGCAGGCCTTCGGCATGCTCGCCTCCGGCGGCACCGCCACCATCGTCGGCATGATTCCGTTCGGCCAGAAGATCGAGCTGCACGGTTTTGATTTCCTGCGCGAGCGCCGGATCCAGGGCTCGTCGATGGGCTCGAATCATTTTCGCGTGGACATGCCGCGCCTGGTCGACTTCTACCTGCGGGGACGACTGCATCTGGAGGACTGGATCTCGGCGAAACTGAAGCTGTCCGAGATCAACGAGGGTTTTGCCAACATGAAAGCCGGCAAGACGCTGCGCAGCGTGATCGTATTCGACAGCTAGCACGACGGACGCCGGCGCCGCCCGAAATTGAAGTCAATGCGACGCGTCCGGACCATCGGCCGAGACGCCACGCTGCTCCTTCACGAGCAGCAGCGTCATGGCCGTGGCAAGACCCGCGACGAGCATATAGGCGGGAGATACGTTCAAGCCGGCACCCGCGAACAGCAAATAGGAGAACAGTCCCGCCGTCGACGCGGAGAAGCCAAGCCAGGCAAACCTCGAAAAGCGAAATCCACGTTCGCCGTGGCGGAGATCGAGCACGAGGTAGAACACGAGCAGGGTGTTGCAGAGCGCCGCCGGCAGCAGACCCATGACGATCCCGCTCTCGAATGCGAGGTAGGATAACACGCCGTTGACCTGGGCAATCACCGCGAACGGCAGATAGCGCAGATTGAGGCAGGCCAGGGCGATGGACGCAAGTTCGAACGCATAGAAATAGCGCTCGTGCATCTTCGGGAGCAAGTACGGCATGAGAATGAGCGATACGCACGCAACGAGCAGAATGAACTCCGGCCCCGTCCGCCTGGATTGTGCGACGAAGATCGATAGCGCAAGCCCGCTCGCCGCCGCGAGCACGAGGCCGGCGGCGACCCCGATCGCGTATGGCGTTCCGCCGGCGAACACCCAGAGGTTCGCTGCATTCATCGTGAGGTGATGAAAGGTGTGAGCCTGGTCGAGATAGACCCCGAGCACGGAGACCAGGGATCTGCCGGCGATGAGGACCGGAATGGCGAGGACCGCATAGGCTCCCGGAATAGCGGCAAGCCATGCCAAGTGGATCTTGCGGCGCAGGATCATGCCCAGCACGAACGGCCCCAGGAAGACGCCCTGGGCCTTCACCGAGCAGGCCACTGCGAATGGCAAGACGCCGTTTCGGTCCCGCATGAACATCGCCACGGAGATTAGCGCGAAGAAGGTCCAGATCGAATCGGCCTGTCCCCACATTGCGCCGTTGAAGAGCACCGTCGGCGCAAGCCACACCGCGCAGAAGGCCAGGGACGCGCGCAACGGAACGCCTGTAACTTGCCAGACCATCCGGGCCACAACGATCGCGCAGCCGAGCTCGAATATTACCGAGATCGTCTTCACGAGGGAGAGCGGCTGGCCCAGCCAATCAAATCGGGCGGCGGTCAGCAGGAGGTAGCTGTAGAACGGCGTGTAGTTGGTGAAAGCCTTGGCCAGCCCGGCAATGCCGTGATCTCGCGCGAAGGTATACCAGGTGATGTACTCTGCGGCGTCGGCGGTCGCGTGTTCCCGCGCGAGGTAACGGAGCACAAGGCCAATGAGCCCGCACCCCACCGCTACGGCAATCGGAGTGCGCCATCTCTCGGGCAGCGTCTCGTCTCGATTGACGCGATGATAGGGGTCGTGGAGCACGCCTATCTCGATTGTGTCTTTTATCACGCCATCACTCTTGCTGGATTTGAGCGGTAGCCTTCGCCAGGCTCAAAAGTACTCCGGGCTTCGCAACGCGTCTTCGCGACATCCTCTCTGAGGGGGCTCCCGCGACTTGCAATGTCTACGGGCGAACGATTGCCAGCTGGATAAATGTCAGATCAGCGGTTTGCCCATTGCTCGGGAAAAGATTGTTTGGTTAGCGATTGATTTATAGGCAGTAAGCAATCCAGGAATGTCTCCTCGGTGGCAGTCTGGATTGCTTCGTCGCAAGGGCTCCTCGCAATGACGGTGAACACTAATCGTCGAACATTTTCGGCGGTGTGAACCCGCCGAACTCACGCTCGATCAGCTCGGCGAGCCTGAGCGGCGTGCGGTCTTCGAGGAAAGGGCCGATGATCTGGACGCCGACCGGCAGGCCATCCTTCGACAGACCGAGCGGAACGGCGGTGGCCGGCAAGCCCGTCAGCGTGGCGATGCCGGGCCAGGCAAGCTGGTCCGGATAGACATGGTCCTTGCCGTCGATATTGATCCGGCGCTTCTCCTGCTCTGGCGAATGATCATGCGGATAGGCGGGGGTCGGCATGATCGGGCAGATCACCGCATCGAATGTCCTGAACAAGTGCCGCCACTGCGCGCGCAGCCCGGCGCGCGCGCCTTCGTCGAACACCCAGGCCTGATGGCTGGAGGTCATGCCGCGCAGCCGCTCGGCCGCGAGGCTCTTGTCGTCGGGTGAGAGCTGCGCCTCGCCGGCACGTGCGCCGGCGAGAATATCCGGCGGAAAGAACGCGCCGAGAAAGCCCATCAACATGCGCATGTAGAGGCGCGAGGCTTCCTTGAAGTCCGGAAACAGCGGGCTTTCGCGCGCGACGCTCGCGCCGGCGCTCGTCAATCGCCCGGCCAGCGTCTCGATCGCGCCGCGAATGTCGGAATTCGCAGGCAGCAACGGATGGCTGTCGATCACGAGCAGGCGGAAATCCTTCAGCCTGTCGTGGCGTGCGTCCGGCAGCGCCAGCTTGTATCCGATGCCGAGGTCGAGTGGATCGGGACCGGCCATCACGTCCAGCAGCAGCGTCAGATCGGCTGCACTCCGGGCCATCGGGCCGATCACCGCCATATCGCGTTCCATCGGAATCGCCGGAAACGGCGGCGGCGTATGGCCGCGCGTCGGACAGAGATTGTAGGTCGGCTTGTGCGCATAGACGCCGCAATGGAATGCCGGCACGCGCAGCGAGCCGCCGATGTCGGATCCGAGCGAGAGCGGTCCGTAGCCGGCCGCAAGCGCTGCCGACGAGCCGCCCGATGAGCCGCCGGGCGTGCGGCCGAGATCGTATGGATTGTTCGTCGTGCCGTAGATGTCGTTGTAGCTCTGCCAGTCCCCCAGGCCGACGGGAACGTTGGTCTTGCCGAGAATGACGCCGCCGGCGTTCTTCACCCGGGAGATCGACAGCGCGTCCTCCGTCGGCTTGAAATCCTTCTGCGGCGTCCAGCCCCAGGTTGTGGGCAGGCCCGCGATGTTGAAGGATTCTTTCACCGTCACCGGAATTCCGAGCAGCGGTTTTCTTTCGCCGCGCGCCAGTGCCACATCCGCCTCGCGTGCCGCACTGCGGGCGCGGTCAAAATCCCGCACGCAGATCGCGTTGATCTTGCCGTCGTGACGCTCGACGCGGTCGATGGCATCCTGTGTAAGCTCGACCGCGGAGACCTTCTTGGCGGTCAGTGCGGCCGACAGTTCGACCGCGCTCTTGAAACTCCATTCCGATCTGGCCACGGCGCTTCTCCTGCTCTTGTTGTCGGAGGATGATGCGCAGTTTGCCCGAAGGCTGCAACGGCTGTTTGATCGCGATTGATGCGCCGGCGGCACAGAATGGACGAAATCAGGAATTCGCCGTCATCGCCCGGCTTGACCGGGCGATCCAGTATTCCAGAGAAAGTTGTGATTGAGCCGATGGGCCGCGGCGTACTGGATGCCCCGGTCAAGCCGGGGCATGACAGCGAGGGTGAGGCTTAATTTACGCCGCCCCGATCAATATCCCTACCGCGAGCACGATCGCGCCGCCGAGCACGATCTGGAACACCGCCTGGAGGAACGGCGTGTCCATATAGCGCGCGCGAATGAAGGCGATCGCCCACAACTCGAAGAACACGACGACGCCGGCGATCGCGGTCGCGATCCAGAATGCATTGGTCCAGCCGTCGGGCACGAGATAGGGCAAGGTGTGGCCGAGGCCGCCGAGCGTCGTCATCGCCCCGCAGGTGAGACCGCGCAGCCATGGCGAGCCGCGCCCGGTCAGCGAACCGTCGTCGGACAGCGCTTCCGCAAAGCCCATGCTGATGCCTGCGCCGATCGAGGCGGCAAGACCGACGAGGAACGTCTGCCAGTTCTGGTGGGTGGCGAAGGCCGCGGCAAACAGCGGCGCCAGCGTCGAGACCGAGCCGTCCATCAGGCCGGCAAGGCCCGGCTGCACATATTGCAGCACGAACATGCGGCGGTTGGTGCGGTCCTCCTCGGCGCGGACATCGGAATTCAGGATCTCGCCCGTCAGCTTTGCGGCGGTCTCCTCGTGACCTTTCTCGGCTTCGGCGAGATCGCCGAGCAGCCGGCGCACGCCGACGTCCTGGGCCTGTTCGGCGGCCTTCACGTAGAAGCGCTCCGCCTGCATCTCCATGGTCTCGACTTCCCTGCGGATGGCGTCGAGCGACAGGTTCTTGGTCAGCCAGACCGGGCGGCGGCGCAGGAATCCCTTGACGTCCTCGCGCCGGATCGGCGGCAGATGCTTGCCGAAGCGCTGCTCGTATAATTCCAGCAACATGTGCCGGTGGCCGCGTTCCTCCTCGGCCATCTCCTCGAAGATCTTCGCCGTGTCCGGGTAACGCTCGCGGAGGTCCTCAGCGAAGGTCATGTAGATGCGGCTGTCCTCCTCCTCGGAGGAGATCGCGACCGCAAGCACCTCGCGCTCGGTTAGATCGGCAAAATTCTTCACGACGGCCCTGAATCGAGTTTAGAACTATTCTAAATTATATAGGACGCCGTGGTTCCCGGGTCAAATCAGGCCGCGTGGACCGTGGCCAGGAAGTCCAACACCAATCGGCTGACCTCGGCCGGCTGCTCCTGCTGCACCCAATGGCCGGCGCCATCGACCAGATGGCAGCCGAGCATCTTCGTGCAGCCGCGTCCCTGCATCGCTTCGAACACGCCGGGGCGCTGATAGGTGCCCCAATCCTGCTTGCCCGAGATGAAGCAGGAGGGCACGTCGATGCTGCGTCCCGCAAACAGCTGCATCTCGCTGTTGAGGGCGCCGGTCGTGCCGTAGCGGTACCATTGCAGCCCGCCCTGGAATCCGGTGCGGCCATATTCGGCGGCGTAATAGGCAAGCTCGGGATCCGGCAGCCATTGATTGGCGGCAATCGCGGCGCGCGAAGGCATCTCCTTGGCGACGGTCTCCGCCATGGTCTCGTTCAGATCCATCACGTAATAGGTTGGCAGCTTTGCGAGCTCGTCCGCCGACCACGACGCCAGCGGATAAGGCTTGTTGTCGGTCCAGTCCGCGCTCTTGTGGTGATAATAGGCGCGCAGGAAATCATGCACGCCCTGCGGCGCGTGCTGCATGTCGGCATTGGCCGGGCGTGTCGCATAGTACCATTGATAATGTTTGCGCGGCCGCGGCAGCGCGGCGAGCTCGCGATGCACGGGGTCCTCCACCTCAGGCTTTGCCGGAGCATCGACCGTGCCAAACGGCAGCGCCGGCGGTCCGCCGAACGGCGCGCTCATCATCGTCACCGAACGAAACACGTCGGGCCGGATCAGCGCGCACCAGGCCGCGACCGGGCTGCCGAAATCATGCCCGGCCAGATCGACTTGCCTGTAGCCGAACGCCGACACCAGGGCGAGCGCGTCGCGCACGAGATTGGGGAGCGAGAACGGCGCAAGGTCGCCGTCGTAATCCGCAGTCCATCCCGTCGTGCGGCCATAGCCACGCTGGTCCGGCGCGATCACGTGATAGCCGGCCGCGGCCAGCGTCGGCATGATTTTGCGCCAGGAGAAGGCGAGCTCGGGAAAGCCGTGCAGCAAGAGGAGGCATGGCCGCCCCGTGGTCTCGAAGCCAGCCTCCAGCACATGCATACGCAAGCCGTTGATGCCGTCGACATAACGCGAGCGGATTCCGGCGGGCAGGGGGATGTCAGGGAGTGCGGTCATCGTGTCTCTCCACTCGGGTGGAATCGTAGGGCGGGCAAAGGCGCGCATCGCGCGCCGTGCCCACCATCTTTCTGCGACGCGTCTGGCATCGTGGGCACGCTTCGCTTTGCCCACCCTACGGCATCTCGCTAAACCGCCGCGCAGACGAATCCGCTGCCCTTGCGCCGGATCTTCCCCACCGAGGGCGACGGGAAATGCGCGGTGCAGCACAGCGTGTCGGTGTCGCAATAGCGCTCCAGGAAGCTGCGCCGCGTTTTCGCTGCCGCGGCTGGATCGACGTCGAACTTGATCGACAGCTCCGGATAGAGCGTCTGCAGCGGCGAGTGCATGAGATCGCCGGAGAACACGGCATCGTCCTTGCCGCGGCCCATCGTGACGGCGATATGCCCCGGCGTATGGCCCGGCGTCGGCAGGATGCGGACGTGATCGCCGATCTCATGATCGTTGCCGACGAGCTCGTGGCGTCCGGCCTCAACCACCGGCAGCACGCTGTCGGCGAAGGGGGCGACCTGCGCCTTCGCGTTCTGCTCGGTCCAGTGGTCGAATTCCTGCCTCGCGAAGACGTAGCGCGCCTTGGGGAAGGTCGGCACCCAGCGGCCGTTCTCCAGCCGCGTGTTCCAGCCGACGTGATCGACATGCAGATGCGTGCACATCACGAAGTCGATGTCCTCGACCGCAAATCCGGCGGCGTTGAGCGCGCGCAGATAAGTATCGTCGGTCTTCATGTTCCATTTCGGTCGCGGCCGCGGCTTGTCGTTGCCGATGCAGCTGTCGACCAGGATGGTGTGATGCGGCGTCTTCACCACATAGGACTGGAAGCACAGGAGCAACACATCCTGCTCGTCCAGCGCCTTGGCTTGCCGCATCCATGCCCGGTTCTCGGCCAGCACGTCCGGCGTCAGTCCCGGCAGCATCTCCAGCGCCGGGATGAACGAGGTCTCCTGCTCGATGATTCGATGGATGGTGAGATCGCCGACCGAGAACTTCAGGCTCATGAGAACTCCGGTTGTACAGCATGATCCGGAAAAGTGTGCAGCGGTTTTCCGACAGGATCATGCTCCGACAATCAAGCTAAAGCGCGATGACGATCATCCCGCTTTAGCTGGCCGGCGGCACCGAGATCTTCACGGAGGGGCGCTCCAGCATCTTCTGATGGAAGGCGTCCAGCTTCGGATAGGCCTTGCGCCAGCCGCAATCGGCGAAGCGGAAGTCGGCATAGCCGAGCACGCAGACGAGGCCGATCTGCGAGATGTCAAACGGGCCGTTCAGCACCTCAGGCATGTTCTCGAACCGCGCCATGCCGGTCCAGGCCCGGTTCCAATGGTCGTCCGACCAGGCCTGCCATTGCAGGCCCTGCGGCCGCACCATCTTCTCGTAGCGGCACAGCAGCATGGAATCGAGCATGCCGTTGATCAGGGAATGGTTGGTCTTGGCCTTCCAGCGCGGCGGGCCGTAATCGGGGATCAGGCTGCCGCCGGCGATCTCGTTGAGATATTCGACGATGACGTAGGAATCCAAAATGACGTCGCCGTCATTGGTGATCAGCACCGGCAGCTTCTTCAGCGGCGTGATCTTCGAATAGTCCTCGTTGGCCGTGCCCGGCGCGACGCTTGCGGGCACGAGCTCGATCTTGTCGATCAGCCCGAGCTCGATCGCGGCGATGCGCACCTTGCGGGCGAAGGGCGAGGCGGGGGAGAAGGTGAGTTTCATGGGGACCATCCCTGCAATCGATCTTGTGCGAACGGTGTCTCCTGAGTCATGGCCGGGCTTGAACCGGCTATCCACGCGTTTCCACGCGGTCAGACTGTGAGACGTGGATGCCCGGGACATCTTGCGCGAAGACGCGCTTCTGCCCGGGCACGACGATGGAGCGTGATGCGCCTGCGGCTTACGCCGCCACGATCTCCTGGCGCTGCTCGCCGAGGCCCTCGATGCCGAGGCTGACGACGTCGCCGACATTGAGGAAGGTCGGCGGCTTCATGCCGAGGCCGACGCCGGGCGGGGTGCCTGTCGTGATGACGTCGCCGGGCAGCAGCGTCATGAACTGCGAGACATAGGAGATGCACTTGGCCATCGAGAAGATCATGGTCTTGGTCGAGCCGGTCTGGCGGCGCTGGCCGTTGACGTCCAGCCACATCGACAGGTTCTGCACGTCCTTGATCTCGTCCTTGGTTGCAAGCCACGGTCCGAGCGGGCCGAACGTGTCGTGCGACTTGCCCTTGGTCCACTGTCCCAGGCGCTCGATCTGGAAGGCGCGCTCGGAGACGTCGTTGCAGACGCAATAGCCGGCGACGTAGTTCAGCGCCTCGGCTTCCGAGACATATTTCGCACGGGTGCCGATGATCGCGGCGATCTCGACCTCCCAGTCGAGCTTGGTCGAGCCGCGCGGCTTTTCGACCGCATCGTTCGGGCCGGACAGCGACGTGTTGGCCTTCATGAAGATGATCGGCTCGCTCGGGATATCGGCGCCGGTCTCCTTGGCATGGTCGGAGTAGTTGAGGCCGATCGCGACGAATTTCGAGATGCCGGTGACGGGCGCGCCGAACCGCGGCTTGCCGGAGACCGCGGGGAGCGAGGCGGGGTCGAGGCCTGCCAGCTTCTTCAGGCTCTCGGGCGAATAGGCTTCGCCGGTGAGGTCCTTCAGATGCGCCGACAGGTCGCGCAACTGGCCGGATTTGTCGATCAGGCCGGGCTTTTCCGCACCCTTCTCGCCATAACGAACAAGCTTCATTCTCGTTTCTCCCTGGGAATGGACCGATCGGTTAAACAGCTTCATGGAACAGGGCGAGGGGAAATTCAACCGCCGAAAAGCAGTGCATTGCAGCCCTCTGGATTCGATGGGCGGACGGCGCTCTCGTGTCCCGGACGCGGCGCGGCATGAAATGACGCGACGCAGAGCCGGGACCCAGATACATGGGCCCCGGCTTAGCAGCGCATCACTTCGTGCTGCGCAGCATCCGGGGCACGAGACCTAGGCCAGCGCCACAAACCTGAACGCCTCTCCATCCCGCCTGATATGCCCGGCCGAGAAGTGACCGCCGATCACCAGCGTCGGCGTGTCGGCAAAGCGGCCGAACAATTCGCGCCGTGTCTTTGCGGATTGGCTCTGGTCGGAATCCGCGGTCGAGGACCAGTCGAGATGTGCCATCTGGCAGGGGTGATGGGCGACGTCACCCGTGAGCAGGCCCTGTTCGCCGTCCGATCGGATGAGAATGCTCATATGGCCGGGACTGTGGCCGGGGGTCGGGATCATGCTGATCTCCTCGCACAGCTGGTGATCGCTCGGGATCAGATCGGCCCGGCCGGCGTCGACGATCGGCTGCACGGAATCCTCGAACACGGCCCGCTTGTCCGGCTCGGTCGAATGTTCCCGCCAATGCTCGTATTCGGCCTTGCCGAAGACATAGCGTGCCTTGGCAAAGGTCGGCACCCATTGGCCGTCGACCAGCTTCGTGTTCCAGCCGACATGATCGACATGAAGATGCGTGCACAGCACCGTGTCGATGCTGTCGGGCGCAAAGCCCGCTGCCATCATCGTCGCCAGGAACGGCGTGGTGCGGTTGTTCCAGGTCGGAACATTGCGGCCCTGCTTGTCGTTGCCGAGGCCGGTGTCGACAACGATGCGGCGCGACGGCGTCTCCACCACCAGCGAATGGATCGACATTTTCAGCCGGCCCTCTTCGGTGGCGAAATGCGGGATCAGCCAGGGCAGCTTCTGGATCTCTGCGTTGCTCGCAAGCGGCAGGATGAAGCGGGTCGAGCCGACCGTCTCCAGCTCCACAATCTTGGTGATTTTGACCTGGCCGACCTTCCACTGCATCCGCGGCCTTCCCATGTTTTTGCCTTGATGTCGAAAGATGCGCCGTTTCCGTCATCGAGCGCAATGGATCATCTGACGCTGTGCGGCGTTATCGCGGGAACCGGAGGAGGAGCTATGCCAGAGCTTGCAATATCCGCGGAGAAGGTCGCCTTCATCATCGAGAAGGCGCGTGAATTCGACGTCAAGGAGGGGGATTCCGATCCGGATTCCGGCTCGAACCCGACCGATGACGACGCGGTCGACGTCCTCGAGGATGACGGCTCCGATCCTGTCGTCCAAGAGCTCGGCAGCTTCATGATCGCCCTGAACGAGGACGAGCAGCTTGATCTCGTCGCACTGACCTGGCTCGGTCGCGGCGACGGCACCATCGATGACTGGGACGATTTGCGCGCCCGCGCGGTGGAGGCGCGGACAGAATATCGCAGCCCGCGCCGCGAAACCGTGCATTACCTGCTCGGCGAGCCGATGCTGGGCGATCTGCTCGCAGGCGGGCTCGACGAATTCGGCATCGACTGGACCGACGAGCGCACGACGGCCGATTCGTCCGCTCCGAGTCAGCAGGACGAAGACGAGCCGACGAAGCAGCGGTGATCCTGCAAAGCGCTCTCTCCCCGCAGGACGGGGAGAGAGCGAAGGGACGTCAGAGCGTCCCCGGGAATGCGCCACCATCGAGCAGGATGTTCTGCCCGGTGATGAAGCCGGCCTTGGCGCCGCACAGGAAGGCGCAGGCATAGCCGAACTCGTCGGGCTGGCCGAAGCGGCCGGCGGGATTGAGCTTGGCGCGCTCGGTCAGGATCTGCTCGGCCGAGACGCCGCGCTTGTCGGCCTCGGCCTTTGCGGTGCCGGTCAGCCGGTCGGTCTCGAACGGACCCGGCAACAGGCCGTTGATGGTGACGTTGTTGATCACCGTCTTGCGCGACAGGCCGGCGATGAAGCCGGTGAGACCGGCGCGCGCGCCGTTGGAGAGGCCGAGGATGTCGATCGGCGCCTTCACCGCGGCCGAGGTGATGTTGACGATGCGGCCGAACTTGCGCGCCATCATGCCGTCCACGGTCGCCTTGATCAGCTCGATCGGTGTCAGCATGTTGGCGTCGATCGCCTTGATCCAGTCGTCACGGGTCCAGTTGCGGAAATCGCCGGGCGGCGGGCCGCCGGCGTTGTTGATCAGGATGTCGGGCTCGGGGCAGGCCTTCAGTACGGCTTCGCGGCCGGCCGGTGTCGTGATGTCGCCAACGATCTCGGTGACCTTCACGCTCGGATAGGCCTTCCGGATCTCGTCCGCCGTCTTCTTCAGAGCTTCCGCGCCGCGCGCGGTCAGCGTGACGTCAACGCCGGCGTCAGCCAGCGAGATGGCGCAGGCGCGGCCGAGGCCCTTGCTGGATGCGCAGACGATGGCGCGGCGACCTTTGATCCCAAGATCCACTGTTTCACTCCCGTAATGTCAGGCAGGTTTGGATGGCGGTCACCTTAGCCAACATCGGTGCTGCTGGTAAGGCATGGGCTCGCATCAAAATGCATGCGCCTCGCTGCTAGCGATGCAAATGCGCCAGATCAGATGCGCCGCTCCTGCTTGAGGCGGTCGATCGCGGAGGCTGCTTCAGGCGGCAGCGACTTGAAGCCCATCTGGCCCGCCGTCGAGAACAGCGGCCGCAGATGCGAGCCGGCGAGAAACGGCGGCTGCTTGTTGGCCGGCACGATCTGGTCGAACACCAGGACCAGCGTGGTGGCGACGAGACCGACCCTGACGGCGCCGAGCGCGGCGCCGCCGAGCCGGTCGCCGATGCCGGCGTTGCGGATCGTGTCGTTCAGCGCCAGGCGGCCGATATAGCCGAACAGCATTCCGACCACCACGAAGATGCCGAACAGCCAGATCCAGTTCTGCAGCAATGGCGCATTCGGGTTGCCGGCGATTTGCGGCGCGATCAGTGGCATCAGCGCAACCGCGATCGGCGCAGCGAGGAGATAGGCGAGGATGGTCATGGCGCTGCGGAGCAGGCCGGTCCTGAAGCCGAAGCCGATCGCGATGGCGAGCGCGGCATAGACGGCGAGATCGAAATTGTTCATGAGCAAAACCCAGCCTCGATGGAACGAATGAACGCCGGACCGATCATTCCGGTTTCAGATCGCTAAAATCGTCTGTATTTTTCTTGGCTCCAGGGGCTGGGGGTTGTGTCCATATTCATGCTTATTCGAGGTCGGTAAAGAAAATATCTGAGGCGTCGTCCCGGCGAACGCCGGGACCCATACCGCGTGATCTATCGATGAGCGCAGGAGACAATACCGCGCAACGACCAATCTTCGCCAAACTATTCCCTGTGGCTATGGGTCCCGGCGTTCGCCGGGACGACGACGTGGAGATAGCGTCGCCTAACTCGCCCGCATCTCCGCCCTGATCATATCCGCCGCCTTCTCCCCGATCATGATGGTCGGCGCGTTGGTGTTGCCGCCGATCAGCGTCGGCATGATCGAGGCGTCGACGACGCGCAAGGCCTCGACGCCGCGCACCTTCAGTGCCGGATCGACCACGGCAAGCGCATCCGTCCCCATCTTGCAGGTGCCGACGGGGTGATAGACCGTGTCGACGCGACTACGCAGAATGTTGCGGATGTCGTCGTCGGTTCGCACGTCGGACGTGAACATGTCCTTCTTCTGCAGCGCGCGCATCGCGGGCGTCTCCATCAGCCGCCGCGTGGTCTTGAAGCCCGCGACCATCGTCTCGAGATCCTCTTCCTCGCCGAGAAAGTTCGGATCGATCATGGGTGCCGCAAGCGGATCGGCGCTCTTCAGCCAGACGCTGCCGCGGCTCTTCGGCCGCAGCAGGCAGACGTGACATGAGAAGCCTGCCTCCTTGTGCTTCTTGCGGCCGTGGTCGTCGAGCATCGCGATGATGAAGTGAAGCTGAATGTCGGGCACGTCGAGATGTGCCTGCGTTTTCAGGAAGCCGCCGCATTCGGCGAAATTGGTCGTCATCAGGCCGCGTCGTTCGCGGCGATAGCGTTGGATGGCGCGGAGCAGGGACGGCAGCCGGCCGAGCGAGGCGTGAACGAAGTGCGGATAGTCGGAGGCGTAGACGAACACGAAATCCGGGTGGTCCTGCAGATTGCGCCCGACGCCGGGCAGATGATGCACGACGCCAATGCCGTGCTTGCCGAGCGCATCTGCATCGCCGATGCCCGACAACATCAGCAATTGCGGTGACTGGAAGGCGCCGCCGGCAAGGATCACCTCGCGGCGCGCGCGCAGCTGCTTCGTCTGCTTGCCCTGGACATATTCGATGCCGACTGCGCGGCCTCCTTCGAACAGGATTTTCGTGGCGTGTGCCCCCGTCTCGACGCGCAGATTGGCGCGCTTGTCGATGTGGGGATGCAGATAGGCGCGCGCCGCGCTCCAGCGTTCGCCATTGTGCTGCGTCACCTGATAGCTGCCGAGCCCTTCGTGATCCTCGCCATTGAAGTCCTCGCGAATGCGGAACTGCGCCTCGCGTGCGGCCTGATGGAAGACATCATGGATCGGATTGTCCGAGCGCAGCCGGTTGACATGCAGCGGGCCGCCCTTGCCGTGATACTCGCCGTCGAAATCGGAATTGTTCTCGGAAGCCTTGAAATAAGGCAGCACGTCCGCAAACGACCAGCCGGCATTGCCGAGCGAAGCCCAGTGGTCGTAATCCCATTTGTGGCCGCGGATGTAGACCATGGCGTTGATCGCCGAGGAGCCGCCAAGACCCTTGCCGCGCGGCTGATAGCCGATGCGGCCGTTCAATCCCTTCTGCGGCACGGTATCGAAGCCCCAGTTGGCGGTTTGGTAGGGCAGAGCAAGCCCGAACGGCGTGGTGATGCGCCAACTGTCGTTCGGCCCGCCCGCATCGAGCAGCGCCACGGACGTCGCCGCATCCTCCGACAGCCTTCCTGCAACCGCGCAGCCGCCGGAGCCCGCGCCCACGACGACGAAATCGAACGTGTCAGTCACTGATGTTTCCCCCATTTCCTTCGTCATTCCGGGGCGCGCCCCTTTGGCGCGAGCCCGGAATCCATAACCCCGACTGGTGGATATGGATTCCGGGCTCGACGCTTCGCGTCGCCCCGGAATGACGAGCAACTACGACATGAACCGCATCAACTTCTCCAGCCGCGCGATCTTGCCGCCATAGGGCGGATAGAGGTCGGCGAGGCGGTTGAACTTGGAGCGATAGAACACCGGCTTCAGCTTGCTGAACGTGCGAAAGCCCCATTCGCCGTGATAGGCGCCGGTGCCGGATGCGCCGACGCCGCCCATCGGCTGGTTGATTTGCGTGAAGTGAAACAGGCAGTCGTTGATCGTGACGCCGCCGGAGACGGTGCGCGCCAGCACCTCGTCGCGCGCGGCACCGTCCTTGCCGAACCAGTACAGCGCAAGCGGCCGGTCGCGATGGTTGATGAAGGCGATGGCCTCGGCCGGATCGCGGTAGCCGAGAACGGGGAGCACGGGGCCAAAAATCTCCTCCTGCATCGCCGCCATCGCTTCGGTCGCCCCGACGATCAGCGTCGGCGGGAATTTCCGGTGCGCCTTCCAGTTCGGATCGTCCGCCTTCGCCGGCTGCAGGATCTTTGCGCCGCGCTGCGCCGCATCCGCGACGAGGCTTTCGAGCCGGGCGTAATGCCGGTCCGAGATGATCGACGTGTAGTCCTTGTTTGAAGGATCGGTGCCGAACATCCGCCGCATCTGGGCGCGGACCTTCTCGGCGAAGGCCTGCAACGAGCGCTCCGGCACCAGCACATAGTCCGGTGCGATGCAGGTCTGCCCGGCATTGAGCAGCTTGCCGTAGGCGATGCGCTCGGCCGCTTCATCGAGGTCGGCCGAGGCGTCGATGATCGCAGGCGACTTGCCGCCGAGCTCGAGGGTAACCGGCGTCAGGTTACGCCCCGCGGCCTCCGCGACCAGCCGCCCGACCCGGGTCGAGCCGGTGAACACGAGGTGATCGAACGGCAGGCGCGCAAAGCCTTGCGCGATCTCGCCCTCGATACCGGTGACGTGCAACTCGGTCGCATCGAATCGTGCGGCGACGGTCTCCCTCAGCAGGCCTGCGAAGTGCGGCGTGAGCTCGCTCGGTTTGATCAGGACACGGTTGCCGGCGGCGAGCGCGCCGATCGCGGGCGCGAGCGTGAGCTGGAGCGGATAATTCCAGGGCGCGATGATGCCGACCACGCCGAGCGGCTGCGGCAGCAGCCGGTTGCGCGCGGGCAGGAATTGCAGCGCGGTGGCGACGCGCTGCGGCGCCATCCAGCTCTTGAGATGTTTTGTGGCATGCCGGATCTCGGAGAACAGCAGCATGGTCTCGGCGATGGTGGTCTCGACCGCGGAGCGGTGGCCGAAATCGGCCGAGATCGCCTGCCGGAAGCGCTCCTCGTTGTCGGCGACCACCGCGCGCAGCCGCGCCAGCCGGTCGAGCCGCTCGGCAAGGCCGGCCGGCGGCTCGTCCCGCGACCGCGCGACCATGGCGTGGAAGGCCTCCTCCAGCGCTCCGACCGGGGCGCTCGTCAGGGATTTGTCCACGGGCGTTCCTCCCTCAAGGGCGCGTGTCAGCCTTAATCTTGTTGCCGCAAGCTGGCCCTTTGTGGAACTTCTGGCAAGAGCGCGCGGAACGCAGCCGAAATCGGTCGCTTCCGCTGTCATAAAGTCGAAAAAAACGTTCCCGCGGCCCTTTCCAAAGGCAGCTCGGGTTGGTACATACGCCCCGCACCCGAGGGCTTTGCCCGGGGTTGCCTTCCAAGGAAGCCTTTGGGACGGACGAGAAAAGCCACGCGAACAGCGCCGGCCTCAACCGACCGTCCCCGGGATCCAACTGAAGGCAAAGCAAGTGTTTAACGCGGGGTGGAGCAGCCCGGTAGCTCGTCAGGCTCATAACCTGAAGGTCATAGGTTCAAATCCTATCCCCGCAACCAAATTCGGATTTTACCGGATCCGATACGAAAATGGCCCGCTTAATGCGGGCCATTTTTGTTTTGGGGCTGGTCGCTGACGGGCCTCACGCCGTGGCGGGAAGACGCGCAGCTGCAGGCGCGTTCTGTGCCTTTCCGAGGGGACCGACAAAGCCGGCGAAGGCTGGCTCCGCACCTGCCGTTTCAATTGATGGCCGCCGCCACGGCGAGGACGGCCGTGTTGTTTTGCCAAGCCGTTCGCGGAAATCTGCGCATCAGGGACGTGCGTATACCGAGCTCTCGCACAACGGCACTCGGGGAAATTCTCACGCTGTGCAGCATTGGCTGTCGTCGCAGGCATCGATGGCGGCGGGTTGCAATTGTGGAACCTCGACGCTAAACCTGTAATTGCGACGGGCTGCTGGGGTTACGTGCCCTCGCCCTGACGACAGCCCTGAAGGGGACGGGGGACAATACTCTCATTTGCTTTGGCCGCGCTGCCCGCGCTTCGGCGCCGCACAAGTCCTTGTGTGAAGACGCTGGGCACTGCTGCCTCCAATGATTTCTCGAAGTCCAATCCCTCGAAGGGCCATCCGTCCGCAGTCAGGGAGAGCGCAGCTCGACGTACCCGAATGTCATAACTGCAAAAAGGACCAATCATTGTGAAGTCTCTCGCCATATCGGTTCTCGCGCTTACTGCCATTTTCACCGTTTCAGCTTCGGCCAAGGACGCCCTTCAAGCCACGCGTGACTGCATGGTCGCGCACGGTGCCGTTCGCAATCCGGACGGCTCGGTCCGCCTCAACATTCCCCGCAAGGAGGCTTTGGCCGTCCGCGACAAGTGCCGGAAGCAATCAGGCTACAAGGGCACCGACTAATCAACGCGAGCGACGCGCGTCTGTCTCGGGCAGGCACGCATCCGCATGAGCTCCGCGTTTTTTATTCCAATATTCTGCAAGACGGATCGCTGGAGTCGCCGCAGACCCACGCAATCCCTGTCCTCGGAGAAGCTACGTGAAGAAGACGGTACTGACTGCTTTGACTCTGGCGATGCTCGCCTCGAGTCCGGCTCTGCCCGAACCCTCGAACAGCACGCCGCACGCGCTGGCATGCATGAAGAAATACGGCTTCACCTACGCCCAATGGCGCGCCTATGCCGTCCCGGCCGAGAAGGCGAATCCCTATAGGGCCTGTCGGGACGCGGCTCCGGCGGGAGAAAATTCCGGAATGGGCAAGAGCGGCGCCTGTCAGCGGAAGGCGGGCTTTACCCAGGCGCAGAACGACGCTGGGCAGGTCACGCCCGACCAACGGCAGAAGTGGGAACGTTGCATGGGGATGTGACCCGTTACTGGTCCCGGCCTTTCCAAGGAAAGCCCTGATCTCGTCATCGCGCATCGGTGATGAGAAGGTCGGACAGGCAAGGAGCTGTTCAACCGGCCAGCGGTCAACGCTAACCGAAAACGCCCGCGCGTCTTCAGCGCGCGGGCGACGACGATGTTCTCAACAGCGCAGAACGTTTCCAATCAGTCCCTATGCGGACAGACCATCGTCAGATGGAGCAGCGTCGGCCTGTCCGAGCCCTTCTTGTATTCCCACTCCAACCGGATCTCGTGCCGGTGGGCGAAGGCATCGCTCGGCGCATGAACGATGATATTGGTCTTCATCGGGATCGGCGGCTCGGAGTTGAAGCACTTCCGGACGCTGGCATCGAGCAGGTCGCATCGCGTCAGCGGGATGACGCCGGGCTCGTCCCTGGAGAGCGGGACCGTGTTCGGCTGGGTGCTGAGGTCGAGACGAGCCCGGCCCTTCTCCTTGTGCCAGTATTGGGCGCTTCCCTGCGGCCACTTCGAGGCCGGCGTCAGAATCAGGTGGTACTGGCCGTATTCCAGGGTCGGCAGATCGATGTCGTCCGACGCTTTGAGCTTTTCCACGCTCCTCTTCATGTTCGCCAGAGGGTAGTAATTGCTGTTCATCAAGTCTTTGAACGGCTTGCCGTTGTATGTTTTTCCACCCATCGCCTTGTCCTTCGATATGATCCAACCAATCAGGGTGACGTGCAGCCCAGCAAAGCTCGTTGGCCAGAACGAAGCCCTCGGCGCCCCCAGAACGCGCGGCCCCATGTTCGCGCGCGCAAACGCTATCATTCGAAAATGTGCTTCGTCCAGAGAGCTACTGGTTGGTGATGCAGCCATGCTTCTTTGCAAGTTCGATTGCCATGATTCCTCCGATAGGTAATCTTGCGTCAGGCTCTTCGCGAGCGCCGGTCTGTGAAAAACGGCGCTGCGACTTTTGAAGGCACGGAAATGCATTGTGCCGCGTGTCAGTCGGCGATCGACCCAGGCGACAGTTGGTGCTCCAAGTGCGGGGTGGCCGTGCGGCGCTCCGAGCCGGACAGCGAACGCCGGTTCGTGACTATACTCCGCGCCGACGTCGTCGACTCGACCGGGCTCGTTGCCGATCTCGATCCCGAGGAGGCGGTCTCGCGCCTGGAGCCGGCCCTGGTCGCCATGCGAGGCGCGGTGCGTCAATTCGGGGGCATCGTCAGCAAGGAATTGGGCGACGGGCTTTCGGCGGTGTTCGGCGCACCGATCGCAGACGACAATCACGCACCGCTGGCCTGCCATGCCGCGATCGAGCTGGTCCGGCGCGTCGCCGGCCTGGGCGATCCTGGGCTTCAGGTTCGGGTCGGTCTCCACTCCGGCCATGTCGTCGCCTACATGATCGCCAGCGAATTTTCCAAGGTCTACGAGATCGGTGGTGCCGCCCAGCATCTGGCTGCCCGGCTGGAGTCGGCGGCCGAGGCGAACCAGATCTACGTGTCGGAAGCCTGCCAACAGCTTGCCGAAGGGCATGTCCGATTCGAGTTTCTGGGCGGCAGGCCGCTGCGAGGCTTCAACCAATCAGTGCCGGTCTACCGGATCGTGGGTGCGAGCGACCTGTCGAGCTGGCGGGTGCGGCGGGCGCGCAGCGTCTCCCGGTTTGTCGACCGCACGACCGAGCGGGCGTTGCTGGCCCGCGCCGTCGAGGGCGCCAGAACCAGCCGGCAGACGGTTCTGCTGCTCGGCGATGCTGGAATCGGCAAATCGCGGCTCGCGCACGAGTTTGTCCAGGAGCTCAGGTCCCATGGCTGGCGCCTGATCGACGCCGAGTGCAGCCCGAACCTCCAGGGAGCTCCGTTCAGCACGCTCAAGCGTCTTTTGCTCTCGGCTCTGGAGGTGGCCGCAAAGGACCCTGTCAGTCCGTCAGATCCCCGGGAGGAGCTGGCGGAGATTCAGCAGTGCGCACTCGACGCGGTGCTCGATCTGCCGATCTCGAATCCGCAGTGGAATCAGCTGGAGCCGCACGCCCGGGGGCGTGCCATCTCCGATGCAAGCTGCGCCATTGTCGGGGGCATCGCCGGCCGTCAGCGCACGATCCTCCTGCTCGAAGATCTGCACTGGATCGACCGCGCCAGCGATTCGGTCATGGCTACGATCGCTTCGCTTCAGGCGCCCGGTCTTCTCGTGCTCCTCACGTCGAGGCCCAACGGCATGCCGGTATGGATCGCGCGCTGCCACGCCGAGGTGGTTGCGATGCGGCCGCTCGACGATGATTCGGGGTTGGCCATGCTGGCCGACATGCTCGGTCCCTCCGCGGCAAACGACGACCTGAAGAACCGGATCATCTCGCACACGGCCAATGTTCCTCTCTTCATCGAGGAGGTCTGCCGCGGGCTGCGGGACAGCGGCACGCTTCACGGCCAGTGGGGTGATCTCGCGCTGATGCGTCCGATCGAAGAGCTCGGCATTCCCTCGAGCATCCAGGGCGTGATTGCAGCGCGCCTCGATCGCGTGTCGCGGCAGGAGCGGTCCGTTCTGCAGATCGCGGCTGCGCTTGGGCCCCGATCGAGCGTCGCCATGCTGCGCAAGCTCGTCGAGCTGTCCGAGAATGCCCTTCAGGATTGTCTTGCGGCGCTCGATCGCGCCGAGCTGCTGGCGAGGATCGACAGGGAACTGGACGATGCGCTCGAGTTTCGGCACGAGATGGTTCGGCAGGTGACCTACGACTCGATGGTCGACAAGGTGCGCGAAGACATCCATGCGCGCATTCTTGTGACGCTCGAAAGCAACGCATCGTCCACGGATGCGCCTGATGCGCTGTGCTATCACGCCGTGCGCGCCAAGGATTGGTACAAGGCATTCGTTCACGGCAAGAGCGCAGGACGAAAATGCCTGAGCCGATCGGCCTTTTCGGACGCGGCCAGCTATTTCGAAGTCGCGATGGGCTCCCTCGACAAGACCCCGATAACGCCTTTGCGGGAGGCCGATGCGATCGACCTGCGGATGGAAGCACGCGCGGCCTTCATCGCGTCCGGTCAGGTCGCCGAGTGGCTCGACCTCGGAAAAGAGGCCGAGCGGCGGGCCGGCGCGATCGATGACATCGGGCGCAGGGTCGCCGCCATGACGGTCAGAGCCGGCGCGCAGAACTTCTATGGAGCGCCGGTCGAAGCGGTCGTGGTTTCCGAAGAGGTGGCCCGCCTTGCGGAGGAGTGGGGCAATCAGGGATGGCTCAATCTCGCAAGATACGGTCTCGGACAGGCCTATTTCCTCGCCGGCCGCTACCGCGAAGCCGAACGGACGTTGGCGCTGGCCCACGCTCAGCTGACCGGTCCGGATGCCAGCGCCCCGATCGGGACGACGCCAAGAAATCTGCTGCTGCTCTGCTGCATGATGAAGAGCTTTACTCACACGGTCATCGGCGAGCTGGATATCGCGGACCGGCTTCAGCGTGAGGCGGCGGCGATCGCGGCGGAGACCAATCGCCCCTATGATCTTTCAGCTGCCGCCTATAGCGGCGGCTGGCTGATGCTCGGCCGGGGCGACCCGGCGGCGGCCGCCGCCATTCTCGAAGAGGGCTTCGTCCTGGCGCAGAAGCACGGTATCCGGCTGTTCGTGCCGGTGCTCGCCTGCCACCTCGGCACGGCCTATCTGGAGCAGGGTCTGTTCGACCGGGCGCGCGGCATGCTGACCGAGGCGCGCGAGGAGGCCAAGGCGGTCGGCTATACCTCGGCGGTGCTGCGCAGCTCGATCTATCTTGCGCTCGCGACCTGGCGTCTCGGCGATGTCAGGGCTGCGCAGAACATGCTGCGCGAGGCGCGCAACACCGCCCGCCAGCAGGGGTTTTCGGGCCTCGAGGCCGAGGCCCTGTTTGGCGAGGCCGTCGTGACGCCGGCCTCCAGTGCGGAGAGCAGGGCGGCTATCCTCGCGTCCTTGCGCGCGGCCATCGCGATCGCCTCCGAAAGCGGGGCGCTGCCGCTCCAGCGCAAGGCCGAGGCGATGCTGACCGAGGTGCTGGCCCAGGGCAGTGAGCTCATCTGACGCCGCGTCTGGTCAGGTCTGCACCTTGTCGCCGCGGGATCGAACCGTCGGCCCAAAATGCCGAATAAATCTCGTAGGCAGCACAAAGGGTTAGCTACTGTGCATGGGGTTGTTTTCGAGATTTTTGATCGTGCCCGTCGCCAGGCGGCTGCGAGAGGCACCTCGCAAACCGCGGCGACGAAGCCCTTGCGCCGACGCCAAGGTCGGCTACCGTCGGCTCCTAGCCGCAGGGCCAGGTGACTTTTGATCTTTATTTTTTAGCATCGCATTCTGCCGGCGCCGCTATGGCGCGACGCCCATCGGACGAGGCGGGGCCATGATCACACGGGACCAGTCAGCTTTGTTGGCGCCGGTCGAGCGCGACCTCAGGCTCGATCTCTTCCGCGGTATCGGCCTGTGGATGATCTTCCTCGACCACATCCCGCACGACGTCGTGGCCTGGCTGACGCTGCGTAATTACGGCTTCAGCGACGCCGCCGAGTTCTTCGTCTTCATCTCCGGCTATCTGGTCGGCTGGATCTACGGCCCGATCGTCGCCGGCGGCTGGTTTCTCGCCGCGATGAAGCGGCTGTGGCGGCGTGCGGCTGAGTTGTATGTCGCGCACATCATGTTGTTTCTGCTGTTCACGGCGCAGATCGCCCGCACCGCGCGCCGCTTCGACAATCCGATGTACCAGCACGAGTTCAACGTGTTCAACTTCCTGTCGCATCCGGACGAGCTGATCGGGCAGGCGATCCTGCTGAAATACAAGCCGGTCAATCTCGACGTGCTGCCGCTCTACATCACGCTGGTGCTCGCATCGCCCTTCATCGTCTGGTGCCTGGTGCGCCGGCCGAACCTGACGCTCGCGGCCTCCGTCGTGCTCTACGTGCTGTCGCGCTGGTTCAACTGGAACATCGCTTCCTATCCGCCCGGCACGACCTGGTACTTCAACCCGTTCTGCTGGCAGCTGATGTTCGTGTTCGCGGCCTGGTGCGGCGTCGGGCAGATCGACAAGATCGCCGGATGGGTGTGGTCGAAAGCGGCGATGGGTCTGGCCGCGGCCTGGCTGGTGTTCGCGCTGCTGATCGTGATGACCTGGCACGTCCCCGCGCTCGAGGCGCTGATCCCGAAATGGATGATCAAGGCGATCTATCCGATCGACAAGACCGACCTCGACATGCTGCGCTTCACGCATTTCCTGGCGCTGGCGATCTGGGTGACTCACTTCATCTCGCGCAAATGGCGGGTGCTGCATGGGGCCTGGCTGCGGCCCGTGATCCTCTGCGGCCAGCATTCGCTGCCGATCTTCTGCCTCGGCGTGTTCCTGTCGTTCTCGGCGCACTGGATCCTGACGCAATACACCAAGGGCGTCTGGGAGCAGCTCGCCGTCTCCATCGTCGGCATCGTCATCATGGTCGGCGCGGCCTGGCTGCTCGACCGCGCCGAGCGCGTGCCGAGCCTGTTCGTGAAGGTGACCGAGGTCGAGGAGCCGGAGATCGTCGAGAGCGCGCAGGCCGCGACCGCCGGCGCGGCCCCCGCGAGCCGCTGAAGCATCGTCCGCATGTCCTGGAGAGCCCAATGTCCAAACGTTTGCTGACGATCGCCGGCGCTCTCCTGTTTCTCGTCTGCGGTGCGTCGGCACAGGCGCCGTCGCCGGAGGCGATGAGCGCGGCGCGCAAGCTCGTCGTGACCTTGAAGGTCGCCGATCAGTACCGCGCATTGCTGCCCCAGCTCCTGCTCAAGCTCCGGCCGGTGGTCGCGCAGGACAGGCCGGAGATCGAGCGCGACTACGATGCGGTGACGGCACCCGGCTCCGAGATCTATGCTCCGTTCGTCGCGTCCATGGTCGAGCAGATCGCGGCGTTCTATGCCCAAAGCTTCACGGTGGACGAGCTGCGCCAGATCGACGCCTTCTACGCCCAGCCCGCAGGCCGAAAGTTCCTGGAGAAGTCGGACGCGCTGGCGCAGGCGAGCGCGCAGATCGGCCAGGACGTCAGCCAGAAGGCCGCCGACGAATTGAAGCAGCGCCTGATCGAGGCGCTGCGCCAGAAAGGCCACAAGCTCTGAGCCGCGGGCTAAGCCAGGAACGCGCGGAAGCGCCGCAGTGCGATCACGAAGAAGACGCCGCCGATCACGGCGAGCGCGACCAGCTGCGGCCACACGGCCTCCAGGCCCGCGCCGCGGAACAGGATCGCCTGCGCGAGCATCACGAAATGCGTGTTGGGCGCCGCCAGCATGATGTCCTGGACGAATTGCGGCATGCTCTCCCGCGGCGTCATGCTGCCCGACAGGGTCTGCAGCGGCAGCAGGATCATGATCAGCAGCAGCCCGAACTGCGGCATCGATCCGGCGACGGTGGCGAGAAAGATGCCCATGCTGGTGGTAGCAAACAGCTGCAGCGCGGCGCCGACGAGGAACAGCGCCAGCGAGCCGTCGATCGTCACCTCCAGCCAGCCCTTGACGACGAAGGAGATCGACAGCGCGGAGGCGACCAGCACCACGGCTCCCATCGACCAGACCTTGCTCACCATGATCTCCAATGGCGTGACCGGCATCACCAGCAGATGCTCGATGGTGCCGTGCTCGCGCTCGCGGATCAGCGCCGCGCCGGTCAGGATGATCGAGAGCATCGTGATCGAGGTGATCACGTGGTCGATGGCGCCGAACCAGGATTTCTTCAGCTCCGGATTGAATCGCGCCCCCAGCGCCAGCTCGATCGGCGCGGTCTGGGCATTGCGCGTGTGCGCCAGGAATTCCGCGACTTCCGCGCTGACGATCTGCTCGATATAGCCACCGCCGTTGAACGCCTGCGAGATGCGGGTCGCATCGACGTTGAGCTGGATCGTGGGCGATTTGCGCGCCAGCAGGTCGCGCTGGAAGTCAGGCGGGATGTCGAGCGCGAAGGTATCGAGGCCGGCGTCCATCCGCCGGTCCATGTCGTATTGCGAGATCAGGCGCGGCTCGGAGAAATAGGGCGCCGTGAATGCCATCTCGATGCGGGTCGAGATCGGCGAATGGTCCTCGTCGACGACCGCGATCGCGGCGCGGTTCAGCGTTTTCGGCAGAGCCTTTGCGCCGGCATAGACCGCCAGCGTGAAGGAATAGACGATGAGCACGAGCAGCATGGGGTCGCGCACCAGGCCGCGCAATTCCTTGATGCCGAGCTGAAACAAATTGTCGAAGCGCATGGTCAGCGGGCCTGTTTCTTCAGCAGCATCGCGCCGGCAATCACCAGGACGGGGACCATGATCGCGAGCGCCAGCAGATCGTTGTGGAGGGTGTCGAACGCCAGGCCCTTGGAGAAGGTGCCGCGCGAGATCGTGACGAAATAGGTGGTGGGATAGAGCCGCCCGACCAGGGCACCAAGTCCCTGCAGCGAGGAGACCGGATCGATCAGCCCGGAATACTGGATGGCCGGAATCAGCGTGACCAGAACGGTGCCGAACAGGGCCGCGATCTGGCTGTTCATGAAGGCCGAGATCACCAGCCCCATGCCGGTCGTCGCCGTGACATAGAGCAGCGCGGCGAGCGCGTAGGTCGGAAAGCTCCCGGTGAAGGGGACACGGAAGACGACGAGGGCAAAGCCGACGAGAAGAAGGAAGTTTCCGAACGCCAGCACGACATAGGGCAGCTGCGTGCCGAGCAGGAATTCCAGCCGCGTCACCGGCGTCACGTAGAAATTGACGATCGAGCCGAGCTCCTTCTCGCGCACGACCGCGAGCGCGGCGAGCACGGCCGGAATCATGATCAGCAGCAGCGGAATGATGCCCGGCGCCATGGCGACGACGCTGATGACATCGGGATTGTAGCGGTAGCGCAGCTGGAGCTGATAGGAGCCGGCGATCGCCGCCTCGCCATAGAGCTCGCGGCCCTTTTGCGCGAGCCAGGTGGCGTGGATCGCCTGGGCGTAGGAGCGCAGCGTTTCGGCCCGCGTCGGATTGGCGCCGTCGACCCAGGCGCCGATCTCGACATGGCGGCCGCGGCTGACGTCGCGGCCGAAGCCCGGCGGCAGCTCGATGGCGAGCCCGATCTCGCCGGCGCGCATGCGACGGTCGAGATCGGCGTAATCGGTGATGGGGGATTTTTCGGTAAAGTAGCGCGAGCCCGCGATCTGGAGGCTGTAGTCGCGGCTGATCGCGCTGTCGTCGCGGTCGAGCACGGCGAAAGTCAGGTTCTCGACGTCCATGCTGATGCCGTAGCCGAGCACGAACAGCAGCAGCACGCTGCCGAGGATTGCGAGCGTGGCGCGGATCGGATCGCGCCGCAGCTCGAGCGCCTCGCGCCGGGAATAGGCGAGCATGCGGGTCGGATTGAACGTCGCGCCGCGCTTGCGTGGCGGCTGTGCTGTCGCGGCCGGGAGGGGCGATGCGATCGCAGGCTGGCCCGCCGGCTCTGGCGTATCCGCGATCGCCTCTTCCAGGCAGGCGATGAAGGCCTGCTCCAGCGTCGCGGTGCCGCGCGCGGCCACGATCGCCGCGGGTGTGTCCGACGTCAGCACCTTGCCCGCATGCATCAGCGAGATCCGGTCGCAGCGCTCGGCCTCGTTCATGAAATGGGTCGAGACGAAGATGGTGACGTCGTCCTTGCGGGAGAGCTCGGCGAGGATCTGCCAGAAGCGGTCGCGGGCGACCGGATCCACGCCGGAGGTCGGCTCGTCGAGGATGAGGATGTCGGGCGCATGGATCATGGCGACCGCCAGCGACAATCGCTGCCGCAGCCCGAGCGGCAGCGCATCGGGCAGGGCCTCGGTAACGTCGGCGAGGTCGAACCGGCTGATCATCTCGCTGATGCGCGGAGCGATGGTCTCCGCCGGCAGCTCGAACAGCCGCGCGTGCAGATCGAGATTTTGCGCGACCGTGAGCTCCGAATAGAGCGAGAAGCCCTGCGACATGTAGCCGATCCGCCGCCGCACCGACATGTCGCCGGCATCGATGGTCTTGCCGAACAGCCGCGCGGTGCCTTCGCTCACCGGCAGGAGGCCCGTGAGCATCTTCATGGTCGTGGTCTTGCCGCACCCGTTGGAGCCGAGGAAGCCGAAGATCTCACCCTTCCTGATACGGAAGCTGACGTCGTCGACGGCCACGAAGCCGTTGAACCGTCGGGTCAGGTGGTCGGCCTCGATCGCGATCTCGTCATGGTCCTCGGCGCGCGGCGGGATGACGACATTGGCATAGTTGCTGCGATCCGCTTCGGGCAAGAGACGAATGAACGCGTCATCGAGCGTATCCGTCCCGGTCTGCTGCTTGAGCTCGGCAGGCGTTCCGGTCGCCAGCACGCGGCCGGCATTCATCGCGATCAGGAAGTCGAACTGCGCGGCCTCTTCCATGTAGGCGGTCGAGACGATCACGCTCATGCCGGGCCGGCTATCGCGGATCGAGGTGATCAATTCCCAGAACTGGCGGCGCGACAGCGGATCAACGCCGGTGGTCGGCTCGTCCAGGATCAAGAGTTCGGGATCGTGGATCAGGGCGCAGCACAGGCCGACCTTCTGCTTCATGCCGCCGGAGAGTTTTGCCGCCGGCCGGTCGGCGAAGGGCGTGAGCCCGGTGTCGCGCAGCAGGCCGGCGATCCGCCTGTGTCGCTCGGCCTTGTCGTGTCCGAACAGACGGCCGAAGAAGTCGATGTTTTCGAACACCGACAGTGTCGGATACAGATTCTTGCCGAGCCCCTGCGGCATATAGGCGATGTCGGGGCACACGTTGCGGCGATGGCGCGAGCTTGCCATATCGCCGCCGAGCACGTGAATGCGTCCGTCCTGGATCGCGCGGGCTCCGGCGATCAGCGACAGCAGGCTCGATTTGCCGACGCCGTCGGGGCCGATCAGTCCGACCATGCAGCCGGACGGCAGGTCGAGCGTGATGGCATCGAGAGCCCGGGCCTTGCCATAGCTCAGGCCCACGCCTTCCAGATGCACCACGTTGCCGGCGGCAGCCGATGCATCGGCTGTGGCAGCCGCGCTCATCGCGTCAGCTTGATCTTGAGATTGCCCGGCCATTGCGCGGCCGGATCGAGCTGCACATAGGCCATGCCTGGCAGGCCGGTCTTCACGTGCTCGATGTGCTGGCGCAGCAGCTCGGGTGCGATATGTGCCTTGATGCGGAACATCAGCTTCTGACGCTCCTCCTCGGTCTCGACGGTCTTGGGCGTGAATTGCGCGACGTCGGCGACGAAGGTGGCCTTGGCGGGAATCACATATTGCGGGATGGCGTCGAGCACGAGGCGAACCTCGGCGCCCATTGCGACGCGGCCGGCATCCGCCGTCGGCAGGAAGAACGTCATGTAGACGTCGCCGAGATCGACCATGTTGAGGACGCGGCCGCCGGCGGCGAGCACCTCACCGGGCTGCGACACGCGATACTGCACGCGGCCATCGCGCGGCGCCTTCAGCACGCTGTCATTGAGGTCGGCATTGATGCTTTCGATCGCGGCCTTCGCGGCGTCGACCGAAGCACCGGCGTCGATCACCATGGCGCGTGAGGAGCTGATCGCGGCCTCGGATGCCGCGACCTGAGCGTGGGACGCGGCGAGCGCCGCCTTGGCCGTGGCGTTGGCGGAGCGGTCGTCGTCCAGCACCTGCTGCGATACCGCACTGGTTCTGATCAATTGTTCGGAGCGATCGAGCTTGCGGCTCGTGCTGTCGAGCTGGGCGATGCGTTGGTCGACCACGGCCTCGGCGGCCTTGCGTTCGGCTTCGCGCTGGTTCACCAGGCTCTTGGCGGTCTCGACGTTGATGGACGCGCGCTGCAGCTGTGCTTCGGCCTGGCGGCGCTGCGCCTGCAATTGCTCGGTGTCCATGCGCGCCAGAATCTGGCCCGCGCGCACGAAGTCGCCTTCGTTGACCAGGATCTCGCGAATCCGGCCCGGCGTCTTGGTCGCGATGTCGATCTCGACTGCCTCGATGCGGCCGTTGCCGCGGGCGAAGCCTGCCGGCAGCGTGTTGGTATCGCGGTGCTGCCAATAGTAATAGCCGCCGCCAGCAACGAGGACGGCGATCGCGGCGATGACGCGACCCGGAGTGAAGTTCATTTTGATCAAAACGCCGTGAGGCGGCGCCCACTGTTGAGACACGAACGCCCGGCCGCTGATGGTGCGGAAAGGCAGCCTCAACATTGCAGTGAATTTTGCATCGCAACTTGATGCAGATCAGACGGCGGCGCGAGGCGTACCTGCCGCTATTTTGGGCTCCGCGTCGTCGCTCGTCCGCCGTGATGGGTCAAGCGGACGAGCGAGGCTTGCTGAACGGATTGCGGGGCGCGCCCTATTTCACCAGCGGGCAGCCGCCATCCTTCAGGGGCCGAAATGCCTGGTCGGCAGGCACCTCGGCGAGCAGCTTGTAGTAATCCCACGGCCCCTTGGATTCCTCCGGCTTCTTCACCTGGAACAGGTACATGCTGTGCACCATGCGGCCGTCCGCGCGCAGCACGCCGTTGTCGGTGAAGGCGTCTTTCACCGGCAGCTCGCGCATCTTCGCCATCACCGTCTTGGTGTCCCTGGTGCCGGCGGCCTGCACGGCCTTGAGGTAATGCAGCGTCGCGCTGTAGGTCGCCGCCTGGTTCATCGTCGGCATGCGCTTGACGCGCTCGAGGAAGCGCTTGCCGAAGGCGCGGGTCTTGTCGTTGAGATCCCAGTAATAGGCCTCGGTGATGATCAGGCCTTGCGCGAGCTTCAAGCCCAGGCTGTGCACGTCGGAGATGAACATCACGATCGCGGCCAGGTTCTGGCCGCCGGCGACGATGCCGAACTCGCCGGCCTGCTTGATCGCGTTGATGGTGTCGCCGCCGCCGTTGGCGAGGCCGATGATCTTGGCCTTGGAGGCCTGGGCCTGAAGCAGGAACGAGGAGAAATCGGCCGTATTGAGCGGATGCTTGACGCTGCCGAGCACCTTGCCGCCCGCGGCCTTCACGACATCGCCGGTATCGCGCTCGACCGAATGGCCGAACACGTAGTCGGCGGTGAGGAAGAACCAGGTGTCGCCGCCGTTCTTGACGATGGCGCTGCCGACGGTGTGGGCGTTGGCGTAGGTGTCGTAGGTCCAGTGCGCGGTGTAGGGCGAGCAGGATTTTCCGGTGATGTCGGAACTGGCCGCATCCGTCACGATCATGATCTTCTCGTACTGCTTCGACAGCTCCATTACCGCAAGCGCGGTCGCCGAGGTCGGCAGGTCGATGATCATGTCGACGCCCTCGGTCTCCCACCATTTGCGGGCGATGGTGGAGGCGACGTCGGGCTTGTTGAGGACGTCGGCCGAGACCATGTCGATCGGCTTGCCGAACATCTGCCCGCCGAAATCCTCGATCGCCATTTTGGTCGCCTCGACATTCCCCATGCCGCCAATGTCGGAATAGACGGAGGAGAAGTCGGAGAGCACGCCGATCTTGAGCGGCGCCTGCTGGGCCGAGGCGGGGGTGATCAGAGCAGCCGACAGCAAGCCGGCCGCAGACACGAGTGCTGCGATAGATCTCATGGATACGTTTCCTCTTGAGCGGGACTATTCTGTCCCTTTGTCCGACAAAGTTAGGACCCGGTTCCGGCAGAGTCAATTTGTTGCATCTCTCGCATCAATGACGCAGTTTGACGCATACGGCGGCGACGTCTATACTTTGTCCGACAATCACCATTGGAGGCCGATTTGCCTGTCGCGCCGCTGTTCCGACCGATCGATGTCGCGCCGGCCTATCAGAAGGTCGCCGACGCCATCGAGCGCGAGATCGTCAATGGCCGCATCAAGCCCGGCGATCCCATCGGCACCGAGCACGATCTGGTCCGCCAGTTCGGCGTCAATCGCTCGACCATCCGCGAGGGCATCCGTGTGCTGGAGGAGGGCGGGCTGATCCGGCGCGATTCCTCGCGCCGCCTGCACGCCTGCCTGCCGCGCTACAGCAAGCTCGCAAGCCGTCTCAGCCGCGCGCTGGTGCTGCACGAGGTGACGTTCCGCGAGCTCTATGAGGCCTCGATGACGCTGGAGGTGGCGAGCATCGAGGGCGCGGTGGAGCGCGCGAGCGAGGAGAATCTCGCCGAGCTCGCCGGCAATCTCGCGCGCAGCGAGGCCGCTATTGGCAGTCCCGCCATGCTGGCCGAATGCGATGCCGAATTCCACGTGCTGGTCGCCAAGGCCTCGCAAAACCGCGTGCTCCAGCTCGCGCGCGAGCCCGCGGCGCAGCTGTTCTATCCGACCACCGAGATGATCGTGACCGGCGTCGCCGAAGGCGGCCCGCGTCTCGTCGCGGCGCATCGCCATCTCATCGAGGCGATCCGCCGCCGCGATCGCGAGGCCGGCGTGCTCTGGACCCGCCGGCATTTGCAGGACTGGCGCCGTGGCTTCGAGAAGATCGCCTCGCTCGATCGCTCGGTCGAGCACATGTACATGGAGCACGCGCAGGCGGCCCGGCGCCGGTAGCGCAAAACAAGACGCAAGATTTCAAGCAAGAAATTCAACAAATCAAGACATCACACGGAGGGACACATGACCGGCGACACCGCAGCCACCATCTCGAAAGCACGCGAGCATTCCATCGGCGATCTCCTGCGCCGCTCGGCGGGGCGTGGGCCGAACAAGCTTGCGGTGAGCTGCGGTGGTGTGAGCTGGACCTTTGCCGAGATGGATGCGATCTGCAACCGGCTCGGCCGCGGCCTGCTCGGTCTCGGCGTGAGGAAGGGCGATCGCGTCGCGGTGCTCTCCCGCAATTCGCACGCCTTTGCCGCGCTGCGCTTCGCGGTGGCGCGGATCGGGGCGGTTTTGGTGCCGATCAACTTCATGCTCAACCCCGACGAGATCAATTTCATCCTGAAGAGTTCCGGCGCGAAGCTGCTTGCGGCCGGCCCCGATTTCGTCGAGCCGGCTCAGGCCGCAAGCGCGAAAGAGTGTGCGGTCGAGAAGATGATCTGGCTGCCGGGCGAGGATCCCGCGTCGGCGCCCGCGGGCCTGACCACCTTCGACGATCTGCTCGATGCCGACGGTTCGTTCCTGGAGGCCTCGGTCGACAGCCGCGATCTCGCGCAGATCGTCTACACCAGCGGCACGGAATCCCTGCCCAAGGGTGCGATGCTGACCCATGAAGCGGTGATGTGGCAGTATGTCAGCTGCATCATCGATGGCGGAATGAGCGTGGACGACAAGTTCCTGCACGCGCTGCCGCTCTATCACTGCGCCCAGCTCGACGTCTTTCTGGGGCCGCAAGTGTATCTCGGCGCCTCCGGGGTGATCACGGGCAAGCCGACCGCCGACAACATCCTGGCGCTGATCCAGGCGCACAAGATCACTTCGTTCTTCGCGCCGCCGACGATCTGGATCGCGATGCTGCGCTCGCCGTCTTTCGACAAGACCGACCTTTCGACCCTGCAGAAGGGCTATTACGGCGCCTCGATCATGCCGGTGGAAGTTCTGCTCGAGCTGCAGCGCCGCCTGCCCGCCGTAAAATTCTGGAATTTCTACGGCCAGACCGAGATCGCGCCGCTCGCGACCGTGCTGCGGCCGGAGGACCAGCTGCGCAAGGCCGGTTCGGCCGGCAAGCCGGTGCTCAATGTCGAGACGCGCGTGGTCAACACGGCGATGGAAGACGTCGAAGTCGGCGAGGTCGGCGAGATCGTGCACCGCTCGCCGCATCTATTGTCTGGCTATTACAACGATCCCGTGAAGACCGCGGCAGCGTTTACCGGCGGCTGGTTTCATTCCGGCGATCTCGCTACCGTCGACGACGAGGGCCACATCACCGTGGTCGACCGCGTCAAGGACATGATCAAGACCGGTGGCGAGAACGTCGCCAGCCGCGAGGTCGAGGAGATGGTGTACCGTATCCCGGGGGTTTCCGAGGTCGCCGTGGTCGGCCTGCCCGACCCGCGCTGGATCGAGGCGGTCACCGCCATCGTCGTGGTCAAGAGCGGCGAGAAGCTCGACGAAGAATCCGTCATCAAGCACTGCGCCGGCCAGATGGCACATTTCAAGGTGCCCAAGCGCGTCATCTTCGTGGATGCCTTGCCGAAGAACCCGAGCGGCAAGCTGCTCAAGCGCGAGCTGCGTCAGCGCTTCGTCGGGGCTGATACCCTCGACAAGGCGGTGCAGAAGAGCTTTGGCACCTGAGAGGGAGTGCTTCCCATGAAAGCCTGGCAGGTCGCGCGCGACTGGTCGATTGAGGGAATGGAGCTGGCCGATCTGCCGGAGCCTACGCCCGGACCGGGTCAGGTCACGGTGCGGATGAACGCGGCATCGCTCAACTATCGGGATCTGCTCACCGTGCAGGGCAAGGGCGGCGTCACGAGATTGCCGCTGATCCCGTTCTCGGACGGTGCGGGCGAGGTGGTCTCCATCGGCGAGGGCGTCACGCGCTTGGCGACCGGTGATCGCGTCTGTCCGATGTTCTTCCAGTCCTGGATCGACGGAAAGGTCTCGGCGGCCAGCCGCCGCTACGCGCTCGGCGGCACGCGGCCCGGCGTGCTGCAGGAGGTCATGTTGCTCGACGCCGAGGGTGTCAGCCGCATGCCCTCGCATCTGTCGTTCCGAGAGGCTGCGACGCTACCCTGCGCTGGGCTTACCGCCTGGCGTGCGCTGTTCGAAGAGGCAAAAGTGAAGCCCGGCGATACCGTGCTGGTGCAGGGCACCGGCGGCGTCTCGATCTTCGCGCTGCAATTCGCAAAGCTTGCCGGTGCCAGCGTGATCGTGACCTCGTCGAGCGACGAGAAGCTTGAACGCGCTAGCGCGCTCGGCGCTGACCACACCATCAACTATCGTTCAGTGCCGGAATGGGGCAAGGCCGCAGCGGAGTGGAGCGGCGGAGGCATCGACCACATCGTCGAAGTCGGCGGCAAAGATACTTTTGCGCAATCGCTCGAGGCTGCGCACGTCGGTGGCACCATCCTGGTGATCGGCGTGCTCACGGGCTTCTCGCAGCAGATCGCGATCCCGAGCCTGTTCGCCAAGAACCTGCACGTCATCGGCCTCTCCGTCGGCAGCCGCCGCATGTTCGAGGGCATGACGGCCGCGATCGAACGCAATGGCATGAAGCCGGTGATTGATCGCGTATTCAGCTTCGATGCCGTGCCGGACGCGTTGCGCCTGATGCAGCAGGGCGGCCATTTCGGCAAGATCGTGGTCGAGTTTCGCTAGCCGGCGTCGCCGGCCAGCTTCCTGACATCGTCCGGCGTTTGTCCGAAGCGGCGGCGAAACGCGCGATGGAAGTAGGAGACGTCGTGGAAACCGGCGAGATGCGCGATCTCGATGATCTTGCGCGTGCGCAGGCTCGGATTTCGAAGCAGGCGTTCGGCACGCAGCAGGCGCTGCTCCAGCACGAAGCCGCTATAGGTGATGCCCGCCTGCTCGAACAGCAGCTGGATCGTGCGCGGGCTGACCCGGTGCGCGGCTGAAAGGAGGGTGAGCGACAGCGCAGGGCTGTCGAGCTGCGCCAGGATGTCGGACTTGAGGGTTTCGAGACGCGCTGCCGCCAGGCCGCGCATCCGGGCTTGTTCGGCGACATCGCCGCGCGCTCCGATCATCAGCACCGAAAGGTCGAACAGGTGCTGCGAGACCGCGTCCAACTCCGCGGGACCGAGCTTGTCGGCATACTCATGTGCGAGATCATAATAGCGCAGGAACATCGACGTGACCGGATTGGCGCCGGGGATCGAGCGTGCAATCAGGTCCTCGGCATTCGGGCACGCCCGCAGCAGCGCCTTGCGCGGCAGCAGCGCAGTCTGGAAATTGCCAAACCCTGTCTGAGTGATGTGGGCGCCCCTGATCGAGGGATCGCCGATCGTGACGTCGCCCGCGGCGATCTCCAGCGGGCGTTTTCCCATGGCCCCGCTGAGCGCCGAATTGGGCGACATCGTAATCACCAATTCGTCGTTCGTCCCCAACGATACGAAAGACATCGGCGAGCCGAACGAGGCCGAGAGCCTGATACGGGGAAGAATCGCCGGCGCAATGGTTCGATGGACGCGCCCTTCTCCGACCGGCACGAAATCGACGTTGGCCACCTGACGGCAAAACTGCTCGCGCCATCTTTCATAGGCCGGGCCATTCGGGTCGCCGTCGAATGAGAGTTGAGGCTGGATCATCGATCGGGAAGGGCAGGCTTGTTGGCGGTTTACGGCAGGTTGTATCGTCAGGCTGGTGCGCCGCAATGGCAAAAGCGCCGGATTGCGCGATAAGCCACTCGCAACGGCGCGCAGAGACCGCGACCAGGTGCCGCAGTCCCCGTGTGTGCGGATTGCAACGGCAATTCGCCCCGTGGCGCTGGGGGTGGTGGACCTCAGTATTTCTTCACAGCCGTGCCGAATGTCAGCCACAGCGCCATCGATGCGAGCCCGAAGCCACCGAGCAGCAGGAAAGTCGGCCCGTAGCCGATCCATTGCGCGATCCAGCCTCCGAGCGCGGGACTGAGGCTGGCGCCGATGCCCTGCACCGTGATCACGGCGCCCTGGCCGAGATTGATGCGGCCGGTGCCGTTGAGCGAGCGCGCCACCATACCGGGGACGGCAACCGTCTGCAGTCCGGTGCCGATGCCGTCGAGAACCTGCATCGGCACGACGCCCCACCATCCCGTGACGAAGAAGGCGAGCACGCCGCGGATGGGCAGGAACATGAAGGACACCAGGATCACCGGCCAGTAATTGCGCTTGCTCGCCGCCTTCATCGCGATCAGCGACGTCACGACCATGACGCCTTGCGCGATCACCACGGTGGTCGCGACGAAGCTGGGGCCGTTGGCCTGTCCCTCGGCCACCGCCGCAAGTCCGTAGAGCGGTACGATGGCGGCATTGCCGAGGTGGAACAGCGCGAGCGCGAGTGCCAGCACGAGCAGCGCCTTGTGCTTGAGCAGCATCGTCATCGCATCCGGCGGAGCCTTGGAGTCGTCCTCCTTGCTGCCGCGTGAGGCGAGATCGTCGATCGCCTTGGCGGGGATCATCAGCACGCAGGCGATCGCGATGGCGCCGAACACGGCCGCCAGCACGAACACGGCGACATAGCCGAATCTGTAGCCGAGATAGCCAGACAATGCCGCGCCCACCATGTTGCCGGCGTGGTTGAAGGCCTGGTTGCGGCCGTTGAGTGCATTGAAGCCCTTCTGCTTGGCGATGCCGAGCGTGATGCCGGTGACCGCCGGCACGATGGCGGCGCTCGCCAGCGATTGCGCGACTTGCGAGAACGTCACCGCCCAGAAGTCTTGCGAGATCAGGATGATCGCGGAGGCGAGAACCACACAGATGCCGGGAATGACGACCCATAGCCGCTTGTTGCGGCTGGAATCGATGAAGCCGCCGATCGGCGTCGTGACCAGCATGCCCGCGACATTGCCGATCGTCATTGCGGTGCCGATCAGCCCGGTTGCCCAGCCGCGCTCCTGGAGGAAGACCCCGACGAACGGCCCGATGCCCGACTGCATGTCGGCCATGAAGAAGTTGAGCGCAAATAGAGGCCAGATACGGGACGAGGAGGGAAGCCGCGATGTCATCGATACCCAAGCATGCTGTTCGTGCGTCGCGATCCCTTTGGCCAACCGTTCTGGCGTTGATCTGAACGTAACGGGCGCTCGTCACGTTGGTTCCAGTCACCCCGCTCATCGACCTTGCTGAAAGCTCGCTCGCGATGTCATCCTGCGATCTTCTCACGGAGCTCTGGTCATGCCTTTCTGGACCTGCGAAACCTGCGGCGCGCAATTTCCGAACGGCGGAAATCCACCCGCCTCCTGCGTGATCTGCGAGGACGAGCGGCAGTTCGTGAACTGGAAAGGGCAGACGTTTCTCACGCGCGAGCAGCTCATGCAGGGGCACCGACTGGTGGGACGCGACGATCTTGGCCTCACTGGGATCAGCCTGGAGCCGAGCTTCGCCATCGGGCAGCGCGCGCTGCTGGTGCCTCAGGGCGACGGCTGCGTGATGTGGGATTGCATCCCGCTCGCAACCGACGACGCCATCCAATACGTCGCAGCGCTCGGCGGACTGAAGGCGATCGCGATCTCGCATCCGCACTACTACGGCGCGGCCGCCGACTGGAGCGATACCTTTGGCGGCGTGCCGGTCTATCTGCATGCCGACGATCGCGCCTTCGTCACGCGGCCGCATCCTTCGATCGTGCACTGGACCGGTGAAAGCCACCGCATCTCCGACGATGTGCTGCTGCTCCGCACCGGCGGTCATTTCGCCGGCGCCACCATGCTGCACTCGGCGCGCAGTGCGGACGGCAGGGGCGCGCTGCTCACCGGCGACATCGCCCAGGTGACGATGGACCGCCGCTTCGTCAGCTTCATGTACTCCTACCCGAACTACATGCCGCTCAATGCAGCCGCGGTACGGCGGATCGCGGCTGCCGTCGAGCCGCTCGCGTTCGATCGCATCTATGGCGCCTGGTGGGGCCGCAACATTGCTAGCGGCGCCAAGGCCGCCTTCGCGGCGTCGGTGGAGCGATACGTCGCCGCCATCGCCTGAGCCGGCGAGCTGATCTGATTTATCTTGCCGGCGTCAAATAACTGTACTAAAAGTACAGTTAATTGCTGTGGCGCAACGGCGCGTCCGCGGGGCCCGGCATGATCGATGCATCGCCGCGTCCGCGGCGTAGTCTGTGGCTGCGAGCGGGAGTTCGGTTCATGACGGCGCACTACGAGATCTTCGAGGCCGGCGACGTCACCCTCCAGTCCGGGACCGTATTCCCTTCGCTGAAGCTCGCCTACAAGACCTATGGCACGCTGAGCCCGGCCAAGGACAACGTCGTCCTCTATCCGACCTCGTTCAGCGCGCAGCATTTTGACACCGAGTGGCTGATCGGCCCGGACGGCGTGCTCGACCCCACGCGCTACTTCATCGTCATCCCGAACCTGTTCGGCAACGGCCTGTCGTCCTCGCCGTCGAATACCGCAGCGCCGTTTCCCGAGGTGACCTATCACGATGCGATCGCGGTCCAGCATCGCCTTCTCACCGAACGTTTCGGCGTTTCGAGGCTGGCCCTCGTCTATGGCTGGTCGATGGGCGGCATGCAGGCCTATCACTGGGCGGCGCTGCACCCTGACATGGTCGAGCGTGCAGCCGTAGTCTGCGGCAGCGCTCGCTGCGCACCCTACAACCACGTCTTCCTGGAGAGCGTGAGGGCCGCGCTGACCGCCGATCCTGCCTTCCGCGACGGCCGCTTCGCCGACAAGCCCGTCGCCGGCTATCGCGCCATGGGGCGCGTCTATGCCGGCTGGGCGATGTCGCACGGCTTCTATCGCGAAGAGCTCTGGCGCGAGGCCGGCTTCACCTCGCTGGAGGATTATCTCGTCCGCGTCTGGGACGCGACCTTTGCCCGGCGCGACGCCAATGATCTCCTGGCGCAGATCGGCATCTGGCAGAATGGCGACATCAGCCGCTGCGCGACCTTCGCAGGCGATTTCGATCGCGCGCTGGCGGCGATCAAGGCCCACATGCTGCTGATGCCCGGCGCGACCGACCGTTATTTCGATGTCCGCGACAACGAGGACGAGCTCGGCCGGCTGGTGAACGCGAAATCGGCGGTGCTGCATCCGATCCCGTCGCTGCACGGCCATCGCGCCGGCAACCCCGTCGGCAATCCGCGCGACCAGGCCTTCATCAGGGCCGAGATCGCAGCCCTTCTCGGCAAGTGACACAGGCATCCGATCATGACTGACGCAACTGTTTCAGAGTCCGGCCACCGCCTGAAGCCGTTGACGCCGGCCATGCTGCGCGAATTGTCGGTCCGCTCCAATCTCAGAGGCGCAGCGCAGAGCCTTGGCCATTATGGCGTGATCGTGCTGGTGGGCGCGCTGATCTGGAAGATCTCGTCGATTTGGGGCGTGCTCTGGGCGCTGCCGCTGATGGCGGTGCAGGGCTATGTCGTCGCCTTCCTGTTCATGGCGGTGCACGAGACCGCGCACAAGACCGCGTTCAGGAGCCGCAGCCTCAATCTCGTCGTCGGTTATCTCTCGGCCTTCCTGATCGGATTGCCTTACGAATATTACTGCCTGTTTCACTGGGACCACCACCGCTACACCCAGGATCCGGACAAGGATCCCGAGCTGATCGTCGGCGTGAAGCCGACATCCGACACGCAGCTCGCGATCGCCTATAGCGGCCTGCTCCAGGTCGCCGGCCGTCTTCGGCTGATGCTTGGCCATGCCATCACCGGAAAGGTCACCGTGGCCTGGATCCCCGAAAACAAGCGCGCCGTCATCGTGAGAGAGGCGCGTGTCTATGTCGCGGTCTATGCCCTGCTGCTCGCGCTCTCGCTGTGGTTTTCGTCAGCGCTGCTGCTTTGGGTCTGGCTCGTCCCGCTTGCCGTCGGGCAGTTGTTCCTGCGGCCCTATCTCTATGCCGAGCATACCGGCTGCGAGCGCACCCGCAGCGCTTTTCAGAACACCCGCACCACCTATACCGCTGCGGTGGTCAAATGGTTTGCGTGGAACATGCCCTACCACGTCGAGCACCACGCCTATCCCTCCATCCCGTTTCACGCGCTGCCGAAGCTGAACGAGATCGTCGACGGCGAGATCGTTTATCGCGGCCGTGGCTACATCCATACGACGCGCGAAACCTGGGCCTGGTTTCGCCGGAATCTGAGGAGCCGTTGACCAAACGCAAAGCTCCGGCCGCAGCGCGACCGGAGCTTTGTTTGGAAGGCGAGATATCAGTAGATCCCGTAGGCGCAGACATTCACGACGCGCACGCGCATGCCGTGACGGGTCCGAACGAGGCGCTCCTGGTAGCAATTGCCGACGCCGGTGTTGAGGTAGATGCCGCCGCCGTAGCCCCAACCGTGACCCCAGTGATGATGCGGATAGAAGCCGCCAGCCGAGGCGGCGGTGGGCGCGAGAGCGGCAACGCCGAGCGAACCGGCGGCGATCAGACCGAGAGCAAGCTTACGAAACATCTTCATTCTCCAGTGTGGCGCTAAGGCCGTTGTTGTGTCCCTGCATCTCGGTCGGGCCGAGACGCGAACGCGTTCACGGGGGATGAGGAGAATCGTGTTTCAGGAGTGTTTCGTGGGCTGCGGCGAAATATGCCGGCCTCATGTTTTCCGCGCCGCGCGATAGCGCGCGGCCATCGCCTGCGTCAGCTCCGCCATCTTGTCGCGGAGGTCGGCGGGCTCCAGCACCTCGGCCTCGGGGCCGAGCCGCAACAATTCGGCCGCGGCGTGCCAGGATGTCTTGCCGACGGGCACGCGGGCAATGCGCCAGCCATCCGCATCAGCGGTCTCCTCAACCTGCGTGCGCGCCTTGACGTAGGGCTGGCTCAGCGCGTCGAGCAACTTGACGCCGAACGGCGACAACCGGACGATCGCGACATTGGGATGCATCTCGGCTTCGAGGCGCAGCGTCGCGGCCTGCCAATAGGCGGCGAGATCGAAATCGGCGGGACGATCGAAGCCGTCGTCGAGCGCTGTGCAGTCGAGCACGCGCGCGACGCGATAGGTGCGCACGCTGGCGTCGACCTGGCCGGCGAAATACCAGCTCCCGCCCTTCAGCACGAGGCCGAGCGGCGCGAGGCGACGCTGCTTCTCCGCGCGCCAGCTCTGGTAGCGGATCTTGATCAGCGTCCCGCGCAGCACCGCGCCGGCAATCATGCGCAGATGCTTCGGCTCCTCGGCCTCGCCGAACCAGCCCGGCGCGTCCAGATGAAAGCGCTCCTGCATCCGGCTGGCATCCTGGCGCAGATGGACGGGCAGCGCCGCCATCAGCTTGTTCTGCGCGGCGATCATTGCTGCGTCCAGCCCGAGCGCCGCCGCCGGGCCCGGCAAGCCCGCCAGGAACAGCGTCTCGGCCTCGCTCTGCGACAGGCCGTTTAGCCGCACGCGATAGCCGTCGAGCAGCCGATAGCCGCCCTCCGCGCCGCGGTCGGCGTAAACGGGAACGCCGGACGCCGCGAGTGCGTCAATGTCGCGATAGATCGTGCGCACCGAGACCTCGCAGGCCTCCGCGAGCTCCGGCGCGGAGACCTGCCCCCTGGCCTGGAGGGTGGTGAGGATCGACAACATTCGACTCGCGCGCATGATTGCTTAAACCATACCTGACACAGGATGTCAGGTATGACCCGCTACAAGCTGCGCCACCGCCCGCTGGCCAGATGGAGACCTGCCATGACCGATCCGAACCGCATCACGCTGTATTACTCGCCGCAAAGCCGCGCCACCGGCACGCGGGTGCTGCTGGAGGAGCTGGGCGCGCCCTATGATCTCCATGTCCTCAACATGAAGGCCGGCGAGCAGCGCCAGCCCGCTTATCTCGCCATCAATCCGCTCGGCAAGGTCCCGGCGATCAGCCACGGCGGTGCCCTGGTGACCGAGCAGGTCGCGATCACTATCTATCTTGCCGATCTCTTCCCGCAGGCCGGTCTGACGCCCGCGCTGAACGATCCGCTGCGCGGACCTTACCTGCGCTGGATCGCCTATTACGGCTCGTCGTTCGAGCCGGCGCTGATCGACAAGTTCATGCAGCGCGAGCCGGCGCCGATCACGCAGTCACCCTATGCCGACTACGACACCATGCTCGGCGCGCTGGAAGCGCAGCTGTCGAGGGGGCCGTATCTGCTCGGCGAGCGGATGACGGCCGCGGATGTGCTGTGGGGGGTGGCGTTCAACTGGACCATGATGTTCGGCATCGTGCCGAAGAAGGACGTGTTCGTCCGCTATGCCGAGCGCATGACCGCGCGGCCGGCATTCCAGCGCATCAATTCGGCGGACGAGGAGATGGCGGCGCAGCATGCCGCGGCTATTGGTGGTTGAATGATCCGGGGCTGCAGATGACGAAGCCGATGCACACGACCAACTGCTTCCATACCTTCATCCGGGTTGCCGAAGACTGTCCCGCGCGGGTTGGGGAGCAGCCGCCGCTGCGCGCGGGAAAGCCGACGGTCGCGTGCCTGCAATATGCTATGATCGCGAAGTCGCCCTACAAATACACCTCCGATGACGTGATCTTCGCGACGTCTGCGCCGGGACGCGAGCTCGATGCGAAGGCGACGAAGGCGGAGAAGCATGCGGCGCGTGAAGCGTTCTTCTCCCGGGGGCAGGCGTGCATGAGGGCGTCAAGCCTCGGCAAGCGCTTCGGCTGGGGCGTTCATGCCGATGGCGAGGGACGGATCGCGATCTACGCCGTCGAAAGCAAGCGTTACCAGGCGTTCGTGCGCGATCCCAAGCTCACGCAGGTGCGCGCGATGCGGTCGAAGCGGGGGTGATCAAAACCGCGGCGCTCGCTTCTCCGCGAACGCCTTGATGCCTTCCTTGATCTCGTCGCCGCGCATGCTGTCGCGGTGGCGCTGGTCGGCGGCGTGGTCATCGAGCTCGCCGCGGGCGAATTCGTTGATCGCTCGCTTCATGCCGCGCATCGCCTGCGGCGCGTTGCCGGCGAGGATGTTGGCGAGCTGGTCGACCTCCTCGTCCAGAAATTCCACCGCCACCATGGCGGTGAGGTAGCCGATGCGCAGCATCTCCGGCGCACTGATCTTCTGCGCCGTCAGGAACAGTTTTTTCGCATTGTCGACGCCGAGCCGGGTGACGTAGCGTTTGATGCCGCTCCTGTAATAATGCAGCCCGAGCCGCGCCGCCGGCATGAACATCTCGGCGGTGTCGACGCCGATGCGGAAATCGCAGGCGAGCGCGAGGTCGGTCGAGCCGCCATAGACGCCGCCGTTGAGCCGGCAGATCGTCGGCACGCCGAGATCCTCCAGCCGGTTGACGACCACCTCGAACGCAGAGCCCGCGCTCTGCTGCTCGCTGGCGCTGACGGCGCGCTCGGCAACCGAGTTGAGGTCGTAGCCGGCGGAGAAGGCGCGTCCGGTGCCGGTCAGCACCAGCACGCGGATCTCGGGATTTGCCTCGACCAGGTCGAACAGTCTGACGAGTTCGTCGAGGTCCTCGGCCTGGAGCCGGTTGAGGTGCTTCGGCCGGTTGAGGCGGATGGTGGCGCGGGCGCCGTCGCGGTCGAGCACGGGGCCGGTGGCTGCGTCGGTGATGTCCGACATTCTTGTCTCCTTTATCTGTTTTCGAGCGCGCGCCGTTTCGCCTCGGCGTCGATGGTCTCGGCGAGATCGGGATGCCGTGCCATCAGCACGCGGAAGTCGACGAGGTCGAGCACCAGAAGCCGCGACACTTTCGTGGTCGAGACATTGGCCCCGCGCATGTTGTTGCCGAGCAGCGCCATCTCGCCGAAGAAGGCGCCTTCGCCGAGCTGCACCTTCTTGCCGGGCAGGTCGACCTCGACCTCGCCGGCGGCGATGAAATACATGCAGTCGCCCTGCGCCCCCTTGCGGATGACCAGGGTGCGCGCCGGCAGCTCCATGGTCCGCAGCATGTGGGTGACGTCGGCAATCGCAGAGGGCCCGAGGGCCGCGAAGAACGGCACCTTGCTGACGGACTCCCAGGTCTTGAGGAAATTGTCGCGCCGCGTCTCGGCGGCAAATCCGGTCGCCAGAATACCGGTCCAGAGGCCGAACACGCCGAGGCCGGAGATCATCACCGCGGCCGCCACGATGCGGCCGAGCGGGGTGACCGGCACGACGTCGCCGTAGCCGGTGGTCGTGAGTGTGACGACGGCCCACCACAGCGCCGCAGGCACGCTGCCGAAGGTCTGCGGCTGCACGTCCCGCTCCAGGAAATATTCGGCGACGGAGGCGAGGAAGACCACCATCAGAAAGATCACGAGCACGCTGAGCAGCGGGCCCGATTCCAGCACCAGCACGCGGCGAAGCTGCCTCAGGCCGGGGATGCCCGGCACCACCTTCAGCACCCAGAGCACGCTGAGCAGCCAGGCCGTCTTCGGCTCGGCGCCAAGGAGAAGCGCGACCGGCACGGCCAGCGCCCCGATCGCATCGACCAGCCCGGCGGAGGAGGACATGTAGAGCGACAGCCGCCCCTGCCGCGCCATGTGGCGCAGCCGGACCAGCCATTCGAACACGAAATAGGCGAGACAGGTCCAGAGCAGGCCGCTGACCCAATTGTGCGCCTCGTGGGCCCGCTTGTCGGTCAGCAGGACCATGCTGAGCACGCCGGCGGTCACCGCGACATAGGCCACCTTGGTCATGTTGCGGCCGGCCGTGGCGGCCGCAAACTGGGCCAAAGCGGTAATCAGCGGCTTGGACATGCGAGAAGGTGGCTCGGTCTTGAGATCGGTCGGCGCCAAGGTGCCTGCCCGAACGGAGGCCGTCAACGACGGGCGACGGCAGCAGGCAGCGTCAACGGCGCCGCTGCACCGAGTCCGCGGATCGGCACGGCCGTTGCCGGCGGGGAGGCTACCTGAAATGCGGCGGCTCATCGTAGCCGCGGCGGCTGCTGAAGAACAGCAGCACCATCAGCCCGACGCCGACAATGATGGAAAACCCCGCGCCCAGTGCCAGCGCCACATAGCCTTCCGTCGGGATCGGCTCACCTTCGACCGCCATTGCGGAATAGGCGAAGTAGCCGGCCGCCGCCAGCATTCCCAGTAGGAGGATGATGAGGAGTGCACGCATGCTGCGGTCTCCGGTTGTAGTTGCGAACCAACGGTTGCAGATCGCGGCAGTTCCAGACGGCCGACCGTCATTGATCGGGCGGGAGGGACTGTCGCGGATCCCAGCCTTGCGGCAGGGCCTGTTGCCTATGCATTTCGGCGGCGGTCGCGCGCGTCTCCTCTTTGAGACGACGTCACGACCTCACTCTCGTGTCCCGGACGCAGCGCAACACGTAGTGATGCGCTGCAGAGCCGGGGCCCATTCAGCAGCGCATGCTCATCTCCCGGGTCCCGGCTCTGCGCTGCAACGCCTTTTGGCGTTGCAGCTTGTCTGGGACACGAGAGTGGTGCCGGCCCAACCGGCGCTCGCTCAGGCACTCTGGGCGGTCTTCACCACCACGACGTTGGTGTCGTCGTGCTGGGCAGGGCCGCCGCCCTGCACCGTCTTCTCGGTTTCGCCGGCATGGCGTTTCAGATAGTCGCGGCGCATGCCGATCTCGTCGCGGACGAATTCGTAGCCGAGCTTGAAGGTGTCGAGCCCGTCGGTACTGATCGTACCGTCCCTGAGGCCGATGACGGCGCCGCGCAGGATGCCCTCCAGCTCGTCCTGGAGACATTCGAGCTGGTCCAGAGAGTGGGCGTGCTCGATCCGCTCGCCGATGTCGAGGATCGCCGTGGAGAGCTCGCTGGCCTTCTCCGGCGCGATGCGGGTGATCTTGGCGTAGATCGCCGCGAAGATCGAGCCGATGACGCTGAGCGCGGCGGCGCCCAGATACATCAGGTCGCTGTACTTATCCATGAACGATTTGGTGTCGTCGTTGATGTAGTCGGCCGCCCCCTGGTGCGCCATCACGAAGGCGTCCTTCTCGGTCGAGGCCGGCTCAATTCTGCTGGCAAAGCCGTTGTCGAGCCCGAGCGCGGATTTGTTCTCGTAGATGGTGCGTGCCAGCTCGCCCGCCGCGGATGCCGACATCCTGGATTGCGCGACCAGCAGCCATTCGAGCCCGATCGTGTCGAGGTCATCGTCGGGAATTTGCGGCGAGGTCGACAGCGTGCCTGCCGTCAGCGTCTCGCTGGAAATGCCCGGGAGTTTGCGCGCCAGCGCCTTGGCCTCGTCGATCGCGTTGAGCGTGAAGCCGCCGCGCTTGGCGACCTGCTCATAGGCCTTGTCGCGTACCGCCCTGGAGGCATGAACGATGGCGATCACTGCGCCAAAGCCGTTTGACGGCCCAAACAGCTTGTCGAGCGTCGTGCCCTGCGGCGCCATCTGGATCTTCGCGGCGTCCGGACCGTCGGGGATGTCGAGGATGTTGCGGACGAAGGCGAGGGAGGATTCGTTCTCGGCGACGACCGCGACCTTCTTTTTCTTCAGCTCGGCGATCGACTTGATCTTCTTGTTGCCGGGACCGAGCAGAAGCACGAGATCGTGCTCGAGGATCGCGAGCGTGCGCGCCCGCAGCGGCACCCTGGCGTCGGTGCGCAGCACGGCAAGGTCCGCCTGCTTGCGGTCGAATTGCGCGACCGCCTTCGCGTTGTCCGCGTTGTTGACGATCTTGATCCGGAAGCGCGAGGCGTTGCTCTTCAGCAGGGTGGCGAGCTTGGCGGCGAACAACGCCTCGTCGCTGTTGGGAGCGCCGACGGCAAAGATCAGCGTCTCCGAATTGTGCAGCATGGCGCGGCCACCCCAGACGGTGGCGAGCGACAGCAGCAGGGTCAGCACGACGTAGAGGAAGACCTGCTGCTGATTGGTCTTGATCACCTTGGGGCGCCGCGGCGGCGGCTCAATCGGGGATGCGGTGGGGCCTTCAGTACTCATATCAGTACTCATGGCAGCACTCTGGCCTTATTTCTCGGGTGACGGACGGCTCGCGGACGTGATCGCGGCGGGCGCCCTGCAATTCCTAAACGTCTGAAAAAAGAACGATATTTTGGGCCGGCAATGATAGCGCGCCGGGACCGGAATGCAAATTTCGAGCCGAGGGTAACCTTACTCCACGCGACCGCGGCGAAAGTTCATCCTATCACCGGTTAGCCACAGTTGGCGATTTTCCGGTTCCTCCCGGCTGCATTCCGCCGCGGGAGGTGTCATAAATCAGAGGTCCCGGCGATTTGACCGGTCCAAGAAGAAGTTGCGCTGAACGCTCCAGTTTTTCTTGTCACCTCAACGAGGGCGTCGGCTTTGTCGTTTCCACCCATGTCATCGGCGGTTCCGGTCGAAGCGCTCATTGGCTGGATGTTGCTGCTCACCTTCAAGCACATCATCGCCGATTTCGTCCTTCAGACCGCCTGGATGGCGCATGGCAAGGACCAGAAGCACGGCTGGGCCCTGCCGCTTCTGGTGCATTGCCTGATTCACCTTGCGGTTGCGCTGCCGCTGATCCTGATCGTGGCGCCGAAATTCTGGTTCGTGGCCTTCATCGACTTCGTGATCCACATCACGATCGACCGCGCCAAGGGGCTGGTCTCGGCCAATTTCGGCGTCGACCTCGCGCATCCCTGGTTCTGGACCCTGATCGGCGTCGACCAGGCGCTGCATCATCTCACCGGCTTCGGCCTCTCCATCTTCATGGCGGCGAACTGAGGGTAGCCACGGCTGGCTGCTCGGCCTGCATGGTTCGAGATGCGCCGTAAGGCGGCACTCCTCACCATGAGGGTCTGGCATTTCGCCGCAAACCAAAGCCTCATCCTGGGGACCCGCCAAAGGCGGGCGCCTCGAAGGATGGCCAGAGAAAGTTGCCCGCCGGCGCCTCCGATTCGCGGCGAGGGCGCAAGCACCCCGGGTGACTACCGGGCAGCGTGGTTAACCTTTCATTAGAGAATTGCGCTGCATCTTCCCACACGAGGGAGAACTGCAATGTTTTCAAGCCGCGACACTTTTGAGAGCGATTTCTGCCCGGTTCGCGACGAGCTCCTCGGCGAGATGTATCGCGCCAGCGAGAGTGGCCTGCCGAGGCTGGTTGAGAGTGTTTCCCCTGACGCGCGCGCCAGGTTGGCGCTGTTCTGCTATCGCCGCAGCCATCTGCACTCGCTGGCGGTCGCGATCGCAGGGAGCTGCAAGGAGCGTGACCTGATCGAGAACGGCGGCCGAGTCGGCTCGACGCTCTACGCGCTGTCGCGCGCGGGCACGGCGAAATCCTCGCCGTCGCTGTCGGGCGGTCGCAAGCCGATCACGCTGTCGACCAAGCCGTTGTCGGTGCTCGCACCGCTGGACGACGAGATCGACGACGAAATCAGCGAAGCCGTTCCCGCCTAAACGCTGGCGATCACGGGTAACCCGAACTTCCGCCGCGCCATCGCGCATTCGGCATCGCCCGGCATGCAGGTGCGGCACACCTCCGGCCGCACCGCATAGATGCCGCATGCGGTCGCTTTTCCGATCTCGCCCTGCAAGGCCGAGCAGCGATCGCCCTCGCAACGCATGCCGGATTGACGGTCGTTGACCAGCGCCTCCGGAATCGCGGCAAGCTCTTCGTCGCTCTCGATCGAGAAGCGCGGCCAGTTGGCCGAATAGCCGCAGCAGGCGCCGCAACTCTGGCAACAGCTCGACGGATCGATGGGGGAGTTCTCTTCCATCCTCGTCACGTATCCCTCAGGTGTCCTTCGGCGGGCCCCAGACCAGGCTCTGCCGCCATTTCGCGCGCAGCACGTCGCGCCGCTCCGGATATCTCTCGTCGAGATAATTGGCATCGACCACGCGGTCGGTGCGGAAGCTGCGGAAGTCGCCGCGCAGCTCGCACCAGGCCGCCAGCAGGCGCACGGCTTCGAGATAGCCGACCGAGATCGGCCAGATCATGCGCTCGCTGGCGCGGCCCTGCTCGTCGCGATAGCGCAGCATGATCTTCTTGCCTTCGTGGATCTGGGTGCGCGTGCGGACCATGTCCAGGCGGTCCGGCTCCCTGTTCCAGCTCGGCCGTGCCCGGCTCGCCGGCTCCAGCACGAAGGGACGCAGGCGCTCAGGCACGGTGTCGGCGATCTTGGCCATCAGATCCTCGGCCGCGCGTGCCAGTGCCGAATCGGCATGGCCGGCGACCCATTGTGCGCCCAGCACCGCCGCCTCGATCTCGTCGGGCGTGAGCATCAAGGGCGGGAGATCAAATCCCTTTTCCAGGATGTAGCCCATGCCGGCTTCACCGCGGATCGGCACGCGCTGGCCGATTAGCGTCGCGATGTCGCGATAGATCGTTCGCTTCGAGGTCTCGAGCTCGGCCGCGATGGCGTCCGCCGTCAGCGGCTTACGCGTGCGCCTCAGCACCTGGATGATTTGAAACAGCCGGTCGGCGCGTCTCATGCTGGTCCCTTGTCGGTGATCTTTTCAGAAAGCGGCGCGCTGCTGCTGACAGGATGTTGGCAGCAGGGAGGTTCTATACCGGGACAACACATCGACTGAAGAGGATTTGTCCATGATCATTCCGACCCATTTCGGCCCGGCTATTCCGATGTTGCGGGCACAGGCGTGGTCCGCATCGGCGTTCGGCCGCCTCGTTTCGCTCGATCTCATGGCCGTCGACCTCCGGTTTGCCCTTGCGAGCGTGGTGGCACGCCCGCTGATCCAGGCTGCGGACGCGCTGGTCCGCCATGTGATGGGCCGTGCCTGGCGGGGGGCCCGTTTCGCAGAAGATATCACGGCTGCTGCCACCATGGTGGCAGCAGCCCGGCACTAGGTTCCGTCAACTCTTTCGGTGGTTCAGGAGAAGCTTTCATGATCACGCTCTACGGATTTGGCACCGGTTTCGGCCTGCCGGAAATCAGCCCCTTCGTCACCAAGACGGAGGTGCAGCTCAAGATGGCGGGATTGCCCTACCGGAAGGAGCGGGCGATGCCGCCGGCCTCGCCGAAGGGGCAGCTGCCCTTCATCGACGACGGCGGAGAGGCGGTGGCCGATTCCACCTTCATCCGCGCCCATATCGAGCGCCGCTACGGCTTCGATTTCGATGCCGGGCTGTCGCTGACCGACCGCGCGCAGGCCTGGGCGTTCGAACGGATGATCGAGCACCATGTCTATTGGGGGCTGGTCGGTGCGCGCTGGGTCGATCCGGTCAATTTCGCCAAGGGGCCTGCGCATTTCTTCGACGGCGCACCGGAGCACAACCGCGAGAAACTGCGCGAGGATGCGCAATTCCGCGTCGCCGAGAACTATCTGCTCTCGGGCCTCGGCCGACATGGGCCCGATGACGATGTCGAGCTTGCCGTGCGCTCGCTGTTTGCGCTCTCGGTGCAGCTCGGCGACAAGTCCTATCTGATGGGCAACAGGCCCTGCGGCGTCGACGCCACCGCCTTCGGTATGCTCGCCGGCATTCTCTCGCCGTTCTTCGAATCGGCCCTGCGCGAGCGCGCCGAGGGCTTTCCGAACCTCACCGCCTATGTCGATCGGATGATGGACAATTACTACCCGGAATTCGCCTGGACCCCGCTGCGGCAGGCGGCGTGAGGCCTGGTGAATGAGACCCGTCCAGCGCCCCGACCAAGGTGCGTTCCCTCCCCCCTTGTGGGGGAGGGCTAGGGAGGGGGGTAGCCCAGGAAAAGGTGCTGGTTGTTGATGATGCGGCGAGGTAGGCGCGCGACGGAAAGAATCCCCGTGTGGCACCCCTCTCCCTGCCCCTCCCCCGCAAGGGGGGAGGGAACGGAGAGAGCGCCGTAGCTGGCCAAACTCGATTCGAGTTTGCGCTCGCTAATCTCAAAGCCAAAACAAAAGAGCCGGCCCATTGGGCCGGCTCTCGTCGTCTCAAGACTGTCGCCGCGCTTACTTCACCAGCATGTACTTGCCGTTCTTCACCGTCAGCAGGATGCGCGAGCGGTCGTCGAGGCCGTAGCGGTCCTTTTCGGTGAAGTTGTAGACGCCCTGGCTCGCCGCCAGCTCCTTCTCCGACAGCAGCGCCTGGCGGATCGCTTCGCGGAATTCCGGCGTGCCGGGTTTTGCGGTTTTCAGTGCCGCGGGAATGATGCGCTTGAGGATCTCGAACGCGTCGTAGGAATGGCCGGCGAACTGGCTGCGGCTGTTCGGGCCGTATTTGGCTTCATAGGCCGAGTTGAGCGCCAGGCCCGGCTTCTTGGTCAGCGCGCTGTCCGGCTGGTCCTCGGGATCCATGACGGGACCGGAGGCCATCAGCACGCCCTCCGCTGCCTTGCCGGCGATGCGGATGAAATCCATGCTGGCGGCGCCATGGGTCTGGTAGATCAGGCCCTGATAGCCGCGCTCGCGCAGCTCGGTCTGCGGCAGCGCGGCCGCGGTGCCGGACGCGCCGACCAGGATCGCGTCGGGATTGGCGGCAACCAGCTTCAGAACCTGTCCGGTCACCGAGGTATCGGGACGGGCGAAGCGCTCCTCGTCGGCGATGGTCATGCCCATCGGCACCGCCTGGGCCTTCAAATCGTTGAACCAGAGGTCGCCATAGGAGTCGGAATAGCCGATATAGCCGAGCGTCTTCACGCCCTTCGCCTTCATGTGCTCGTACAGCACCTTGCCCACGATCGGGATCGGCTGGGGCATCGCCACCGACCACTTCATGCGCTCGGGCGTGATCGGAAACGGTGCCAGGCCGAAATGGGGAATGCCGGCTTCGTTGGCGACGTTGGAGACCGCGATCGTCGGCGGCGTCAGCGCCGAGCCCATGATGATGTCGGCCTTGGATTCGGTCACGAAGCGGCGGGCGTTGGTGGTCGCGGTGGTGGGATCGCCGCCGTCGTCGAGCACGATCACCTTCAGCGGCACGCCGCCGATCTCCTTCGGCACGAATTCCAGTGCGTTGCGCTCGGGAATGCCGAGCGCGGCGCCGGGGCCGGTGGTGGTGGTGGTGATGCCGATGGTGATTTCGCTGGTCTGGGCCAATGCGGGCAGCGCCGGCAGGGCAAGCGCCGCCGCGGTGATGGCGGCGGTCAGGTAAAAGCGTTTCATTGTTTCCTCCCTTACGTGTTTTCTTTGAAAGCAGAAATCGGGGGGTAATTCAGCCCCCTCTTTTGGTGATGCGGCGATTTAGCTCCGGACTTAACTCCCCGTGAATTTGGCTACCATTTCCGCCGGGAACGGTGCCGATTTCAGCTTGTCGGGGTTAACGGGATCGCGACCGACCAGGACGCGGGTCTCAAAACCCTCGATCGCCAGCGCCTCACCCTTGTAGACGTTGTGCTTCACCTCGAAGCTCGATCGCTTGATGCTCTCGATCTTCGTTTCGATGGTGATCCAGTCGCCGTAGGTCGAGGGGATGTAGAACTTGGACCGCGTGTCGACCATGGGGATGCCCACCAGGCCGTATTTGCGGACCAGGTCCTGCTTGGAGAACCCGGCGACCTCGAACAGGGTCGAGGTCGAATCGTCGAACATCGCGAAATAGCGCGGGTAGTAGACGATGTTGGCGGGGTCGCAATCACCCCACTGGATCTGTACGTCGCGCCGGTTCACGAACATGTGTCGCGCGCCCTATTTCGGCGCCATGCGCAGCGAGCCGTCGAGGCGCACCACCTCGCCGTTCAGGTAGGAATTCTCGACCATGTGCAGCGCGAGCGCGGCGAACTCGTCGGCGTGGCCGAGCCGGCGGGGGAAGGGGATTGCGGCGGCCAGCGAGTCCTGGGCTTCCTGCGGCAGGTTCGCGAGCAGCGGGGTCAGGAACAGGCCGGGCGCGATGGTCAGCACGCGAACGCCGAATTGTGCCAGTTCGCGCGCGATCGGCAGCGTCATGCCGACGATGCCGCCCTTGGAAGCCGAATAGGCGGATTGCCCGATCTGGCCGTCATAGGCGGCAACGGACGCCGTGTTGATGATGACGCCACGCTCGCCGGTCGCCTGCGGCTCCAGCTTGGACATCTCGGTGGCGGCAAGACGCAGCATGTTGAAGGTGCCGATCAGATTGACCTTGATCACCTTGTCGAAATCGGCAAGAGCCATCGGGCCATCGCGGCCGACCACGCGCTTGGCAACGCCGATGCCGGCGCAATTGACCAGCACGCGGGCCGGGCCGTGGGCCTTCGCAGCCTGCGCGACCGCGGCTTCGGCGGAGGCGGCATCGGAGACGTCGCAGGTGATTGCCACACCCTTGATCTCGGCGGCGACGGTTTCCGCCAGCTTGGCATTGAGATCGCAGACCGCGACCTTGGCGCCCTGTGCCGCCAGTTTTCGCGCAGTGGCCGCGCCCAGTCCCGATGCGCCGCCGGTGACGATGACTGCCTGATCTTTCAACAACATGGCGTTCTCCTGTAGCTTATGTCCGGGTTAGCCGACCGATATCACACGGTCCGACGGATTGGCAGCGTAGAGCTCCTCGATCAATTCGGTGCGATGCTCGAGCACCGCGCGCTGGTTGATCGAGCCCTTGTCGGTGACCTCGCCCTTGTCGATCGAGAGCGGCGCGTCCATCAGGATCGCGCGCGTGATCCGGGTCGAGGATCCGGTGGCTTGGCTGAGGAAACGGGTCAGGCGTTCGCGAAAAGCCTCGCGCACCAGCCGGTCGCGCGTCGCGACGACGAGATCGTCGGTCGGCAGTGTCGGGTTGATCAGCCGGCAGCCGTCGAGGTCGAGCACGACCAGCGCGGAGACCTCGTCACGGTTGATGCCGGCGATGACGACGTCACGCACCAGCGGTGCGCAGGCCGCTGTGAGGCGCGCGCGCAGCGGGCCGACGCTGACCCAGGTGCCGCTGGCGAGCTTGAAGTCCTCACCGACACGGCCGTCGAAATCGAAGCCTGCGTTGAGATCATCGGGGTCGGCGGGCTTGAGCGCATCACCCATCTTGTAAAATCCTTCCTCGTCGAAGGATTTCGCGCTGATGTCGGGCTGACGCCAGTAGCCGGGCATGACATTCGGCCCCTTGGCGCGCACTTCCAGCTTGCCGTTGTTCGGCACCAGCTTGGCGTCATTGCCTGATACCGGCAATCCGACATGGCCGGAGCGGCTGGTGCGCGGATTGACCGACATGAAGAACGGCGCGGTCTCGGTCGCCCCCAGGCCGGTCAGCATCGGCACCCGATAGCCTTTTTCCTTCACCGCGAGCTCGTCGAGGCTGTCCCAGATGAAGGGCGACAGCGCGGCGCCCGAGAAGAACATCGCGTGCAGGCGGTCGAAGAACTTTGCGCGCAGGCCCTGATCATCGCGCAAATAGGGCAGCAGCGATTCATAGCCCTTCGGCACGTTGAAATAGACTGTCGGCGAAATCTCCTGGAGATTGCGCACGGTCTCCTCGATGCCGCCGGGCATCGGCTTGCCGGCGTCCAGATACATCGAGCCGCCATTGTAGAGCGTCAGCCCGATATTGTGGTTGCCGCCAAAAGTGTGATTCCAGGGCAGCCAGTCGATGATGACGGGCGGCTCGTCCTTGAGGAAGGCGAGCGTCTCGCGCAGCATCACCTGGTTGGCGCAGATCATGCGCTGGGTGTTGATGACGGCCTTGGGATTGCCGGTCGAGCCCGAGGTCAGCAGGAATTTTGCGATCGTGTCGGGGCCGATCCTACCGTGGACCTCGTCGAGATCGCTGCGGATCGGCGTCGCCATGAGGTCGGCGAGCAGGGTGACGTCGCGGCCCGGCACGTGGCCGTAGGACGCCGCGATCTCGGTGCCGAGCGAGACGTTGGCGGCGAGCGCATCGGCGAACTTGTCGGCATCCTCGGCGAAGACCAGGCCGGGCGTCAGCAGCTTCATCAGATAGGACAGCTTGCCGTAATCCTTCGACACCAGCGAATAGGCCGGCGACACCGGGCAGAACGGAATGCCGGCATAGAACGCGCCGAAGGCGAGCAGGGCGTGGTCGATCGAGTTGCCGGAGAGGATGACGACCGGCCGCTCCGCCGACAGGCCGCGCGCGATCAGGCTGGATGCGATGTGACGGCTCGCGACCAGCAGCTCGGCGTAAGTGATCTTGCGCCAGCCGCGGCCGCCTTCGCGCTCTGCCATGAAGACGCGGTCCGGCGTGGTGTTGGCCCAGTGATGCAGGCGGTCGGTGAGGCGAACCGGATAATCGCCGAGCGGCTGCTTCGGCCGCAGGTAGATCGTGCCGTCGTCGCGGCGTTCGATGTCGACGACGGGGTCGCCGAACGAGATGGGCCGCAGCGGGAAAGTGCTCGCGCCGCGCTCCATGCTGGAAGAGGACGGCTGCGCGCTCATGACTTGGGCTTTACCTTTGCGGTCTTGTGTTCGAGGAACTCACGGATCCGGCGCTTTGCCTCCTTGTCGCTCTGGGCGACGGTCGCCATCAGCGATTCCATCAAGAGACCCGTTTGAGGATTGGCCTCCGCGATCATCGGCAGCGCCTGGAGCACGGCGAAATTCGTCAGCGGCGCGTTGGAGGCGACCTTGGTCGCGAGCTCCATTGCCTTGCCCAGCCCGTTGCCGGCCTCGGTGACATATTGCGCAAAGCCGTAGGAGGCGCCTTCGGTCGCGCTATAGACGCGGCCCGTCAGCATCATGTCCATCATCCGGGCGACGCCGATCAATCGCGGCAGCCGCACCGAGCCGCCGCCGCCGACGAAGATGCCGCGCTGTCCCTCCGGCAGCGCGAAATAGGTCGAGGGCTCGGCGACGCGGATATGCGCCGAGCACGCAAGCTCCAGCCCGCCGCCGATCACGGCGCCCTTCAGCGCCGCGATCACGGGGACGCGGCTGTACTGGATGCGGTCGAACACCCGGTGCCACATCTGGGAATGGAGCAGGCCGCCGGTCGCGTCATGCTCGGTCAGCTCGGACAGGTCGAGGCCGCTGGAGAAATGGTCGCCGATGCCGTGGATGACGACCGCGCCGATATCCTCGGGCAGGGACGCAAAACACTCGCCGATTTCCAGGATGATGCCGTCGTTGAGCGCATTGCGCTTGGCCGGCCGGTTCAGACCCACGGTCAGAACCCGGTCCGCCCTCTCGATCCTCAATAGCCCGGAGGCGCCCGCGTCAGCGGTCTCGGCGTTTCCCTGTGTCATTTGCGTCCTTATAAGAATAGTTATGTTGTATAACGAATTCGGCGGGAGTCAATATAGAGCCGGGCGGCGATCCTCACATTCGGTTCGTCCCGGCGAAAGCCGGGACCCATACTCCCGGAGGGGAATTTGGCGAAGATTGGTCGTTTGGTACCCCGACCGCCGGAATCGACAGATCACGCGGTATGGGTCCCGGCTTTCGCCGGGACGACGAGCGGGGAGCGTTGAGAGGCCGCCGCCCTTCACATCACCTGATGCACGTCGATCACGACGCGATCCGCATGGCGCGCGGCTGAGCCGACGAAGATGTGCTGCATCAGCCAGCGATAGTTCTCGTGCCCGGTCTCGAACCGCGGCACGGTGCGGAAATAGATCAGCTTGGGATCGACTGGCTCGCCGCGCTTGAGCTTCTGCAGCAGTTCGACCGACCCGAATCGCATGCCCTTGTTCTCGACATAGACAATGGCGCCGTCGTCGGTCTCGAAGGCGTACTTCGCCTCCAGGTCGATCAGTTCGTTGGGGCGGATGGTCTGGAAGTCGGCCCCGAACGGCAGCACCTTGCCATTGATCGCGCCTTTCACCTCGCCGCCGATGATCGGGATGATGCGGCGAACGCCGATGCCGGTCTCGCCGGCGGTGACGACCTCGCCGATGCGCGCGGTGATGGTGAAAGCGTATTTTGTCTCGAGCGTCGGTGTCGTCATCGCTTCACCCTGTCAATTCGCCATCATCCGCGTCGGCAGCCAGGTCGCCAGCAGCGGGAAGGCGATCAGGATCACGAGGCGGATCAGGTCGGTGACCACGAACGGAATCACGCCCTTGAAGATCGTGGAGAAGGACACGTCCTTCACCACGCTCTTGATGACGAAGACGTTCATTCCCACAGGCGGGTGGATCAGGCCGAGCTCGACGGTCATGACGATGATGACGCCGAACCAGATCGGGTCGAAGCCGAGATGCGTGATCACGGGGAAGATGATCGGCACGGTGAGGATGATCATCGCCATGGCGTCCATCAGGCAACCGAGCACGAGGTACATCACCATGATCAGCGCCAGCACGCCGTAGCTGCCGAGACCGAGGCCGGTGAGGAATTCGGTCACCTTCTGCGGCGTCTGCGTCACCGTCAGGAAATAGCCGAAGATCAGCGCGCCGATCAGCACGGTGAAGACGGCGGCCGCGGTGCGCGTCGCCTGCAGCAGCGAGGCCAGGATCTTCTCGCGGTCGAGCCGGCCCGTCAGCACGCCGATGATGAACGCGCCGGCGGCGCCGACGCCGCCCGCCTCCGTCGGCGTGAAGCGCGGCAAATAGGGCAGGCCGTAGAGGCCGCCGATCACGAAGATGAACAGCAGCACCGGCGCCCAGATCTCCTTCAGGCCGGCAAAGCGCTCGCGCCACGGCGTCACCTTGCCCTTGGGCAGGAAGTCGGGCCGGAAATAACCGATCAGGAAGATCGTGATCATGTACATGCTCATCGCGAGCAGACCCGGGATGATGCCGGCGATGAAGAGCTTTCCGATGTCCTGCTCGGTGATGATGCCGTAGACCGCGAGTACGGTCGAGGGCGGCAGCATCGCGCCCAGCGTGCCGCCGGCGGCGATCACGCCGGTGGCGAACGATTGCGGATAGCCGAAGCGGCGCATCTCCGGGTAGGCGACGGCGGAGAACGTCGCGGCGGTCGCGACCGACGAGCCGCAGATCGCGGCAAAGCCGCCGCAGGCCCCGACGGTGGCGATGCCGAGCCCGCCGCGCAAATGTCCGACGAAACCGTTGGCGGCGCGGAACAGCTCGCGGCTCATGCCGGAGTTGGACACGAACGAGCCCATCAGCAGGAACATCGGGATGACGCCGAAGGTGTAATCGGTCACCGTGCGCATCGAGGTCTGGCCGACCAGCTTCAGGGCGGCCGTGCCGTTGACGAGATAGGCGAAACCGGACACGCCGACGAGGCCCATGGCCATGCCGACGGGCACGCGCAGCAGCATCAGGACAAACAGGGAAACGAAGCCGAGAACGGCGACGGCATCGGTGCTCATGATTACTCCGTCGCCTTCAATTTGGGATCGTGCATGTCTTCGGGATGGAAGATCAGGCGGTAGGTGCGGATCGCGATCAGCAGCACGGCGCAGACGTCGCCGACCCAGGCGATCGCGAAGAACGGCCAGGTCGGCATGTGCATGTCGAAGGTCAGGACATTGTCGTTGTAGGTGCCGCGCACCTTGTCGAACAGCGTCCAGGTCTGCACGGTCACGACGAACAGCAGCACCAGGGTCGCGAACACGTCGATCCAGCGCTGATGGCGCGGCCCGACATTGCCCCAGACCAGGTCCACCGTGATATGGGTGCCGCGATAGGAGGTCGCGGCGATGCCCCAGAAGATGAGGATGCCGAGCAGCATGCGGCCAATGTCGAACGAATCGGGGATCGAATAATTCAGCGTGTTGCGCAAGAGCACCGACAGGAAGATGTCGAGCGCGACGATGCCGACGAAGCCGGCCGCGATCCATTCGATCGTGTCGATGACGCGGTCCATCCAGGAGCGCTTCATGGGGAAAAGGGTCCTTCCGACGAGTTCGAGGTGTGCCCGCGATGGAGCTGCGCTCCCTCCCCCGCTTGCGGGGGAGGGGTGGGGAGAGGGTGCTTCCACGATCGAGAACCCCCCAAGGAGGGAGCCCTCACCCGGCGCGCGGGACGATGCTTCGCATCGCCCGGATGCGCCGACCTCTCCCGCAAGCGGGAGAGGTGCCGCGAGTGTGCCGCAGCCCGCCGTTACTCCGCCAGCGCGTTGTACTTCTTCAGCGAAGCCTTCAGCTCCGTCAGCGCGGCGTCCGGATCGGCTCCGGCCTTCTTGGCGCCGTCACTCCAGGTCTTCACCAGCGGCTCGGACGCCTTCTTCCAGGCGGCGGTCTGTTCGGGTGTCAGCTTGTAGACCTCGTGGCCGGATTCCGCCTTCACCTTGTCGATGCCGGCATCCTCGAACTTGCCCCAGTGCTCGCCGACCACGCCCGCCATCTCGACCGAGCAGTTCTTGTCGATCGCGGCCTTCTGCTTGTCGGACATCGCGTTGTACTTGTCCTTGTTGATCACGAACACGAAGGTCGTGGTGTAGAGCGGCGCCTCCATGTCGTATTTGGTCACCTTGTCGATGCCAAACAGCACGAGGGAGCCCCAGGGGAAGGTGACACCGTCGGCGACGCCGCGCTCGATGATGTCGCGCACCTCGGGCGCCGAGGACTGCACGTTGGTGCCGCCGAGCGATGTCACGAAGTTCGCCATGGTGGCGTGCGCCGGGCGGATCTTCAAGCCCTTGACGTCCTCAGGCAGCACGATCTTCTTGCTCTTGGAATGGAAGGAGGAGGGCGAGTGGACGAAGGCGAGACAGTATTTGACGTCCTTCATCTCCTTCTCGGCATATTTGCGATACCAGGCGTCCAGCCCCATCGAGCCGCCCTTGGCGTCCGAGATCAGGAACGGCAGCTCGCCGGCGCCGACGATCGGGAAGCGGCCGGGCTGGTAGCCGGGATTGACATAGGTGACGTCGGCGATGCCGTCGCGCGCCATGTCGTAATGGTCGAACGCCTTGCCGAGCTGCTGGGCCGGAAACACCTTGCCCTTGATGGTGCCGCCGGAATCCTTCTCGACCGCGGCGGCCCAGTCTTCCAGCGATTTCTGCAGCGGATGCGAAGCCGGCACCCAGTGCGAGATCTTCAAATCGAAGGTCTTGTCCTGCGCGAAAGCGGGCGTCACGCTTGCGGCCAGCAGCAAAGCCAGACAGGCTTTCCTCATCACACGTCTCTCCCTGTTGTCGACGGCGGGCTTCGTTGGCCCGGTCTCGTTAATTAACATGTTATCTAAATGGCGGACGCGTTCAAGCCGGAACTGGCGCGCACTTCGCCGCGCCGTCTGCGTCAGCCATGCTGCATGGATTTGTCGCTGCCCGGCGACGGCCCTCCCCTTTTGCCCAACCGTTATATGATATAATTATCGTGCGCGGAGCAATGCGACAAGCGAGCCGCGAGGAAAGCCTACCGGATCGGAAGGAGCAAGTATTGCGGACAAAAGTCGCAATCATCGGGGCCGGACCGGCCGGATTGTTGCTTGGGCAACTGCTGCACGCCTACGGCATCGACAATGTCATTCTGGAGCGGCAGAGCCCGGATTACGTGCTCGGCCGCATCCGCGCCGGTCTGCTGGAGGAGGGAACCGTCGCGCTGCTCGACCAGATCGGCGCCGGTGCGCGGGCACATGCCGAAGGCCTGGTGCATGAAGGCATCGAGCTCGCCTTTTCCGGCCGCCGTCACCGCATCGACATGAAGGCGGCGACCGGCAAGACGGTCATGATCTACGGCCAGACCGAGGTCACGCTCGACCTGATGAACGCGCGTAAAGCGGCCGGTCTCGTCTCGGTCTACGAGGCCAGGGACGTGCAGCCGCATGATTTCGACGGCAGTCACCCGCGCGTGACCTGGGTCAAGGACGGCGTCACCCACGAGATCGACTGCGATTTCATCGCCGGCTGCGACGGCTTCCACGGCGTCAGCCGCGCCAGCGTCCCGGCCGGGGCGATCGAGGAGTTCGAGCGGGTCTATCCGTTCGGCTGGCTCGGCATTTTGTCGGATACGCCGCCGGTCAGCGATGAGCTGATCTACTCCAACCACGCCCGCGGCTTTGCGCTTTGCACCATGCGCTCGACCAGGCGCAGCCGCTACTATGTGCAGTGTTCGCTCGACGACCATGTCGACCAATGGCCGGACGACCGCTTCTGGGACGAATTGAAGCGCCGGCTCGACCAGGAGGCGGCCGACAGCCTCGTCACGGGCCCGTCGATCGAGAAGAGCATTGCGCCCCTGCGCAGCTTCGTCGCCGAGCCGATGCGCTTCGGCAAGCTGTTCCTGTGCGGCGACGCCGCCCACATCGTGCCGCCGACCGGCGCCAAGGGCCTGAACCTTGCTGCCAGCGATGCCCATTATCTGTCGAGCGGCTTACGCGAATTCTACGACGAGAAATCAAGCGCCGGGATCGACGCCTATTCCGCCACGGCGCTGGCGCGGGTCTGGAAGGCTGTGCGCTTCTCCTGGTGGATGACCTCGATGCTGCACAAATTCCCCGACACCGGCAGCATCGGCGCCCGCATCCAGCTCGCCGAGCTCGACTACGTCACGCAGTCGCAGGCGGCGATGACGTCGCTGTCGGAGAATTACGTGGGGTTGCCGTTCTAGGGCGGTGAAGTTGGTGCCGTAGGGTGGGTTAGCCCTGCGATTGCGCGAAGCGCAATCGCTTGGCGTAACCCACCTCTTCTGCTTCCGCGGATACAGACGGTGGTGGATTACGCCTTCGGCTAACCCACCCTACGGCCTTTGCTTGCGATAACGACACCGCCCATTTCAAACACCCGCGCAAATGCCGTTTAAAACTTTGTAGGCGGTGAAACCGTCATCCACATCGCGTTCAATGGCGGCAGCCACACACACGCGAGACCGCCATGACCTCCACCGACATCCCCGCCGGCTTCGAGCCGCTGTTCCGCAAGAGCCCTCTCACCGAGCCCTGGGAGCCGCTTTACTCGAAGAACACCGACAAAGCCGTCATCATCGGCCTGCGGCTGGCAAGACCCCATACCAACGGCCGCGGCCTGATCCACGGCGGCCTCATCACGGCGCTCGCCGACAACGCCATGGGCTATAGCTGCGCGCTGGTGACGAACTGGACCACGTCGTTCGTGACGGTCTCGCTCTCGGTCGATTTCGTCGGCTCCGCCGAGATCGGCCAGTGGTGTTCGATCGAGAGCGACGTGATCAAGACCGGCAAGACGATCTGTTTCGCGCAGTGCCTGATCAAGGCCGACGACGCCGTGATCGCAAGGGCGAGCGGCACGTTCCGCGTGGTGCCGAAGAAGGGGTGATCTCTCCGTGTCCCGGACGCGCTGCAGCGTGCAACGCTGCTGCGCAGAGCCGGGACCCATGTCTCGACATGGCACCCTGCCGCCTTCTGGGCCCCGGCTCAGCATCGCATCACTGCGTGCTGCGATGCGTCCGGGGCACGCCTACCCAAACCTCCACTCCGCCGTCTCCGCCACGAGATCGACGAACGCGCGCACCTTGGCCGAGAGCAGCCGCGAGGTCGGGTAGACGATGTGGATCGGCAGCGCTGGCTGCTCGTATGTCGCTAGCACGATTTTCAGCCGTCCGCGCTTCAGCCCCTCGGCGGCTTGATAGGCCAGCACGCGCGTCACCCCGCCGCCGGCCTCGGCGTATTGCAGGGCGGCGTCGGCGCTGTTGCTGATGAAGCGGGGCGATGGCGTGACCTCGATGTCGCGGCCGTCCTGGACGAAGTGCCAGCTGGCGAAGGGCCCGAACTGAATGGTCTGGTGTTCGAGCAACGCCTCCGGCGTCCTCGGCTCGCCGTGGCGTTTCAGATAGCCCGGCGTCGCCACCACGATCCGCCGCATCTCGCCGACCTGGCGCGCCACCAGCGAGGAATCGGCGAGATGACCGATCCGCACCGCGACATCGACGGCGTCCTCCACGAGATTGACGAGATGGTCGGACAAGCGCAATTCCCCGCCGACCTCGGGATAGCGCTTGAGATAGTCGGTCATGACCGGCCCGACATGCAGCCGGCCGAAGCCGACCGGCGCCGATACCACCAACCGTCCGCTCGGCCGGTGGCGTTCCTCCCGCGCCGAGCCGTCGGCCTCCTCGACATCGGCGAGGATGCGCCGCGCGCGCTCCAGATAGCGCGTGCCGACGTCGGTCAATCTCACCTGCCGGGTGGTCCGCTGCAGCAGCCGGGCGCCGAGATGCTCCTCGAGCGCCGCGATCAGCCGCGTTACCGCCGAGGGCGACAGGTGCAGCTTGCGCGCCGCCGGCGCAAAGCCGCGCAGATCGGCAACGGTGACGAAGACGTGCATGGCTTCGAGGCGGTCCATCTCATTATTGCATATATTGCAACGATGAAGTGTCAAGCGGGTAGATTGTTTTGACCGGCGAAAGGTCCATTTTAGCGGGCGAAGACGCAGCGATGCGCCGGAATTAGGAGACGTTCCGATGACGACAGCAGCCCACACCTATGCCAGCGACGTGGCTTTCACCCCCGCGGTGAAGGAAATCCAGGCGCGCAAGGGCTCGCGCGAGGCCTATGGCCGCGTCGAGCAGCGCGGCTGGCGCACCGAGGTCGATGAAAACCTCGAGGCGTTCCTGACGGAGGCCAACAGCTTTTACTTCGCCACCGCATCGGCGGACGGCCAGCCTTACATCCAGCACCGCGGCGGCCCGAAGGGCTTCCTCAAGATCCTCGACAAGCAGACGCTCGCCTTTGCCGACTATGCCGGCAACCAGCAGTTCATCACCCAGGGCAACCTCTCGGAGAATCCCAAGGCCTATATCTTCGTGATGGACTACGCCCATCGCCGCCGGGTGAAGATCTGGGGCGAGGCGCGCGCCGTCGAGGACGACGAAGCGCTGACCACGTCGCTGATGCCGAAGGGCTACCGCGCGCGGCCGGAGCAGGTGATCCTGTTCAAGATCGCAGCCTGGGACACCAACTGCCCGCAGCATATTCCGCAGAAGTTCGATGCGGGCGATGTGGCGGCGGCGCTGGCGGCGAGGGATGCGCGGATTGCGGAACTGGAGGCGGAGGTGGCGGCATTGAAGCGGGAGAAGGCGGCGGGGTGAGCGGCCCTCTTCGCCTCTCCCCGTACCCACTGGTGTCATGCCCCGCGAAGGCGGGGCATCCAGTACGCCGAGGCATCTCGGTTCGAGCACAGCCGCCTCTGGAATACTGGATCGTCGGCACCAGTGCGCAAGCGCGCACAAGGCGGACGATGACGGATGAATTCGCGGGAAGGTCTCGGACCTAAATCGCACTCGTGCCTTCATGCTGGAAGCCGAGATAGCTCGCCGCGACGCGCTCGTTCGCCGCGATGTCGCTCGCCTTGCCGGAGAGCACGAACTCGCCGAGCTCCATCACATAGGCCTGGTCCGCGATCTTCAGCGCGGCCTGCGCGTTCTGCTCGACCAGCAGCACGGAGACGCCGCTGGCGCGGAGCTCAGTGACGATGCGGAAGATGTCGGCGACGATGATCGGGGCAAGGCCGAGGCTCGGCTCGTCCAGCATCAGCAGTTTCGGCTCGCCCATCAACGCACGGCCCATCGCGAGCATCTGCTGCTCGCCGCCGGAGAGCGTGCCGGCGAACTGCTTGCGCCGTTCCTTCAGCCGCGGAAACAGCGTGTAGACCCGCTCCATCGAGGCCTTCGCCTTGCTCCGCTCGATGCGGAAGGCGCCGAGCTCGAGATTGTCCTCGACATTCATGGTCACGAACAATTCGCGGTGCTCCGGGACGAGGCCGAGCCCCATCGCGACGCGGTCCTCGATGTCGAGCCGGGCGAGATCCTGGCCGGCAAAAGTGACCCGGCCTTTCAGCGGCAGGATGCCCATGATGGCGGAGAGCAGCGTGGTCTTGCCGGCGCCGTTGGCGCCGACGATGGTGACGATCTCATTCGCGCCGACCTCGAGCGAGACCGAGCGCACCGCCTCGACCTTGCCATAGGCGACATGGGCGTCGGTGACCGACAACAGCGCGCTCATGCCGCCACTCCGAGATAGGCCTTGATCACTTCGGGATTGGTCTTGATCGTGGCGGGGGTGCCTTCGGCGATCTTGGTGCCGAAATCGAGCACCACGATGCGGTCGGCGAGGTTCATCACGAAGCCCATGTCGTGCTCGACCAGGAGGACGCTCATGCCGCCGTCGCGCAAGTCCCGCAGCAGCTTGGCGAGCTGCTGCTTTTCCATGTGGCGCAGGCCGGCGGCCGGTTCGTCGAGCAGCAGCAGCATCGGATCGACGCAGAGCGCGCGGGCGATCTCGACGATGCGCTGCTGGCCAAGCGAGAGGCTGCCTGCAAGCTGATGCATCTGGTCGGCAAGGCCGACACGCTCGATCTGGCGGGCGGCCTCCGCGAGCAGTTTGGCCTCGTCGGCGCGGTCGAGCCGCAGCATCGAGGCGATCGGCCCGGAATGGCCGCGCAGATGCGCGCCGATCGCGACGTTCTCCAGCACGGTCATGTCAGGGACCAGCTTCACGTGCTGGAAGGTCCTGCTGATGCCGAGCTTGACGATCTCCTGCGGCGGCGCCTTGTCGACCTTCTTGCCGAGCACCGAGACCGAGCCTGACGTGGCCGACAGCACGCCGGTGATCAGGTTGAAGGTCGTGCTCTTGCCGGCGCCGTTCGGGCCGATCAGCGCGACGATCTCGCGTGCCTGGACGTCGAAGGAGACGTTGTTGACGGCGACCACGCCGCCGAACTGCTTTCGCGCCTTGTCGACCTGGAGCAGGATGTTGGACTCGCCGGGCGCGCGCGGACGTTGCTCCAGCTTCAGCGAGGTGTCCGGCTTCTTGCCGCTGGTCCGCTCCGGCAGGAACGACATCAGCCAGGGCCAGAGGCCGCCGGGCGCAAGTTGCAACAGCGCCACCAGCATGATGCCGAACACGATGGTCTCGACCTGTCCGGAGCCGGGCAGGATCAGCGGCAAATAGCTCTGCAGCACCTCTTTCAGGACCACGACGATCGCCGCGCCCAGGACCCCGCCCCAGACATAGCCGGCGCCGCCGACCACCGCGATGAAGAGATATTCGATGCCGGCTTGTGCGCCGAACGGCGTCGGGTTCACCGCGCGCTGGAGATGCGCGTAGAGCCAACCCGAGAGGCCGGCGAGCACCGCGGCATGGATGAACACCAGCAATTTGGCACGCGGCGTGTGCACGCCGAACGCCTCGGCTGCGACATGGCCGCGGCGCAGCGCACGGATGGCGCGGCCGGTGCGGGAATCCAAGAGGTTCATCGTCAGGAGCGCCGAGAGGATCACGGCGACCCAGATCGCGTAATAGATCGAGCCGGGCGAGAGCATCTTGAACGTGCCGATCGACAGCGGCGGGATCGCCGAGATGCCGTCGTTACGACCGAGAAACTCCAGCTTGCTGAAGAGATAGAACAGTCCGAGCCCCCAGGCGAGCGTGCCGAGCGGCAGATAATGGCCGGAGAGGCGGACGGTGATCAGCCCGAGCAGCACCGCCAGCGATCCGCTGACCAATAGCGACAGCGGCAGCGTCAGCCAGGGCGACAGGCCGTAGGCCGTCGACAGCACCGCGGTGGTGTAGGCGCCGAAGCCGACGAAGGCTGCCTGTCCGAACGAGGTCAGGCCGCCGACGCCGGTCAGCAGCACGAGGCCCATCGCGACGAGGGCCGCGAGGCCGATATTGTCGAGCAGCACGATCCAGAACGGCGGCATGCCGGGGACAAACGGGATCGCGGCCATGACGGCTGCGAAGACGATGATGGGAAGGCGGCTCTGCATTTCAGCCTCAGTCCTTCTCTTCTTCGACGGCGGGCGCGGCGAGCGAGCGCAGCAGCAGCACGGGGATCAGCAGCATGAAAACGATCACCTCCTTGTAGTTGGAGGCATAGAAGGACGAGAACGCCTCGACGAGGCCGACGACCAGCGCCGCGACGGCGGTGAGGGGATAGCTGACGAGGCCGCCGATGATCGCGGCGACGAAGCCCTTCAGGCCGATCAGGAAGCCGCTGTCATAGTAGAGCGTCGTGATCGGCACGATCATGATGCCCGACAACGCGCCGATGACGGATGCCAGCAGAAAGGCGATCTGCCCCGACAGCGTGGTGCGGATGCCGGCGAGCCGCGCCCCTAACCGGTTCACGGCGGTTGCGCGCAGCGCCTTGCCGTAAAGTGTCAGGCCGAAGAACAGCCAGAGCCCAACGATGAAGGCGATGGTGATGCCGTAGACGGTGAGGCTCTGGCCGGTGAAGCGCAGTGCGCCGGCGGTGAAGGAACCGGACAGCACGGCAGGTCCGCGCTGGCCTTCGGCGCCGAAGAACAGCAGGCCCAGTCCCTGCAGCGCCAGGTGGACGCCCACGGATGCGATCAGCAACACCAGCACGGAGGTGTGGGCCAGCGGCTGGAATGCGACGCGGTAGAGATAGAGGCCGATCATCGCCACGATCACCAGCGACAGCGCGATTGAGACCGCGACCGGCGGCTTCTGGCCGGCGAAGTACACCGTCAGCGCCAGCACGATGGCCGGCAGCACGATATTGGTGAGGACGCTGCGCACGATCAGGCGGCCGTGCAGCGCCTTGCGTGCGACGAACAGGTCGAAGGCGAAGGCGCCGATGCCCAGCGCCAGCGCGAGCTTGGCCGTGCCCGGCATCTGGCCCGCGGCCAGCGAGGCATAGGTCAGCGCGCCGTAGGTGACGAATTCGCCCTGGGGAATGAGGATGACGCGGGTGACGGCGAACACCAGCACGAGCGCCAGGCCGAGCAGCGCATAGATCGCGCCATTGGTGATGCCGTCCTGCACCAGGAACAGCATGATGGTGGTATTCAAGACCGGACGCTCCCCCTAAAGATTACGGACCGGTCCCCGCGATTGTGGTGGACGGTCCGCTCACAGCCATTGAAAAACGCATGCGATATTTGATATGGTCCATAACAATTATCAAATATAACTTCAAGGGCGGGAACGATCCCTCCCGAATTTAGCGGGAATACGAGCACGAGGCGATGACCGTTTCCAAAGCCGCTGAAAAGTCCTCCGAAAAGCCTGCCGACACGGCCAAGGGCCGCAAGGACGCGGCCGAGGTGCAGAGTCAGGGGGCTGGCGAAGCGCTCCAGCTCGGCGAGCTCTCGGAGCAGCTCGGTTACGTGCTGAAGCGGGCGCAGCTCAAGGTGTTCGAGAACTTCCTGCGCTGCATGGCCTCGCTCCAGCTCACGCCGGCGCAGTTTTCCGTGCTGCTGTTGGTCGAGAAGAACCCGGGCCGTAACCAGACCGAGATCGCCTCCACCCTCGGCATCCTCAGGCCGAACTTCGTGGCCATGCTCGACAATCTCGAGAGCCGCGACCTATGCGCGCGGATCCGCTCCACCAACGACCGCCGCTCGCACATCCTGGTGCTGACCGACAAGGGCAAGGCGGTGCTGGCCCGCGCCAAGAAGCTCGTCGCCACCAAGCACGAGGCCCGGCTGAACGAGCTGCTCGGGCAGGCCAACCGCGAAGCCCTCATCGCGATGCTCGCGAAGGTCGCGAACGAGTTCTAGGGAATCAGGCAGGCGCCGGTTACGCCGCGGCGAACCGGTCGGGCAGGGCCGGCGCGTCCGCGCCTAGGAAACGGCGTTCGATCTCTGCAGCGGGCAGGGGGCGGCTGAACAGATAGCCCTGCATTTCCGTGCAGCCCTCCGCCGCGATCCGTTCCCGCTGTTCGTCGGTTTCGACGCCCTCGGCCGTGGTCGTCATGCCCATCCCGCGCGCCAGCGCCGCCACCGCCCGCACGATGCTGAGAGACCCCGCATCGTTTCCGACGCCGCTGACGAACGACCGGTCGATCTTGATCTTGTCGAAGGGGAAGCACTGCAGATAGGTCAGTGACGAATAGCCGGTTCCGAAATCGTCCATGGCGATCCTGATGCCGAGCGCGCGGAGCTGGTGCAGCGTCGCCAGCGTCGCGTTCCGGTCCTGCAGCAGAACGCTTTCCGTGATCTCGATCTCGAGCCGCCGCGGGTCGAGCCCGGAAGCCGCCAGCGCGCCCACGATCACATCGGTCAGGCCCGGCTGACGGAACTGCACCGCCGAGATGTTGACGGCGACGTGCAGATGACCCGGCCACCGGCTCGCGGTGGCGCAGGCCTGCCGGATCACCCATTCTCCGATCGGCACGATCAGGCCGATCTCTTCGGCAAGCGGGATGAAGCTGCTCGGCGCGACCAGTCCGCGCCGTGGATGTCGCCAGCGGATCAGGGCTTCGAACCCGCAGATCACGCGGCCGCAGGTCTTGACGATCGGCTGGTAGTGCAGCTCGAACTCGCCTGCCGCAAGGCCCTCGCGCAAATCCTGCTCCAGCGCACGGCGGCCCTGCGCCTCTGCGTCCATGGCCGGTTCGAAGAAGCGGTGCACGCCGCGGCCGTCGCTCTTGGCGCGATACAAGGCGAGGTCGGCATTGTGCAGGAGTTGCTCGGGCGTCGACCCGTCGCCCGGCGCAATGGCGATCCCGATGCTCGCGCTCGCAACCGCCTGGTGTCCGTCGAGCCCGAACGGTGCGCTCAGCTTGCTCACGACATCACGCGCCAGCAGGTCCGCCTCGTTCCGGTCGGAAATCGGCGTCTGGAGGATCACGAATTCATCGCCGCCCATGCGCGCGACGGTGTCGCTGCCTCGCACCAGCTGGCTGAGGCGGCGGGCGACGTCCTGCAGCAGGGTGTCGCCGGCCTGATGGCCCAGCGTGTCGTTGACCGCCTTGAACTTGTCGAGGTCGATGTGGTGGACCGCGAACATCCCGCCCTGTTCGAGCACCTGCTTGAGGCGCTGGCCGAACAGGACGCGATTGGCGAGGTCCGTCAGCGCGTCGTGATGCGCCATGTGCGCGATCTGCAATTCCGCCTTGCGTTGCTCGGTGATGTCTTCGTGGGTCGCGACCCAGCCGAGGTCGGGCATCGGCCGATGCCTGATCTTGAAGGTGCGCCCGTTGCGCATCTCGACGATGCTGTCGGTGGCTTCGGCCGAGGTTGCGACGCTCGTCCGCCATGTGGCGTATTCCTCCCGCGTCATCGCCGGCACGCTCTCGACCTCGAAGCGCAGGTCCAGGATCTCCTGGAGCGGCGTGCCCGGACGAACGCGGTCGGGCGGCAGGCCGTACATGTCGACATAGTGCGAATTGCAGACCAGCAGCCGATGGTCGGCGTCGAAGAAGCAGAGCCCGTGCGACATGTTATTGATCGCGATGTCGAACTGGAGATTGCGCTCCTTCAGCTGCGCACTGAGCTCCTCGCGCTCGGTAATGTCCTCATGGGTCGCCATGCCGCCGCCGCCGGGCAGGGGATGGATGGTGTAGGCGATGATCCTTCCGTCGGCGAATTGCTGGACGTTCTGCTCGCTGGCGACCGCGCCTTCCGTGCGGGCGCGGACATAGGCGCCGGCTTCGCCGCGGATGTTCAGGCCCAGTTTGAGCCGATGCTCGATCAGGTCCTTGATCGGTGTGCCCGGGCCCACCTGCTCGGGCGCGAGCGCGTACATCTCCCTGTAGCGCGGATTGCAGAAGATGACCTTGCGGTCGCTGCCGAAGAGGATGATCCCGAGCCACAGATTATTGGCGGCGCAGGTCAGCAGCTCGCCGAGCGCGAGCGGGTCAGTGCCTGCGACCTCCTGATCTCTATCCGCCATGCGTGTTGTCCCCGGACCAACGCGGATTAGAGCAGGCGGTGATGCATGAACCCAACGATTTGCCGGGCTCCGAGCCACATTCCTGAAACTGCGGCGAATGCGAGGTTAAGGGCGGGGCGGCGATCACGGAAATAGCGGCGCCGGGCTCAAGACACCGTTAACTATGCGGGCGCGAGAACGCCCGCCCAGCCTACGGCCATCGATGTCCGGCGTCAGTCGACGAGGATCACCCTGATGTCATTCACGTTGGTCAGTGTCGGGCCGGGCAGCAGCAGGTCGCCGGTCGCCTCGAAGAACGCAGTGGCGTCGTTGTTGTCCAGGTACGCTTGCGGCTGAAGTCCCTGCGCCTTCATCTTTGCGAACGTCGCCGCGTCGATCAGTGCCCCGGCGGGGTCGGTGGGGTTGCCGGCGCCGCCATCGGCGCCGTCGGTGTCGCCGGCCAGCGCCGAGATGTCGGGCGTGTCCTTCAATAACGACGCCAGCGCCAGCGCGTATTCCTGGTTCGGCCCGCCGCGCCCATTGCCGCGCACGGTCACCGTGAGCTCGCCGCCGGAGAGGATCGCAAGGCGCTTGCCTTGCGCGCGCGCTTGCAGAGCCAGCCTGGCGTGAGCGGCGGCCACCTCGCGCGCCTCGCCCTCGAGGTCGGCGCCGAGGTCGATGGTCTCGTAACCGGACTCGCGCGCGAGCTTCACCGCGGCGTCGAGCGACTGCTTGGGCCGCGCGATCAATTCGAAATGCGCGCGCGCGAAGGCGGCATCGCCGGGTTTGCAGCTTTCATTGGCGGGATCGTCGAGCGCGCGGCGCACGGCATCGTCGATGTCGAGCCTGTATTTCGCGACGATGGCGCGCGCATCGGCCAGCGTGGTCGGATCAGGCACGGTCGGGCCGGAGGCGATCGCGGAAGCGTCGTCATGCGGCACGTCCGAGATCGCGAGCGTCACGATCCCGGCGGCATTCTTGCCGGCGCGCGCCAGCCGGCCGCCCTTGATCCGCGACAGATGCTTCCTGACGACATTCATCTCGCCGATCGGCGCGCCCGAGCGCAGCAGCGCCTTGTTGACCGCCTGCTTCTGCGCGAAGCTGGTGCCGTCGCTGGGCGCGATCCAGTTCGCCGAGCCGCCGCCGGTGAGCAGCACCAGCAGCAGATCGTCCGGCCCGGCCTCGCCTGCGAGCGCGAGCGTGTCGGCCGCGCCCTTGAGGCCAGCCTCATCCGGCACGGGATGGCCGGCCTCGACCACGCGGATGCGGCGCGTCGGCACGCCGTAGCCGTGACGCGTGGTGGCGATGCCGACGAGCCGCTCCGGCGCCAGCTTGAGCGTGTCGAGATAATGCCGCTCGGCCGCCGCGGCCATGGCGCCCGCGCCCTTGCCGGCGGCGAGGCAGATCACGCGTCCTCTTGGCGCGGGCCCCAAATGCGGCGCCAGCACCACATTGGGATGGGCGGCGGCAACAGCGGCGTCGTAGAGCGCGCGGAGCAGGGGACGTCGGTCGGTCATGACGATGGCCTTCGGCAGACGGAACAAACTGGCGACACACGCCGCCGTTCACCTGCCTAGCGCATCGGCGGCCAAAGCGTAAGCCGGCTGTGTCATCATTCGAATATGCAATCGCGTGATCATAATCGCCGCGTAGCAAAAAGCCCTCCGCGATGATCTCGCGGAGGGCCCTTTTGAACATTGCGATCCGGCTGGAGGCTAGCCGCCGGCGTCAGCGCTGATGACGTCGCCGAACAGATCCCACTTCTCGCCCTTGAACTTCATGAGCTGAAGCGAGCTGATCGGTGCGAAGTCGTTCGCGCCGGTGTTGATCTTGATGCCGGGCAGCAGCACCTCGGTGCGGAAGTCCTTCAGGCTCGCCGCCTGCTTCATGACGTTCTCGCGCGTGAGATTGTCGCCGCACTTCTTCAGCGCTTCCACCAGCGTCTGCGCCACGCCGTAACCGACGATGGTGCCGCCGTCGAGCTTGTCACCTTCAGGGAAGTATTTCGTCATGAACTCCAGGAAACCCTTCATGCCGGGGTCGTCCTTCCACTGAGGATCCGACACGTCCTTCAGGTAGGCAGCCGAAATGATGTCCTGCGAATTCTCGAAGCCGGCGGGCTTGATCACGCTGCCGACCGAGGCCGAGACATTGTTGAGGAAGTGGGTCGGCTTCCAGCCGATTTCGGAGATCTTCTTGATCGCCTGCGCCGCGAACTTCGGCGTGGTGATGTTGATGAAGACGTCGGCGCCGGTCGCCTTCAGCTTCACGATGTGGTTGTCGATCGTCGGTTCGGAGGTCTCGTAGCTTTCCTCCAGCACGATCATGCTCGCGGCCTTGGCGCCGAGCCCGTCTTTCAGGCCTTTCAGGTAGTCCTTGCCGTAATCGTCGTTCTGGTAGAGCACGCCGATCTTGGCATTCGGCATCTCCTTCAGGATGTATTTCGCGTAGATCTGCGTCTCGCTCTGGTAATTGGGCTGCCAGCCCATGGTCCAGGGGAAGTTCTGCGGATCGTTCCATTTGGTGGCGCCGGTCGCGACGAACAGCTGCGGCACCTTCTTCGAGTTCATGTATTTCTGAATGGCCGAGTTCGGCGGCGTGCCGAGTGAATTGAAGATCAGCAGAACCTCGTCGCTCTCGACCAGCTTGCGTGCCTGCTCAACCGTCTTCGGCGGCGAATAGGCGTCGTCGTAGGAGACGAAATTGATCTTGCGGCCGTTGATGCCGCCCTCTTCGTTGATCTTCTTGAAATAGGCGGCTTCGGTCCGCCCGATGATGCCGTAGGCGGAGGCCGGTCCGCTGTAGGGCATGATGTTGCCGATCTTGATCTCGGTATCGGTCGCGCCGGTATCGTATTTCTTCTGGGCCAATGCGGTGGAGGCCGAGGCCGCAACGAGCGCAAGCGCCAGTGACGCGGCCGCAAGTTTGCCGGTGACAGCGGGCATTCCTATCTCCCTATTTTCTTGGTGTGTGCGCCCCTTTTCTTGTCTCGGTTTTCTTGGCGACGCTGCCGCAATTCAATACGATTTGGCCGATGCCTTCAACAGAAAGCCCCCGCGATGGCGTCGCAGGGGCTGCGTCTTTAGTAGTCAGGGGCGGCCGGCTCTCGTGTGCGACTGCGAGAAGGTCCGGCTGTCTTGAGTTGTTTAACCAATCCGGGAGCGATTTTGGGTTGCGTCGCTTCAGTGGCCCATCTCGCTCGAGATGATGTCGCCGAACGGCTCCCATTTCCGGCCCTTGAAGCGCATCATCTGCAGCTGCTCGATCGGGGCGAAATTGTCCGGCGCGGTGTTGATCCTGATGCCGGGCAGCAGCGTGTCGGGCTCGAAATCCTTCAAGGAGGCTGCCTGCTTCATCACGTTCTCGCGGGTGAGGTCGTCGCCGCACATCTGCAGCACCTTCACCATGGTCTGCGCGGCGGCATAGCCGAACACGACGCCGGCATCGAGCTTGTTGGCCTTGGGATCATATTGCGCGAGGAAGTTATAGAATTTCTTCATGCCGTCGTCGGCATTCCACTGCGGATCGGAGCCGTCCTTGGTGTAGCTCGCCGACAGCAGGCCTTGCGAGATCTCCAGGCCCGCCGGCTCGATCACGCCGCCGACGGAGGCCGAGACGTTGGAGACGATGTGGACCGGATGCCAGTTGATCTCCGCCGCCTTCTTAATCGCCTGCGCGGCGAATTTCGGCGTGGTGATGCTGATGAACACGTCGGCGCCCGAGGCCTTCAGCTTCACGACGCGCTCGTCGATCGCCGGCTCCGACGTGTCGTAGCTGTCTTCCAGCACGATCATCGAGGCCTTGGGCCCGAGGCCATCCTTCAGCCCCTTCAGATAGTCCTTGCCGAAATCGTCGTTCTGGTAGAGCACGCCGATCTTTCCGTCCGGCCTCTCCTTCATGATGTACTTGGCGTAGATGCGCGCTTCGCTCGCGTAGCTCGGCTGCCAGCCCATGGTCCAGGGATATTGCCGGGGATCGTTCCACTTCGAGGCGCCGCTCGCCACGAACAATTGCGGCACCTTCTTCTCGTTCATGTATTTGCGGATGGCGCCGTTGGTGGAGGTGCCGAGCGAGCCGAAGATCAGCAGCACCCCGTCGCTCTCGACCAGCTTGCGCGCCTGCTCCACCGTCTTCGGCGGCGAATAGGCGTCGTCATAGGAGATGAACTTGATCTTGCGCCCGTTGATGCCGCCCTCGGCATTGACCTTGCGGAAGTAGGCTTCCTCGGCCTTGCCGATCGCGGCGTAGGCCGAGGCCGGGCCGCTATAGGGCATGATGTTGCCTATTCTGATCTCGGTATCGGATGCGCCGGTGTCGTATGTCTTCTGTGCCAGTGCCTGGCTGCTCATCGCAGTGCACAAAGCGAGCGCGGTCCAGAGGGCCGCAACCTGAAAACGAACGGCGGACATTGTTCTCCTACCCCGAGTTGGATCGGCGCCGCATTGAACAAGATTGGCGCCTGCCGTCAACAAAAAGCCCCCGCGATCGTTCGCGGGGGCTCTTGAGGGCCGGACTATTGCGTCAGCACGTCACTCGGAGGCGACGTCGCCGCTGATGATCTCGCCGAACAGTTCCCACTTCTCACCCTTGAAGCGCTGCATCTGCAGCTGCGCAATCGGAGCGAAGTCGGTGGCGCTGGTGTTGATCTTGACGCCGGGCAGGAGCGTATCCGGCGCAAAATCCTTCAGCGAAGCCGCCTGCTTCATGAGATTGGCGCGGGTGAGATCGTCACCGCACATCTCCAGGACCTTGGCCAGCGTGGAGGCCGCGCCGTAGCCATAGACCATGCTGGTGTCGGACTTGTCGGCGCCCGGCATGTACTTGTCGACGAACTCGTTCCACCTCTTCATGCCGGGGTCGTTGGCCCACTGCGGATCGGTGGAGTCCTTGGCATAAGCGGCCGACAGCACGCCCTGTGCATTCTCGAAGCCGGCAGGCTTCATCACGCTGCCGACCGAGATCGAGACGTTGGTGAGGATCTGGAGCGGCTTCCAGCTGAGCTCTGCCGTCTTCTTGATGGTCTGGGCGGCGAACTTGGGCGTCGCATAGATCAGCAGCACGTCGGGATTGGCGGCCTTGATCTTGACGATATGGCCGTCGATCGACGGCTCGGACACCTCATAGCTCTCTTCCATGATGATCATGGACGCGCCCTTGGCGCCGAGACCGTCCTTGGTGCCCTTGAGGTAGTCTTTGCCGAAATCGTCGTTCTGATAGAGGATCGCGACCTTGGCGTCGGGCTTCTCCTTCATCAGCCATTTCGCGTAGATCTGGGCTTCGCTCTGGTAGGAAGGCTGCCAGCCGATGGTCCAGGGAAAGTTCTTCGGATCGTTCCACTTGGTGGCGCCGGTGGCGACGAACAGCTGCGGGATCTTCTTGGCGTTGAGGTACTTCTGGATCGCGCTGTTCGAGGGCGTGCCGAGCGGATTGAACACGGCCAGCACCTCGTCGCTCTCGACCAGCTTGCGGACCTGCTCGACGGCCTTCGGCGGCGAATAGCCGTCGTCATAGGTGACGAAGTTGATCTTGCGGCCGTTGATGCCGCCCTTGTCGTTGATCATCTTGAAGTAGGCTTCCTCGGTCTTGCCGATGATGCCGTAGGCCGATGCCGGACCGCTGTACGGCATGATGTTGCCGACCTTGATCTCGGTGTCACTCGCGCCGGTGTCGTATTTCTTTTGGGCGAGTGCTGCGCCGGAGGTGAGAGTGATGGCCGCCGTTGCCGTGACCAGCGCGGCGGCTCGCAGTGTTCTTCCAAAATGCAATTCGGTCTCCTTGCTTAATTTAACGGGACTTCAGTTCTTTTTGAGCTTGCCGACGAATTGCTGGCCCAGGATCGCGATCTGCCTTGCGCCGTGCGGCACGAGGTAGATGACGAGGAACAGCAGCACGCCGAACACGGCGCCGGAGAGGCCCTTGGAAATGCTCTCCGCCATGTTCGGTACGAAGATGATGAAGGCCGCACCGACGAACGAGCCGGGCAGCCAGCCGACGCCGCCGACGACCATGCCGAGGAACAGCGAGATCGCCAGCGTGATGGTGTAGCTGTCGGGCGCCACGAACTGCACGGCGATGGCGCCGAGCGAGCCCGCAACGCCGGTGATGCCGGCGGAGACGCCGAAAGCCAGCGTCTTGTACAGCGCGACGTTGACACCCATTGAGGAGGCCGCGATCTCGTTGTCGCGGATCGCCATGAAGGCGCGGCCCGAGCGGGACCGCAGCAGGTTCACCGCGAAGATGTAGATCGCGATCACGACCACGAGCGTGAAGTAGTACAGCCACATGTCCTGCGACATCGGCAGCCCGAACGGTGCGTCCGGCTTGGTGACGACGAGGCCCTGCACGCCGCCGGTCCAGTGCTCGAGGAAGTTCAACTTGAGCAATTGGGGCATCGCGGTCGCGAGGGCGAAGGTCGCGAGCGCGAGATAGACGCCGGAGAGTCGCAGCGCCGGCTGCCCGAACAGGAAGCCGAAGCCGAAGCAGACCACGCCGGCGACCGGCAGGGTCAGCGCGTAGTTGATGTTGAAGTGCTCCATCAGCACCGCGGTCGTATAGGCGCCGACGGCGTAGAAAGCGCTCTGGCCGAGCGAGAACTGGCCCGAGCCGCCGGTCAGGATGTTCAGCGCCAGCACCGCGAGCCCGTAGATCAGGAGCATCGTCATCTGGAAGATGATGAAGTTCTTGACGAAGAGGGGCATGATGAGCAGCGCCGCGAGCACCACCAGCGAGGTGCCGGTACCCAGCGTCATGGCCCGCTTCGGAACGGCCTCGACCGCCTGGTGGCCTTCTGCAACGACTTCTTCTGCAGCGCTCATGATCAAACTCGCTTGACGATATGCCGACCGAACAGGCCGGCGGGTTTGACGACCAGGACGGAGATGATCAGCGCGAGCGCGATCGGGAGTTTCAGCTCGTTGCCGACGCCGGGGATGTAGGTGCCGGCGAGGTTCTCGAAGATGCCGACCAGGAAGCCGCCGACCACGGCGCCGAACGGGCTGGTCAGTCCGCCGAGCACCGCCGCGGCAAAGCCGTAGATCAGCACGCCGCCCATCATGTTGGGCTCGAGGAACACGACCGGAGCGATCAGCATGCCGGCGATCGAGCCGATCGCGGCTGCCATGCCCCAGCCGAGCGCGATCATCCAGGAGGTGTTGATGCCGACCAGGCGGGCCGATTCAGGCACCGAGGCGGCGGCCCGCATGGCGAGGCCGATCCGCGTGTACTGGAAGAAGAAGTAGAGCCCGATCAGCAGCAGCACCGTGACGCCGATCATGCCGGCCTGGTGGGTCGAGATCAGCTGGCTCCCGAGGAACGGGGCGGAGCCGAACGGGGTCGGGTACTGCTTGATGGTGAAGTCCCAGATCAAGCCGGCCGAGGAGTTGATGATCGCGAACAGCGCGATGAAGCCGGCGACGTTGGTCAGCACCGGCGCCTTTGCCAGCGGCTTGAACAGGATCCGCTCGATCGCGATACCGGCGACGAAGGAGAAGGCCAGCGTGATCACGAAGGCAGCCCAATAGGGCACGCCCCATTGCATCAACTGCCAGGAGATGAAGGTCGAGAACATCGCCATCTCGCCCTGCGCGAAGTTGAGATGGTCGATGGCCTGGTAGATCATGACCACGGCGAGCGCCATGCAGGCGTAGATCGCGCCCGTGGCAATGCCGGCCAGGACCTGGTTGGTGAACAGCTCCATTGTCCCGGCTCCCTCAGTAACCCAGATAGGATTTGCGGATTTCTTCGTTGTTCGCGATGTCCTTGGCATTGCCCGACATCACGATGCGTCCGGTCTCGATCACATAGGCCTGGTCGGCGAGCTCCAGCGCGAGCTGGGCGTTCTGCTCGACCACCAGGATCGACACCTTGTCCTCGCGGTTGATCTTGCCGAGGATGCCGAACAGGTCGCGCACCACCAGCGGCGCGAGGCCGAAGGAGGGCTCGTCCAGCAGCATCAGCCGCGGCCGCAGCATCAGGGCGCGGGCGACCGCGAGCATCTGCTGCTCGCCGCCGGAGAGCGTGCCGGCCTGCTGGGTGTGCCGCTGCTTCAGCACCGGGAAATGCGCATACATGCGCTCGATGTCGGAGACGATGCCGGCGCTGTCCTTGCGGGTGATGGCGCCGAGCTGGAGATTCTCCTCCACCGTCATGGTGGTGAAGGTGCCGCGGCCCTGCGGCACGTGGGCGATGCCGAACCGCACGATGCTCTCGGTAGAGCGGTTGTTCAGCGGCTTGCCGTCGAACTCGATACCGCCGGTGGAGCGCACCATGTTGCAGATCGCGCGCAGCGTGGTGGTCTTGCCGGCGCCGTTGGCCCCGAGCAGCGTCACGAGCGAGCCCTCGTTGAGCGAGAAGGACAGGCCATGGAGCGCCTGGACCTGGCCGTAATAGGCGCGCAGGTCCTTGACGTTGAGCAATGTCGTCATTGGTCCTTGCTCCCGAGATAGGCCTTGATGACGTCGGGGTCCGCCTGCACCTGGGCCGGCGTGCCTTCCGCGAGCTTCTTGCCGAAATTCAGCGCAACGACATGGTCGGCGATCGACATCACGAGGCCCATGTGATGCTCGACCAGCAGCACGGTCATGTGCCGGTCGTCACGAATGCGGCGAATGAGGTCGCCGAGCACGTAGACTTCCTCGTGATTGAGGCCGCCAGCGGGCTCGTCGAGCAGCAGGATCTTCGGATCGGCCGCGAGTGCGCGCGCCAGCTCGACGCGCTTCTGCGTGCCGAAGGGCAGGCCGGAGACGACGGTGTGGGCGACGTCCTCGAGGTCGAGATAGGCGAGGATCTCGTGCACCTTCTTGTTGACGCTGGCTTCGCTGCGGCGAACCCAGGCCAGGCGGAGCGAGTCGCTGATGATGTCGCTCGAGGTCTTCGAATGCGCGCCGACGCGGACGTTGTCCATCACCGAGAGGTTCGGAAACAGCGCCACGTTCTGGAAGGTGCGGCCGATGCCGATCTCGGCGATCCGGTGCGGCGGCCGCGTCAGAATGCTCGCGCCTTCCATCAGGATGTCGCCGGACGACGGCTGGTACAGCCGGGACAGGCAATTGAAGAGCGTGGTCTTGCCGGCGCCGTTGGGGCCGATCAAGCCGAGGATCTGGCCCTTGTGCATGTCGAAGGACACGCCGTTGAGCGCGATGATGCCGCCGAACACGACGCTGACGTCGCGAACCGCGAGCAGGGGCGATGTCCCCTGCGCGAGCTGTGCCTGCGTCATCTCGTCTCGCTCACGTCATTCGGTGAGCGAGGGAGCGATGCGAACCGCTCCCGGTGATGACAAAGGCTATCTGAATCCCTCGGCCACACGCGCAACTTTCCCTCCTGATTTCAGCTTTTTGCTGACGTCTTTTTTGGAATGCGGCATCAGTCCCCCGAGCGCCGCTTCGATGTTCCTTACCATCGCTACGAGACGCGGTCCAATGTCGTTGATCAAACGCTCTTCCGTGAAGCGGAATGCGGGCGCGCCGCAATTGAATGCGTAGGGACCGGTTCCGTCGTTGAGCCTGAGCGCGACGCCGGCGGCGCCGATGTCGTCGTGCCAGTCGCCGACGGAGATCGCAAAACCGTATTTCGCGACGGTTTCGCCGGAGCGTTCCAGCCCGTCGCGCATCTTGGGCCAGCGGCTGCCGTAATGTTCGCGCAACAGGCGCGACAGTTCTGCGCGGTCCGCGTCGTCGAGCGCCCAGAAATAGGCGCGGCCCATCGCGCTGGTTGCAATCGGCACGCGAGAGCCGACGTCGAGTTGAACCCCGACGGTCTCGCTGCCGCGGCTTTGCCCGAAATAGATCATGCTGTGACGGTCACGGCCGCCGACGGCGACGGCGCCGCCGGTCGCGCGCATCACGTCCTCGCGGAACGGCTCGGACAAATGCCGAACGCCGAGATTGGCGAGCGCGGCGTAGCCGAGCGACATCGCGGCGGGTGTGAGCTGGTACTTCTCGAAGCGGGGAACCGGCGCAAGATAGCCCAGCTTGGTCAAGGTGTAGGTCAGCCGCGACACGGTCGGCTTCGGCAGGTTGGTGCGAGCCGCAATCTCCTGATTGCCGAGAAGGCCGTCATTGGGGTGGAATGCGCGCAATACGTCCAGTCCGCGGGAGAGCGCGACGACGAAATTCCGATCGGTCGCAGGCTTCTTTCCTGTACGCTTCATCCCTGATCTGCTTCTTGCGCGGAGTCGTTGACAAGCCACGTGCTTCAAAATAACCCTGCCGTCAAGATGCGGAATTAAATTCCGCACCGCGAAATCGAACAAAAGTACATCCCCACCAAGGAGGGAACACCGTGAGCGAAGTGGTCAAGCTTGAGCGTCATGACGAGGTCGGGATCGTCACGGTCGACAGCCCTCCGGTCAATGCTCTGAGTGCCGCAGTCCGCGGCGGCATCCTGGAGTGCATCAAGGCCGCAATTGCCGATCCCGCCATCAAGGGCATCGTGCTGACCTGTGCCGGCCGCACCTTCATTGCCGGCGCCGACATCACCGAATTCGGCAAGCCGCCGAAGGCGCCCGCCCTCAACGACGTGCTGTCCGAGATCGAGAACTCGCCGAAGCCGGTGGTCGCAGCGATTCACGGCACCGCGCTCGGCGGCGGCCTCGAAGTCGCGCTCGCCTGCCATTTCCGCGTCGCCGTCAAGGAAGCCAGGCTCGGTCTGCCCGAGGTGAAGCTCGGTCTTCTGCCGGGCGCCGGCGGCACCCAGCGCCTGCCGCGCGCGGTTGGGCCTGAGCTCGCGGTCAAGATGATCGTCGGCGGTGATCCCATCGGTGCGGCGGAAGCGCTCAAGAACGGCCTGATCGAGGAAATCATCGAGGGGCCGGCATCGGGCGGCGAGGCCTTCGTGCGCAAGCTGCTGGCCGAGAAGCGCCCGCTGCGGCGCCTGCGCGACGACGATTCCAAGATCGCGGCCGCCAAGGCCGACCGCTCGATCTTCACCAATGCTGTCGCCGCCATGACCAAGAAGTCGCGCGGGCTGGAAGCGCCGTTCGCTGCCGCCGACGCGGTGGGCTACGCCATTGACCTACCTTTCGACGAAGGCCTGAAGAAGGAGCGCGAGGGTTTTCTGAAGCTCGTCGCCAGCGATCAGTCGAAGGCGCAGCGTTATGCGTTCTTCGCCGAGCGCGAGGCTGCCAAGATTGCGGGCGTTCCTGACGGCACCAAGTCGCGTCCCGTCAACCGCGTCGCCATCCTCGGCGCCGGCACCATGGGCGGCGGCATCGCGATGTCCTTTGCCAATGCCGGCGTTCCCGTCACCCTGATCGAGACCGGCGAGGAGCAGCTCAAGCGCGGCATGGGCATCATGCAGAAGAACTGGGAGGCGACCGCCGCGCGCGGCGGCATCCCGGCGGATGCGCCCGCCAAGCGCATGGCGCTGATCAACGGCGTCGTCGGCATCGAGAATGTCGGCGATGCCGACCTCGTCATCGAAGCCGTGTTCGAGACCATGGCGGTGAAGAAGGAAGTGTTCGGCAAGCTCGACCAGTACGTCAAGCCCGGCGCCGTGCTCGCCTCCAACACCTCGTATCTCAACATCGACGAGATCGCGAAGTCGACCAAGCGTCCGCAGGACGTGCTCGGCATGCACTTCTTCTCGCCGGCCAACGTCATGAAGCTGTGCGAGATCGTGCGCGCCGACAAGACCGCGCCGGATGCGCTGGTCACCGCGGTGAACATTGCGCGCAAGATCGCCAAGGTGCCGGCTGTGGTCGGCGTCTGCGACGGCTTCGTCGGCAACCGCATGCTGGCCCAGCGCGGCAAGCAATCCGAGAAGCTGCTGTTCGAAGGCGCGTTGCCGCAGCAGGTCGATGCGGTCGTCACCAAGTTCGGCATGCCGATGGGGCCGTTCGCGATGGGCGACCTCGCTGGCCTCGACATCGGCTGGCGCTCGCGCAAGGACCGCGGCATCAAGTCGGAGATCGCGGACGCGCTGTGCGAGGCCGGCCGCTTCGGCCAGAAGACCGGCAAGGGCTACTACAAGTACGAAGCCGGCAGCCGCTCGGCGCTGCCCGATCCGGAGGTCGAGAAGCTGATCGACGAGACGCTTGCCCGTCTCGGCCGCAAGAAGCGCGTCGTCAGCGACGACGAGATCCTCGAGCGCATGATGTACCCGATGATCAACGAGGGCGCGAAGATCCTCGAAGAGGGCATCGCGGCGCGTCCTTCCGACATCGACGTGGTCTGGCTCTATGGCTATGGCTGGCCGATCTACCGCGGCGGCCCGATGTTCTGGGCCGACAGCGTCGGCCTCAAGCACATCGCCGATCGCCTCGCCTTCTACGCCAAGGAGACCAACGATCCGAGCCTCGAGCCCGCGCCGCTGCTGAAGAAGCTCGCGGCCGAAGGCAAGACGTTCGCCTCGCTGGCGGCGGCGTCGAAGGCGGCGTGATTAGGCGCGCCGTGGCAACGATGTCCCGCTCCGGGCGACGCTCTCTCCGTTCCCTCCCCCCTTGCGGGGGAGGGTCAGGGAGGGGGGTAGCCCCGGGCGAGGTCAGTGTTTGTGGCTACCCCTCTCCCCAACCCTCCCCCGCAAGGGGGGAGGGAGCCCATCCGCCGGTGCCCGCCTCCCACGACCCGGCTGCTATCGCTTTGCAGAGTATCGATCGCCAATGACCCATCCCGGCGAACAATTCTATCCCGAGGGCGTGCGGTGGGACGACCCCATCGCTCAGGGCTCGCTGCCCGACCTGCTGTCGAAAGCCGCCGCCGATTACGGCCCGCGCACCGCGCTGGAATTTCGCGATCGCCCGATCACCTACACCGAGCTCGCAGCTCAGGCCGAGCGTGCGGCGGCGGCGTTCCTGCGTGCCGGCTGCGGCAAGGGCACGTCCGTCGCGCTGTTCCTGGGCAACTCGCCGGATCATCCCGTCAATTTCTTCGGCGCGCTGAAGGCCGGCGCCCGTCTCGCGCATCTCTCCCCGCTCGACGGCGAGATCGCGCTGACGCACAAGATCTCGGACTCCGGCTCGCGCCTGCTCGTCACCTCGAACCTTGCGGCGCTGCTGCCGACCGCGCTGAAGTTTTTGGAGAAGGGGCTGATCGATCGGCTCGTCGTCTGCGAGGACGACAATTGGGGCAAGATCGGCACCCCGCAGGCGCCGATCCCGAGCGACCCCCGCATCGTCACCTTCAGGGCCTTCGTCGACGGCGCGACCGCACCTGCAGCGTGGCCGTCCGTGACGGCCGACGACGTCGCGTTGCTGCAATATACCGGCGGCACCACCGGCCTGCCCAAGGGCGCGATGCTGACCCACGGCAATCTCACCTCGGCGGTGTCGATCTACGACGTCTGGGGCAAGCCATCGCGCGCTACGCGCGGCGATGTCGTCGAGCGCGTGATCTGCGTGCTGCCGCTGTTCCACATCTACGCGCTGACCGTGGTGCTGCTGTCCTCGCTCAGCCGCGGTAATCTGATCTCGCTGCATCAGCGCTTCGACGTCGAAGCCGTGATGCGCGACATCGAAGTCAAGCGCGCGACGTATTTTCCGGGCGTGCCGACGATGTGGATCGCGATCGCCGCGCTCCCTGACCTCGACAAGCGCGACTTTTCCTCGCTCGCCACCATCGGCTCCGGCGGCGCGCCGTTGCCCGTGGAGATTGCCAATTTCTTCGAGCGCAAGGTCGGCAAGAAGCTGCGCAGCGGCTGGGGCATGACCGAGACCTGCTCGCCCGGCACCGGTCATCCAGCCACCGGGCCGGAGAAGCCCGGCTCGATCGGCCTGATGCTGCCCGGCATCGAGCTCGACGTCGTCGCGCTGGACGACCCGAGAAAAGTGCTGTCGCCGGGCGAAGTCGGCGAGATCCGCATCAAGGGCCCGAACGTCACCAAGGGGTACTGGAACAAGCCGGAGGGATCCACGGACGCCTTCGTCGACGGCCGCTTCCTCACCGGTGACATCGGCTATGTCGATACCGACGGCTATTTCTTCCTGGTCGACCGCAAGAAGGACATGATCATCTCCGGCGGCTTCAACGTCTATCCGCAGATGATCGAGCAGGCGATCTACACCATTGCTGGCGTGCACGAGGTGATCGTGCTCGGCATTCCCGACCAGTACCGCGGCGAGGCCGCCAAGGCCTTCATCAAGCTGAAGCCCGACGCAAAGCCGTTCTCGCTCGACGAACTGCGCGCGCAGCTCGCCGGGAAGGTCGGCAAGCATGAATTGCCGGCCGAGGTCGAATTCGTCGACGACCTGCCGCGCACGCCGGTCGGAAAATTGTCGCGCCACGAATTGCGCCAGCAGCAGAAACCGTCACAATCCACGCAACCAGGAGGTCGTTCTTGACCGACGCCGTCATCGTTTCCACCGCCCGCACCCCGATCGGCAAGGCCTATCGCGGCGCGCTCAACGCCACCGAGGGCGCGACGCTGCTCGGTCACGCCATCGGCGAAGCCGTCGCGCGCGCAAAAGTCGATCCGAAGGAGATCGAGGACGTCGTGATGGGCGCGGCGCTGCAGCAGGGTTCGACCGGCGGCAACATCGCGCGCAAGGCGCTGCTCCGCGCCGGCCTGCCCGTCACCGTCGCCGGCACCACCATCGACCGGCAATGCGCCTCCGGCCTGCAGGCGATCGCGCTCGCCGCGCGTTCGGTGCTCTTCGACGGCGTCGAGATCGCGGTCGGCGGCGGCGGGGAGTCGATCAGCCTCGTGCAGAATGACAAGATGAACGGCTTCCACGCCCAGGACCCCGCGCTGCTCAAGATCAAGGGCGAGGTCTACATGCCCATGATCGACACCGCCGAGATCGTCGCCAAGCGCTACGGCATCTCGCGCGAGAAGCAGGACGAATATTCGCTGGAGAGCCAGCGCCGCACAGCTGCCGCGCAGCAGGGCGGCAAGTTCAAGGAGGAGATCGCGCCGATCACGACGCAGATGGCCGTCACCGACAAGGCGACCGGCGCCGTGTCGATGAAAGACATCACGCTGTCGCAGGACGAGGGCCCGCGCCCCGAGACCACGGCGGAAGGCCTCGCCGGCCTCAAGGCCGTGCGCGGCGAAGGTTTCTCGATCACCGCCGGCAATGCCAGCCAGCTCTCGGACGGCGCCAGCGCCAGCGTGATCATGAGCGACAAGGAAGCTTCCAAGCGCGGCCTCAAGCCGCTCGGCATCTTCCGCGGCTTCGTCTCGGCCGGCTGCGAGCCGGACGAGATGGGCATCGGCCCGGTCTTCGCCGTGCCGCGCCTGCTCAAGCGCCACGGCCTCACCGTCGACGACATCGGCCTCTGGGAGCTGAACGAAGCCTTCGCGGTGCAGGTGCTGTATTGCCGTGACAAGCTCGGCATCGACCCCGACAAGATCAACGTCGACGGCGGCGCGATCGCAGTCGGCCATCCCTACGGCATGTCGGGCGCGCGCCTCACCGGCCACGCCCTCATCGAGGGCCGCCGCCGCAAGGCCAAATATGCGGTCGTCACCATGTGCGTCGGCGGCGGCATGGGCGCGGCCGGCTTGTTCGAGATTTTGCAGTAATTCACAGGAGGATCCGATGGATCTCGCATTCACGAAGGAAGAGCAGGCGTTTCGCGAGGAAGTGCGGCAGTTCTTCCGCGACAACGTGCCGCCGGACACGCGGCGCAAGATGGTCGAGGGCCGTCACCTCGGCAAGGACGAGATGGTGAATTGGTGGCGCATCCTCAACAAGAAGGGCTGGGGCGTCAGCCATTGGCCCAAGCAATATGGCGGCACCGGCTGGACCAGCGTGCAGCACTACATCTTCAACGAGGAGCTGCAGTCCTATCCGGCGCCGCAGCCGCTCGCCTTCGGCGTCAGCATGGTCGGCCCGGTCATCTACACCTTCGGCAACGAGGAGCAGAAGAAGCAGTATCTGCCGCGCATCGCCAATGTCGACGATTGGTGGTGTCAGGGCTTTTCGGAGCCCGGCTCCGGCTCCGACCTTGCCTCGCTCAAGACCAAGGCTGAGCGCAAGGGCGACAAGTGGATCATCAACGGCCAGAAGACCTGGACCACGCTGGCCCAGCACGCCGACATGATCTTCTGCCTCTGCCGCACCGACAACAACGCCAAGAAGCAGATGGGCATCTCCTTCATCGTGTTCTCGATGAAGTCGAAAGGCGTCACGGTGCGCCCGATCCAGACCATCGACGGCGGCGTCGAGGTCAACGAGGTATTCTTCGACGACGTCGAGGTGCCCGTCGAGAATCTGATCGGCGAGGAGAACAAGGGCTGGGACTACGCCAAATTCCTGCTCGGCAATGAGCGCACCGGCATCGCCCGCGTCGGCGTCTCCAAGGAGCGGCTGCGCCGCATCCGCGATCTCGCCGGCAAGGTGGAATCCGGCGGGAAGCCGATCATCCAGGACGCCGCGTTCCGCGAGAAGCTCGCCGCGTGCGAGATCGAGCTGAAGGCGCTGGAGCTCACCCAGCTCCGGGTCGTCGCCGACGAAGGCAAGCACGGCAAGGGCAAGCCCAATCCGGCCTCCTCGGTGCTGAAGATCAAGGGCTCCGAGATCCAGCAGACCACCACCGAGCTCTTGATGGAAGTGATCGGCCCGTTCGCCGCGCCCTACGACGTGCACGGCGACGACGGCTCGAACGAAGCCATGGACTGGACCGCCCAGATCGCGCCGAGCTACTTCAACAACCGCAAGGTCTCGATCTACGGCGGCTCCAACGAGATCCAGCGCAACATCATCGCCAAGGCGGTGCTGGGACTCTAGGCGTCATTCCGGGGCGCGCATCGCGCGAGCCCGGAATCCATAACCACGATCGGGAGTATGGATCCCGGGCTCGCGCTGCGCGCGCCCCGGGATGACGAAGCCAGATAATTTCGGGTACGAGGAACCAAAGACATGGATTTTGATCTGAACGAGGAGCAGCGGCTTCTCAAGGACAGCATCGACGGCCTGCTGACCGATTCCTACGATTTCGAGAGCCGCAAGAAGTACATGAAGGAGAAGGGCGGCTGGAGCAAAGCGGTCTGGCTCAAGCTCGCCGAGCAGGGCCTGCTCGGCCTGCCCTTCAGCGAGGCCGATGGCGGCTTCGGCGGCGGCGGCGTCGAGACCATGATCGTGATGGAAGCGCTCGGCAAGGCGCTGGTGCTCGAGCCGTATCTGGCAACGGTCGTGATCGGCGGCGGCTTCCTGCGCCATGCCGGCACCGACGCGCAGAAGGCCGCGCACGTGCCCGGCATCATCGACGGCAGCAAGACGCTGGCGTTCGCCCAGCTCGAGAAGAACTCGCGCTACGATCTGTTCGACGTCGCGACCACCGCGAAGAAGAAGGGCGAGGCTTACGTCATCGACGGCGAGAAGTTCGTCGTGCTGAACGGCGAGAATGCCGACACCCTGATCGTCACCGCGCGCACCAAGGGCGAGCGTCGTGACAAGGCCGGGATCGGCGTGTTCCTGGTGCCGGCGAATGCCAAGGGCGTGACCAAGAAGTCCTACCCGACCCAGGACGGCCTGCACGCCGCCGACATCACGCTCACCGGTGTCGAAATCGGTCCCGATGCCGTGCTCGGCAATCCCGAGGATTCGCTGGCGCTGATCGAGCGTGTCGTCGATGAAGCCCGCGTCGCGCTCTGCGCCGAGGCGGTCGGCCTGATGGACGAGTCGCTCAAGACCACCGTCGAGTACATCAAAACGCGAAAGCAGTTCGGCGTCGCGATCGGCTCGTTCCAGTCGCTGCAGCACCGGGCGTCCGACATGTTCGTCGCGGCCGAGCAGGCGCGGTCGATGTCGATGTTCGCGACCATGGCGAACGATTTCGAGAACGAGAAGGAGCGTTCGAACGCGATCGCCGCGGCCAAGGTGCAGATCGGCAAGTCGCTGAAATTCGTCGGCCAGCAGGCGATCCAGCTTCACGGCGGCATCGGCATGACCATGGAGGCAAAGATCGGCCACTACTTCAAGCGCCTGACCATGATCGAGAACTCGTTCGGCGACACCGACTACCACCAGCGCCGCGTCGCGGACGGTGGCGGGTTGATCTAGCCTCGCTGTCATCCCGGGGCGCGCGTAGCGCGAACCCGGGATCCATCGGGCGGCAATACGCGCGGTGAAATGGATTCCGGGTTCGCGCTATGCGCGCCCCGGAATGACCAGGAAGAAGGAGCCGACAATGAAAAACACCCCGTTCGATCTCACCGGCAAGGTCGCGGTCGTCACCGGCTCCAGCCGCGGCATCGGCCGCTCCTCGGCGGAGCTGCTCGCCAAGCTCGGCGCCAAGGTCGTGGTGTCCTCGCGCAAGGCGGATGCCTGCAAGGAGGTCGCCGACGGCATCATTGCTTCCGGCGGCGATGCCACCGTCATTCCCTGCAACATCGCGCGCAAGGAAGAGGTCGAGGCGCTGATCGCGGGCGCCACGAAGCATTACGGCAAGATCGACATCCTCGTCTGCAACGCCGCGGTGAATCCGTATTACGGCCCGCTGCTCGACATCACCGACGAGGCCTTCGACAAGATCATGGGAAGCAACGTCAAGAGCAACATCTGGCTCTCCGCGCTCGCGATTCCTGGGATGGCCGCGCGCGGAGGCGGCTCCGTCGTCATCATCTCCTCGATCGGCGGCCTGCGCGGCTCCACCGTGATCGGCGCCTACGGCATCTCGAAAGCGGCCGACTTCGCGCTGTGCCGCTCGCTCGCCGGCGAATGGGGCCCGAAAGGCGTCCGCGTCAACTGCATCGCGCCCGGCCTCGTCAAGACCGATTTCGCCCGCGCGCTGTGGGAAGACGAAGCCAACCTCAAGCGCCGCACCGCCACCACGCCGCTGCGCCGCATCGGCGAACCCGACGAAATCGCCGGCGCGGTCGCCTACCTCGCCTCCGACGCCTCGAGCTTCATGACCGGCCAGACCATCGTCATCGACGGCGGCGTGACCACGGCGGCGGTGTAGGCGGGTCTCGTGTCCCGGACGCGTCGCGGCATGAAATGACGCGACGCAGAGCCGGGACCCATGTCTCCGTTCGTTTGGCTGTAGGCCCCGGCTCAGCAGCGCACCGCCAAGGCGCTGCGCTGCGTCCGGGGCACGAGACCAACCTTGACCTTCCGTCTCCAATCCGCTCCCTTTGCCGCAACACAATGACCCCTCCAGGGCAACGCCAAGGGTAAGCCGCCATGTCTTTCGTCCTCGCCATCGACCAGGGCACCACCTCCTCGCGCGCGATCGTGTTTCGCGGCGATATTTCCATCACGGCGAAGGCGCAGCAGGAGTTTCCGCAGCATTTTCCGGCCTCGGGCTGGGTCGAGCACGAGCCCGAGGACATCTGGACCTCGACGGTGATGGTCTGCCGCGAGGCGATCGAGCAGGCCGGCATCACCGCGAAGGACATCGCGGCGATCGGCATCACCAATCAGCGCGAGACCACCGTGGTGTGGGACCGCGCCACCGGGCAGGCCGTGCACCGCGCGATCGTCTGGCAGGACCGCCGCACCGCCGACATCTGCGCGAAACTGAAAGCCGATGGCCGCGAGCCCGTGATCTCGCAAAAGACCGGCCTGATCATCGATCCCTATTTCTCCGGCACCAAGGTCGCCTGGATCCTCGACCACGTCCCCGGCGCGCGGGCGCGCGCGGCGCGCGGCGAATTGATGTTCGGCACGGTCGATTGCTACCTGCTCTGGCGCCTCACCGGCGGCAAGGTGCACGCCACCGACGCCACCAACGCCTCGCGCACGCTGCTGTTCAACATCCACACCGGACAGTGGGACGACGAGCTGCTCGAGATCATCGGCGTGCCGCGCTCGATGCTGCCCGAGGTGAAGGACTCCTCGGCCCGCTTCGGCGAAAGCACGCCCGATCTGTTTGGCGGCGCGATTGCGATCTCAGGCATCGCCGGCGACCAGCAGGCCGCCACCATCGGCCAGGCCTGTTTCCGCCCGGGCATGATGAAGTCCACCTACGGCACCGGCTGTTTTGCCTTGCTCAACACCGGCACGACGCCTGTGGTGTCCAAGAACAAGCTCCTCACGACGGTCGCCTATCAGCTCGATGGCAAACGCACCTACGCGCTCGAAGGCTCGATCTTCGTTGCCGGCTCAGCGGTGCAATGGCTGCGCGACGGCCTCGGCATCATCAAGCACGCCGCCGAAACCGGACCTCTGGCGGATCAATCGGACTCCATGCAGAGCGTCTATCTCGTCCCCGCCTTCGTCGGCATGGGCGCGCCCTATTGGAATCCGCGCGTCCGCGGCGCGCTGTTCGGCCTCACCCGCAACACCGGCCCCGCCGAACTCGCCCACGCCGCACTCGAAAGCGTCTGCTACCAGACGTTCGACCTCTGGGCCGCGATGCGCGCCGACTGGCCAAGCTCGGAGACCGCCAGCGTCGTGCTCCGCGTCGACGGCGGCATGACCGCCTCCGACTGGACCATGCAGCGCCTCGCCGATCTCCTCGACGCGCCGGTCGATCGCCCCGTGATCCAGGAGACCACGGCGCTGGGCGCCGCCTACCTCGCCGGCCTCCAGGCCGGCGTCTATCCCGAGCCCACAAAGTTCGCCGACAATTGGCGCCTCGAGCACCGCTTCAAGCCGAACATGAGCCAGGCCACGCGCGAGCGGAAGCTGGCGGGCTGGGCGAGGGCGGTGAAGGGCGTGCTGGCGAGCGACGAGGGGGAGGGGTAGCGCTTCAGCCAGAGGTTGCGATAGATAATGTATCCTCGGGTGTTTGCTGGTGCTTGGGATGGAGATTGTTTTTCCTATCGAGTTTCTGTTGAACGGCACGCCGGTTTCGCTTTCCTCGCAAAACCCGATCGCGAAGGATCAGTGGAAAGGCCGTGTGAAAGAAGCCAGTTCGCTCGCCCTTCCGAGCCCCCATTTTGCTTCGCTCGAACGCATGGCCGTGACGATCTTCTACTTTCCGCCGGAGCCGATGCAGGGAGACGTGGACAACATCGTGAAACTAATCCTTGACGGAATGTGCCGTCACGTATTCGTCGACGATCGGCAGGTGGAACGGATCGTTGTTCAAAAATTTGAACCAGGTAGTATATTTAGTTTTTCCAATCCAACCGATTTGTTGATTGAGGCTATCAACGGCCAACAGCCGGTTCTATATATACGTGTGTCGAACGATCCCTTCGAGGACTTGCGATGAGCCTAGAAGCAAGCGAAAGCGTGGTGCTGGAACGTTTGGTCCCCGATTTGAAGTCTGAGGGATACGACGTCTTCGTGAATCCTGGTAAGCAATTGTTGCCTCCCTTTTTGGGGGCATACGTTCCTGATGTCATAGCGCTGCGCGACGATAAGAATCTCGTGATCGAGATTAAACATAGAAGCGGTCGTGCAGAAAACGTTCTCAAAGATTTGGCTAGGCGCTTTGAGGGGCAAGATCGTTGGGAGTTTCGCGTTGTTTGGGTGAACCCAAGCGAAACGCAAGATGGGCTTGTGCCTCAGAGCCGCGAGGCAATTTTGGCGCGCCTGAAGGAAATCTCAGAGTTACTTGATTCTGGGTTTGTTGAGCCGGCGATGCTCACGTCTTGGGCTACGCTAGAGGCAATTGGACGGACTCTTATGGCAAAGGAATTCCGCCGACCTCAAACACCGGGTCGACTAATTCAGGGCTTGGCGACGGAAGGGCACATTACGCCCGACGAGGCTGATGAACTTCGAAAATTTGCAGATATGAGAAACAGGTTCGTCCATGGGGAGCTTAGTGTCGCGGTCACCCGACCGCAGATTGAATCGTTTGTCAAAATTCTGTCTTCGCTTGCAAATAGCAAGGAAGCTCAGGGCGCGCATTGAAGGCTCGATTGGTGTCGATTGAGGCCGTGTTCGCTCCTCAAAACACCTCCTGGTTCCCCCTTGCCAACGAAAACCCGTGCTGCATGGCGTTGAAGCACGTCAGTCCCGTCTGCTCCGACCGGCACGTAAACCCCGCGCGCTGCCACACCTCGCCATAGGCCAGCACCGGCAGCGAGGCGTCCATCACGGTGTCGCCGGCGCAGATGCGTCCTGCAGCGCCTTTCGCACTCATCTCGAAGGCATGGCCATAGTCGAGCTCGCAATCGGCGGGCCGGCGCGGGCGGCTCTCCATGTTCATGATGTCGCAGCGGAGCACGCCCTGGCCGTTGAACTGGCAGACGATGTTCTTCGACGGCGTCAGGAAGCCGATCGGGCGGTCCTGCGCGTGGGCGTTACTCGCAGCCGCGAGCAGGGCGAGGACAGTGAAGGATCGCAAGAACATGGCAGACTCCCGGCTGGTCGACCGCGCATTGATTCCCGTTTGTTGCGGGGAGCGCAATGCTCTCCTTCCTAGATATCTGTTGCGATCTGCCTGCATTGGCGATGAATTGGACGGCCCTGCCGTGTCCAACCGCTGGAAGAGCGAGAACCATGTTCCTGATCGGCCAATACGACTCCCCCTTCGTCCGCCGCGTTGCGATTGCGCTGCGGCTTTACGGGCTCGCCTTCGAGCACAAGCCGTGGTCGACCTTCGGCGATGCCGACAAGATCGCGCCCTATAATCCGCTGCGGCGCGTGCCGACGCTGGTGCTGGATGATAGCGAGGCGCTGATCGAGAGCACGATCATTCTGGACTATCTCGACGAGCGCGTCGGCGAGGACAAGGCGATGCTGCCGCGCAGCGGCGCCGAGCGGCGCAGGCATTTGCGCATCTGCGCGCTCGCTTCCGGTCTCGGCGACAAGGCGGTGAGCCTGCTCTACGAGCGCGTGCTGCGAAAGGAGCAGCTTGCGCTGTGGGTCGAGCGTTGCCAGGCGCAGATTGGCGACGTGCTCGCCGTGCTCGAGGCCGAGCGCGCCAAGGTGACGACGCCGTATTGGCTGGGCGATCGGATCGGCCACGCCGACATTGCGGTTGCCTGCGTCGTCCGCTTCACCCGCGAGGCGCATCCGCAGCTGTTCGATGCGTCGGGCTATCCGGCGCTCGCGGCACATGCCGATCGCTGCGAGGCATTGGCGCCGTTCCAGGAGATCGTGCAGCCGCTGGCCCCGCCGAAGGGGTGAGGCCGCGATCGGCCATCTTCGTAGCCCGGATGGAGCGCAGCGCAATCCGGGGCCGCTCGCCGGCATCTTGCACGGCGTCGGATTACGCTGCGCTCCATCCGGGCTACGCCATCGTGGCTGTGTCGCCTTCTGTCAACCCACCGTCGCGAAAATATTCCACTTTACCGAAATTCGGTTTCGGCGTATGTGTCGCCCATCCTGATCCGGCGAAAGGGGCGGTCGTACGTCGCAACGAGCCGCGGATCGGGGAGCGGTGGACGCGGCAGCGTCGTGCACGAAAGGCGGGAGCAGGGCGGGATGAACCCCGTGAGATCCCGCGGCGTGCGGACGAACGGCGCTGATGCGTACGGCCAAATCGCGTGGTCCTGGCTGTCGTTGCTACAGCCAAGCCTTGCGGAGGTGCGCGTAGCCCGACCGGGCGAAGCGCGCCGTCAATCCGCGAGGTGACGGAGGCAAGCAGGAACTCGTCTCCGGGGAGAGCGCGCCATACGCCGTCAAACATCGCGCAGGGAAGGCCGGACGTTTCGGCTTCACCTGTTGATCCGTTGTGCATTGCGTGTGCATCTCATCGCACGACGGATTTTGGGTGCCAGCCGGCGCCCGGCCTTCCCTGCGCCCTTTCGCTATGAGGGCGTGACGCGGAGAGCAAAGCTCGGGCGGAAACGCCGCGGGGATGCAAAGGTGTGTCTATTGAACAAAGGACTCGTGCCCCGGACGCAGCGCAGCGGACCGGCGATGCGCAGCATCGTCCGGGGTGGTGCGCTGCAGAGCCGGGGCCCACCTTGCCGCGTGCCGTGCGGCTCCTGGGTCCCGGCTCGGCGCCACATCGCTTGCGCGATGCCGCGCCGTCCGGGACACGGAGGCCTTCGCCATGAAGGGGAGAGAGCGCGCGCGCCTATCCCGCCCCCGCGCGCTTCTTCTGCCAAACGAGGTGCACGGCGCAGGTGCAGCCCGGCGGATGCGAAGCGAGGTCTTTCGAGGTCTCGTCGTTCGCCGGCGTGGCCGCAAAGGCCTTGTCGGTCCCCTCTCGCGACGGGATGTAGTTCAGCACCGGCGCGAGCCAGCGCTCGGTCTCGGCCATCGTCATGCCCTTGCGCGCGGCGTAGTCCTCGACCTGGTCGCGCTCGATCTTGCCGACGCCGAAATAATAGCTTTCGGGGCTGGCGAAATAGAGCCCGGACACAGAGGAGCCCGGCCACATCGCAAAGCTCTCGGTCAGCTTCACGCCGCAGGTTGCTTCCGCATCGAGCAGCTCGAACAGCGTCGCCTTCTCGGTGTGGTCGGGCTGCGCGGGATAGCCCGGCGCGGGGCGGATGCCCTGATACTTCTCGAGGATCAGCTCGTCGTTGGAGAGCGTCTCGTCCGGCGCGTAGGCCCAGAACTCGCGGCGCACGCGGGCATGCATGCGCTCGGCGAAGGCCTCGGCGAGACGGTCGGCCAGCGCCTTGCACAGGATCGAGGAGTAATCGTCATTGGCCATCTTGAAGCGATCGGCGACCGCATCCTCGCCAATGCCTGCCGTGACGACGAAGCCGCCGACATAGTCGGGCACGCCCGCGGGCGCGACGAAGTCGGCGAGCGCCGCGTTGAAGCGGCCCTCGCGCTTCTCGAGCTGCTGGCGCAGCGTGTGCAGCGTCGCGATCTTCTTGGTCCGGCTCTCGTCGGCATAAACAGCGATATCGTCGCCGTCCGCGTTCGCCGGCCAGAAGCCGATCGTCGCGCGCGCTCGGAACCACTTTTCCTTGACGATAGTGTCGAGCATTTTGCGCGCGTCGTCATAGAGCGAGCGCGCGACCTCGCCGACCTTGGAATCGTCGAGGATGGCGGGGAAGCGCCCCGCAAGTTCCCAGGTCTGGAAGAACGGGGTCCAGTCGATGCAATCGACCAGCTCGGAGAGATCGTAGTCGTCAAAGCTGCGGATGCCGAGGAAGGTCGGCTTCACCGGCTTGCTCTTGGCAAAATCGACCGGCACCCGATTAGCGCGCGCTGCCGCGAGCTTCAGGCGCTTCTTGTCGGCCTGCGCGCGCAGATGCGCGTCCGAAATTTTGGCATATTCGGCGCGCACCTCGGCGGCATAGGCTTCGCGCTTCTCGGGCGAGAGCAGCGAGGAGGCAACGCCGACGGCGCGGCTGGCGTCGTTGACATGCACGACGGGGCCGGCGCGATAGCTCGGGTCGATCTTGACTGCGGTGTGCACGCGGCTTGTGGTGGCGCCGCCGATCAGGAGCGGCAGCTTGAGGCCCTCGCGCTGCAATTCGCCGGCGAAGAACGCCATCTCGTCGAGCGAGGGCGTGATCAGGCCGGAGAGACCGACGATGTCGGCCTTCTCCGCCTTCACGGTCTCGACGATCTTGGCGGCGGGCACCATCACGCCGAGGTCGATGACCTCGTAATTGTTGCACTGGAGCACGATGCCGACGATGTTCTTGCCGATGTCGTGGACGTCGCCCTTCACGGTCGCGAGCACGATCTTGCCCGCGGAGGAGGAGCCTTCCGTGCCGATGCCGTTCGCGGCGTTGCGCGCCTTCTCTTCCTCCATGAACGGCATCAGCCAGGCCACCGCCTGCTTCATCACGCGCGCGGACTTCACCACCTGCGGCAGGAACATCTTGCCGTCGCCGAAGAGGTCGCCGACCACGTTCATGCCGGCCATCAGCGGGCCCTCGATCACGTCGAGCGGACGCGAGGACGCCTTGCGGGCCTCTTCGGTGTCCTGCTCGATGAACTCGGTGATCCCATGCACCAGCGAATGCGACAGCCGCTTCGCGACCGGCCATTCGCGCCAGGCGAGATCGGCTTCCTTGGTCTGGGTCTTGTTGCCGCGGAATTTTTCGGCGAGTGCCAGCAGGCGCTCGGACGCGCCCGGGTCGCGGTTGAGCACGACGTCCTCGCAAGTTTGGCGCAGCTCGGCATCGATGTCGTCATAGACGATCATCTGCCCGGCATTGACGATGCCCATGTCCATGCCGGCCTTGATGGCATGATACAGGAACACCGAGTGCATCGCCTCGCGCACCGGCTCGTTGCCGCGGAACGAGAACGACAGGTTGGAGACGCCGCCCGAGATGTGCGCGCCGGGCAGGTTCTGGCGGATCCAGCGCGTCGCCTCGATGAAGTCGACGCCGTAATTGTTGTGCTCCTCGATGCCGGTCGCGATCGCGAAGACGTTCGGATCGAAGATGATGTCCTCGGGCGGGAAGCCGACCTTGTTCACCAGGATGTCGTAGGCGCGCTTGCAGATCTCGGTCTTGCGCGCGAACGTGTCGGCCTGGCCGACCTCGTCGAACGCCATCACGACCACAGCCGCGCCATGACGGCGGGCGATCTTGGCCTCAAAGATGAACTTCTCCTCGCCTTCCTTCATCGAGATCGAGTTGACGATCGGCTTGCCCTGCACGCATTTCAGGCCGGCTTCGATCACCGAGAACTTGGAGGAGTCCACCATCACGGGGACGCGGGCGATGTCGGGCTCGGCGGCGACGAGATTGAGGAACGTCACCATCGCGGCCTCGGAGTCGAGCAGGCCCTCGTCCATGTTGACGTCGATGATCTGCGCGCCGTTCTCGACCTGGTCGCGCGCGACCTGCAGCGCCGCCGTGTAGTCGCCGGCCGTGATCAGCTTGCGGAAACGGGCGGAGCCGGTGACGTTGGTGCGCTCGCCGACGTTCACGAACGGGATCGCGTCGGTCAAGATGAAGGGCTCGAGGCCGGAGAGCCGCAGGCGCGGTTCGATCTCCGGCACGATGCGCGGCTTGTGCGGAGCGACGCTAGCCGCGATCGCGGCGATATGCTCCGGCGTGGTGCCGCAGCAGCCGCCGACGATGTTGACGAGGCCGGACGCAGCGAACTCGCCGACCAGGCGCGCCATATACTCCGGCGTCTCGTCATACTGGCCGAATTCGTTGGGCAGGCCGGCGTTCGGGTAAGCACAAACCAGCGTGTCGGCGACGCGGCCGATATCGGCGATATGCGCGCGCAGATCTTCGGCGCCAAGCGCGCAGTTGAAGCCGATGGTCACGGGCTTGGCGTGCCGCACCGAGTTCCAGAACGCTTCCGGCATCTGGCCCGACAGAAGGCGGCCGGACTTGTCGGTGATGGTGCCCGACACCATCACGGGCATGTCGATGCCGCGCGCTTCGGTGATCTCGGCGATAGCGTAGAGCGCCGCCTTGGCGTTCAGCGTGTCGAAGATGGTCTCGACCAGCAAGAGGTCGACGCCGCCGTCGAGCATGCCGTTGATCTGCTCGCCATAGGACTTGCGCAGATCGTCGAAGGTGACGGCGCGGTAGCCGGGATTGGAGACGTCGGGCGAGATCGAGGCGGTGCGGTTGGTCGGGCCGATGGCGCCGGCGACGAAGCGCGGCTTGCCGTCCTCGGCCTCGACGCGGCGTGCGGCGTTGCCGGCGAGGCGGGCGCCTTCGCACGCCATCTCGTAGACGATGTCGGTGAGGTCGTAATCGGCCTGCGCGATCGAGGTGGTCGAGAAGGTGTTGGTGGCGACGATGTCGGCGCCGGCGCGCAAATACGCCGCGTGAATGTCCTCGATCGCCTGCGGCTGGGTCAGGATCAACAGATCGTTGTTGCCGCGGAGGTCACGATGAAAATCCTTGAACCGCTCGCCGCGGAAGGCGGCCTCGTCGAACTGGAGGTTCTGGATCATCGTGCCCATGGCGCCGTCGAGCACGAGAATGCGCTCGCGCGCGGCGTTCAGCAGGGCAGTACGTTTCGCGGAAACAGGTACGGTCATGTTGTCTCAGGCCGCTTTCTGGGCGCTCTTGGCGCGGATGCCGAGCAAATGGCTGATCGCGAACACGAGATCGGCGCGGTTCATGGTGTAGAAGTGGAAGGTGTCGACGCCGTGCTTGGCGAGCTTCTGCACCTGGCCGGCCGCGACGGTGGCGGCCACCAGCTTGCGGGTCTCGGCGTCCTCGTCGAGGCCTTCGAATTTCGCGGCGAACCAGTCCGGCACGGTGGTGCCAGCGCGGGTGACGAAATTGCGTGCCTGCTTGAAATTGTGCATGGGCATGATGCCCGGCACGATCGGGATGTCGATGCCGCGGGCGCGGACGCGGTCGAGATAGCGGAAGTAGAGGTCGTTGTCGAAGAACACCTGGGTGATCGCGCGGGTCGCGCCGGCGTCCACCTTGGCCTGAAGCGTGTCGATGTCGTCGTCGAAATCGCGCGCCTCGGGGTGCTTCTCTGGATAGGCCGAGACGGAGACCTCGATATCGGCGTGTCGCTTCTTGATCCCGGCGACGAGCTCGGCCGAGCTCTGATAGCCGTCGGGATGGCTGGAATAGGGCGTGCCGATGCCGCCGGCCGGGTCGCCGCGCAGGCCGACGATGTGGCGGACCCCGACCTCGTGATAGCGGTCGACGATCTCGTCGATCTCGCCGCGCGAGGCGCCGACGCAGGTCAGGTGCGCCGCCGGCAGCAGCGCGGTCTCTTTCAGGATGCGGGCAATGGTCGAATGGGTACGCTCACGGGTCGAGCCGCCGGCGCCATAGGTCACCGAGACGAATTTCGGGTCGAGCGGGGCGAGCCGGTTGATTGTCTCCCAGAGATTGCGCTCCATATCTTCCGTCTTGGGCGGAAAGAACTCGAAGGAGATCGCAGGCCGCTTCATGTGCCCGTCTTGCCCGTTGGCTCGGGCAGGAATCGTCAGATCGGTCATGGCACCACTCGCTCCAGATGTGTCGCCAGATCCTGGCGGCCGACGGTCAGGTCCAGCTTGGGAGAGCCCAAGATAGGGCAAAGGCGGTCTGATCGACAGCCCATCAGAGATGGGAAATGGCCCACTTCTGTCAACAATAGATGAATTATTGAACGTCTATCAATTTGAGTGGGATACCGTGAATCAAAAATAAGTTAGTTATTTCAATGAATTGGCGAAAAATGAGGGCCGGCAGAAGCGGATGCAGTGGGTGGGCAATATGAAGGAGGTGTTGTATGGACTTCTTTTGGCCCACCGCCTTGCTTCGGTCGACTGCAGGGGCTCGCGGCCTGCACACGCCAGATCTGCGCAGCTGCCCCATTGTCGCCGCGCGGTCCTCCACTAGGTTAGCGCGCCATGATCCCGCTCTCAGTCCTCGACCTCTCCGTCGTCACCACAGGCACCAGGCCCGCCGCGGCGCTGCGCAACAGCATCGACCTGGCGCGCCATGTCGACGGGCTCGGCTATGTCCGCTACTGGCTCGCCGAGCATCACAACCTCGCCTCGGTCGCGAGCCCGGCGCCCGACGTCATGATCGGCCAGATCGCGGCGGTGACGAAGCATATCCGCGTCGGCTCCGGCGGGGTGATGCTGCCCAATCATGCGCCGCTGGTGGTAGCCGAGCGCTTCAAGATGCTGGAGGCGCTGTTTCCCGGCCGCATCGACCTCGGCCTTGGCCGCGCGCCCGGCACCGACGGCGCCACCGCCTATGCGCTCCGCAGCCGGCTCGACCGCCGCGAGGGCGATGATTTCCTGGAGCGGCTGCACGAGCTGATTCTGTGGGAGACCCGTGAATTCCCCGCAGGCCACCCCTACCACAACGTCGTCGCCATGCCCGACGACACCAGACTGCCGCCGATCTGGCTGCTTGGCTCCAGCGATTATTCCTCGGAGCTCGCCGCGCAGGTCGGCATGGGCTTCGCCTTCGCCCATCACTTCGCGTCCCACGATGCGATCGACGCGATGGTGCATTACCGCAACCGCTTCCAGCCCTCGGCCTGGCGCGCGAGCCCGCACGCGATCCTCGCGGTCGCCGTCATCACCGCCGATACCGATGAGGAAGCCGAAAGGCTCGCCAGCTCGTTCGACCTCAACCGGCTGCGGCGTGATCGCGGTCAATATCTGCCGCTGCCGAGCGTCGAGGAGGCGCTGGCCTATCCTTACTCCGACTCCGAGCGCACCTCGATCCTCCGCAACCGCTCCCGCCTGTTCGTCGGCAGCCCCGCGACGGTGCAGAAGAAGCTGCAGCCGCTGATCGACGCGAGCAAGCCGGACGAGCTGATGGTGATCACGGCGGTGTACGATCACGAGGCGCGGAAGAGGTCGTATTCGCTGCTGGCGGAGGCGTTCGGATTGGCGGCAAGAGAAGCGTAAGCCGGGCTCGTGCCCCGGACGCAGCGCAGCGCTCCTTCAGCGGTGCGCTGCAGAGCCGGGGCCCATCGCGCCTCCGGAGATCGCAACTTTCTGGGTCCCGGCTCGCGCTTCGCGCGTCCGGGACACGAGACTAATCCTGCTTCGACTCACTGAAAGTGGCCCGGAACGGATGCCCCGGATACACGCCGACGATGCGGAATTCGCGCGAGAAGAATTTCAGTTCCTCGATCGCGAAGGCAAGGCCGGTGTCATCGGGGTGGCCGTCGACGTCGGCGTAGAACTGCGTGGCGAAGAAATTGCCGTCGACCATGTAGCTCTCGAGCTTGGTCATGTTGACGCCGTTGGTGGCAAAGCCGCCGAGCGCCTTGTAGAGCGCGGCCGGCAAATTGCGCACCCGGAACACAAAAGTCGTGACCAGCGGGCCGGAGCCTTGGGCGGCCCATTTCGGCTCGCGCGCCAGCACCACGAAGCGCGTGGTGTTGTGCGCCTCGTCCTCGATGTCCTCGGTGAGGATGTCGAGGCCGTAAATCTTTGCGGCGAGGCGCGAGGCGATCGCGGCCACCGTCTTGTCGTTGCGCTCGGAGATGTCGCGAGCGCTGCCGGCAGTGTCGGCATGCACGATCGGCTTGATGCCGAGCTTGCGGATGATGCGCCGGCACTGGCCGAGCGCGTGCACATGGCTCTCGACGCTCTTGATGTCGTCGAGCTTGGTGCCCTTCACCGCCATCAGCTGATGCCGAACGGGGAGAAACCATTCACCGATGATGAAGAGGCCGGAGGCCGGCAAGAGGTGATGGATGTCGGCAACGCGGCCGGCGACCGAATTCTCGATCGGGATCATGCCGAGATCGGCCTCGCCGGAGGAGATCGCCGACAGCGCGTCCTCGAAGGTGGCGCAGGGCATCGGCTCGGCGTCGGGATAGGCCTCGACGATGGCGATGTGGGAATTGGCCCCGGGCTCGCCCTGGAATGCGATCTTCATCTTGCTCATGTCTTAAAAGTGCTCCTGGGTCGGCCTTGTAACAGCGGCTCAGGATTTGGAAAGGATGCTGCGGGCGGTTTCCAGGTCCGCCGGCGTGTCGACCCCGCGGGGGACGGTGTCGACGATGGTGAAGTCGATGCGCATTCCCGCCTCGAGCGCCCGGAGCTGTTCGAGCTTCTCCTGCAATTCCAGCGGCGAGGGCGGCAGCGAAACGTAACGCTCCAGCGCGGCGCGGCGATAGGCGTAGAGGCCGATATGGTGGTAGCGCGGTCCGTCGCCGGTCGGCGCGGTCGCGCGGGTGAAATAAAGTGCACGCATGCGCTTGCCGCCGAGCGAGGTTCCGATCGCCTTCACGACGCTCGGGGCGAGGTCCTCCTCCTCGGTATGGATCTGCGAGGCCAGTGTCGCGATGTCCACGGCCGGGTCCTGCAGCGGCGGCAGCACCTCGCGGATGTTGTCGATCGTGATCGTCGGGAAATCCCCCTGCAGATTGACCACGATCTCGGCCTTGCCGTCCGGATCGAGCTTCTGCATGGCCTCGTGGATGCGGTCGGAGCCGGAGGGGTGTGTGGGGCTGGTCATCACGGCCTCGCCGCCATGGGCCGTCACGACCGAAGCGATCTCGGGCGTATCGGTTGCGACCGCGACCCGGCCGATGCCGGCGGCCTCGGCGCGGCGCAGCACGTGCACGATCATCGGCAATCCCGCGATATCGGCGAGCGGCTTGCCGGGCAGGCGGGTGGCGGCCATGCGGGCCGGGATCAGCACCAGGATGCGGGGATCGATCATTGGGTTCAAAGGTCTGGGGTCAAGAGCCTGGAAACGGGGCGTTTTCCGCGCCGGGAAATGGGGTGGGGACGGCCCGAAAGCCGGGTCGCTTATACGGGTTGCCAGACCCCGGGCAAACCGATATCTCAATGGCAAAACTCGGGGAAACGATAGGGAACGCTTGATTCTCCCGAGGCTCGTCCTGGCGGCCGCCCGGCCGCTCGATTCTTCTTGCGGTGTGGGGCCTGGCCGGAAATGGACTCTTTCGAACTCAACAAGATTCTCGGTGCAGTGCTCGGCACCTGTCTCCTTCTGCTGGTGACGAGCTTCACCGCCAACGCGCTGTTCACGCCGAAGCCGCTCGAGAAGCCGGGTTTCGAGATCGCCGTGAAGGAAGATGCCGGCCACGGCAAGGAAGGCGGCGCTGCCGCCGCGGCCTCCGAGCCGATCGAAAAGTTGCTCCAGACGGCCTCCGTCGAAAAGGGCGCCTCCGCCGCCAAGAAGTGCGGCGCCTGCCACACCTTCGAGAAGGGTGGCCCGAATCGCGTCGGTCCGAACCTCTATGGCGTCGTCGGCGAGAAGAGGGGCGAGGGTCGTGGCGGCTTCAACTTCTCCGCGGCCATGAAGGGCAAGGGCGGTACCTGGACATTCGACGACCTCAACAAGTTCATCGCCAATCCGAAGGGCTTCATCCCGGGCACCGCGATGGGCTTCGCCGGTATCGCCAAGGATTCCGAGCGCGCCGACGTCATTGCCTATCTGAACTCGCTGTCGGAGCATCCTCAGCCGCTGCCGACCGCGTCGAAGTAAGGCCTCAAGAACCCGATCTTGGAATATGCGGCCAGGCTGAAAAGCCTGGCCGTTTCCTTATCCGGGCCTCGCGGTGAGTTTATCGGGGCGTTTGGCCGCATCAGACAGGCCGTTCGGCCTTCCAAGATGAGGAAAAAGCAACATATTCGGTCGAAACCTCGCCTATATTGGGACCTTAAAGGAGTAGCCTCCTTCAAGACAGGACTATTGATTTGGCCATTACCCGACGCGATCTCCTGCTCACCGGCACTGCGGCCGCAGCGCTCCCCGCCCTCGGTTCCGTAGCGGGCCTTTCCGTCGTCGGCAGTGCCGAGGCGCAATCGGCGAATGAGCTACCGTGGCGCCACGCGTTGTCGCTGTTCGGAAAGGTCAAGTACCCCGCCGACTTCAAGCGCTTCGACTACGTCAATCCGGAAGCGCCCAAAGGCGGCGTTGCGCGCCAGATCGCGGTCGGCACCTTCGACAATTTCAACATCGTCGTGTCGGGCGTGAAGGGGCAGGTCGCAGGTGCCGTGGCATTCATCTACGAATCCCTCACGACGCCCTCGCTCGACGAAGTCTCGACCGAATACGGCGCGCTGGCCGAGGCCGTCAGCCATCCGGACGATTTTTCGTTCGTCACCTACCGCTTGCGGTCGCAGGCCAAATGGCACGACGGCAAGCCTGTCACCGCAGATGACGTGATCTTCTCGCTCGATGCCTTCAAGAAGCACCACCCGATGTACTCGGCCTATTACAGCCATGTGGTGAAGGCCGAGAAGCTCGGCGAGCGCGAGGTGAAGTTCGTATTCGACGCGCCGGGCAACCGCGAGCTGCCGCAGATCGTGGGGCAACTCACGGTCCTGCCGAAGCATTGGTGGGAGGGGACCGACGCGCAAGGCCGCAAGCGCGATGTCTCCGCCACCACGCTCGAAGTGCCGCTTGGTTGCGGCCCCTACAGGGTCAAGGAATTCGTTGCAGGACGGTCGATCGCGCTGGAGCGCGTCAAGGACTATTGGGGCCGCGACCTCGCCTCCAATGTCGGCCGCAACAATTTCGACGAGCTGCGTTACGAATATTTCCGCGACGCCACCGTCGCGATCGAGGCCTTCAAGGCCGACCAGGTCGATTGGCGCACCGAGAACAGCGCGAAGAACTGGGCGACCGCCTACGACTTCCCGGCCGTGAGCGAAAAGCGCGTGATCCTCGAGGAGTTCGCCAATCGCAGCTCGGGCGTGATGCAAGCGTTCGTGCCGAACCTGCGCCGCGCCAAGTTCAGCGACCCCCGCGTGCTGCGTGCGCTCAACTATGCGTTCGACTTCGAGGAGATGAACAAGCAGATCTTCTACGGCCAGTACAAGCGCATCAGCAGCTATTTCGACGGCATCGACGAGCTCATGGCAACCGGCTTGCCGCAGGGCAAGGAGCTCGAGATCCTCGAGACCGTTCGCACCCAGGTCCCGCCCGAAGTCTTCACCACGGCCTACACCAATCCGGTCGGCGGCAGTCCGGAAGCCGTGCGCGATAATTTGCGCGAGGCGCTGCGCCTGTTCAAGGAGGCCGGCTACGAGGTGCGCGACCGCAAGCTGACCGACGTCAAAACCGGCGCCCAGTTCACCCTGGAACTGCTGAACTCGGATCCGAGCTTCGAGCGGATCACCCTGTTCTACAAGCCGTCGCTGGAGCGGCTCGGCATCGCCGTCAGCGTGCGGACGGTCGATCCGACCCAATACGAGAACAGGACGCGCGAGTGGGATTTCGATGTCGTCACCAACTCGTGGGGCGAGTCGCAGTCGCCGGGCAACGAGCAGCGCGAATTCTGGTCGTCCAAGACGGCTGACATCGCCGGCTCGCGCAACATTGGCGGCATCAAGAATCCGGCAATCGACAAGCTGATCGAGCGGGTGATCTACGCCAGGGATCGCGACGATCTCGTCGCCGCGACCAAGGCGCTCGACCGCGTGCTGCTGTGGAATCATTACGTCGTGCCGCAGTGGACCTATACGAAGGTGCGCACCGCGCGCTGGGACCGCTTCGGCCGGCCGACGGAAATGCCCAAATACGGTCAGTCCGGCTTCCCCTTCATCTGGTGGTACGACGCAGACAAGGCGGCGCGGATCGCAAAGAAGTCGTGAAGGACATTCCCCGCATGACGCAGATGTCACGCCGCCGCGTGCTGGCCTTGGGTGTCGGCGGCGCCGTCGGTGCGTCCCTGAATGCGCAGCTGCTGCGTGGCGCGCATGCATCGGAAGCCGGGGTTGAGGCGCACGGCATCTCGGCCTTCGGCGATCTCAAATATCCCGCCGACTTCCACCATTTCGACTACGTCAATCTCGATGCCCCGAAGGGCGGCACGTTCTCGCTCATTCCGTCGGTGCGCGCCTACAACCAATCCTACCAGACCTTCAACTCGCTCAACGCCTTCATCCTGAAGGGCGACGGCGCGCAAGGCATGGACATGACCTTCGCGCCGCTGATGGTGCGCGCGAACGACGAGCCTGATGCGATGTACGGGCTTGCCGCCAGATCCGTGCAGATATCGTCGGACAAGCTGGTCTACCGCTTCACGATGCGGCCGGAGGCGAAATTCCACGACGGCACCAAGCTCACCGCGCATGATGCGGCGTTTTCGCTGACGGCGCTGAAGACCAAGGGCCATCCGCTGATCATCGTGCAATTGCGCGACATGGTCAGCGCGGAAGCGGTCGACGATGCAACGCTCGTCGTTACCTTTGTCAAGGGCCGGGCGCGGGACGTGCCGCTCTATGCCGCGAGCCTGCCGATCTTCTCGAAGGCGTATTACGCGTCTCGCCCGTTCGAAGAATCGTCTCTGGATATTCCCTTGGGCTCGGGTCCGTACAAGGTCGGCAGGTTCGAGGTCAATCGCTACATCGAGTATGAGCGGGTGAAGGACTGGTGGGCCGCCGATCTGCCGCCCTGCCGCGGTACCTATAATTTCGATGTCGTGCGCTATGAGTTCTATCGCGACCGCGACGTCGCTTTCGAAGGATTTACCGGCAAGAACTATCTCTACCGGGAAGAGTTCACCTCGCGCATCTGGGCGACGCGATACGACTTCGCGGCCGTGAAGGATGGCCGCGTCAAGCTCGAGATCGTGCCCGACGACACGCCGTCCGGCGCGCAGGGCTGGTTCATCAACACCCGGCGCGAGAAATTCAGAGATCCCCGCGTACGCGAGGCCCTGATCGACGCTTTCGACTTCGAGTGGACCAACAAGACCATCATGTACGGCGCCTATGCCCGTACGGTGTCGCCGTTCCAGAACTCCGATCTCATGGCGAGCAACGGACCTCCGTCGCCGGAAGAGCTGAAGCTGCTCGAGCCATTCCGTGGTCAGGTTCCCGACGAGGTGTTCGCTGCGCCCTTCGAGCCGCCGGTGTCCGACGGATCGGGGCAGGACCGCGCGCTCTTGCGCAAGTCGCAGCAGCTGCTCAGCGAGGCCGGCTTTCCGATCAAGGATGGCAAGCGAATGCTGCCGAGCGGAGAGGTGTTCAAGATTGAATTCCTGGCGGAGGAGCCCTCGCTTCAGCCGCATCACGCGCCGTATATCAAGAATCTGGGCACGCTCGGCATCGAGGCGAGCCTCCGCCTCGTCGATGCCGTGCAATATCGCGCACGCGTGGAGGATTTCGACTTCGACATGACGATCCAGCGCTTCAGCATGTCGGCAACGCCGGGCGATGCCATGCGGGCGTTCTTCTCGTCGCAAGTCGCGGCAACCAAGGGCTCCTACAATCTCGCCGGCGTCGCCAGCCCGGCGATCGACGCCATGATCGAGAAGATCATGGCAGCCGAGAGCCGCGAGGAATTGACCATCGCCTGCCGTGCCTTTGACCGCTTGTTCCGCGCCGGCCGCTATTGGGTGCCGCAATGGTATAACAAGACGCACCGGCTCGCGTACTGGGATCAGTTCAGCCATTCCCAGAAGCTGCCGCGCTACGCCAACGGCGTCGGCGCTCCCGACATCTGGTGGTCCGACCGCGCCAAGGCGGCCAAGCTCGAGCAGGCGAAATAATCATGAGCGCCTATATCGCCCGCCGCATCCTGCTGATGATCCCGACGCTGCTCGGAATTCTCTTCGTCTCCTTCATCGTGGTGCAGTTCGCGCCGGGCGGACCGGTCGAACGCGTGATCGCACAGCTCTCGGGCGCCGACACCGGCGGCACCTCGCGCATTTCGGGCGGCAGCGATTTTGCGCAGCGCGCGCCGGGACAGTTGGGTGCCGGCGGCGATGCCATCAACTCGAAATATCGCGGCGCGCAGGGCCTTGATCCCGACTTCATCAAGAAGCTCGAGGCCCAGTTCGGATTCGACAAGCCGGCGCCGGAGCGCTTCGCGCTGATGGTTTGGAATTTTGCCCGCTTCGATTTCGGTAAGAGCTATTTCCGCGACGTCAGCGTTCTGCAACTGATCAAGGAGAAGCTGCCGGTCTCGATCTCGCTCGGCATCTGGCTGACATTGATCACCTATCTGATCTCGATCCCGCTCGGCATCCGCAAGGCGGTGAAGGACGGCACGCGCTTCGACACCTGGACATCGACCATTCTCGTGCTGGGCTATGCCATTCCAGGCTTTCTGTTCGCGATCCTCCTCATCATCCTGTTTGCCGGCGGCTCCTTCTTCAACTGGTTCCCGCTGCGCGGACTAACCTCCGACGGCTGGTCGCAATTTCCCTGGTACTGGAAGATCATCGACTATTTCTGGCATCTGACGCTGCCGCTGATCGCCATGGGGCTCGGTGCCTTCACCACCATGACGTTCCTGACGAAGAACTCGTTCCTGGACGAGATCCGCAAGCAGTACGTCATGACCGCGCGCGCCAAGGGCTGCAGCGAGGGCCGAGTGCTTTACGGCCACGTCTTCCGCAATGCGATGCTGATCGTGATCGCGGGCTTCCCCGGGACGTTCATTCACGCCTTCTTTTCGGGCTCGCTTCTGATCGAGACCATCTTTTCGCTGGACGGGCTGGGGCTGCTCAGCTTCGAGAGCGTGCTCAACCGCGACTATCCCGTGGTGTTCGGCACGCTCTACATCTTTTCGCTGGTCGGCCTCGTGATCAATTTGGTCTCCGACCTGACCTATATGTGGATCGACCCACGGATCGATTTCGAGGCGCGGGAGGTCTGATGACGATTACCGCGCCGACGCCGATCGAGACCACGACCCAGTCCCCGCTGGGTGAGGTCGTTCCGATCACGCGCAAGCCCTTCGCGCCTTCGCCGCTCAACAGGCGGCGGTGGCAGAACTTCAAGGCCAACCGCCGCGGCTACTGGTCGTTCTGGATCTTCATCATCCTGTTCGTGGTCTCGCTGTTCGCGGAGCTGATCGCCAACGATCGGCCTTTCCTGATCAAGTTCGACGGCCGGCTCTATTGGCCCGCTTTCGTGACCTATTCGGAAACCACCTTCGGCGGCGACTTCGAAACCGCGGCCGACTATCGCGATCCCTATTTGCAGAAGCTGATCAAGGACAAGAACGGCACCATCGTCTGGCCGCTGATCCGCTACTCCTACGACACTCACAATCTCGACCTGCCGACGCCGGCACCGTCGAAGCCGACCTGGATGCTGACCGAAGCGCAATGCAAGCCGGTGGTGGAGAAGAAGGGGCTGAAGAGCTGCCGCGACCTCGAATACAACTGGCTCGGGACGGACGATCAGGGGCGCGACGTGGTCGCGCGGCTGATTTACGGCTTCCGCATCTCGGTGCTGTTCGGCCTTTGCCTCACGATCGTCTCGTCCGTTATCGGCATTGCAGCAGGAGCGGTGCAGGGATATTTCGGCGGGCGGGTCGATCTCATCTTCCAGCGCTTCATCGAGATCTGGACGGCGATTCCCTCGCTCTATCTTCTCCTGATCCTGTCCTCGGTGCTCGTGCCCGGTTTCTTCGTGCTGCTCGGCATCCTCCTGCTGTTCTCCTGGGTCTCGCTGGTCGGTCTGGTGCGGGCCGAGTTCCTGCGCGGACGCAACTTCGAATACATCCAGGCGGCGCGGGCGCTCGGCGTCTCCAACCCCGTCATCATGTTCCGCCACCTGCTGCCGAACGCGATGGTCGCGACCATGACGTTCCTGCCCTTCATCGTGTCGAGTTCGGTGATGACGCTGACGGCGCTCGATTTCCTGGGCTTCGGCCTGCCGCCGGGATCGCCGTCGCTCGGCGAATTGCTGTCGCAGGCCAAGGCCAATGTGCAGGCCCCCTGGCTCGGCTTCTCCGGCTTCTTCTCGGTCGCGAGCATGCTGTCGCTCCTGATCTTCATCGGCGAAGCCGTGCGCGACGCCTTCGATCCGCGCAAGACGTTCAGGTAAGCCGATGGACGCGATCAACCAGCCCCTGCTTGCCGTTCGCGACCTTTCGGTCGCCTTCCACCAGGGCGGCGCCACGACGCTCGCGGTCGACAAGGTCTCGTTCCAGATCAAGCGCGGCGAATGCCTGGCGCTGGTCGGCGAATCCGGCTCCGGCAAGTCTGTCAGCGCGCTCTCGATCCTCAAGCTGTTGCCCTATCCGAACGCCTCGCACCCCTCGGGCAGCATCCGCTTCAAGGGGCAGGAGCTGATCGACCGATCCGAGCAGCAGATGCGGGAGATTCGCGGCAGCGATATCTCCATCATCTTCCAGGAGCCGATGACCTCGCTCAATCCGCTGCACACGATCGAGGCGCAGATCGGCGAGATCATCCAGCTGCACAATCCGACCAGCAATGCGCAGGCGCGCAGGCGAACGCTGGAGCTTCTGACGCAGGTCGGCATCCCCGAGCCGGAGACGCGGCTGAACAGCTATCCGCATCAGCTCTCCGGCGGTCAGCGCCAGCGCGTGATGATCGCGATGGCGCTCGCCAACGAGCCGGACCTCTTGATCGCGGACGAGCCGACCACCGCGCTCGACGTCACCGTGCAGGCGCAGATCCTGGCGCTGCTCGCCGAGATCCGCTCGCGGCTCGGGATGAGCCTGCTCTTCATCACCCATGATCTCGGCATCGTGCGCCGCATCGCCGACCACGTCTGCGTCATGAAGAGCGGCGAGATCGTCGAGCAGGGGCCGGTCGAGCAGGTCTTCAGGACCCCCAAGCATCCCTATACGCGCGACCTGCTCGCGGCCGAGCCGAAGCCCGATCCGGCGCCGCCACAGCCGGATGCGCCGGTGGTGATGTCCGCCGACGACCTGAAGGTCTGGTTTCCGATCAAGCGCGGCCTGATGCGCAAGACGGTCGGCCACATCAAGGCGGTCGACGGCGTCAGCATCGCCGTGCGCAAGGGCGAGACGCTCGGTGTCGTCGGCGAGTCAGGCTCGGGCAAGACCACGCTGGGGCTGGCGCTGCTGCGGCTGATCTCCTCGAACGGGCGCATCGTGTTCCTGGGGAACGACATCCAGGGCCTGCGCTTCAAGGAGATGCGGCCGTTCCGGCGCGACATGCAGATCGTGTTCCAGGACCCGTTCGGCTCGCTCTCGCCGCGCATGTCGGTCGCCGACATCATCGCCGAAGGTCTCTCGGTGCATCAGCCGAAGCTGTCACGGGAAGAACGCGAGGCGCGCGTCGTCAAGGCGCTGGAAGACGTCGGGCTGAAGCCCGACACCCGCTACCGCTATCCCCACGAATTCTCCGGCGGCCAGCGCCAGCGCATCAGCATCGCGCGGGCGGTGGTGCTGGAGCCGGATTTCGTCGTGCTGGACGAGCCGACCAGCGCGCTCGACATGCTGTTCCAGGCGCAGATGGTCGATCTGTTGCGCGAGCTCCAGCGCAAGCGCGAGCTCACCTACATGTTCATCTCGCACGATTTGCGCGTCGTGGCCTCGCTTGCGAGCCACCTGATCGTGATGCGCGGCGGCAAGGTGGTCGAAGAGGGACAGGCCGCCGAGCTGTTCAAGTCTCCGAAGACCGACTACACGCGCGCGCTGTTCGCGGCAGCGTTCCGGCTGGAGACGGCCGGGAACGGCTCGGTGGCGACGTAATCCCCGTCATAACCGCTTGATCGCGACGACCTCACTGCCGGCCTGCCTGATCCGCGCGATCGCCGGCTCGATCGGTTCGACCACGGTCGCCATGTGATGGGCGTTGGCGTGAACCATGGTGCTGCCATCGCGGACGATGGCGACGTGGCCCTTCCAGAAGATCAGATCGCCGCGCAGCAAGCTGCTTCGCTGATGCGGCTCCAGGGCGCGGCCGAGACCGGCCAGTTGCATGTCGCTGTCGCGCGGGCAGCCGATCCCCGCCGATGTCAGCGAGACCTGGACGAGGCCGGAGCAATCGATGCCGAGACTGCTCTTGCCGCCCCAGAGATAGGGCGTGCCGACGAAGCGCTCGGCGACAGCAACGAAGTCCGGCGCGCGATGATCGAGCGGGGCGAGATGCGTCTTCGGCAGGTAATGGCCGTCGCGCGTCACGGCGAAGCTGCCGTCCTCGCGCGCCACAGCCAGCCTGGATCCCATCACGAGCGTGTCGGTCGGCGGCAGCTTGATCGAGGGACCGGGGAAGGCGAATGTCCGCAGCGCGCTGACCACATGGGTCGGCGTGGCCGAGGGTTTCACCAGCGCCGCATCCGGCAGCCAGCCGACATAGCCATCGCCATTGAGCTGGCCCCACGCCCAGCCCTCGCCGTTGCGGTCGTAGACCGTGACGCGTTCGCCGCGCAGCGCCTCTGTCATCAGCATCGCGCCCGACGATGGTTGCTCCCGCACCGGCGCGACCGGATCAACCACCTCGAATTCCTCGCCGGTGACGAAGCGATCCGCCTTGACCTTGCCTTCGAGATATTTCGCGGCGAGGTCGCCCCGCGCCGGCGTCAGCCTCGGATCGTATTCTGGATCATGCATAGCGCTCGCCCAGCACTTTGTAGATGGCGCGCGCGGCCTGGCACTCGCCGCCCTCGGGACGCGCGGGTTTTGCCGACGGCGTCCAGCCGTAGATGTCGACATGCAGCCAGCTTCTGGCCTGCTCGACGAAGCGTTGCAGGAACAGCGCGCAGGTGATCGAGCCGGCAAAGCCGCCTGACGGTGCGTTGGTGATGGTGGCCGTCTTGGAGTCCAGCCAGGCATCGTAAGGTGGCCATAGCGGCATGCGCCACAACGGATCGTTCTCCGTCACCGCGCAGCGCGAAAGGTCGGCGGCAAGGCCCTCATCATTGGTGTAAAACGGCGGTAGATCCGGTCCCAGCGCGACACGCGCGGCGCCGGTCAGCGTGCCCAGATCGATCAGCAGATCGGGCTTTTCCTCGTCAGCCAGCGCCAGTGCGTCGGCGAGCACCAGCCGGCCCTCCGCATCCGTATTGCCGATTTCCACCGTGATGCCCTTGCGCGAGGTAAAGATGTCTAGCGGACGAAAGGCATTGCCGGCGACCGCATTCTCCACCGCTGGAATCAGCACGCGCAGCCGCACCTTCAGCTTCGCATCCATCACCATGCGCGCCAGCGCCAGCACGTTGGCGGCGCCGCCCATGTCCTTCTTCATGATCAGCATGCCGCTCGACGGCTTCAGGTCGAGCCCGCCGGTGTCGAAGCAGACGCCCTTGCCGACCAGCGTCACCTTGGGATGATCAGGATCGCCCCAACCGATGTCGATCAGCCGCGGCGCACGGCTGGAGGCCATGCCGACGGCGTGGATCAGCGGGAAATTCTTCTCCAGCTCCTCGCCGACGGTGCAGGCGAAGCTTGCACCGAACTCCGCGGCGAGGTCTTGCGCGGCTGCGGCGAGCTCTTCCGGTCCCATGTCGTTGGACGGCGTGTTGATGAGGTCGCGCGCGAGCATCGCGGCATCGGCGATCCGCTCGATCTCGGCCGTATCGATGCCATCAGGCGGCACCAGCCGGACGTCGGGCCTGTCCGCCTTGCGGTAGCGCGCGAAGCGGTAGCGCCCCATCGCAAAGGCGAGGGCCGCCAGCCGCGCATCGTGGGGGGCATTGGCAAAGCGATAGATGCCCGGCGGCAGCAGGCCGGGCAGGGCGCCGGGCCGGAACAGGTCGCGCGATCTTGCACCCTCGTCCTCGAGGCCGAACAGCACCTGTGCGATTGCGCCGTCGGGCGCCGGCAGCGCCAGATAGGCGCCCGGCTTGGCGGCAAAGGCGCATGCCGTGGCGAACGCGCGCTGCGACGGCGGCAGCGCCTCGGCGACCTGGTCCCAGCTCGATTTGGTGACGAAGGAGATCGGGATGGCGGCGGGTGACGTCTCGAAGACAGAAGGCATTGGCGGGTCCGGATCGTCAGATCAAACGGGTCATGCGAACGGATGAGACTTCGCAGAGTTTCGCCGCCGCTGCAATCGGCTTTGCTGCCACCGTTCAGCGAGCCGCTACTCGCGGCAAGGGGGCCATGCTAGGTTCCGGCAACGGTCGCCAGAGTTGGAGATCAGGCGACCGACGACAAAGCGCGCCGGGAGGAAATGCAATGGAATTTGTGTGGAGCGTGGTCACATTCATTGGCGAGGCCATCGAGGCGATTTTCGGCTATGTCGAGCACCACCATTGGATCTTCGCGTTCCTTGCCGGCGGCTACGTCTTCTATCTCCATGACCGCTCCGTCCACGCGCGGTTCGATGCGCTCGACAGGCGCGTCGACGAAATCCGCAAGCGGCTTGCCATCGAATATTGATCGGGCGAGACAAACCGTCGACGACGCCGAACAGGATTTGGCAATTGCGCTCTACACCTTTGCTGCGGCAGCTGGACCGGCAGGTGAGGGCGTTCGGCCTCGATCTGGGCCTCGGCGGCGAGGCGCCGCCGCAGACGCCACCGTGACCGGCGCGGCCCGGGAGCGGTGTTAACGGGCCGTTAGGGTTAACAGTCTATTGCTGGCGCGTTCGGCTCGATCAATCGGCTCGAGAGTCAAAGCGTCATGCGTCTACGGTTCAGTCTTGCCCGGCTTCTTGCGTCCACCTCGCTGGTCGCGGCGGTGGCCATGGGCCTCGGCGGCTGCACGGCCATGTCGAAACTCTCCGACGTGACGGGTTCGGTCGGGCCACGGGCGGAGGCTGGTCCCACCGATCGCGCGCCCGCAGATCCGGTGCGCGCCGTCGAGGTCTATGGCGAGCGCTACCGCGCCAATCCCAAGGACGCCGATGCCGCGCTCGCCTACGGTCAGGCGTTGCGCGCCAACGGTCAGCGCGCCCAGGCCGCCGCCGTGCTCGAGCAGGCGACCATCGCCAATCCCGGCAACAAGGCGCTGCTCGCCCAATACGGCCGCGCCCTCGCCGACAACGGCAATTTCCAGCAGGCCTACGATGTGCTTTCGAAAGCGCATTCGCCTGACAATCCGGACTGGCGCCTGCTCTCGGTGCAGGGCACCGCGCTGGACCAGATGGGCCGTCACGAGGAAGCGCGTTCCTACTACGCGAGCGCGCTCAAGATCGCACCGGGTGATCCCGGCGTGCTCTCCAATCTCGGCCTGTCCTACATGTTGTCGAGAGACCTTCCGAAGGCCGAAGAGGCGCTGCGGCAGGCCTACGCCTCGCCGCGTGCGAGCATCCGGGTGCGGCAGAATCTCGGCCTTGTCGTCGGTCTGCAGGGCCGCTTCGCCGAAGCCGAGACCATCGTGAAGGCGGATCTGCCACCGGATCAGGCCGCGGCCAACGTCGCCTATCTCAAGGAGATGCTCAGCCGCAGCGACGCTCCCCGCGGCGCACCGAAGCGGACGCCGCTCGCCTCGCTCAGTCAGCCCGACTGATCGGCGCTGATCGTCTCTTCTATCGTCTCATCCTGAAAGCCGTCCGCGAGCCGCATGCGGCCCGCGTCTTTGCGTCATTGCATCTCGGAGATCTTGATGCCGGTCGGTCCGAGAATGACGACGAACAGCACGGGCAGGAAGAACAGGATCATCGGCACCGTCAGCTTCGGCGGCAGGGCGGCAGCCTTCTTTTCGGCCTCGTTCATGCGCATGTCGCGATTTTCCTGCGCCATGACGCGCAGGGAATGTCCGAGCGGGGTGCCGTAGCGCTCCGCCTGCTGAAGCGCGAGACACACCGACTTGACGCCTTCGAGCCCGGTGCGCCGCGCCAGGTTCTCATAGGCGACCTTGCGATCCTGCAGATAGGATAATTCGGCGGTGGTCAGCGTGAACTCCTCCGACAGCGCGATCGACTGTCCCACGATCTCGGTGGCGACTTTCCGGAACGCCATTTCGACCGACATGCCGGATTCGATGCAGATCAGGAGCAGGTCGAGCGCATCGGGAAAGGCGCGCTTGATCGAGAGCTGGCGCTTGGAGATCGCGTTCCTGAGGAACAGCATCGGCGCCTGAAGGCCGAGATAGGCGGCGCCGATGCAGATGCCGATCTTGATCGGCATGGCCTGCTCCATATGCGCGATCACGAAAACGTAGACGACCGAGCCGACGAAGAGCACCAGCGGCGCGACCATGCGGGCAAACAAGAAGGTGATGTAGGGCGCCTGACCGCGGTAACCCGCCATGATCAGTTTGTCGCGCGCGGCCTCCTGCGCGAGCCATTTGGTGAGGTTGAAGTCCTCGACGACCTTGGAGACGAGCTGCTTCGGCGTCTGGCGCAGCGTGACCTTCTCGTTCTTGTGAAGGCGCTCGCGCTCGCGCTGCCGGATGCGCTCGCGCTCGCTCGCCACCGCCTTCATGCGCTTGGAGAGGCCCTCGCCTGCGAACAGGGGCATTACCAGCGTATAGACGGTGGCGCTGGCGGCAATGGCCGCCAGCATCATGGTCATGAAGTGGACGTCATGTAGTTTCGCAACGAGAAACTGGACCATACTGCACCGTCAGAAATCGAAGTTGATCATCTTTTTCATCACCATGATGCCGACCGCCATCCAGACGACGCAGCCGACCAGCATGAGCTGGCCGGTGGGATGGGTCCACAGCACCGAGATGTAGTGTGGCGTCGTGAGATAGACGAGGAACATCACGATCGGCGGCAGCGAGCCGATGATGCCGGCCGAGGCCTTGGCTTCCATCGACATGGCCTGGATCTTTTCCCTCATCTTCTTGCGGTCGCGCAGCACCTTGGAGAGGTTGCCGAGCGCTTCGGAGAGGTTGCCGCCGGATTTCTGCTGGATCGAGATGACGATGCCGAAGAAGTTGGCCTCCGGCAACGGCATGCGATCATAGAGCCGCGAGCAGGCCTCGCCGAGAGGCATGCCGATCGCCTGGGTCTCGATGATCGCCAGAAACTCGCCGCGCAGCGGATCGGGCGCATCGGCCGCGACGACCTTGATCGACTCGAACAAGGGCAGGCCCGCCTTGATGCCGCGGACGATCACGTCGACCGCATCGGGCAGCGCCGCCAGGAACTTGGCCTCGCGACGCTTCTTGAGGAAGCCCAGCGCCCAGCGCGGCAGGCCGAAACCGCCGGCAAAGGCGAGGCCGGCAGCACCGATCAGGCCGCCGCCGGCGAACAGAGCGGCCGCGAAGAACGCGCCCGCTACGGCGGCGGAGACGATCCAGAATTTCTGCGGTGTCCAATCGAGCCCCGCCTGTGACAGGCGGACGGGGAGCGGAGCGCTCTTCTCCTGCAGGCGTCGCGCCTCGAGATCCTTCAGCGTGGTCTCGACCTGCTCGCGGCGCGAGCGCTGGGACTTCTCGGCCTGGCGGACCGTGGGCGCCTCGGCGCGCGAGATCGAGGCGCGGCGGCTTTCGGCCTTTCGTTCCCCGGACAGCAGCGGATAGAGGAAGACCCAGGCGATACCGCCGACCGCCGCGGTGGCAAGGAATGCGAGGGCGAGGACCTGCATGTTCATGCTGACCTGCTCACGTCTGCGGCGCGACTTCCGCCGCGTCCAGCGCAGCGGCAAGGCGTTTCTCGTCGCCGTAATAGCGGGCGCGCTCCCAGAACTTCGGACGGCCGATGCCGGTCGAGCGGTGCCGGCCGATGATCTTGCCGTTGGCGTCCTCGCCGACCATGTCGTAGAGGAAGATGTCCTGGGTGATGATGGTGTCGCCTTCCATGCCCATCACCTCGGTGATGTGGGTGATGCGGCGCGAGCCGTCGCGCAGGCGCGCGGCCTGGACGATGACGTCGATCGAGGCGCAGATCATCTCGCGGATGGTGCGTGAGGGAAGCGAGAAGCCTCCCATCGTGATCATGGATTCGCAGCGCGACAGCGCTTCGCGCGGGTTGTTGGCGTGCAGCGTGCCCATCGAGCCGTCATGGCCGGTGTTCATGGCCTGGAGCAGGTCGAACGCCTCGGGTCCGCGAACCTCGCCGACGATGATGCGCTCGGGGCGCATACGAAGGCAGTTGCGCACCAGCTCGCGCATGGTGATCTGGCCCTCGCCCTCGATGTTGGGCGGTCGGGTTTCCAGCCGCACCACGTGAGGCTGCTGGAGCTGGAGCTCGGCGGCGTCCTCGCAGGTGATGACGCGCTCGTCATGCTCGATGTAATTGGTCAGGCAGTTGAGCAGCGTGGTCTTACCGGAGCCGGTACCGCCTGAGATCAGCACGTTGCAGCGGACGCGGCCGATGATCTGGAGGATCTCAGCGCCCTCCGGCGAGATCGCGCCGAACTTGACCAGCTGATCGAGCGTCAGCTTGTCCTTCTTGAATTTGCGGATGGTGAGTGTGGGGCCGTCGATCGACAGCGGCGGCACGATGGCGTTGACGCGGGAGCCGTCGGCAAGGCGCGCGTCGCAGATCGGCGAGGATTCGTCGACGCGCCGGCCGACCTGGCTGACGATGCGCTGGCAGATGTTGAGGAGCTGCTGGTTGTCGCGGAAGCGAATTCCCGTGCGCTGGATCTTGCCGGCGACTTCGATGTAGACGGTGTTGGCGCCGTTCACCATGATGTCGGCGATGTCGTCGCGCGACAGCAGAGGCTCGAGCGGGCCGTAACCGAGAACGTCGTTGCAGATGTCGTCGAGCAGTTCCTCCTGCTCGGCGATCGACATCACGATGTTCTTGATCGCGATGATCTCGTTGACGATGTCGCGGATTTCCTCGCGCGCGGACTCCGAATCGAGCTTGGCGAGCTGGGCGAGGTCGATCGCCTCGATCAGCGCGCCGAAGATGGTCGCCTTGACCTCGTAATAGTTGTCCGACCGCCGGCTCTCCATGGCCGGAGGCGGCGGCGCCTTGGCAGGAGCGAGCGGCGGCGAGGCGATGGCCGGCGGAGGCGGGGCGCGCGACACCGTCGGCGCCGGAGCCTGGGCAGGCTCGGGCGACACGGCGCCGGGCTTGGGCGCCCGAAGGTCGGTGTCTGTTCCGCTACGCTTACCGAACACTTAACAACTCCATGCGGCGGCTTATTTTCCCCGCAACTTGTCAATCAGGGGTGAAAGCAGGGACGACTTTTGCTTCTTGGTCTCGCTGCGGCCGGTCAGGCGCTGGGCGATCTGGAGGAACATCTCGATCGACTTGTGGTTGCCGGAGATCTCCGCGATCATCTGGCCGTTGTTCGCAGCCGAGCCGAAAATCTGCGGCTCGAACGGGATCGAGACGATCGGCTGGCTCTCGATCGCCTTGGCGAACTCCGCGGCGGCGATTTCGGGGCGTTTCGGCACGCCGACCTGGTTCAGGCAGTAGAGCGGTGGCCGGTCGTTGGGGCGCGCGGCCTTCAACAGATCGAACAGGTTCTTGGCATTGCGCAAATTGGCGAGGTCGGGCGCAGCCACGATCAGGATGTCGTCCGCTCCGATCAGGGCGCGCTTGGTCCAGCCCGACCATTGGTGCGGAATGTCGAGCACGATGCAGGGCATGGTGGAGCGCAGCGTGTCGAACACGGCGTCGAAGGCGTCGGTACCGAAATCATAGACCCGGTCGAGCGTCGCCGGCGCCGCCAGCAGGCTGAGATGGTCGGTGCATTTCGACAGCAGACGGTCGATGAAGGCGGTGTCGACGCGATCGGGCGAGAACACGGCGTCGGCAATGCCCTGCGGCGGGTCCTGGTTGTAGTCGAGCCCTGCGGTACCGAAGGCGAGGTCGAGATCGGCGACGACGGCGTCCATTGCGAGGTCGCGCGCGATCGCCCAGGCGACGTTGTGGGAGATGGTGGAGGCCCCGACGCCGCCCTTGGCGCCGACCACGGCGATGATGCGGCCGACCGCCTTGGCTTCCGGCGCGGAGAACAGGTTGCAGATCGAGCGCACGACGTCGATCGCGCCGACCGGCGCGAGCACGTAGTCGCTGACACCGCGGCGCACCAGCTCACGATAGAGTGTGACGTCGTTGATGCGGCCGATCACGACCACGCGGGTGCCGGCGTCGCAGACGGTGGCGAGCTGGTCGAGCCCGCCCAGCAGGTCGTTGCGTCCGTCGCTTTCGAGCACGATGACGTTCGGCGTCGGCGCCGAGCGGTAGGCCTCGGTTGCAGCGGCCATGCCGCCCATCTGGATCTTCAGGTGGGCCTTGCCGAGACGGCGGTCTTCGCCGGCCGCCTGGACCGCGGCAGCAGTCTCCACGGTCTCGCAGAAGGCCTGGACCGAGACGCGCGGCGCGGGCGCAATATGTTCCTCGACCGGCGGAGGAACTGCGTCCTGCTGCTCTTCGTGTGTCTGGCGAGCGTAGCTGATCATTTGCCGGTGTCGCTGAGTTTGGCCTTGTCGGCCTCGGGATAGGCGGTCGCCGTCGTGAGACCCTTGCGGTACTTCTCGAGAGAGTTGATGCGCCGCTGCGTGTAGGATGGAGTTTCTGGCCGCGGCTGCTCGAGGTCCGACGGATTGTCGACCATCGCCGCGAGGTTGCGTTGATAGGCGCAGCCGTAATTGTAGTAGTCCTTGTTCTCGAACCAGCTCTTGTTCTTCATCGAAGGGCCGATGTCGTCAGGCCACAGGCCGCAGGGACCGGCGACCGCGGCGATCTTGGAATAAGTCAGCCGGATCGGCGGCAGGAACCGCTTGTCGTCCGGCTGGTAGGGGCGAACGTTGACGCCGCGCGGCGGAACGCCTGCTCCCGCCAGCATTGCCTGGATTTCACGCATCGTGTCCGCGACCGGACGCGCATTCGGCGTGCCGGACGGCACGTCGATACGGATGGCGCCCGTGCCTTCGTGCAACCATGCCGATGCGACACCCATCACGTCCGCGCGCTGGGCGGCGGTCAATCCGCCGCGGGCATGGCCGACGAAAACGACGATCGAACGATTCTGCTCCTCGATCGCGATCGGATGGCGCTGCTTGTAGTCGTCCGGAATGGAGGCCGTGACGGCCTGGTCATGCTGGCAGCCGCCGAGCGCGAGCGCCATGGCGACGAGCGCACCACCGAGCAGGATGGCGCGTTTGCGAAGCTGGGGTGGTCTTGTGATCATCGTGAAGTCCCCGTTCCGCCTCAGTCGGTGATGAAGCCGTAGGTGCCGCGGTAGTTCTTGGCCGGTTCGGTCCGGCCGGGCACGCCGTAGATACGGTTGATGTTGCCGAGCAGCTGGGCCTGGGGATCCGCAGGCGGGGCGAAGCCGTCATCCGGCCGCGACAGGTCCTTGGGCGCCACCGCGCGAACGACATAGGGCGTCACGATCACGACCAGCTCGGTCGCGTTGTTGACGAAGTCGCGGCTGCGGAACAGCGTGCCGAGGATCGGGAGCTGCATCAGTCCCGGCAGTCCGCTGATGGCTTGCTTGGTCTGCTGCTGAATCAGGCCGGCCATCGCCATCGCGCCGCCGGAGGGAATTTCCAGCGAGGTCTCGGCGCGGCGGGTTCTGATCGAGGGCACCGTCAGCGAGTTCACCGACGTCGAAGTCACGGCCTGCGACAGGGTGATCGCATTCTCGTTCGAGAGCTCGGAGACTTCGGTCATCACGCGCAGGCTGATCTTGCCTTCGCTCAGCACCACGGGGGTAAAGTTGAGCGAGATGCCGAACTTCTTGAAGCTGATCTGGGTGGTACAGACATGCGTGGTGGGGTCGCACGCATAACCTGCCGGGACCGGGAATTCGCCGCCGGCGATGAACGTCGCCGATTCACCGGAGATCGCGGTCAGGTTCGGTTCGGCCAGCGTGCGGATCACGCCCGCGGTTTCCATCGCGCGCAGGGTGGCCTGCACCGACGTCGCGCCGCCGAACTTCGTCGTCAGGTTGTTGCCGTCCACGAGGTTCTTGCCGAGAGCCGTGAACGGATTGGAGTTGGTGAAGCTCACCACCGACGTGCCATAGTTGAGGTTGGCGCTCAGGTCGATGCCGAGCTGCTTGACGATGGTGCGCTGGACTTCCGCCACCGTCACCTTGAGCATGACCTGGTCGCGGCCGCGCACCACGATCGAGTTCACCACCTTGTCGGCGCCGCCGGCCAGGCGCGCGGCGAGATCGTTGGCCTGCTGCGCCTCCATCGGGTTCGCCGCGGTGCCGGTCAGGACGATTCCGTCGCCGAGCCCGTCGATTTGGATGTCTGAATTGGGCAGGACCTGCTTCAGCGCGGCCCGTACACCGTTGAGGTCGCGCTTGACCGCGATGTCATAGGCCGCGATCTGCTGGCCTGCAGAATCGAAGAACACGATGTTGGTCTGGCCGATCGCGGCGCCGATGATGTAGGCGCGCTGCGCCGAGCGGACCACCGCATTGGCGATCTTGGGGTCAGCGACCAGCACGTCCTTGATGTCGCGCGGCAGGTCGATCACGATGGACTTGCCGACACCGAGCGAGAGGAAGCGGGCGTTCATCTGACCGTCGGCAGCCACCGGCGCGGCGGGGCGATAGTCGGCGGCAACCACGGGGGTCAGCACCGGGTTGAATGCCAGCGCGAAGGCGGCCGAAAACGACAGGGCGCGGACCATGGAGGTTCGCATCGTCGCCAGGTCTGCCCTGCATTTCATGTCGCCTGTCCTCATCGTGCTTTCGCCGTCGAGCTCGGAATGCCGTAGCGAATGATCGAGATGCCGTCGCGCTTCTGGGCGGATTCGTCGAGCGTGATCTCGCTCATCTTGACGTCGGCAATGCTGCGCAGCGCCAGCGAGAGCGTTCCGGCCTGACGGGCAGAGGAAAGCGCCTGGGTCTGTGCGGAAGTGAGTTCTAACGTCACGGTCTTGCCGACCACGGCGTTCTGGCCGTCCTTCTCCTTCGGAGCCTGGTCGATGGCGAGGACGCGCACATTGACCAGGATGATCTCGGATGTGACGACGTCCTGGCCCCCGGCGGCCTGGTCCGGGTTCTTGAGGCGGCGCGTGAGGAGGACGTCGACGCGATCATTGGGCAGGATGAAGCCGCCTGCGCCGGTCTCCGGCGAGATTTCGGTCGAGATGGCCCGCATGCCGCTGGGCAGGATGGCCGCCATGAATCCGGAGCCCTCGGCCTTGACCAGCTTCTGGTCGCGGATCGGCTCACCCTGAATGAAAGGCGCGCGCGCGATCGAACCGGTCACCTGAGTCACGCCCTCGGGACGCTCGTTGCGGCGGATGAAGGTGGCGCTGGCTGTCGCGGCCGGCCAGGTCTGCCATTGCAAATCTTCCGGCTTCACGGTCTGGCCGAGGCCGATGTCGTTCTTGGCCACGAGGACGTCGACGGTCGGAAGCTGCGCGACCGGGGCCGGGGGCGGCGCAGAATTGTCCGAGCCGCTCGCCAGGTACGCGGCGACACCGCCGGCGCAGATGGCGACCGTCAGGACGACAATGCGTGCCCTATTCATACGCTTCACTTTCCAAACAAAACGCCGCGACGCTGCCGCCGCCTTGATCGGCAGTTGACCAGCTATTCGTCAAAGCATGGTTAATGAGGCGTATCTAAATCGCCTTAACGCCGGGTTTACCCGATGCGTTCAGCGCAGCGCGAGGTGAGCGAGATCAATCGCCTTCACCCATTCGGTCTCCGGGTAGACCATCAGCGCACTCAGTGCGAGCGCGATGCCGTAGGGGATGCCGCTCTCCTTGGCGTGCAGCCGGGCGAGCCAGGCCTGACCCGCCAGCCCGTAGGGCAGCGGCCATTGCCGGAACTGGAGCAGGAGCAGCGTCAGCGCCCCGCCGAACAGCGAAGCGTAGAGCAGGAAGTTCATCAGCTGAGCGAAGCCGAACCAGAGCGCGACGGAGGCCGCGACCTTGGCGTCGCCGCCGCCGACCCAGCCCAACGCAAAGCAGGTGAAGGCGATGACCAGGAGAAGCGCGCCGGCGCCGACATGACTGAGCATCTCGTAAGGTGCCATGCCACCGGCGAAGGCAAGCGCGAAGAAGCCGGCGACCAGCGCCAGCGACACGCGGTTCGAGATCGTCATCGTGAAGAGATCGCTCGCGGCAGCGAACGCCATCAGGGCCGGGAAGAGCAGAAGGCGCGCAAGGTCGAGGATCATGGGCTGCGTCTTGAGGCCTGGGTTTGCCGCGGGAGCTGGCGTCGGGCGATGCTAGCCGGCAGTGCTAAACAAACCGACAACGGCAGCAAGGGGCGCGGGAGGCTGAAGCCGCAGACCGCGTCGTCACCAGAGGCTGGCAATGCGCACGGCGAGCGCGGCCGTCGCAAGCAGCAGCGCAAGGCAGACCCAATAGACCGGCGAGCCGGCTTGTGCCGCCGCTGTGTCATTCGCCGCGATCGCGGCATCGGTTCTGTACTTACGCAACACCACTGGAACTCGCCGTCTTCAGATAAACAAAGGCCCCGGAGGTCCGGGGCTTTTGCCGTCGTTCGTCCGGCTTTACTTGAGGCCGGTCGAGATCGCGGTGAACTTGGTGTTCAGCGTGGTGCCGAGATTGTTGACGACGGTGATGATGGCCAGCGCGATGCCGGCGGCGATCAGGCCGTATTCGATAGCGGTGGCGCCGGATTCATCCTTCGCGAAACGTGCAATCAAGTTCTTCATGAACATAACTCCATCTGGGGTGGGATCGCCTCGTTCGGCGCCGTCTTTGACGCGATAACCATGAGAGCCGAGCTCTTTCGGTAGAGTTAATTCGATCGGGCAAACCCGCTTGCGGCGCGATGCTTTGGCCCAGAGTGAATTTCGTCTTAAGGCGGCGCCCGTAATTCATTCCGGTCCCGGAAGTACCGTCAGCGCGGCGCCGGCTTCACGCTCCCTTAAATTTCGCGGCGTAGGCGTAACAGAGCTGGAATTCGCAAGAGAGGCGACGATGTCGAGCCTGCCCATGCAAGTCGCCCTGATGCTCGGCGAGACCATCGTCAAGGTGATCCCCATCACCTTCGCGCTCGCGGCGGTCTTCACCGTGCTCGAACATTTCTGGGCCTGCAATGCCGGCGCGCCGTGGTGGCGCAAGCGCGAGATCGTCACCGACATCTGCTACTGGTTCTTCGTTCCGGTGTTCGCCCGCACCATGCGGATCGGACTTCTGATCGTCGGCGCGAGCCTCGTCTTCAACATCCACGACGCAGACGAACTCATCGCCTTCTACGACAATGGCCACGGTCCGCTGTCGTTAATGCCGCTCTGGGTCCAGGCCGTGCTGTTCCTGGTCCTGTCCGACTTCATGCTTTACTGGCTGCACCGGCTGTTCCACGGCGGCGGGTTCTGGAAGTACCACGCGATCCATCACTCCTCGGAGGAGATAAGCTGGATTTCGGCGGCCCGCTTCCATCCCGTCAATCTCGTGCTCGGCTCGATCGGCGTCGACGTCGTGCTGCTGATGGCCGGCATTTCCCCGAACGCGATGGTCTGGCTCGCCCCGTTCACGACCTTCCATTCGGCCTTCGTGCACGCCAACCTGAACTGGAGCTTCGGGCCGTTCAGATATTTGCTGGCGACGCCGGTGTTCCACCGCTGGCACCACACCTCGCTCGAGCAGGGCGGCGACACCAATTTTGCCGGCACGTTCCCGATCTGGGATGTTCTGTTCGGCACCTTCCGCATGCCCGAGGGTGAACTGCCGCAGGATTACGGCAAGGACGAAGCGACGATGCCGAAGGAGATCGCGGGTCAGTTCGCCTATCCGTTCCGCCGCTAGCCTCGAAGGCGGTAAAACGCCAGTCTGTTCAAACAATAGTCGGCGAGTTTGCGGAACGTTCACGAATTAAGGGCAGGTTAGCGGGGTCGGGCACCGGCTCCGCTGTTATCTGTTCGCTTCTGCCGGTTTGTGACGTCCCGGGGGTAAGAGTATGCGTAAAGAATTGCTGCGCCGTCGTGCGCGCGTCTGTCTTCTGGTTGCGGCCGCGGTGCTGGCATCGCCGGCTGCCGGCCTTGCCGACCCAACCGCCGACACCATCGCCGTCAATGTCGACCAGGCCAAGCTGGTGCGGCTGCCCGGCAAGGTGGCGACCATCGTGGTCGGCAATCCCCTGATCGCCGACGTCACGCTCCAGCCCGGCGGCATGATCGTCGTGACCGGCAAGGGCTATGGTGCGACCAATTTCATCGCGCTCGACCGGGCCGGCGAGATCCTGGTCGACCGCCAGATCCAGGTCGAAGGTCCGAGCGACCGGCTCGTCACCGTCTATCGCGGGATCGAGCGCGAGTCCTACAGCTGCGTGCCGCTTTGCCAGCGTCGCGTGACGCTCGGCGACAGCGACACCTACTTCAACAACACGATGAGCCAGGCCGGCTCGCTGAGCGCCAGCGCCAGCGGTGGCGGCGGCGGTGGTCCGGCCAAGTCCAACTAAGCAGGACCGATCGGCGGGGCTGCCCCGGCAGGATCCCGCCACGCGCTTTGCGGATATCAGGCAGAACTCTCGGCGCGCGCGCCGTGCTTTCCCTGGGCTTGGGTCGGGGCTGGTTAACGCGTTCTTAACGGCGCGGTCCGCCGGCTGCGGATCGCCTGAAACACTTAAACAATCAGTTTCCGCTATTGAACGGAACAGTTGATCGCCCGTTGCTGGGGAATTTGATGTGATGCCATCGCCTGCACCTACGAGGTTCACACTCCGGAAAGCGCTGGGCCGGTTTTGCGGCAACCGCCGCGGTTCCGCGGCCGTCGAGTTCGCCCTGGTCGCGCCGATGTTCTTCGGGCTGCTGTTCGCCATCATCGAAACGGCGCTCATGTTCTTCGCGAGCCAGGTGCTCGAGACCATCTCGCAAAATTCCGCGCGCGCGATTCTGACCGGCCAGGCGCAAGCGCAGGGCGGTTCGGTGGCGGCCTGTCAGACCACGCCCAACGTGGTCATGGCGTGCGACCAGACGACGTTTAAGGCCTATGTGTGCACGCAGATCCCGGCACTGTTCGATTGCAGCAAGCTCTACGTCGATGTCGTGAGCACCAGCTCGTTCGGGGCGCTAAGCCTGACGAACTACGGCGATTCCTGCAATTTCAACCCGACCGGCATGCAGTACAGTGCCGGGACCTCCGGCCAGGTCGTCGTGGTGCGGCTGTTCTATCAGTGGCCGCTCATCGTCACCGGCCTCGGTTACAATATCGGGTGCAGCAACAAACGGCTGATGGTGGCGACCACGGCCTTCAAGAACGAACCCTTCTGAGACAGATGGATCCGAGCGGACCGATGCAGGCGATAGCGAATATCTGGCGGAATGCACGCTGCTCCGTGCGCGACTTCGTCGCCGACAAGCGCGCGCTCGCGGCGACCGAATTCGCGGTCATTGTCCCGCTGATGCTGGTGATGTTCTTCGGCACCGTCGAATTCTCGTCGGCCGTGGCGATCGATCGCAAAGTCACATTGATCGCGCGGGCTCTGTCCGATTTGACATCGCAGTCGACGACGCTCGCCGACGCCGACATGAAGGATACGTTCACGGCAAGCATCTCGGTCATCATGCCCTACAACGCCAGTCTGGTGAAAGGCACGGTCTCCCAGATCTATATCGATGCCAACAGCATTGCCACGGTCCAGTGGAGCAAGGCGGGCACCATTGCGAGCGGCGCGACGCAAGCGACGCTGGCGACCTCGGCTCGCAAGGCCGGCGACAAGGTCACCACCATGATTCCCTCGACGCTCTTGATTCCGTCGACCTACCTCATACTCAGCGAGGCGAATTACACTTACACGCCTTCCGTAGGCTATGTGTTGAAGTCGAGCATACCCTTGAGCGATCTGTCCTACACGCGGCCGCGCCAGGTCACCTGCGTTCCCTACAACGGCGTACCGTCGACGTGCTGATATCCGTGCGCAGGCGCTAGAATGAAAAAGGCCGTGCGTTGCGCACGGCCTTCTTGTTTTCTTTGGCTGCGCGAGCCGATCGGGCCGAGCGCCCGGCGGGCTCAGCCTTCGGAGCGGAGGTTGTCCGCTGCCGACTTGCCGGAACGGCGGTCGGCCACGATCTCGTAGGAGAGCTTCTGGCCTTCACGCAGCGTGCCGAGGCCCGCACGCTCCACAGCGCTGATGTGGACGAACACGTCCTGGCCGCCATCGTCGGGCTGAATGAAGCCGAAGCCTTTGGTCGCGTTAAACCACTTCACGGTTCCCATGCTCACGGGGATAGTCCCTTCTCAGATAACACAATGTTGGAGCCTGCTTGCGCAGGCCGGTTAGATCGAATTTTTGGAAGGGTCGTCAGCGTGTCTGAACCGGCTGTACCGGTGGATGCTAATGTCGTCCGGCCGAAAATCGATAAATTCATTTTATCGGAATTGGGGCCCCAAAACAATCCGGGCATGCACGATTTTTTGATCCGCCGCGACGTCCGCGGCGGATCCACATAAAGGCCGGAATCTTACTTCCGCGCTCGGGCGCCGGCAGGCGCCTAGCGACGGCGGAACTGGCCGCCGCGCTGGCCCGGACGAGGCGGTCCACCCATCCCGCTGGGACGCTCGTCCTTGTGGCGGAAAATCAGCCGGCCCTTCTCGAGGTCATAGGGCGACATCTCCACCGTCACGCGGTCGCCCGCCAGCGTCTTGATGCGGTTCTTCTTCATCTTGCCGGCGGTATAGGCGACGATCTCGTGTCCGGCGTCGAGTTGCACGCGGTAGCGTGCGTCGGGGAGGATTTCGGTGACCAGTCCTTCGAACTGGATCAGCTCTTCCTTAGCCATGAATTTCTCCAGGTCGTGGACGGCTAGTGCGAATAGGGTTTGCGGTTCGGTTGGCCATTCGGCCGACTCTCACGGCGCAAAAAGGCCACGCCTTGTATCCCATCAGGCGCCCCGGCGCCATGCGCGGAACGCTGTTCGGGACGACTGCCTGCAGAAGAATGCGTCTTCCCGCCGGAGCGGGGACGACGAGACCCCTTTGAGGCTTTCGGGCCATTGCCGGGCCGCCCGTCAGCATGTCGCGCTTCGCCGCCATGTCGGCCTTCACCGGGGCGTCCATCGCCCTGCTTGCCGGCGCTATGATGGCGGCCGTCGGCATGCCGTTCGTCGCTACGGCGTCCGTCACCGTGGCGTCCCTCACCATGCCGAGCGCCCTGCGGACGCTGGCCTGGGCGGCCGCCCCGGCCCTGTCGCTGCTGCGGCGGGGGAGGACCTGCGTCGCGGCGGCCGGCGTCGGTGCGGAGATCCTCGCGCGGCAGTGCCACCTTGATCAGCCGTTCGATGTCGCGGAGATAGGCGAGTTCCTCGCCGCCTGCGACCAGCGAGATCGCGGTGCCGTCGGCGCCGGCGCGCGCGGTGCGGCCGATGCGGTGGACGTAGGTTTCCGGCACGTTGGGCAGGTCGAAATTGATGACGTGGCTGATGCCGTCGACGTCGATGCCGCGAGCGGCGATGTCGGTGGCGACCAGGGTGCGGATCTCGCCCGAGCGGAACTGGGCCAGCGTCCGTTCGCGATGGTTCTGCGACTTGTTGCCGTGAATGGCGCTGGCGGGGATGCCGGCCTTCTCGAGCGACTTCACCACCTTGTCCGCGCCGTGCTTGGTGCGGGTGAAGACCAGGGCGCGGTTGACCGGCTCGTCCTTCAGAAGCTTGCTCAGGAAGGCGGGCTTGGCGGAGAAATCGACCTGGACGATGCGTTGATTGATGCGCTCGGCGGTCGAGGAGACCGGGGTCACCGCGACGCGGGCGGGATCCCGCAGCATCGCGTTCGCCAGCTCGGCGATGTCCTTCGGCATGGTGGCCGAGAAGAACAGCGTCTGCCGCTTGATCGGCAGCTTGGCGACGATTTTGCGGATGTCGTTGATGAAGCCCATGTCGAGCATGCGGTCGGCTTCATCGAGCACGAGGAACTCGACGCTCGACAGTTTCAGCCCGTTGCTTTGCACGAGGTCGAGCAGGCGGCCGGGGGTGGCGACCAGCACTTCGACGCCCTGCATCAGCGAGCGGACCTGACGGCCCATCGGAACGCCGCCGATGGCGAGCGTCGAGGACAGGCGGATGTGGCGGCCATAGGCGTTGAAGCTGTCGAGGATCTGGCCGGACAGCTCGCGGGTCGGCGACAACACCAGGACGCGGGTGGTCTTGGGTTGCGGCTTGATACGATGCTCGAGCAGGCGGTGCAGGATCGGCAGCGCGAAGGACGCGGTCTTGCCGGTGCCGGTCTGGGCGATGCCGACGACGTCGCGGCCGGTCAGCGCCGTGGGAATGGTCTGGGCCTGGATGGGGGTGGGGGTGACGTAGTTCTCTTCGTGAAGAGCGCGCGCGATGGGTTCGGCGAGGCCGAAGTCCTGAAACGAAGTCAAAAGAGGGGTTCTTTCCATGTCAAAAGCGGGCGCCCGGCGCATTCAGCGCGGCGCACGCAAAAGGGTGTCAAGAAGACACCTGCGTGTTTGGGGTGTCGGATGGCTTGGGAGATATGGGGCAAGCCAGAGGCCCGTAAGGGCTTAAGAACACGCGGCTCGCAACGACCCCTTGATTCGCAAGAGGTCTCAGCTGCTTATATGGAACATTCAGGGGGCGCTTTCAAGGCAAGCTCTGCCGAAATGGCGATTGCGGTGCAGAAATAGTTATGCCGGAAATTTAGCCAGAGCGACTATTTTGCTCAGAAAATAACCAGCCTGCCGCTTTGGCATACATTTGGATTGCTCAAGATTTGAGCTGGTTCTCGGTCGGGACACTTTGATTTCCAACGGTTTTGTCAGCAAAACCAATTAGTTGGTGGGTACTCAGTCCATGGCATGGTTCTTGCGAATCCGTTAATCGCAGGCGGCCGTGGGGCCGTTTCGCAGCGTTTTTCACGTCTGCGTCAGGGAGATGAGACACTCATGTTTAGCAAATCCACTCACGATATAGCGGCGTCATTTAGCCGCCGCGGCGTGCTCGCCGCGACCGCCGGACTGGTGCTGGGTCTGGCTTCATTGACTGGCGCGAAGGCCGCGGACGACACCATCAAGGTCGGCGTGCTGCACTCCCTTTCCGGCACCATGGCCATCAGCGAAACCACGCTGAAGGACACCATCCTTTTCCTGATCGACGAGCAGAACAAGAAGGGCGGCGTTCTCGGCAAGAAGCTCGAGGCCGTCGTCGTCGACCCCGCGTCGAACTGGCCGCTGTTCGCCGAAAAGGCGCGCGAGCTGATCACCAAGGACAAGGTCTCGGTCGTGTTCGGCTGCTGGACCTCGGTGTCGCGGAAGTCCGTGCTTCCCGTCTTCAAGGAGCTGAACAACATCCTGTTCTACCCCGTGCAGTACGAGGGTGAGGAGAGCGAGCGCAACGTGTTCTACACGGGTGCGGCGCCGAACCAGCAGGCGATCCCCGCCGTCGATTACCTGATGAAGGACGAGAAGGTGAAGCGCTGGGTGCTTGCGGGCACCGACTACGTCTATCCGCGCACCACCAACAAGATCCTGGAAGCCTATCTGAAGTCGAAGGGTGTCGCCCAGGAAGACATCATGATCAACTACACGCCGTTCGGTCACTCCGACTGGCAGACGATCGTGGCCGACATCAAGAAGTTCGGCTCGGCCGGCAAGAAGACCGCGGTGGTCTCGACCATCAACGGCGACGCCAACGTTCCCTTCTACAAGGAGCTCGGCAACCAGGGCATCAAGGCGAAGGACATTCCGGTCGTCGCGTTCTCGGTGGGTGAAGAAGAGCTCGCCGGCATCGACACCAAGCCGCTGGTCGGCCATCTTGCCGCCTGGAACTACTTCCAGTCGATCAAGTCGCCGGAGAACGAGAAGTTCATCAAGGCATGGCAGGCCTACACCAAGAATCCGAAGCGCGTGACCAACGATCCGATGGAAGCGCACGTGATCGGCTTCGACATGTGGGTCAAGGCGGTCGAGAAGGTGAAGTCGACCGATCCGGACAAGGTGATCGACGCTCTCCCGGGCATCGAAGCCAAGAACCTGACCGGCGGCGTGTCGAAGATGCTGCCGAACCACCACATCACCAAGCCGGTGTTCATCGGCGAGATCAAGGGCAACGGCCAGTTCGACGTGGTCTGGAAGACCCCGGGTCTCGTCGCGGGCGATGCCTGGTCGAAGGAGCTCGACGGCTCCAAGGACCTGGTCGGCGACTGGGTCGGCAAGAAGTGCGGCAACTTCAACACCAAGACCAACAAGTGCCTCGGTTCGGGCTCCTGATCCGGATCTGACACGCCATTGCACGCCCGGAGAAGGCGGCGATCCCGCCGCCTTCTCCACCCATTTCTGCCGGGGTCATTCACAGTGCCAGCCCATTTGTCCGCGCGCCTCTGCTCGCTTGCGCTCTCGTTGTTCCTGATCGCGTTCGCGCTGCCGGCCCTCGCCGGTCCGTTCGAGGATGCGGTCGCCAAATTCGCCAACGATGATTATTCCGATACGGACGAGGCGATCGGCGTGGTCGCAAGCAGCGGCAATCCGCTGGCTTTCCCCATCATCAGTGCGCTTCAGGACGGCCGCCTGATGGTCGACCTCGACAGCAAGAAGGTTTACGTCACCGGCGCCGACGGCAAGTCGATCGACGCCGCGACAGGCCAGGCGGTGGCCAGCGTTCCCGACAGCGCGAGCGCGGTCCGCCTCAACAACCGCCTCCGCCGCAGCGTCGACGCCGCGCTCGGCAGCCTGACGCTCCAGTCGCCGGACATCGGGACGCGGCTCCAGGCGGCGCAATCCGTCTTCAAGTCGCATGAGGAGACCGCGCTCGAGGCGGTCGACGGCGCGCTCGCCAAGGAAACCAACAGATCCGTCAAGGCTGCGCTCGGCGACGCCCGCGCGGCCATCCTGCTGTTCAAGCCTGATGCCACCGAGGTCGAGAAGCTGGAGGCGGTCGCCACCCTCAAGGGGCGCGGCGATCAGGAGGCACTGGCCCTGTTCACCGGCATGGGCGATCAGCCGGCCTCGGTGACCAAGGCCGCCGCGAGCGCGATCGGCTCGATCCAGAATTCGCTCGCGGTCTGGTCCATGGTGCAGAATGCCTGGTACGGCCTCTCGCTCGGCTCGGTGCTGCTGCTCGCCGCGATCGGGCTCGCCATCACCTTCGGTGTGATGGGCGTGATCAACATGGCGCATGGCGAGATGGTGATGATCGGGGCCTACACCACCTTCGTGGTGCAGGAGGTGATCCGCACCCGCTATCCCGGCCTGTTCGACTATTCGCTGCTGATCGCCGTGCCGCTGGCCTTTGTCGTCGCCGGCGCGATCGGCGTGCTGATCGAGCGCAGCATCATCCGTTTCCTTTACGGGCGTCCGCTGGAGACCTTGCTCGCGACCTGGGGCCTGTCGCTGGTGCTGCAGCAGGCGGTGCGCACCATGTTCGGCCCGACCAACCGCGAGGTCGGCAATCCCTCCTGGATGAGCGGCGCCTTCGAGCTCGGCCAGATCACCATCACCTACAATCGGCTCTGGATCCTGGTCTTCACGCTCGCTGTGTTCGCGATCCTGCTCGCGATGCTGCGCTACACCGCGCTCGGCCTCGAGATGCGCGCGGTGACACAGAACCGCCGCATGGCGGCCTCGATGGGCATCGCCACCTCGCGCGTCGACGCGCTGACCTTCGGGCTCGGCTCGGGCATTGCCGGCATCGCCGGCGTGGCACTGTCGCAGATCGACAATGTCAGCCCCAATCTCGGCCAGAGCTACATCATCGACAGCTTCATGGTCGTGGTGTTCGGCGGCGTCGGCAATCTCTGGGGCACGCTGGTCGGCGCCTTCACGCTCGGCATCGCCAATAAGTTCCTGGAGCCGGTGGCCGGCGCTGTGCTCGGCAAGATCGCCATCCTCGTCCTCATCATCCTGTTCATTCAAAAGCGCCCGCGCGGCCTGTTCGCGCTCAAGGGCCGTGCGGTGGAAGCATGACCCCTCACATGCTGACGCGATCGCTGGACCGCAGCGCGACGATCTTCCTTGCCGTCGTCGCGGCCTGCGGCATCCTCATCCCGCTCTCCAATTTGCTGCTGCCCGCGGGCTCGTTCCTGCAGGTGCCGACCTATCTGGTCGCGCTCTGGGGCAAATATGTCTGCTACGCGATCCTCGCGCTTTCGATCGATTTGATCTGGGGCTATTGCGGCATTCTCTCGCTCGGCCACGGCGCCTTCTTCGCGCTCGGCGGCTACGCGATGGGGATGTATCTGATGCGGCAGATCGGTACCCGCGGCGTCTACGGCAATCCGATCCTGCCCGACTTCATGGTGTTCCTGAACTATTCGAAGCTGCCCTGGACCTGGTACGGCTTCGACATGTTCTGGTTCGCGGCGCTGATGGTGCTGCTCGTGCCCGGCCTGCTCGCCTTCTGCTTCGGCTGGCTCGCGTTCCGCTCCCGCGTCACCGGCGTGTATCTGTCGATCATCACGCAGGCGATGACCTATGCCCTGCTGCTCGCCTTCTTCCGCAACGATTTCGGATTCGGCGGCAACAACGGCCTGACCGACTTCAAGGACATCCTGGGCTTCAACGTGCAGGCGGAGGGCACCCGCGCGGCGCTGTTCGCGCTGAGCTGTCTGGCACTGATCGCAGGCTTCCTGATTTGCCGTGCGATCGTCTCCTCCAAGCTCGGCAAGGTGCTGATCGCGGTGCGTGACGCGGAGTCGCGCACGCGCTTCCTCGGCTACCGCGTCGAATCCTACAAGCTGTTCGTGTTCACGGTGTCGGCCTGCATGGCCGGCGTCGCCGGCGCGCTCTACGTGCCGCAGGTCGGCATCATCAATCCCAGCGAATTCGCGCCCGGCAATTCGATCGAGGCGGTGATCTGGGTCGCGGTCGGCGGCCGCGGCACGCTGGTCGGCGCCGCGCTCGGGGCCGTCGTCGTCAACTACGCCAAGACGTTTTTCACCTCGGGCGTGCTGGCGCCGTACTGGCTGTTCATGCTGGGCGCATTGTTCATCCTGGTGACGCTGCTGCTGCCGAAGGGCATTGTCGGCACCTTCAACGCCTGGTGGGACCAGTCGAAGGAAAAACGCAACGCCGCGACCACCGTGAGCGCTGCGGCCGAGGACGGCGTCACCGAACCCAAGATGGCGGAGTAGGCGCAAATGAACGTCATGGACAACCGCGCAACCTCCGCGATGCTCTATCTCGACGGCGTGCACGTCTCGTTCGACGGCTTCCACGCCATCAACAATCTGTCGCTGACGCTCGAGCCCGGCGAGATGCGCGCCATCATCGGCCCGAACGGCGCCGGCAAGACCACGATGATGGATATCATCACCGGCAAGACCAAGCCCGACGAGGGCACGGTGCTGTTCGACGGCGTCACCGATTTGACGCGGCTGGACGAGACCCGCATCGCCGAGCTCGGCATCGGCCGCAAGTTCCAGAAACCGACCGTGTTCGAGAGCCAGACCGTGCAGGACAACCTCCTGCTCGCGCTCAATGTCGACCATAGCGTCAAGGGCACGCTGTTCTGGCGCGGCAGCAGGGCGGAGTCCGAGCGCATCGACAAGGTGCTGGAGACGATCCGTCTCACCGAGGCCCGCAACCGCCTTGCCGGCAGCCTCAGTCACGGCCAGAAGCAGTGGCTGGAGATCGGCATGCTGCTGGCGCAGGACCCAAAACTGCTCCTCGTCGACGAGCCCGTCGCAGGCATGACCGACGTCGAGACGCATCTGACTGCCGAGCTGCTGAAAGAGATCAACAAGACGCACACGGTGATGGTGGTCGAGCACGACATGACCTTCGTGCGCGAGCTCGGCGTCAAGGTCACCTGTCTGCACGAAGGCACCGTGCTGGCCGAAGGAACCATCGACCAGGTCTCGTCCAACGAGCGGGTCATTGAAGTCTATCTGGGACGCTGAGCGATGCTTGAAGTCAAAGACATCAATCTGTTCTACGGCGCGGCGCAGGCGCTGCGCGGCGTCTCGATCTCGGCCGAGCCGGGCAAGGTGACCTGCGTGCTCGGGCGCAACGGCGTCGGCAAGACCTCGCTCTTGCGCGCCATGGTCGGGCAATATCCGATTTCGTCGGGCGCGATCGTGCTCGACGGCAGCGACATCACCGGTCTGAAGCCCTATGAGCGGGCGCGCAAGGGCATCGGCTTCGTGCCGCAGGGCCGCGAGATCTTCCCGCTGCTGACGGTCGAGGAGAACCTCAAGACCGGCTTCGGCCCGCTCAAGCGCGAGGACAAGCATATTCCGGACGACGTGTTCTCGCTGTTTCCGGTGCTGCAATCCATGCTCGGCCGGCGCGGTGGCGATCTCTCCGGCGGCCAGCAACAGCAACTCGCGATCGGTCGCGCGCTGGTGATGCGGCCGAAATTGCTGCTCCTTGACGAGCCGACCGAGGGCATCCAGCCTTCGATCATCAAGGACATCGGCCGCGCCATCTCCTATTTGCGCAACCTCGGCAACATCGCCATCGTGCTGGTCGAACAATATCTCGACTTTGCCTGCGAACTCGGCGACAGTTTTGCCGTGATGGATCGCGGCGCGGTGAAATTCACCTGCGATCGCGCCAATTTGGACGCGAGCGAGATCAGCCGCCAGATGGCGCTGTAAGCCGTTCTGCCGCGACCGGCTGGGGGAGGCGGATGCGCAGCGACGTTTCGGTCACGTCAGGGGTTTTCGAGGCAAACCGTGCCCGCGGCGCGGTGCGTTTCGACGTGCATGCGCGTGACGGCGTGACGCGGCGCGGCGTCTTGCATGAATCCGGCTCGCTGCGCGTGCGCTTTCCCTCGCCGGAAGGCGAGGGGCTCTCCGGCGTGTTCGTCAACACGGCAGGCGGCGTTGCCGGTGGCGACAGTTTTGAGATCGACATCACGGCGGGCCAAAGCTCGCGCCTGACGCTGACGACCGCCGCCGCCGAAAAGGTCTATCGGGCGCCCGGAGCCGCGGCGCAGCTCAGCATTGCCTTGAAGGTCGATGCGGGTGCGCATCTGTCCTGGTTGCCGCAAGAGACCATCCTGTTTGACCGCGCCCGGGTCCACCGCCGTTTCGATATCGAGCTTGATGATGCCGCCTCGCTCCTGCTCTGCGAGATCGTGGTGTTCGGCCGCACTGCCATGGGCGAGCGGATGGAGCAGGGCGAGTTTGTCGACCGCTGGCGGCTACGGCGTGGTGGCAGGCTGGTGTTCGCCGAGACCATCAGGCTCGACGGCAATATCGGCGCAAAACTTGGGCGATCCGCCGTCGCCAAAGGCGGTGCCGCGATCGGCACGGTGCTGATCGCCCCCGGCGACGAGGCGCTGGTTGAGCGCATCCGCGAGGCGTCGGACTCATTCTCCGGCGAGGTCGGAATCTCGGCGTGGAATGGCTTTGCAATGGCGCGGTTCTGTGCCCAAGATGCGGCGCGGTTGCGCGCCGACATGATGGCTGTGCTGGCGCGCACTGGTGCGGCGCTGCCGCGGTTGTGGCTGAATTGACGTGTTGAACGGAAGAGATTTCGCATGAACCTGTCTCCCCGCGAAAAGGACAAGCTTCTGATCTCGATGGCGGCCATCGTGGCCCGCCGCAGGCTGGACCGCGGCGTCAAGCTCAATCATCCCGAGGCGATCGCCATCATCTCCGATTTCATCCTCGAAGGTGCGCGCGACGGCCGCACCGTCGCCGAGCTGATGCAATCCGGCGCTCAGGTTTTGACCCGCGATCAGGTGATGCCGGGCATTCCCGAGATGATCCACGACATCCAGGTCGAGGCGACTTTTCCGGACGGCACCAAGCTCGTCACCGTGCACGAGCCGATCAGGTAGGAGCGAGAAGCATGATCCCCGGTGAACTCTTCATCCAGGACGGCGAGATCGAACTCAATGCCGGCCGCAAGACCGTGACGCTGACGGTGGCCAATACCGGCGACCGCCCGATCCAGGTCGGCTCGCACTACCATTTCTTCGAGACCAACCCGGCGCTGAAATTCGACCGCAAGAAGTCCCGCGGCATGCGCCTCGACATCGCCGCCGGCACCGCGGTCCGCTTCGAGCCCGGCCAGACCCGTGATGTCCAGCTCGTCGCGGTGGCAGGGAAGAAGACCATTTATGGTTTTCGTGGCGAGGTACAGGGCAAGCTGTGATTGTAAGCTGAGGCGCGCGGCGTGATCCACAGTGAGGTGAGCACAATGGTCGGGCTCCCTCCCCCCTTGCGGGGGAGGGCAGGGGAGAGGGGTATGCCGCACGACGAGGTCTCTCCGTTACAAAGAACCCGCGCCAAACGATTGAGGCGCGAGATGACCCGTGCCGAGACGTTGTTGTGGCGTTACCTCAAAGCTCATCGTCTTGCTCGCCTGAGTTTCCGCCGACAAGCTCCCATGGGCAACTACATTGCGGATTTCGTCGCGCATTCCTGCAAGCTTGTTGTTGAGGTCGATGGCGAAAGCCACGATTTCGAGGAGCGTCTTCGTAAGGACGCACAACGCGACGAGTGGTTCGCGTCTCGCGGCTATCGCGTGCTGCGCTTCACCAATGACGATGTGATGAAGAATCTGGAGGGTGTGGCTCTCGCGATCCTTCAGGCAGCGGAGCCCGGAGCACTCCCCTCCCTGACCCTCCCCCGCAAGGGGGGAGGGAACGGTGAGAGCGGTGGGTTCGATGGCGCCGAGGAGGCATAGGCATGCTCTCCGCTCTCCGCCTCATCTCCGAAGCTGCTGAGCTGGCCGCGCGCCGGCACAACGGCATGGCGCGCAAGGGGCGGGGAAATGAGCCTTACATCAATCATCTTGCGGAGGTCGCCAACCTGCTTGCGATCGCGACCGATGGAGCCGATGCTGAATTGGTTGCGGCGGGCTGGCTGCACGATGCGATCGAGGACACCGACACCACGCGCGAGGAGCTTGCGCAGAAATTCTCCGAGCGCATTGCCTCTCTCGTGGTGGAGTGCACCGACGATATGAGCCTGCCGAAAGCTGAGCGGCGGCGCCGGCAGGTGATCGACGCGCCGAGGAAATCGGCCGGCGCCAAGCTGATCAAGATCGCCGACAAGGTCAGCAACATCGGGGCGCGCATTCATTCCGATCCGACCGCGGAAGAACGCCACGACCTCGCCGACTACACAGGCTGGGCCGAGCAGGTGGTTGCGGGCTGCCGCGGCGGTAACGCCTGGCTCGACACGACATTCGACGACATGGTGCGAACGGCGAGAGCTTCGCTGTGAGCGCCGGTCAAACATTCAAACGCAAACGGGGCTTGTGATGTCCGTCAAGATCAAACGTTCCGTCTATGCCGACATGTTCGGCCCGACCACCGGCGACAGGGTGCGGCTCGCCGACACCGATCTCATCATCGAGGTCGAGAAGGATTTCACCACTTACGGCGAGGAGGTGAAGTTCGGCGGCGGCAAGGTGATCCGCGACGGCATGGGACAGTCGCAGGTCACCAACAAGCAGGGCGCGGCCGACACCGTCATCACCAATGCGCTGATCGTGGATCACTGGGGCATCGTGAAGGCCGACGTCGCGATCAAGGACGGCATGATCGCCGGCATCGGCAAGGCCGGCAATCCCGACATCCAGCCTGGCGTCACCATCATCATCGGTCCCGGCACCGACGTGATCGCGGGCGAAGGAAAAATCCTCACCGCAGGCGGCTTCGACAGTCACATCCATTTCATCTGCCCGCAGCAGATCGAGCACGCGCTGATGAGCGGCGTTACTTCGATGCTGGGCGGTGGCACCGGCCCATCGCACGGCACCTTCGCGACCACCTGCACGCCGGGCCCGTGGCACATGGGGCGGATGATTCAGTCGTTCGACGCCTTCCCGGTCAATCTCGGCATCTCCGGCAAGGGCAACGCCTCACGGCCCGCCGCGCTGGTCGAGATGATCAAGGGCGGCGCTTGCGCGCTGAAGCTGCACGAGGATTGGGGCACCACGCCGGCCGCGATCGACAACTGCCTGTCGGTGGCCGATGCTCATGACATCCAGGTGATGATCCATACCGATACGCTGAACGAATCCGGCTTCGTCGAGGACACGATCAAGGCGTTCAAGGGCCGCACCATCCATGCCTTCCACACCGAGGGCGCCGGCGGTGGTCACGCCCCAGATATCATCAAGGTCGCGGGGCTCAAGAACGTGCTGCCGTCCTCGACCAACCCGACGCGGCCCTTCACCCGCAACACCATCGACGAGCATCTGGACATGCTGATGGTGTGCCACCACCTCGATCCCTCGATCGCGGAAGATCTGGCGTTCGCGGAAAGCCGCATCCGGAAAGAGACCATCGCGGCCGAAGACATCCTGCACGATCTCGGCGCGCTCTCGATGATGTCGTCGGACTCGCAGGCGATGGGCCGGCTCGGCGAGGTCATCATCAGGACCTGGCAGACCGCCGACAAGATGAAGAAGCAGCGCGGCTCGCTGCCGCAGGACAAGGGCAAGGACAACGACAATTTCCGCGTCAAGCGCTACATCGCCAAATACACCATCAACCCCGCGATCGCGCACGGCGTATCGAAACTGATCGGCTCGGTCGAGAAGGGCAAGCTTGCCGATCTCGTGCTGTGGTCGCCGGCCTTCTTCGGCGTCAAGCCGGATTGCATCGTTAAGGGCGGCACCATCGTCGCAGCTCCGATGGGCGATCCCAACGCCTCGATCCCGACGCCGCAGCCGGTGCATTACCAGCCGATGTTCGGCGCCTTCGGCAAGGCGCGCACGGCATCGTCCGTGGTTTTCACCTCGAAGGCCGCGATCACCGGCGGTCTCGCGCGAAAACTCGGCATCGAGAAGAAGCTCTATGCCGTGCAGAACACCCGCGGCAAGATCTCGAAAAAGAGCATGATCCACAACGACGCCACGCCCAATATCGAGGTCGATCCGGAGACCTATGAGGTCCGCGCCGACGGCGAATTGCTCACCTGCGCCCCGGCGGAGGTGCTGCCCATGGCGCAGCGATATTTCATGTACTGAAATAGCGCCTCAACGCATGTCCCGGGATTATGTCCAGGGGGGCATGTCCGGGGACGGCTTTTACGGTTTTGCGTTCGATCCCGCCTGGTCTAATGTCCCGCCCGGTATTGAACCTCAGAAGAAAAGCCGGGAGGATTTCTCGTGATCTACGTCGTTGCCACCTTGACCATCAAGCCCGAGACGCGCGCCGAATTCATTGCAGCCGCCACCGCCTGCATCAAGGAGACGCGGAAAGAGCCCGGGAATATCGCCTATGATCTGCACGAGAGCGTCACCGACCCTGCCAAGATGGTGTTCGTCGAGCAGTGGGAGAACGCCGAGGCGCTGGTGCCGCATCGTGGCATGGAGCACATGAAGACGTTCGGCCGCGTGGCGGTCAAGTGCTTCACGGCACCGCCGAAGATCGAAGTGATCACGCCCGAGAAGGTCGAGACACGGTAAGAGGGAAGACGGATGATCAGGGCGACGCAGGTCAGGGGACAGCACCGCTTCACCGAAGCGCCGGCGGATACGGTGGTGCTCGATTTCGACGATCGGCACCGCCGCCGGATGGCGATGACGGGAACGCGGGGTCTCGAATTCCTGCTCGACCTGGAGCAGGCCGTCGCGCTGCGCGGCGGCGATGCGCTGGTGCTGGAGGACGGCCGGCTGGTCGAAGTGGTCGCGGCGCCCGAGCCGCTGCTGGAAATCCGCGGCCGCGATCCGCACCACCTCATCCGCGTCGGCTGGCATCTCGGCAACCGCCATTTGCCGACCCAGATCATGGCGAAAGCCTTGCGCATTCGCCGCGATCACGTCATCGAAGCCATGGTGAAGGGCCTCGGCGCGCGCGTGATCGAGATCGAGGCGCCGTTCGATCCCGAAGGCGGCGCCTATGCCGATGCCGGCCACGCGCATGGGCATGACGATCATGCGCATCATGATCACGGCCACGATCATGCTCACGACCACCACCACGATCATGCCGCGCATGATCACGGCCACGATCACCACCATCAACACGACGAGCATTGCGACCATCCCGACCATCACCACGGCCACAAGCATGCTCATGACCACAAGTGAGCCGGTCCGCGCCGGTGACCTCGCCGAGGGCGAGGCGGCGGCGCTGTACCGGCTGATGACCTGGCTGTCGCCGGCATTCCCGGTCGGCGGTTTCTCCTATTCCAGCGGCATCGAATGGGCGGTCGAGGCGGGCGACATCGTCGATACGGCCACGCTGGCCGACTGGCTCGACGCCATGCTCGGCGACGGCTCCGGCTTTTGCGACGCGGCGTTTCTGGTCCATGCCTATCGTGCTGCCGAGATGGGCGAAGCTGCGACCTTGAGCGATATTGCCGAGCTCGCCGCGGCCATGGTGCCGTCGCGCGAGCGGCAGCTGGAGACGACCTCGCAGGGCCGCGCCTTCATCGACATCTCCCGGACAGCGTGGGATGCGGACGGCCTGGATGCCATGGTCGCGGCATGCCGCACGCCACTGGTCTACCCCGTCGCGGTCGGCGTGGTTGCAGCTAAGCACGGTGTGGCGCTGGCGCCGACGCTGCATGCGTTCCTGCATGCGCTGGTGTCCAACTGGATTTCGGCCGCCAGCCGGCTCATTCCGCTCGGCCAGACCGACTGCCAGCGCGTGCTGGTGAGGCTGGAGGCTGCCGTCGCCGCCACCGCCAATCGTGCGCTGAGCGCAGCATTGGATGATCTCGGCAGCGCGACCTTCCGAGCCGATCTCGCCAGCCTGCGGCACGAGACGCAATATACGCGGCTGTTCCGGTCGTGACAGCGACGCGGCCTTTGACCCATCGAGAAAGAGCGAATGACATGTCGAAATCTCACGGTCCCTTGCGTGTCGGCGTCGGCGGTCCGGTCGGATCCGGCAAGACCGCGCTGATGGACCTGCTCTGCAAGACCATGCGCGAACGCTATGACATCGCCGCGATCACCAACGACATCTACACCAAATGGGATGCCGAGTTCCTGGTGCGTTCGGGCTCGCTGACGCCGGACCGCATTGCCGGCGTCGAGACCGGCGGCTGCCCGCACACCGCGATCCGCGAGGATGCCTCGATGAACCTCGCCGCGGTGGCGGACATGCGGGCGAAATTTCCCGGGCTCGACCTCGTCTTGATCGAATCCGGTGGCGACAATCTGGCTGCCACTTTTTCCCCGGAGCTGGCCGACCTGACCATCTACGTCATCGACGTGGCCGCCGGCGACAAGATCCCGTCCAAGGGCGGCCCCGGCATCACACGGTCCGACCTGCTGGTCATCAACAAGATCGACCTCGCCCCCCATGTCGGCGCCTCCCTGGAGAAGATGGACACGGACGCCAGGCGCATGCGCGGCGAGCGCCCCTTCGTCATGACCAATCTGAAGAAGAGCGAGGGCCTTGACCGCATTGTCGGCTTCATCGAGGCCAAAGGCGGCCTGAAACGGGCGGGCTGACAGCGCGCCGACTGACTGCGCGACGACTTGGCGCATGCCTTTTTCGCCGTTAACCTTGGGGACCGGGCCGCAACCACGGAACAAATTTCGGACACGGCGATTGACTACCTCCGGTGCCCGGGCAGTTCACCCCGGCCAGACCATCGGCCGGACGGATTAAGCTTTCCAGGCGACCCAAGTTGCGTACCGATGCCTCCTCCTTCATTATCTCTGCCACCGGGGTTCACCCTGTTTCGGCACATGGCCGTTCGAGCGGCGTACATATGCTCCTTGTTTATTGCCGACCTCCTGCTTTCGCCTGAGTAGTCGCGTGGTCCGGCTGGGTTTCATCATCGGTTTCATCGCTCTGCTCGGAGCCTTGCTCTCCGGGCTGGCGGCCTATCGCGTCCACGATCAGGAGCTCGCGCTGGACCGGATCGCGCTCGCGCGCGCGATCGACGTTCATGCCAGCTTGGTGCAGGACCGGCTCACCGAGCGCGAGCTGCTCGCACGCGTCGCCTCAGGTCTGTTCCGCACGCCATCCGTGATCAAGCCGAACATGCTGGAGCCGCTGCGCTCGGCCATCTACGCCTTCAAGACCGATTTCGTGGTGGCCGGCTGGATTGCCCGGCTGAAGCCGAATGAGCTTACGGCGGCGCAGGCTGCCATTGGGGGCGCCGGCTTCCCGAATCCGAAGATCCGCACCTTTGACGACAAGCCGATCAATCCGGCCGAGATCACCCAGCCGATCGACGTGCTGTTGGATCTCGAGCCGCGCAGCGACGAGACCAAGGCTCTGCCGGGTCGTAGTTACGACCAGGATCAGGTTCGCAGTGCCATGTTGACGCGTGCCCGGCTCGAGAAGCGATCGGTGGCGTCGGACCCAATTCCGCTGTTGCGCGGCAACGGGCCGGTCGGGATCATCGTGGCAGCTCCCGTCATTCCCGAGGGTGCGACCGAGCCAGCCGGCTTCGTCACGTTTTCCTACGAACTCGCCTCGCTGATGCTGACCAATGACGACATGTCGTTGTTCTCGGTCGCGCTCAGGGACCCGCGCAAGGAAGGTGGCGAGCTCGTCGCCAACGATCAGGGCATCGTCTCCACGCGCATGACGACGACGGACGGGCCGACGCCATCGGCGACGCGCACGGTGAGCTTCGGCGGCCGTGACTGGCAACTGGGTTATTACGCGAAGACCAACTCGGCGCGTCGCGCCGAGCAGACCGCGATCATCGTGGCTGCGATCGGCTTTGCGATCACTGCGATGGTGTGCGGCCTGTTTGGCTATGTCGCCTACAACAATCTGCGGCTCAGCCGGGAAATCCAGGTCAGAATCGGCTTCGAGCGCCGGCTGACCGCGGTGATCGACGAGCTAAACCACCGGGTCAAGAATATCCTCGCGGTGATCCAGTCGATCGTGACGCGCACCTTGCGTCACGGCTCGGACATCGACGTCGCCCGCGAGCTCCTGATCGGGCGCATCCACGCCATGTCCAACGTGGTCTCGCTGCTCAGCGAGAGCCAGTGGCAGGGCGTCAAGCTGAAGGGCCTGTTCGAGGCGCGCGCCATCCCGCATGCCGACCGCATCGCCGTCACCGGTCCTGATATCGCGGTCAGCGCACGTGCGGCGCAGAGCCTCTCGCTGCTGTTCTTCGAACTTGCCTCGCATTCCGACGAGGGCCTGTCGCTGGTTGGAAAGCATCCGCACATCACCGCCAGCTGGACGGTGACGGGCGAGGGGACGGACGAGGTCTTCCATTTCCGCTGGGAGGAGCTCAACACCAGCGAGGCGACGCGCCGCCCCGATTCCGATTTCGGCCTGATCCTGCTCGACCGCGTCGCCCCCGAGGCGCTTGGCGGCACCGCCAAGCGCTATTTCTCCGACGCTTCCTATGTCTACGAGCTGACCGCGCCGATGGAGACGGTGGTCGACATGACCGAGCGCGACCGCACGGACAAGATCTCGGCACCGGTGAGGCCTGCGCGATAGAAGCCGCCGGCTTTAGCGCTTTAGCCTTGGGCTGAGCCTTCCTAACCCTTGGGCCGCAACACCAGGTCGACCAGATTGCGGGCGTAGGCCGGCGTGATCGGCGCGATGCCGAAGACGTAGCGGTAGAACAGCCCGCCATAGATCGCGTCGTAGAGATCCTCAGCCGGCCCTTCGGCCAGGATGCTGCCGTCGTTCTGGCCCGCGGCAATCATCTCGACCAGCGCGTCGCGACGGAATTGCAGATAGCGGGCATAGAACAGCTCGGCGGAGCCGGTTTTGGAAATGCATTCGGAGATGACGGCGAGCTGGACCTTGCCGAACTCGCCCTGGAGCGCCTCGGCGTAGGCTGCGGCATGGCGGCGGGCGCGCGCTGCGGGGTTGCCGGAGCTCACCGGGGGCAGCGGCAGCATCTGCGCGGCATGTTGAAGAAAGGCGTCGATCAAGAGCGCCTCGCGGGACGGCCACCATTTGTAGATCGTCATCTTGGAGACGCTGGAGTGGCGGGCCACCGCGTCGATGGTGGTGGCGGCAAGGCCGGTGGAAGCCATCAGCGCATAGGCGCTTTCGAGAATGGCGTTGCTGGTCTCGATCGACCGAGGCCGGCCGCGCCGGGGCGTGCTCTCGGTCTCTTCCCCCCCGCTTTTCGCCATCGCCACGCCCCGTCTCCTCACGCAGAGCTTCTCCGCATAGCGCAGCCGCCGCTTTCGGCCTAGCAGAATCGCACGGTTCTCTGGCTAGGCCTGCTGTCGCAAGGCCTTCGGCAGATCCTGCCACTTCGACCAGGCGACGTAGTAGGCCACCGCGGTCATCGCGGCGAAGCCAGCGAGGCTCACCACGATCTGCATCACCACCAGATTGGCGCTGGTGATCAGGATGAGATGGCCCGCGAACGACAGGAACACCCCGACGCAGAACACGGCGAGCCATTCCTCGCCGCACCGGATGACCGCCTGCAGCGGCTTCAATTGCAGGCCGGGATGATCGGCCGGAATGAGATGGGTCGCCAGCAAGGCGAGCGCGAGGAAGTGAATCACGCGATAGGGCGCGAGGTTCTCCTTGTCGGTCGGCGCGATGCTGTCGAGAAGGAGGTCCGGCAGGTAAGCCGACATTGCCGGCGAATGGCGCAGCAAGGTGATGGCCATCGCGAATACGAGATAGGCGCCGGCGAGAATCCGCAGCCAGGGCATGTCGCGTAGCGCGCGCCCGGGCGCGCCTGTCACGGCGAACCAGCCGCCGAGCACCATCAGCATCTGCCAGCACAGCGGATTGAAGGTCCATTCCTGGTCCGGATAGACCCGAAAATTCCAGTCGAACCAGCGTGCGGCAAGATACAGCGCGACCGATGCCGCCAGGGTCAGGTTCGGCCGCCGCAACAGGCCCCACAGCGCGAACGGAAAGAAGGCCATCAGCGGGATCATCAATTGCAGGAGGTCGAGGTTCAGCGGCTCCTCCTGGAGCACGAGGCCGCGCACCAGGATCCGCAGCGGGTGCTCGAGAATGCCCGAGATATTGTATTCGTGGATGATCTCCGGCGCCATCGATTGCGAGGCGACGTAGGCGATGGTGTCGATGTAGATCACGAACAGCACGACATAGGCGGCGTAGAGCCGCCAGACGCGGCGGAAGATGCGCGTCGCCGCCACGAGGTAGCCCCGTTCAAGCGCCATCCGGCCGTGGATGATGGCGACACCATAGCCGACGACGAACACGAACAGGTCAGCCGCGCCGCTGAAGCCGAAATTGCGCAGCGTCAGCAGGTTGACGACGTTGTTCGGGATATGGTCGACGAACACCGACCAGTTGGCGATACCGAGCGTCAGATACAGCCTGGCGTCGTGATGGAATGCGGCGAGGTTCGCCTGAACGGACGGTTTCATTGATTAAAATAGCTTTGGGAATCAGGGTGATGCTTTTAGCGGCAACCGCCTGCTTGTCCGAGTAGCGTTTGCGTGATGGCTGAGGACGACCCCACCGCATCTGCAAGATTGTGCGGCCGCCTCGTGGGCCGAATTCCGATAGATGCGCTCGGAGGACTTACAACGAAATATTCTAACCCGTTCTTACCGCTATTCGGCCGGTTCAGCCGACGTCTCGTCGGGCACGCCCGCGCGGCTCGCCATGATGCCGAGGGCGACTCCGCCGATCGCCAGGATCGGCAACAGCCGCTTGACCCCGATCGCACGAACGATCTGCAGCCCGGTGGCGAGCAGCATGGGGTCCGCGAGCATGCTCGAGGCCGCCGACTTCGCGGCGCGCTCGGCCGCGATCTGGGCGCGCTTCTGCACCTCGCGCTTGTAGCCCCAATAAGAGCCTGCCGCAGCCAGCGTCAGCAGGAAGAAGATGCCGGCTCCGGCAAGACAGGCTTGCACCGGGCCGTATTTCTCCAGCACCGAGATGAAGGCGGCGGCGCAAAGAAAGCATGTCGTCACGAACAGCGCGAAGGCCGCGCCTGCGGCAAGCGAGGTCAGCCGCACCGTCGTGCCGGTGGATGCACTGATCCCGTCGATGATGCGTTGAAACATGGCCCTCGCTCCTCAATCCCCCACAAGCCAAACCGTCACGGGCCGACACCGGCAACGCGCCGGTGCCGACACCTCAAACACGCGTCCGCAAATCTTACCGGCGCCAGGCGGCGCCGATCAGGAAGCCGATGCCGAGCGCGAGTCCGACGGTCGCAAGCGGCCGCTGTGTGATCGCGTCTTCGAGCGTCTCCTCGATCGAGCCGTAGGCTTCCTGGGCCGCGCCCATCATTGCACTGCCGCGCTCCGACACGTCGTCGAGCGCGGTATCCATGTTCTCGCGCGCCTGGCGATAGCCGCGGCGAGCCTGCTTGCTGGTGGAATTGGCAAAGGTGTTGAGCGCGTCGGTGATCTGGTCGGTGAGGGCGGCGATATCGCTTTTCACGGCTGCTACATCCTTTTCGAGGCGTTCTCTGGTGGCTTTGTCGGTCCAGTCTTTCATCCCGGCTTCGGCATTGGTCGTGGACATCGGGAGCTCCAAACTGTTGACGGCTGAGATAGCCGGAAAACGTTTCGTCGTCGGGGAAGTTCCGTTCGTGGAAACCGGTCAGTCCTGCGGAAGCTGCGGCGCATCCGCCGGCAATAGATGCTCCTTCAGGATCAGCGCGACGATCAGGAGCGGCGACGACAGGAATGCGCCCATCGGGCCCCAGAGCCAGGTCCAGAACGCGAGCGCCAGCAGCACGGCGAGCGCATTCAGCGCCAGCCGCCGCCCGATGATCATGGGCGTGACGAAGTGCCCCTCCAGGAAGGTGAGGCCGCCGAAGGCGAGCGCCGCCATCAGGCCGCCGCTGATGGTCGGGAAGGCGACCAACCCGACCACGATCAGCACGGCGAACATGGCGACCGGCCCGATGATCGGGATGAAGTTGAGGGTCGCCGCGAGTGCGCCGAGGCCGGCGGGGTTTGGCATGCCGGTGATCGCGCAGATGAGGCCGGTGCCGACGCCGACGCCGACATTGATGAGGGTGACGGTCAGGAGGTAGTTGCCGAGATGGACCTCGATCTCGTTGAGGATGCGGAGCGTGCGCAGCCGCGCATCGCGATCGCTGAAGTTCATGATCAGCGCCCGGCGCAGGTCTCGCCAGCTCGCGATGAACAGGATCAGGGTGACGAAGAACAGCAGGAATTCGGTAAAGGTCGGTGACAGGAATTCCAGCGTCGGCTGGACCCACTCGAATTTCGGCAACTGGAAGCTCGGCAGCCCTTCCGGGCCGCCGACCATGACTTGCAGCTCCCGCCACAGCACCAGCGGCCGGTCGAACACGTGCAGCTTGTCCTTCAATTGCGCGCCGAGCTCCGGCAGGCGCGTGCTCCATTCCATCGCGGGGGAGGCGATCAGCGCCACCACGAAGGCCACCACCGTGGTCACCGCGACCACGATCAGGACGGCGCCGAGCCCGCGCGGGACCTTGCTCCGTTCGAGGAAGCTGGCGGCGGGCGACAGCATGGTGCCGGTGACGAAGGCCATCACGACCGGCAGGAAGAACGCCTTGCCGACATAGAGCACGGTGACGATGGCGATCAGCAAGAGGCCGGCAAGCGCGAAGGCGACGAACTCGGTGCGACGGATCACCGGCGGCAGCTCGGCACGGCTGTCGGGGAGCGGGGCGCCTTCGCCGTTGCCGGAAGTCAGCCGTTCACCGGGAAGGACGCGCACTATTTCTCTCCCGCACGGAAGCCTCGATCCGCGCGCCCATTGAGGATTGATAATGCAGAGGCGGCCACGGGGTTCCATCGCAGCTTCGTGAACACGCGCTCGCTTGACTGTGACAAGGACGCCGCGCGCAGGCCCGGAACCTGAATCGCACCTGCGGCGTTTGTTCGCAAGCGCATCACCCTGATGCAGACATCCCACGGGGCAGCACATGACAAAGTTCTCTGCAGTCCGTCGCAGCTTCTCGCCGCGCGCCGTCACCGCATTCGCCTTCGCAACCGCTCTGCTGACGGTGCCGTTCGCTGGCGCGAACGCGCAGACATTCGGCTATGCGCCGATGCAGCCGCAGACCTACCCGCAAGACCAGGGTTACGCCCAGGGCTACGTCAACGACGCGCCGCAGGCGGCCGACGAGGATTCCCAGCTGCCCGATCGCCTGCGCAAGCAGATCGTCGGCTTCGACCGCAGCGAGCCGGCCGGCACCATCGTCATCGATACCAACAACACCTATCTCTATTACGTGCTCGGCAATGGCCGCGCGATCCGTTACGGCGTCGGCGTCGGCCGCGAAGGCTTCACCTGGTCCGGCGTGCAGAGTGTGAGCCGCAAGGCGGAATGGCCGGACTGGCACCCGCCGGCCGAGATGATCGCGCGCCAGCCCTATCTGCCGCGCTTCGTCGCCGGCGGTCCCGGTAACCCGCTCGGGGCGCGTGCGATGTATCTCGGCTCCAGCGAATACCGCATCCACGGCACCAACGATCCCTCCACGATCGGCAAGTTCGTTTCCTCCGGTTGCATCCGCATGACCAACGAGGACGTCACCGACCTGTTCGGCCGCGTCAATGTCGGCGCCAAGGTCGTGGTGCTGCCGAAGAACGCGCCGCTGATGGCCAAAGGCGGCGACCCCGCGCGCAAGCGTCCAGCCGTGACGGCGATGCCCTCTGGCCGGCAGGCGCTGAACATCACGACGTCGGCCGTGAACTAAGAGTGAGTCATATGAGCAGACGCTTGATTGGCAAAGTGGCTGGCGGTGCGGCGATCATGGTGGTTGTCTCCGCCGGTCTGGTATTCGCGCCGTCGGCGCATGCGGAAGATTTCTTCTCGGCGCTGTTCGGTGCGTTCGGAGGGCGGCCTCCACAGATCCGGACGCCTTTCCCGAACGATGACATGCCGCGCTATGACGCCCCGCGACAGCGGGCCGCCTATGGCGGCGGCACGGCCTATTGCGTGCGCGGCTGCGACGGCCGCTACTTCCCGGCGCAGGGCAATGATGCCGAGAGCAAGGCGCAATCCTGCAAGAGCTTCTGTCCGGCTTCCGAGGTGTCGCTGGTCTTTGGCAGCAATATCGACGACGCCACGACCGACAAGGGAAGATCCTATTCCGAATTGCCCAATGCGTACCGTTATCGCAATGAGATCGTCGCGGGCTGCACCTGCAACGGCAAGGATCCAGTCGGACTTGCGCAGGTCAAGGTCGACGACGATCCCACCTTGCGCAAGGGCGACATCGTCGCCGGCGCCGACGGCCTCGTGGTCGCCAGCCGCAACGCCAACGACCGCCGCGGCGTCGCGATGAATTTTTCGCCGCTGCCGGAATCGGTGCGCGCAAGGTTCCGCCAGGTGCCGGTGGTGGCGAAGGAGTAGGGGCCTCAATTTCCGGTGTCGTCCCGGACAAGCGAAGCGCAGCTCCGGGATCCATAACCACAGGGCGAAGTTGCGGCACGAGCCGGCAACCACGAGTCTTCGGTAAACTGCACCCTGTGGTTATGGATCCCCGCGTTCGCGGGGACGACACAGAGGATGGGGCCGCTATACCCGCCTCCAACTCGCTTCTTTACGCCGCGCGGATCTTGCCCAGGAAGTCGCTGACCTGATGGCCGAGCTGGCGGCTTTGGGTTTCCAGCATCTCGGAGGCCTGCTTGACATTCTCCGCGGCACCGGCTGCGGTGTCGGCGTCGGCCTTCACGCCGGTGATGTTGTCCGAGACGTTCTTGGTGCCCTGCGCCGCATATTGCGTGCTGCGGGTGATCTCCTGGGTCGCCGCGCCCTGCTCCTGCACGGCGGCGGCGATCGCAGTCGCGACCTCGTTGACTTCGCCGATGATGCCGCCGATCGCCTGGATCGCATTGATGGCATCGCCCGCGACCTTCTGGATGTCGGCGATCTGCTCGGAGATCTCTTCGGTCGCCTTCGCGGTCTGGCTCGCCAACGACTTCACCTCGGAGGCCACGACCGCAAACCCGCGGCCGGCTTCCCCGGCGCGTGCCGCCTCGATCGTGGCGTTCAGGGCCAGCAGGTTGGTCTGTGCGGCGATGGTGTTGATGAGACCGACGACCTCGCCGATGCGCCCCGCCGATTGCGCGAGCCCCTGGACGGTGCTGTCGGTCTCGCGTGCCTGGTTGACGGCGCGGCTGGCAATGCCTGCGGCATGCGCGGCCTGCTGGCTGATGTCGTTGATGGATGCGCTGAGCTCCTCGGCGGCCGCCGCGACGCTGTCGACGCTGGTCGATGCGTCGTTCGAGGCCTTGCCCGCGATCTCGGCGCGTTCATTGGTCTGGCGTGACACCGCGGACAGGTCGCCCGAGGTCTTGCGCATCTCGCCGGACGCCTCGCTCAGCTCGCCCAACGACTTGTGCACCACGCCTTCGAACTCGCCGACATAGGCTTCCATCGCGCGCTGCCGCGCGGCGGCGCCGGCGTTGCGCTCGCGTTCCTGCTCTTCGATTTTCAGCTTGTCGATGGCCTGCTGCTTGAAGGTCTCCAGCGCGCCGGCGAGCGAGCCGATCTCGTCGCGTCGGTCGAGATAGCCGCTGTCGACGGCAAGATCGCCGCCGGCGACCTTGAGCATGGCGTCGCGAATCCGGTGCAGCGGCGTGATCACGCGGCGGCTGACCGCCAGCATGGCGGCGCCGGTCAGGACGATCGCGGCGATCAGCAGGGCGGTGTTGACGATCAGCAACTGCACCGCGGCCGCCCGCTGCGCGGCGGAGTGATCCTTGGCGGCCTGCAGGGCCGCGTCGGCGAGCCTCACCGCGGTCATCATGCGGGGCACCGAATAGGGGCTCCACTGGTTGGCGGTCATCGACGGCTTCTCGCCCCTGGCGACCGTCGTGATGACGCCGTCGCGCGTGGCGGCGTATTGCGGATCGAAATAGGTCGACTTGGTCTCGGTCATCGCCGCCGCCAGCGCCGGCGGCAATTGCATGCCGGACGCGGCGAGCTCGATCGCGGTCCAGGCGGTGTCGGTGCCGCCGACCAATTTGGTGTAGGTGAGCTGCACCTCGGGCGCGATCTTGCCGGCGTTGAGCGCATTGCCGACGATCTGCGAGGACTCGCCGGCCGTGTTGCGCAGCAGCCAGGCCATCTGCTTGATGGACAGGAGCTGGTCGATGGTCGCATCCTGGTGGTTGACGCTTGCCGCGAGCGCGCCCGAGAGCTTTTCGAGCTGCGCCATCAGCGCATCCTCCGTCGCGACATATTCCTTGGCGAGGCCTGCGCGGCGCTCGGCCTTGGGCTTGACGACCTCGGTCCAGAACTCGGCCTGTGCGGCCAGCAGCGTCTTGTTCAGTGCGCCGAGATCGGCGAGGAACGCCTCGCGCTGAACGACGTCGGTCGTGGGCAGGAGCTCGAGCGTGAGGGCCAGCGCCGGCATCAGGGCCGCACGCAGCTCGCGGATGTACTTCTCGATGTCCTTGTCCATCGCGACATCGGAGGTGAGCTGGCGATTGCTGGTCGAACGGTCGGCCCGGATGTTGGCCATCGCCTTGAACACTTCGGCCGAGGCTGCGGAAACTGCGACGATCCGGTTGGCCTGCTGAAGCCGGCCCCATGAGCTCCATGCGCTGATCGAGAAGCCGATGACGACGATGAATGCGGTGGAGAGGATTACCGCCTTCAGCAGCGTGGATACGGTCAGGCGATTGAGCATCGGACACCCCGGGTGCGCGTTTCGAGTTCGTGGCCCTGAACGGCAGCCCCACGAAGTTCGAAAAGACCAAGGGATGCACGCAGCAGATGCGCCCGCCAGCGGCGAGCGCGTGAGGCGCATTTGGCCCGAAAAGGGTAAAAACTTAGGCAGCGTTCCTGCCGTAAAATTACGGGGGCGCGGCGCCTCTCTCTCGATCCGCGCCTACGCCGCGCGGATCTTGCCGAGGAAGTCGCTGACCTCATGGCCGAGCTGGCGGCTCTGGCTCTCCAGCATCTCGGACGCCTGCTTCACGTTGTCGGCGGCCGCGGCCGCAGCGTCCGCATCGGCTTTGACGCCGGTGATGTTGTCCGACACGTTCTTGGTGCCCTGGGCCGCATATTGGGTGCTGCGGGTGATCTCCTGGGTCGCCGCGCCCTGCTCCTGCACGGCGGCGGCAATGGCGGTCGCGACCTCGTTGACCTCGCCGATGATGCCGCCGATGGTCTGGATCGCGTTGATGGCGTCGCCCGCGACTTTCTGGATGTCGGAGATCTGTTCGGAGATTTCCTCGGTCGCCTTCGCCGTCTGGCTTGCCAGCGACTTCACCTCGGAGGCGACCACGGCAAAGCCGCGGCCGGCTTCGCCGGCGCGTGCCGCTTCGATGGTGGCGTTGAGCGCGAGCAGATTGGTCTGCGCCGCAATGGTGTTGATCAGCCCGACGACCTCGCCGATGCGCCCCGCCGACTTCGCCAGGCCCTGCACAGTGCCGTCGGTCTCGCGCGCCTGCGTGACGGCGCGGCCGGCGATGCCGGCGGCGTGCGCGGCCTGCTGGCTGATGTCGTTGATCGAGGCCGAGAGCTCTTCGGCGGCGGCGGCTACGCTGTCGACGCTCATCGAGGCGTCGTTGGAAGCCTTGCCGGCGACCTGGACGCGATCGTTGGTCTGGCGCGACACGGCGGAGAGGTCGCCCGAGGTCTTGCGCATCTCGCCGGAGGCTTCGCTCAGTTCGCCGAGCGTCTTGCGCACCGCGCCCTCGAACTCGCCGACATAGGCCTCGACGGCGCGCTGGCGCGCGGCAGCGCCCGTATTGCGCTCGCGCTCCTGCTCTTCGATCTTGAGCTTGTCGGTGGCCTGCTGCTTGAAGGTCTCCAGCGCGCCGGCCAGTGCGCCGATCTCGTCCTGGCGATCGAGATAGCCGCTGTCGACGGCAAGGTCGCCGCCGGCGACCTTCAGCATGGCGTCGCGGATGGTGTTGAGCGGCGTGATGACGCGACGGCTCACGAGCATGACCGCGCCGACGGCAAGGCCGATGGCGAGCGCCAGCAATCCAAGCTGCACGATCAGCGCGCGCTGAGCGGTGCCGCGCTGCTCCAGCGTATGGACCTTGGCGGCGTCGAGAGCGGCTTCCGCTACGGTGACCGCGCTGGACAGGCGGCCGACCGTGAGCGGGCTCCACTGGTTGGCGGTCATCTCGGCCTTCTCGCCCTTGACCAGCGTATCAGCGAGGCGGTCCCGCAGAGTCAGATATTGCGGCTCGAAATAGCCGGTCTTGGCTGCGGCCAGGGCGGAGGCGAGCGCGGGTGACAACTGCATGCCCGAGGCTGACAATTCCAGCGCCTTCCACATCGCCGACGTGCCGCCGACATGGTGGGTGTAGTTGTTGCGGGCTTCGGGTGTGATCTTGCCGGCGGCAAGACCGGTCGAGACGACCAGCGAAGCTTCGCCCGCGGTGTTGCGGAGCAGCCAGGCGTTCTGCTTGATCGACAGCAGCTGGTCGATCACGGCGTCCTGGTGATTGACGGTGGCAGCCAGGACGTTCGACAGCTTGTCGAGCGTTTCGAGCAGGCCACCCGTCGTCTCCATATATTCCTTCGGCAGGCCGGCGCGGCGCTGATCCCTGGGCTTGGCCATATCCGCCCAGAACTGTTTCTGCTCTTCGATCAGCAGCTTGTGGAGGCGCGCGAGCTCCGGCACCAGTGTGCCCGATTGCGGGAAGTCCATGACCGGCAGCAGTTCCAGCGCGCGTGCCATTGCGGGCATCTCGGTGTCCCGGATCGCACGCAGGTATTTCTCGATCTCGGCATCCATTGGTTCGGCCGAGTTGAGCAGCCGCGTCGTGGTCGAGCGGTCGGTGCGCAGGCTGTGCATCGCCTTGAACAAATCGGCGGATGCGTCGGCGATCTGCGAGATGCGGTTGGCGGTCCTGAGGCGATCCCAGGATTCGTAGGCGGTGAGCGAGAGTGCGATCACCACGCAGATCGACGTGATCGCGATCACCGCCTTCAGCAGCGCGGATACGGTCAGACGATTCAACATCGCAGTCCCCCCAATTCCCATTTCAAAGTCGCAGGAAACGCCCCGGCAACATCGAAAACAGGGGGCGGCGGCATCGGCAATCGCAGGCCGTTTGCGGCTCACGGCCCGAACGGTTTCCGCATCTGAAAGGAAAAGGGTAAAATTTTAGGCAGAGAGCCGCATGGTAGAACTACGTAAGTACCAGAAGTTGCAGTGGGTTTCCTAAATGGAACCTGCGCGGGAGACAGGCGTTAGGACACCGTAGCAATTCGCCTGAAGGGGGGTCCTAGCAATGCTGGTCGGCGTACTCGTCACCTTTCTCGTCGTCATTCTCGTGCTTTATCTCATCAACATGCTGCCGATGGACGGTCGCGCCAAGCAGATCGCGCGCGTGATCGTCATCATCATCGGCATCGTCTCGCTGCTGAAATATCTCGCGGTGTTCTAGCAAGGGATCATAGCCCGGATGAGCGCCGCGATATCCGGGATGCCTCAAGGTCTCGGATGTCGCTATCCGGGCTGCAACTCCAAACAAAAGCCCCGGCGTGAGCCGGGGCTTCGTTCGTGCTGCGCTAGTGCAGCGACTTGAGCCAGTCGTCGACGTCCTGACGAACCTGGTCCTTGGCCTTGCCGTAACGTTCCTGGAGTCGGCCCTCGAGCTGTTCGCGGCGTCCCTCGATCAGGCTGAGGTCGTCGTCGGTGAGCTTGCCCCATTTCTCCTTGGCCGATCCCTTGAACTGCTTCCAGTTTCCTTCGATGCGATTCCAGTCCATGACCATCTCCCATGGGTTGATGGCCGTACAACGCGACCGCCGCGCGGCCGTTCCGCTGCGCGGCGCGACGTTTCGCCCGCTGCGCTCAACAAAAAAGCCCCGGCGTGAGCCGGGGCTTTCGATGTGTCGAGCCGGCTGACTATCAGCCGTTCGCCTTGGCCTCGCGGCGACGCGCGGTGAGGATGTATTCGGTGTAGCCGTTCGGCTGCTCGCGCCCCTTGAAGATCAGGTCGCTCGCCGCCTTGAAGGCGACGCCGTCGAAGGCGGGCGCCATCGGCTTGTAGATGGCATCGCCCGCGTTCTGCTTGTCGACCACGACCGCCATGCGCTTCAGCGATTCCATCACCTGCGCTTCGGTGATGACGCCCTGGTGCAGCCAGTTGGCGAGATGCTGGCTGGAGATGCGCAAGGTGGCGCGGTCTTCCATCAGGCCGACGTCGTGGATGTCGGGTACCTTGGAGCAGCCGACGCCCTGGTCGATCCAGCGCACGACATAGCCGAGGATGCCCTGGCAGTTGTTGTCGATCTCCTGCTTGACGTCATCGGGCGCCCAGTTCGACTTCGACACCGGAATGGTGAGGATGTCCGAGAGCTTTGCGCGCGGACCACCTTTGGTGAGCTCATCCTGGCGCGCGATCACATTGACCTGGTGGTAATGCAGCGCGTGCAGCGTCGCGGCGGTCGGCGAGGGCACCCAGGCCGTGGTGGCGCCGGCCTGCGGATGGCCAAGCTTCTGCGCCAGCATGTCCGCCATCTTGTCGGGCGCTGCCCACATGCCCTTGCCGATCTGGGCGTGGCCGGGCAGGCCGCAGCTCAGGCCCATGTCGACGTTCCAGTCCTCATAGGCCTTGATCCAGGCCTGCGCCTTCATCTCGTTCTTGCGGATCATCGGGCCCGCTTCCATCGAGGTGTGGATCTCGTCGCCGGTGCGGTCGAGGAAGCCGGTGTTGATGAACATGATGCGCTTGGAGGCGCGCTGGATGCAGGCCTTGAGGTTGACGGTGGTGCGCCGCTCCTCGTCCATGATTCCGACCTTGAGCGTGTTCTCCGGCAGCGAGAGCATCTTCTCGACGCGGTCGAAGATCTCGCAGGTCAGCGATACCTCATCCGGGCCGTGCATCTTCGGCTTGACGATATAGGCAGATCCCGTGCGGCTGTTCTTGACCTTGGAGTTGCCCTTGAGGTCGTGAATGGCGAGCAGGCCTGAGACGGCCGCGTCGAGCAGGCCTTCCGGAATCTCCTCGCCCTTCTCGTCCAGCACCGCGTCGGTGAACATGTGGTGACCGCAATTGCGCATCAAGAGCAGGCTGCGGCCGTGCAGCTTGACCTCGCCCTTGCCGTCCGGTGTCTTGTAGCTGCGGTCGGCGTTGAGCGAACGCGTCAGCGTCTTGCCGCCCTTCTCGAAATCGGCCGACAGCGTGCCGTTCATCAGACCGAGCGTGTTGCGGTAGACCAGCACCTTGTCCTCGGCATCGACGGCTGCGACCGAGTCCTCCATGTCGAGGATGGTGGAGACCGCGGATTCCATGATCATGTCGGCGACGCCGGCCGGATCGTCCTTGCCGATCGCGCTGCTGCGGTCGATCTTGACCTCGACATGCAGGCCGTTGTTGGCGAGCAGCACGGCCGAAGGCGCGGCCGCATCGCCCTGGAAGCCGGCGAACTGCGCGGCGTTCTTGAGCGCGGTGGCGTTGCCGCTCTTCAGCTTCACCGCGAGCTGGCCCGCGACGACGCTGTAGGCGGTGACGTCGGTATGGCTGCCGGTCGCGAGCGGCACAGCGGTATCGAGGAACGCCTTGGCCTTGGCGATCACCTTGTCGCCGCGCGCCTTGTTATAGCCCTTGCCGCTCTCGGACGGTTCGTGCGGGATGGCGTCGGTGCCGTAGAAGGCGTCATAGAGCGAACCCCAGCGCGCGTTCGCCGCGTTCAGCGCATAGCGCGCATTGGTGAGAGGCACGACGAGCTGCGGGCCGCAGATCTTGCCGATTTCCTCGTCGACATTGGCGGTCTCGACCTTCTGGGTCGCCGGCTCCGGAACGAGATAGCCGATCTCCTTCAGGAAGGCGGTATAGGCGTTGAGGTCGAACGCCTTGCCCTTGCTGGCGCGGTGCCAGTCGTCGATCTTGGCCTGCAACGTGTCGCGCACCGCCAGCAATGCGCGGTTCTTCGGCCCCAGATCCTTGATGATGGCGGCAAGCCCGGCCCAGAACGCATCCGGCGCGATCCCCGTTTTCGGGGCCGCTTCCTTGGCGATGAAATCAAACAGGACGGGAGCGATCTTCAATCCGTGGGCGTCGACGCGTTTCATGATGGGCTTTCTTGTTGGAAATGGCTGTTTTTGGCTGCTTTTGACCCGACAGCAGCAAAATGCGCCCACAAGGGAGCGGCTTTCGGGGTCTATTAGCCCCAAAATCGGGGCGGTGAGAAGACCCTCAATGGTTTGTCAAAATGTCAAGAGCAGGTGTGGCGGGCAGCTGGCTTTACAAATTTGATCCCAACCTCGCGCCACGGACACAACTGCGCTCCCTCCCCCCTTGCGGGGGAGGGCGGGGGAGAGGGGTGGCTCAGGAAAAGGTGTGTCGGGATTCGACGGGAGCGGAGTGCTCTGATTGATTGAGAGAGTCCCGTGTGGACCCCTCTCCCTAGCCCTCCCCCGCAAGGGGGGAGGGAACGCAGCTGCGCAAGCGGATGGAGCCTGCCTCAAATATTCGCGGCGAGGTCCACGGTTTCGTCGAACAGCACGCCCGTCGTCTTCAGCATCTGCTCGATCTCGTCGGCCGCCTCGGCGACGGTCCGTGTCGAGGTGTCGATCACGAGCTCGGCCGCCTGCGGCGCTTCGTAGTCGTTGCCGATGCCGGTGAACGACGCCAGCGCGCCGGCGCGAGCCTTCTTGTAGTGCCCCTTGGGATCGCGATCCTCGCAGACCTCTGCCGGCGTCGCGACATGGATCTCGCGGAACGCGGTGTCGGCGATGCGGCGCGCCGCGGCGCGGTCCTCGCGCGCGGGCGAGACCGCGGCGACGATGGCGATATGGCCGTTACGTGCGAGATGCGTTGCGACTTCGGCAAGGCGGCGGATGTTTTCGCTGCGATCGGCACTGGAGAAGCCGAGATCGCTGTTGAGCCCGGCGCGCAGCGTGTCGCCGTCGAGCAGGATCGGCGAGCCGCCATTGGTGAACAGCCGCCGTTCCAGCGCCTTGGCGAGCGTCGACTTGCCCGAGGCCGGCAGGCCGGTGAGCCAGACCACGGCGCCGTTGTGCTGATAGCGCGCGGAGCGCTCGTCCGGACGAAGTGCGGATTCCACCGGCACGATGTCGACGGGCAAGGCGCGCTGGCCGGCATCGACCGACAGCACCAGACCGCCGCCGGCGATGCGTCCGGAGACCTCGATCACGAGACGACCGGTACGCGGATTCTCGGTGTAGGGATCGGTGGCGATCGGATTCGACAGGGAGATGTCGATCTCGCCGACATGGTTGCGCCCGATCGCCTTGTTCTCGGTGCTCGAGAGCTCGCCGGGATCGACCGCCTTCTCGATCGCGACGACCGTGGCGCGACTTTCCTTCGGCCCGCAGCGGACCAGGAGCTGGTCGCCCTTGGCGAGCGGCTTGTCGTGCAGCCAGAAGATCCGCGCGCGCAGCCGCCGCGTCTCGCGCGGGGCGGCGCTCGCGTGCGCGATGATATCGCCGCGCTCGACGAACAGTTCGCGGTCGAGCGTGATTCCGACCGAGCGGCCCGCGCCCTGCCGTCCCGCAACCGGCGTCACCGGCCAGCTCTCGACCGACTTGATCTTCGCGATCTTGCCGGCCGGCATGATCACGATCTCGTCGCCGGCAATGAGGCTGCCGGATTCGATGCGGCCCGCCACGATGCGGCGGTCGTCGAACTTGTAGATCGCCTGCACCGGCAGCCGCAGCGCCAGCGCTTCCAGCGGCCGCGCCGGCTCGAGAGCGTCGAGCGCCTCGACAACCGTCGGACCCCTGTACCAGCCGATTCGGTCGGTACGATCAGCGACGCCGTCGCCGTCGCGCGCGGAGATCGGGATCACGGCCGTGGGCTTCACGCCGAGGCCGTTCAGATGCGCGGAGATCTCGTCGCTGATCTCCTTGAAACGGTCGGCGCTGAAGTCGACGCGGTCCATCTTGTTGACGACGATCGCGACCTGCTTCACGCCGAGCAGATGCAGGAGATAGCCGTGCCGCCGTGTCTGGTCGCGCACGCCTTCGAGCGCGTCGATGATCAGCACCGCGCCGTCGGCCTGCGAGGCGCCGGTGATCATGTTGCGCAGGAATTCGGCATGGCCGGGCGCGTCGATCAGAACGATGTCGCGCGAGTTGGTGCGGAAGCGGATCTGCGTGGTGTCGATGGTGATGCCCTGGTCGCGCTCGGTCTGGAGCGCATCGAGCAGGAACGACCATTCGAACGGCATGCCGCGCCGCGCGCTGACGGCTTTCAGCATGTCCAGCTTGCCGTCGGGCAGGCTGCCGGTCTCGTGCAGGAGGCGGCCGACCAGCGTCGATTTGCCGTGGTCGACATGGCCGACGATGACGATGCGGACCTGCGGACGGGTGGTGCCGTTCGGGGTGGCCGGTGAAGCGGGGGTGACGATCATGTTCATATCGCGCTCGCGTACTTGATCAGAGATAGCCGGCGACGCGCAGGCGCTCGAAGGCGTCCTCGGTCTCGTGGTCGAGTGCGCGGCCGGCGCGCTCCGGCACCTTGGTCTGTTCGAGCTCGATCAGGATCTCGTCGATGTTGGACGCGGTCGATGCGACCGGATTGGTGATGTCCTGATCCCCCAGCGAGCGATAGCGCTTGCCGTCCTTGGCGAGATATAGCGGGATGATCGGGATGTTCTCGCGCTTGGTGTAGGCCCAGATATCGGCCTCGGTCCAATGCAGGATCGGATGGATACGCAAATGCGCGCCCTGGGGCGGCGAGGCGTTGAAATGGTCCCAGAACTCCGGCGGCTGGTCGCGCACGTCCCAATTGCCTTCGAGCCCGCGCGGCGAGAACACACGCTCCTTGGCGCGCGTTGCCTCCTCGTCGCGGCGGATGCCGGCGATCAGGCCGTCAAAGCCGAATTTGCCGAGCGCCATCTTGAGGCCTTCGGTCTTGCGCGCAGCGGAGCGGGCGGCCGGCGGCAGCGTCGGATCGACGGCATCGATGGGCGGGCAGGGCTCGACGCGCAAATCGAGATCCCACTCTTTGCCGTAGTGATCTCGAAAGCGGTACATCTCCGGAAACTTCTTGCCGGTGTCGACATGCAGTGCCGGGAAGGGCACGCGGCCGAAGAACGCTTTCCGCGCCAGCCAGATCATGACGTTGGAGTCCTTCCCGAGCGACCACAACAGCGCGATCTTCTTCAGCCGGGCGAAGGCCTCGCGGAAGATGTAGATGCTCTGCGCTTCGAGCTGGTCGAGATGGTCCATGCTGGGGGCAAGGTCAGCAGAAAATTCTTGCGTGCGTGCGCGCCCAGCCGAGGCCGGGCTGCTCAGTCCGCTCGCTGCGGAATCGTCCTTGAGAAGATGCATCTCTGCCACTTTGCGTTTGGAGGCGAAAATTCTATAGTTGCGGTGCGGAAGAGAAGAAAAAATTTTCTCTTTGCGCGCCCGAAACGACACATATATAGAAAATAATTCCAGTCAACCCCGGATGTGGGGGAAGCGAGTATCGCATGCGGTTCTTGCCGGTGTTTCTCGATCTCAAGGCCGGCCCGGTGATCCTCATCGGCGCGGGTGAGCTTTTGCGTGCCAAGCTGCGCGTGCTCGCGGCTGCCGGCGCGCGCATCCGCGTGCATGCGATCGACGGTAATCAGGATCTGGGTCTCAACTCGGGGGACGCGGCGCGGATCGAGATCGCATCGGGCGATCCGCTCGCCGCCGATCTCTCGGGAGTCATCGCCGTTGTCTGCGCTGGCGCGGGCGATGTCGGCGTGGCGATGTCGGCGCGAGCGAAGGCACTGGGTCTGCCCGTCAACGTCATGGACGATCTCGAACATTCCAGCTTCATCTTCCCGGCGATCGTCGATCGCGGCGATGTCGTGGTCGCAGTCGGCACCGGCGGCACTTCGCCCGTCGTGGCACGGCGTGTGCGCGAGAAGATCGAGGCGCTGCTGCCGGCCCGTCTCGGCGAGCTCGCCGAGTTCATCGGCGGCTTCCGCAAGTCCATCAACGAGCGCATCGTCGAGTTTCCGCTGCGCCGCCGGTTCTGGGAGCGCGTCATCGACGGCCCGATCGGCGCCGCCGTGCTCGGCGGCCGCAGGAGCGAGGCGGACGCCGCGCTCAAGGCGATTGCCGATCCCTCCGAATTCGCGCGTGCCGACAAGCCGGAAGGCTCGGTCGCGCTGGTCGGCGCCGGTCCCGGCGATCCCGATCTTCTCACCATCAAGGCGCTGCGCGCATTGCAGGACGCCGACATCGTCTTCCATGACGAGCTGGTCTCGGGCGAAATTCTCGACCGCATCCGCCGTGACACCACGCGCGTTGCCGTCGGCCGCCGCGTCGGCAAGCCCGGCATCGGCCAGGACGCCATCAACAAGCGCATGATCGAGGCCGCGCAATCCGGTCAGCGCGTGGTGCGGCTGAAGGGCGGCGATCCCTTCGTGTTCGGCCGCGGTGGCGAAGAGGTCGAAGCGCTGCGCGCGGCGGGCGTCGCCTATTCGATCATTCCCGGCATCACCGCGGGGCTCGGCGGCGCCGCCGATTTCGAGGTGCCGCTCACCTACCGTCACGAAGCGACCCGCATCACCTTCCTCACCGCGCACAAGGCGCGCGATGCCGAAGTCGTGGACTGGTCGACGATGACCGACACCAGAATGACCATCGTGGTCTACATGGGCAGGACCGCCGCGCCCGCAGTGCGCGCTGGCCTGTTCGCCGCCGGCCGTTCGCCGGAGACGCCGGTCGGCGTGTTCGCGCGCGTGACGCGTCCCGATGCGCAGGGCGCGATTGGCACGCTGCGCGACCTCCCTGAACTCGTGCGGCGGGTCAGCGGCGGTCCTGCCATTCTCATCATCGGCGAGGTGGTCCGGCATGCCGGTTCCCTTCGTCGCGACACCCCAAAGCAAATCATCTCTGACCTATTGGATGCAGCCGAATGACCTCCCCGCTCGAACAGAAGAAGATCAAGATCGCCGGTCCCTCGATCGTGACCGCCAACCGGACCTGGGACGGCATCGTGGTTTATCGCACCGCCGCCAAGAGCTGGTCCGCGGACCTGTCGGAAGCTGCGATCGTGCGCAACTCCGACGAGGCCAAAGCGTTGCTTGCGGAGTCCGTCGCCGATGACGTCGGCGCGATCGGTCCCTATATCGCCCCGGTGCAGGTCGGCGCGGACGGCAAGATCGAACCCGGCAATCTGCGCGAACAGATTCGCCGCACCGGTGTGACCATCGGACAGTCGGCCCAGGCTTAAGGCGCTTTCCTATGTATGCTTACGACGAAATCGATCGCACGCTCGTCAATGAGCGCGTCTCGGAGTTCCGCGACCAGGTGAAGCGGCGCCTCTCCGGCGAGCTCACCGAGGACGAGTTCAAGATCCTGCGCCTGCAGAACGGCGTCTATCTGCAATTGCACGCCTACATGTTCCGCGTTGCGATCCCTTATGGCACGCTGGCGACGAACCAGTTGCGTGCGCTCGCCCACGTCGCGCGCAAATACGATCGCGGCTACGGCCATTTCACTACCCGGCAGAACATTCAGTTCAACTGGATCAAGCTCGCCGAGCTGCCGGACGCGCTGGAAGATCTCGCCAAGGTCGGCATTCACGCGATGCAGACCTCCGGCAACAACATGCGCAACGTCACCTCGGACCAGTGGGCCGGCGTCGCGCCGGGCGAGATCGAGGATCCCCGCATCTGGTCGGAGCTGATCCGCCAGCACACCACGCTGCATCCGGAGTTCTCGTTCCTGCCGCGCAAGTTCAAGATCGCGATCACCGCGTCGGACCACGACCGCGCCGCGATCAAGATCCACGACATCGGCCTCCGCCTGATCAAGAACGAGAACGGCGAGACCGGCTTCGAGGTGCTGGTCGGCGGCGGTCTCGGCCGCACGCCGTTCATCGCCAAGACCATCAAGCACTTCGTGCACGGCCGGGATATCCTCAGCTACATCGAGGCGATCCTGCGCGTGTACAATCAGTATGGCCGCCGCGACAACATCTACAAGGCGCGCATCAAGATCCTGGTGCACGAGCTCGGCATCGAGAAGTTCTCCCGCGAAGTCGAGGAGGAGTGGCAGCACATCCGCAACTCCTCGCTCCAGATCGACGACGAGGTGATCGAGGACATCCGCTCGCGCTTCACCTATCCGGCCTACGAAAAGCTGCCGCACATGCCGGACGAGCTTCGGCAGGCGGCGGCCGATCCCGATTTCGAAGCGTGGCGCAAGAACTCGGTGGCCCCGCACAAGAACCAGGGCTACTCCATCGTCACGATCTCGCTGAAGCCGATTGGCGCGCCTCCGGGCGATGCCACGGCGGAGCAGATGGATGCGCTGGCCGATCTCGCCGACAAATATTCCTTCGGTGAGATCCGCGTTGGCCACGAGCAGAACCTGGCGCTGCCGCATGTCGCCAAGCGCGACTTGCCGGCGCTGTGGAAGGCGCTCGACAAGCTTGGCCTCGCGACGCCGAACGTCAATTTGATCACCGACATCATCGCCTGCCCGGGCCTCGACTATTGCTCGCTGGCGAATGCGCGCTCGATCCCGATCGCACAGGAGCTGACGCGGCGCTTCGCCAACCACGAGCTCGCCAACCTGATCGGCCGACTCCACATCAACATCTCCGGCTGCATCAACGCCTGTGGCCATCACCATGTCGGCCATATCGGCATTCTCGGCGTCGAGAAGAACGGCGAGGAGGTCTACCAGATCACCATCGGCGGCCGTGCCGACGAGAACGCCGCGCTCGGGAACCTGATCGGGCCGGGCGTCAAGTTCGACGAGGTCGCCGACGTCGTCGAGGACATCGTGGAAGCCTATCTGGCGCTGCGCGAGCGGCCCGATGAGCTGTTCATGGACACAGTGAAACGCCTCGGCGTCGAACCCTTCAAGGAGCGCGTTTATGCCACTCGTTAACGGCGGAAAGATCGCCGATGACAGCTTCGTCAAGCTGGCCGTCGACACGCCGCTGCCCGAGGGCGGCGACATCCTGGTGCCGGCCGAGCGCTTCATCGGCGAGGCCGATGCGCTGCTCAAGCGCGCCGGCAAGGTCGGCGTGATCTGGCCGAACAACCGCGACATCGCCGAACTGGTCCCCTATCTCGGCAAGATCGCCGTCGTTGCGCTTGTGTTCCCGACCTTCCGCGACGGCCGCGCCTACAGCCAGGCCCGGCTGCTGCGCGAGCGTTACAATTTCCGCGGCGAATTGCGCGCCACCGGCCAGGTGCTGCGCGACCAGTTCGTGTTCATGCTGCGCGCCGGCTTCGATGCCTTCGACGTCAAGAAGCAGGCCGACGCGGAAGCCTTCATGCAGACCGCGAAGCGCTATTCGGTGTTTTACCAGCCGACCGGTGATGGCCGCATCACGGCCTTGCACCGGCGCATGCAGCTGCGTCATTCCGAAGGCGTCGGCACGTGAACGCGATCGCGCCTCAGGTTTCGTCGACGTCAGTCTCTGCGCTTCCGTCGGCGGACGAACTCGATCGCGCGCTGCGCGATGCCTCGCCCGCCGAGATCATCGCTGCGGCGCTGAAGACGGTCGGGCGCGAAAAGCTGGCGCTGGTGTCGTCGTTCGGCACGGAATCGGCGACGCTGCTGAAGGTCATGGCGGACGTCGATCCCGCGATCCCCGTGGTCTTCCTCGATACCGGCTGGCTGTTCGAGGAGACGCTGGCCTATCGCGACACGCTGATCGCGACGCTTGGCCTGAAGGACGTGCGTTCGATCAAGCCTGCGGAAGAAACATTGTCGCGTGACGATCCCGATCGCGACCTCTGGTTCTCCGATCCCGACGCCTGCTGCCGCATTCGTAAAGTCGAGCCGCTGGCGCGGGCACTGAAGCCGTTCTCGGCCTGGCTCAACGGCCGCAAGCGCTTCCAGGGCAATGCGCGCGCCGACATTCCGGTGGTCGAAGACGATGGCGCGCGGTTGAAGTTCAACCCCTTCGCCAACGTCTCGCGCGAGGAACTCGAGGCCATCTTCGTCCGCGCCAAATTGCCGCGTCATCCATTGGCCGCCTCCGGTTTCCTGTCGGTTGGGTGTATGCCTTGCACGAGCAGAACGGCCGAGGGTGAGGATGAACGTGCCGGTCGCTGGCGCGGCCGGGCCAAGACAGAATGCGGCATCCACACGATGAAGACTTCGTAGCACAGTCACGCTGCCACGCTGCGAACAAGAAAATCCGGTTTCGTTGACTTAAGCGCGTTTCGCCGCGAGTTTCGCCTGCCTTCGCTGACACTGACGTCGTCGAAGTGAATGGAGATGGACATGATCCGCCGTATCGTTCCGCTCGCTGCAGGACTTCTCGCGACGGGTTTCTTGGCAAGCGCGGCTCTCGCTGCTGACATCAATCTGCTCAACGTGTCGTATGATCCGACGCGCGAGCTCTATGCCGAATTCAACAAGGCGTTCGCGAATGCCTATCAGAAGGAAACCGGCAAGAGCGTCGAGATCAAGCAGTCGCATGGCGGCAGCGGTTCGCAGGCGCGCGCCGTGATCGACGGATTGCAGGCCGATGTGGTGACGCTCGCGCTCGCCTACGACATCGACGCGATCGCCGGCAAGGGCCTCACGGCGACGGACTGGCAGAAGCGGTTACCGCAGAATGCGTCGCCCTACACCTCCACCATCGTGTTCCTGGTGCGCAAGGGCAATCCCAAGGCGATCAAGGACTGGGACGATCTGATCAAGCCGGGCGTTGCCGTGATCACGCCGAACCCGAAGACATCGGGCGGCGCGCGCTGGAATTATCTGGGGGCCTGGGGCTTTGCGCAGAAGAAATACGGCTCCGCCGACAAGGCCAAGGACTTCATCGGAAAGCTCTACCAGCAGGTGCCGGTGCTCGATACCGGCGCGCGCGGCGCGACCGTGACCTTCGTCGAGCGGGGCGTCGGCGACGTGCTGCTCGCCTGGGAGAACGAGGCGTTTCTCGCCCTGAAGGAATTCGGCCGGGAGAAATTCGAGATTGTGGCGCCGCCACAATCGATCCTCGCCGAGCCGCCGGTCGCGATCGTCGACAAGGTTGCCGACAAAAAGGGCACCCGCAATGCCGCCGATGCCTACCTCCAGTACTGGTACACCAAGGAGGGGCAGGAGATAGCCGCGCGCAACTTCTACCGCCCGCGCGATGCCGAGATTGCCAAAAAATACGAAAACGCCTTCGCAAAGGTCGAACTATTCACGATCGACGACGTTTTCGGTGGTTGGACCAAGGCGCAGAAGGAACATTTCGCCGACGGCGGTATCTTTGACCAGATCTATAAGAACTGATCTGGCGCTGTCTTAGGGCTTTAGCAGGGGGCCTGGTGAGCGCACTCGCAGCACGACGCCGGACATTGCCGGGCTTCGGTCTCACCATGGGACTGACGCTTTCCTGGCTGTCGATCATCATCCTGATTCCGCTCGCCGGGCTGTTCCTGAAATCGCTCGAGCTCAGCCCCGAGCAGTTCTGGAATATCCTTGCCAGCCGCCGCACCCTGAATGCCCTGCGGGTTTCCTTCGGCCTCGCGTTCGCGGCGGCCTGCGTCAACCTCGTCATGGGCAGCATCATCGTCTGGGCACTGGTGCGCTATCGCTTCCCCGGCCGCCGCCTGTTCGACGCCATCGTCGACGTGCCCTTCGCGCTGCCGACGGCGGTCGCCGGCGTCGCGCTGACCGCGCTGTTCGCCGAGAAGGGTTGGCTGGGGGCGCCGCTCGCGGCGCTCGGCATCAAGGTGGCGTTCACGCCGGTCGGCATCTTCGTCGCCATGATCTTCATCGGCATTCCCTTCGTGGTGCGCACGGTGCAGCCGGTGCTGCAGGATCTCGACCCCGAGATCGAGGAAGCCGCGGGCAGCCTGGGCGCCAGCCGCTGGCAGACCATCATCCGCGTGATCCTGCCCTCGCTTGCGCCGGCGCTGCTCACCGGGCTCGCGCTCGCCTTCGCCCGCGCTGTCGGTGAATACGGCTCGGTGATCTTCATTGCCGGCAATCTGCCGAACGTCTCCGAGATCGCACCGCTCTTGATCGTGATCCGGCTGTCCGAGTTCCGCTACGCCGACGCGACCGCCATCGCGGTGGTCATGCTCGTCGTCTCCTTCGTCATCATTTTCGCCGTCAACCGGCTCCAGCGCTGGGCGCGGAGCCGGATCCCGGCGCGCTGAGGGCGAACCATGACGATGCAAATCGCAGACACCGTCTCGCTTTCGGCCCCCGACGCCAGGGCACGTGCGAAGGCCCGGGCACATGCGGCGGCGGCGCGAGACAATTTGCGCACCGAGCCGCGCGCGGTGCGCATCACCATCATCGCGCTGGCGATCATCTTTCTTTCCGTCTTCGTCGTGCTGCCGCTGGTGGTGGTGTTCGCGCAGGCCTTTTCGAAGGGGATTCTCGCCTATCTCTCCGCGCTCGCCGAGCCGGAGGCCCTGTCCGCGATCAAGCTGACCCTGATCGTCGCGGCGATCTCGGTCGGCCTCAACCTTGTCTTCGGCCTCGTCGCTGCCTGGGCGATTGCAAAATTCGATTTCCCGGGCAAGACCTTCCTGATCACGCTGATCGACCTGCCGTTTTCGGTCAGCCCGGTGATCTCCGGCCTCGTCTTCGTGCTGCTGTTCGGCGCGCAGGGTTATTTCGGCGGCTGGCTCAGGGATCACGACATCCAGATCCTGTTCGCCGTGCCCGGCATCGCGCTCGCCACCACCTTCGTGACCTTCCCGTTCGTCGCGCGCGCGCTGATCCCCTTGATGCAGGAGCAGGGCACGCAGGAGGAGGAGGCCGCGGTTTCGCTCGGCGCTTCGGGCTTGCAGACCTTCTTCCGCGTCACCCTGCCCAACATCAAATGGGGCGTGCTCTACGGCGTCCTGCTCTGCAATGCGCGCGCGATGGGCGAGTTCGGCGCGGTCTCCGTCGTCTCCGGCCATATCCGCGGCGAGACCAACACGATGCCGCTGCTGGTCGAGATTCTCTACAACGAATACCAGTTCGTCGCCGCCTTCGCGATCGCCTCGCTGCTGGCGATGCTGGCGCTGATCACGCTGATCGCAAAGACGGTTCTCGAACGTCACCTCGACGAAGGACACGATGCAAGTGACCATTGAAGTCAAAAATCTCGTCAAGAAGTTCGGCAGTTTTGCCGCCCTCGACGGCGTCGACCTCAAGGTCGACAATGGTGAATTGCTGGCGCTGCTCGGTCCATCAGGCTCCGGCAAGACCACGCTGCTGCGGATCATCGCCGGCCTCGACTGGCCTGATTCCGGCGAGGTCTCCTTCAATGGCGAGGACGCGCTGGCGCAGGGCGCGCGCGAGCGGCATGTCGGCTTCGTGTTCCAGCATTACGCGCTGTTCCGCCACATGACCGTGTTCGAGAACGTCGCCTTCGGCCTGCGCGTGCAGCCGCGTGCGGTGCGCAAGGACGAAGCCGCGATCCGGGCGCGGGTCAAGGAGCTGCTCGACCTTGTGCAGCTCGACTGGCTCGCCGACCGCTATCCGAGCCAGCTCTCCGGCGGCCAGCGCCAGCGCATTGCGCTCGCCCGCGCACTGGCGATCGAGCCGCGCATCCTGTTGCTCGACGAGCCCTTCGGCGCGCTCGATGCCAAGGTGCGGAAAGAGCTGCGCCGATGGCTGCGCTCGCTGCATCACGAGATCAACGTCACCTCCATCTTCGTCACCCACGACCAGGAGGAGGCGCTCGAAGTCGCCAACCGCGTCGTCGTCATGGACAAGGGCAGGATCGAGCAGATCGGCTCGCCCGATGACGTCTACGAGACCCCGGCGACGGCCTTCGTGCACGGCTTCATCGGCGAGTCCATCGAGCTGCCGGTCCAGGTCGAAGGCGGCGTGATCAGGCTGGGTGACCGGCCGCTCACCCTGGCCGCGGACGGGCTTGCGCCTGGCGCGTCAAAACTGTTCGTGCGGCGACATGACATGCTGGTCGGGCCCCCCGGCAGCGGCGCCTTCGAGGGCGCGGTTCAACACGTCCGCAATTTCGGTCCCGTGCAGCGCGCGGAGGTTGCCTTGCTCGGCGGCGAGACCATCGAGATCGACGCCCCCCGAGATCGGGAACTGCGTGCCGGCGACACGATCGGCCTGGAGCCCCGCCGCTACCGGATATTTGCGGGCGCCTGAGCCGTCTCGATCCGTCAAATTTTCCTCAAAATTCACCTTTCAGCCACGGTTGGTATGCAACAACGGCCCCTGATTTGGGGGCTCCTGTTCATGCGCGCCGCGGCCGCAATACTCATCACTTTGCTGCTCGCCGGCTGCGCCGGCAACGAGGCACCGGTCCAGCAGCCGTCCATGTATGCCGATATGGCGGTCCCGGGCTCCAAGCTCGATGCGCAGGCGGCCGCGATCATGATCTCGCAATACCGCCAGAACAACGCTCTCGGCACCGTCGTCATCGACCCCGACCTGATGCGGCTCGCCGAATCCCAGTCCCAGGCTATGGCTGCGGCCAACAAGATGGATCACGACGTCCGCGCGCCGCTGGCCAAGCGCCTGGCCACCGGCGGCTATCCCGCCACCGTTGCCGTCGAGAACGTCTCGGCCGGCTATCATACGCTGGCGGAAGCGTTTTCCGGCTGGCGTGACTCGCCACCCCACCGCGCCAACATGCTCAAGGGCGGTGTCACAAAACTGGGCATCGCGGCGAGCTATGCTCCCGGCACCAAATACAAGGTGTTCTGGACCATGATCCTGGCCTCCACGGAGCCCCGATAAGCCAGACTTGATCCCGGGATGCATTGACGCCGCGGCGGAGGGTCGCCACGGTGGCGCGCCTTTTGCTATTGTTCCTGTATGACCGATCGTAGCCCGGAATCCGCCAGCATCCCCGCGAATGCGCAACGCGTCCTGGTCCTCCAGGGCGGCGGCGCGCTTGGCTCCTATCAGGCCGGCGCCTATCAGGCGCTGTGCGGCCACGGCTTCGAGCCGGAATGGGTCGCCGGCATCTCGATCGGCGCGGTCAACGCCGCCATCATCGCCGGCAACGAGGGCCCGACGCGCGTCAAGCGGCTCAAGGAATTCTGGGAGATGGTCTCCGCGCCGGTGCCGTGGAAACCGATCGGCAAGAGCGACCACAGCCGCGAGCTGTTCAATTCGACCAGTGCCGCGCTGATCGCGACCTTCGGCGTACCCGGCTTCTTCACCCCGCGGATTCCGCCGGCGCCGCTCTGGCCGCCCGGCAGCCCGCAGGCCGAGAGCTATTACGACACCGCGCCGCTGAAGAAGACGCTGGAGCGTCTGGTCGATTTCGACCGCATCAATGACCTGAAGACGCGCCTGTCGGTCGGCGCAGTCGGCGTCACCTCCGGCAACTTCAAATATTTCGACAATTACGAGTTCAAGAAGCTCGGCAAGACCATCGGCCCCGAGCACATCATGGCCTCCGGCGCGCTGCCGCCCGGCTTTCCCTCCGTGATTATCGAGGGCGAGCATTACTGGGACGGCGGCATCGCTTCCAACACCCCGCTCGACTACGTGCTCGATGCCGAGGTCGATCGCGATATGCTGATCTTCCAGGTCGACCTGTTCTCCGCCCGCGGCGATCTGCCGAATTCGCTGCTGGAGGCCACCGAGCGCGAGAAGGACATCCGCTTCTCCAGCCGGACGCGGATGAACACCGACAAGAACAAGCAGTTGCACAACGCCCGCAGGGCCGTGCGCGACCTGATCGGCAAATTGCCGGACTATCTCAAGAACGATCCTTCCGTCGAATTCCTGGCGAAGGTGTCGCGCGAAAGCACCGTCACCGTCGTGCATCTGATCTACCGCAGCAAGAACTACGAATCCTCGTCCAAGGATTACGACTTCTCGCACGTCGCCATGGTCGAGCATTGGGAGGCCGGCGTGCACGACGTGCATCTGTCGATGCGCCACAAGGACTGGCTCGAGCGGCCGCAGTCCGGCGAGACCATGGTGACTTACGATCTCACGGGGGACGTCACCGCGCCCCCGGCAAAAAGGAGCGAATAGAATGGGTAGTCTGTCAGGCAAGAATGCCGTCGTGACCGGGTCCACCAGCGGCATCGGGCTCGCCTACGCACGCGCCTTCGCCGCCGCCGGCGCCAATGTCGTCATCAACGGCTTCGGCACGCCGGAGGACATTGAGAAGGAGCGCGCGAAGATCGAGGCGGACTTCAAGGTGAAGGCGATCTATTCGCCCGCCGACATGACCAAGCCGGCCGAGATCGCCGGCATGATCGCGCTCGGCGAGAAGACCTTTGGTTCAGTCGACATCCTCGTCAACAATGCCGGCATCCAGTTCGTCTCGCCGATCGAGGAGTTTCCGCTCGAGAAGTGGGACCAGATCATCGCCATCAACCTGTCCTCCGCCTTCCACGCCATCCGTGCCGCCGTGCCCGGCATGAAGAAGAAAGGCTGGGGCCGCATCATCAACACGGCATCGGCGCATTCGCTGGTCGCCTCGCCCTTCAAGTCGGCCTACGTCTCGGCCAAGCACGGCATCGCAGGCCTGACCAAGACCGTGGCGCTGGAGGTCGCGACCCACAAGATCACCTGCAACTGCATCAGCCCCGGCTACGTCTGGACGCCGCTGGTGGAGAGGCAGATCCCCGACACGATGAAGGCGCGCAATCTGACGCGCGAGCAGGTCATCAACGACGTTCTGCTCGACGCGCAGCCGACCAAGGAGTTCGTGACGTCCGAGCAGGTCGCCGCATTGGCGCTGTTCCTGTGCGGCGATGATGCCGCCCAGATCACCGGCACCAATCTCTCGATCGACGGTGGCTGGACGGCGGAGTAAGCACGCACTCTGTCATGCCCCGGCTTGACCGGGGCATCCAGTACGCCGCGGCCTATCGACTTTATCACTGCTGTCTCTGGAATACTGGATCGCCCGGTCAAGCCGGGCGATGACAGCGAGAGTGGGGCGCCTCGTCTGGCCTAATGCCCCCAGGCCAGCGCCGTCACGAAAGCCGACGACAGGTTCAGCTCCGCAAACATGATCTTGCCTGCGACCACGAACAGCACGCTGGCAAGCGTCAGCCGCAGCACCGTCTCGGGCACCCGCGTCGCGCTGTAGCTGCCGACGATGATGCCTGGCAGCGAGCCCAGCAGCAGCACGCCCATCAGCGCCCAATCGACGTCGCCGAGCGCCCAGTGCCCGATGCCGGCGACCAGCGTCAGCGGCACCGCATGGGCGATGTCGGAGCCGACGATGGTTGCCATGGGCAGGCGAGGGTAGAGCAGCAGCAGCACGGTCACGCCGACCGCACCGGCGCCGACCGACGAAATCGACACCAGCACGCCGAGCACGATGCCGGTGACGACGGTGGCAATCGCGGTGGTGCGCTCGTCGACCTGCTCGAGGCGCCGGCGATAGCGCTCCATGATCGCCCTGCGGAAGATCAGGGAGGTGGCAGTCAGGAGGAGGGCGAAGCACAGCACGAGATTGACGAGGCTGCGCTCGGAATCGCTTCTGAGGTCGAGCTTCCACAGCACCAGCAGCGTCACTGCGCTCGCGGGAATGCTGCCGCAGGCGAGCCGCAGCACCGCCGGCCAGTGGACGCTGCGCGACCAGCCATGCACCACGCTGCCGCCGGTCTTGGTGGCGGCGGCATAGAGCAGATCGGTGCCGACCGCGGTGGAGGGATGAACACCGAACAGCAGGATCAGCAGCGGCGTCATCAGGGAACCGCCGCCCACGCCGGTCATCCCGACGAGCAGGCCGACGCCGAAACCGGAGGCGACGTAGAGTGGATCGATCATGTCTGGAGAATCTTAGGTTGATCTCGTCGGTTGGGCAATACGACGTAGAATAAACTTTCCCTGGGACGCAACCGCTTGGGCGGAATAAGAAAAATTGTGCTGCGCGGCGGAAATGGAGAGGCGTTTCCAGTTGTTCCGAGGCGCGCTGCGAAACAGTCGTTCCCCCACGGGGAGTGAGCAAGGATGGCGCCGTAGTACCTATTTACCAAACGCCAGCACGTGCAGCCCCAACCGCTGCCGCACGATCCAGAACAGCAGCACCGTCTCGAAGGTGAGCGAGATCGAGGTCGCGGCCGCGGCGCCGTGGCCGCCGTAGCGCGGCACGAGTGCGATGCAGAGCACGAGGTTCATCCCGAAGGCCAATGCATAAGCGAGCGCGCAGATCTTCTGCTGACCGAGCATGTTGAGCAGCCGCTCGACCGGTCCGATCGCGGAGCGCACCACGAGCCCGATCGCTGCGACGAACATGATGTCGTAGCCGACCACGAATTGCGGCCCGAACAGCCAGAGCAGCGGCTTGCCGAGCGCGAGCAGCACGATGGTCGCCGCCAGCGACGGCCAGAACGTCCAGTTGATGGCATGCGCGACATAGGCCGACAGGCGCGCCTTGTCGCCGCTGGCGTTGTATTCGGCGAAGCGATGCGCCGTGGTCGCCGACATCGCGTAGTGGATGAACGAGACCAGCGCCAGCGTCTTCACCACCGCGAAATAGACGCCGACCTCGTCGGAGGGGCGGAACTGCTGCAGCACCAGCACGTCGGTGTAGGACAGCAGCAGGTAGAAGCTCTCGACCAGCAGGATCGGCAGCGAGACGGCAAGCCAGCCGCGGATGTCATAGGTCTTGGGGCCGGGCGCGATATGATCGGCGAGCTTGCGGTTCAGCACCATCATCTGCCCGGTCATCGCGATCCACACCGCGCCGGCGCTCGCGACCATCGCGGCGACCGCGCCGAGGTGATAGCCGAGCAGGAAGGCGCTGGCGGTGATGCCGATGATCAGCCCCTGACGGATGATGAATTGCGGCATCAAGCCGAGCTGCATCCAGTCATGCGAGCGCGCGATGCCGTCCTGGGTGTTGGCGACGACGAAGGCGGGCAGCGTCATGCAGCCGATATAGAGCGGCATCACCTCGGCCGGATCGATCCAGGGCGATAGCAATTTGACGATGCCGGCGAGCGCGAGCGAGACCAGCGTGGACACCGCGAAGGTCAGCCAGCGGCTGCCGGAGAGGAAGCCGCGCAGCAGCGCATGCTCGCCGCTGGTGCGATACTCCGGAATGATCTTCTGCGCCGAGGCCGAGATGCCGAAATCCATCATGCTGCCGAGCAGCAGCACCCAGGTCCAGACATAGACGTAGATGCCGTAGTCGGAGGTGCCCATCCAGCGCGCGAGCAGGACCTGCGAGAAATAGGCAAGGCCCGCGCTGATGACCCGGATGATGAAGATCGTGCCGGCCAGCCGCCGCGTCAGCGACGCCTCGCTCGACCCGCCCGTCAGCCTGGCCCGCAGCCGCGCGATCAGCCCGGCCGGTCCGCTCGTTGCGGGTTCTGCATCCATCACGGCCAATTCGAACGGTCCCCAGGGCGCACGCGCATGCTGCGGCAGGCCTGGGAATTAGCAACCATTCCTTAAGATTCGGTTGGGCCGCCTCCGGCGGCTTCAAAGGCCGGCACGTGGAGGCGGACATCACTTGGTTTGCCGAAGGCACCGGCGCTGTTGCGACCTTGCCAAGTGATCTGGGGAATTTTCATCCGGCCAGTTTGGGGAGTGGCCGCCCGAACTTCTTCAAACTATGATGCCCACATAGTGGATTCACTTGGAATTTGTGCAAGCAGCTGCTTGCGCATGGAATTTTTGCCCTATGCGGGCTGGTGGCGGACCATCTCGCGGTTTCGGCGGGACGGCCGCGTTGAGCGTCACTTTCAGCAGGAGCGAATAATGACTCGATTGATGATGTGCATGGCCGTTCTCACCGCAATTGCCGGCACCGGCCTCTTTGCCATGGCGCCTGCGCGGGCGGATGCGTGGGGATGCTCTTACGAGAAGTGCGTGGCGTATTGCATGAAGGTCGGCGGTCAACGCTGCAGCGCATATTGTACGAACAAGCTGAGGGAAAAACAGCTCTCGAAGGTTTGCCCCGCGTCCTGACAGGCCTCGGCCGATCTTGCGCGTGGCGCATTGCCGGACGGGGCCGCGGGAATGAGGGAGCGCCGCCCGCGGCGCCCCTTCGTCGATCGCGAGCTATTGCAGATTGGTATTGAACTCGTACGACTTCTCCGGCCCGACCAGCGTGAACTTCAGCGCTGCCCCGTCCGGCTTGGCGCCAGGCGGCAGGCCGTCGAGCTCGAACGAAAATCGCTTCACCCCTGGCGAGCTCTGCTCGACCGGAGCCGGAATCGGCAGCGCCCAGTCGGGCGTCGGACCTTCCACGAACAGATTGACGTCGCGCGCATCCGGCGTGACCACGTCGACCGTCACCTTGGTGGCGCCGTCGCGCTTGACGTCGCGGATGGTGAGCGGATTGGGATCGCCGATATTGGCGGGCTTCGGTACGGTGTCGAGGGCAGCACGAAGATTGGCATCCTCGGTCGAGGCCACGCTGTTGAAGCCGAGCTCGGCGCTGGCCTCGACCGGAATGCAGAGTTTTTCGCATACCGCGTAATTGATCTCTGCGCGCAGGGTCACGGGCTTGTCGGCCGCCTTGGCGACGATGCGCAGGGGCAGCACGATCTGGTTGTGATAGCCGATCGAATGGCCGCCGGCGCCGTCGTTGAATTTCAGCGGCGCAGGCCACATCACCGTCACCGCCTCGACATTGTCCGACTTGGAAAAATCGAACCGCGGCGGGACACCGGAATCGCCGGGGGAGCGCCAATAGGTCTTCCACCCCTGCTGGAGCTGGATGGCGATACCGCCGAGCAGGACGGCGCCGCTGCGCGATCCCGCCAATAGCCGCACCGCGGAATGTCCGTCGCGCTGCCACGGCGAAGCGTCATCGGCCCGGGCCACGATGGCCAGCGACGACGCAAACAGGGTTGTCGCGACGCCAATCGCCGCACGCAGGGGAACTCTTGTGAGCATGGCACGTCTTTACAGGGTCGCCCTGAGGCAAACCATTGAATTGCTTGTGATGGATGCACTTCAATCAAGTCTCTGCAAGCCTTGATTTGACAGCGGCCCGGCCCGACATCAGGATAGGAATTGAAACCGGAGTGCTTAACCGATGGCTCCCACAGGCAAGAGGACGGGCGAAAGCACCCGCAGCGCGGGACCCGTGCTCCCTAATTCGGCCGGTTATCTCGACGGCCGGCTCTTGATCGCGATGCCGGTGATGGGCGATTCCCGCTTCGAACGCTCGGTGATCTATCTCTGCGCCCATTCGGCGGAGGGAGCGATGGGCATCATCGTGAACCACCCGGCCGGCAGCATCGACTTTCCCGAACTCTTGCAGCAGCTCGGCATCATCAAAAAGGGCGAGCACATCAAGCTGCCGGAGAATGCCGAAAGCATGAAGGTGCTGCGCGGCGGCCCGGTCGACACCGGGCGCGGCTTCGTGTTGCATTCCAGCGACTTCTACATCGAGAACGCGACGCTGCGGATCGACGACGGCGTCTGCCTCACCGCGACCGTCGACATCCTGCGCGCGATCGCCAACGGCTCCGGCCCCAAGCATGCCATTCTCGCGCTCGGCTATGCCGGCTGGGCGCCGGGCCAGCTCGAGACCGAGATCCAGAGCAACGGCTGGCTGCATTGCGATGCGGATGCGGATCTGATCTTCGGTGACGACGTCGACGACAAGTACGGCCGCGCCCTGCGCAAGATCGGCATCGATCCAGGGATGCTGTCGAACGAAGCGGGGCACGCGTAGCTACTATAGTCGCTACCGCGACATACGACGCTGTCGTGCATCCTCTCTGCTGTCGTCCCGGACAAGCGCGCCTCAAGCGCGCGTAGGTCCGGGACCCATACTCCCAGCGTGAAGTTTGAGGCAGGCCGGTCACTCCGAGTCTTCGCCAAACCACGCCCTGTGGTTATGGGTCCCGGATCTTCGCTTCGCTCGTCCGGGACGACAGCGGAGGTTGCCGCGCCTACTCCGCCGCCTGCTGCTGCACCGTCGGCTCTGTCCCCGCCACCGTCGCGCGGCGCATGTCGCGAGGCTGCGACTGGTCGTAGCGGCGGACACGGTGCATGGTCTGGCGGTTGTCCCACATCACGAGGTCATGCAGCGTCCATTTATGGACGTAGACGAACTCGGCTTGCGTTGCGTGCTCGTTGAGGTCGCGCAGCAACAGCCGGCCCTCGGGCACGCTCATGCCGACGACCTTGCCGGCATGGGATGAGAGATACAGCGACTTGCGGCGGTGCACGGGGTGCGTCCGCACCAGCCTTTGCAGCACCGGCTTGAACATCTCCTTCTCGTCGTCGGTGTATTCGGTGAAGCCGAGCGATCCCCGCGAATACATCAGCGAGTGCTCGCAGACGAGATCGTCGATCTCCGCCTTGGTGTCGTCGTCGAGCGCATCATAGGCGGCGCGCATGTCGGCGAATTCGGTGTTGCCGCCCTTCGGGTTCACCACGCGGGCCGACAGCAGCGAGAATTTTGCAGGGATCGGACGGAACGAGCTGTCGGAGTGCCACAGGCAATTGCCGAGATTGAACAGATTGGCGCGGCTGTCCTTCGGCAGCGGCTTGCCGTCCTTGCCGAGGTTTGAAACATCGTTCAAGCCCGAGTTGAGGCGGTATTCGCTGGCCTTGGTAATGTTGCCGCCACGCGCATCCTCACGCTGACCAAAGTTCAGCGCAAAAGCCATCTGCTGCTCGTCGGTGATGTCCTGGCCGTGGAAAACCAGCACTGCGTATTTGTCCATGGCGGCCTCGACCTCGCGCGCCTCGACCTCGGTCAGAGGCTTTCGCAAATCGAGGCCGGAAACCTCGCCGACAAAATGCTTGTGAAGCTGCCGGATGGCGATCGTCATTGGCGTTTTCTCCCGCATGTGCGAGCGGTTGGTCCCGCTCTGTCAGCGAAAAAGCTACTCGCACGCTCGTACTTGTCAACGCTCGGCACGCATGGCTGCCCGTAGCCCGGATGGAGCGTAGCGTAATCCGGGGAGGTCTTTCCGCGAGGTGAGAACCCCGGATTACGCTGCGCTCCATCCAGGCTACGCTCCCATACTACGCATTCCGCGCCATCAACCCGCCGTCGACCGGGATCACCGCGCCGGTGAGGAAGGACGCCGCCGGCAGGCACAGGCTCAGCGTCATATGCGCGACCTCCTCGGGATCGCCGTAACGGCCGAGCGCCGTGCGGCGCTTGGCGTAGATCGTCTTGTGCTCCTCCGAGATGCGGTCGGTGATCGCGGTGCGGATCGGACCCGGGCAGATGCAGTTGACGGTGATGCCCTCGCGGCCGAGCTCGACGGCGAGCGAGCGGGTGAGGCTCGCCACGCCGCCCTTTGCTGCCGAATAGGGGCTGTGCAATGCGGTGGCGCCGAGTGCCTCGGTCGAGGCGATGTTGACGATGCGCGGGTTCTTCGATTTGCGCAGGTAAGGCAGCGCGGCGCGGATGATGCGCGGATGCGCGGTCAGCATCACGGCGATGCCTTTGGCCCAGGAATCCTCATAGGCCTCGTCGTCGATCGCGACGCGTACGGAGATGCCGGCATTGTTGACGATGATATCGAGCCCGCCGAAATGTGCCGCGACATCGTTCACCACGCGCTTGATCTCGCCGGCCTCGGCGACGTCGAGCTTCCAGGCTTTCGCCGAACCGCCGCTCGCCGCGATCTCCTCCGCGACGGCGAGCGCACCTTGCTCGTCATAGTCGGTGACGGCAACGTTCGCGCCCTCTGCGGCGAACACGTGCGCGGTCGCGCGTCCCATGCCGCTGGCCGCGCCGGTGACGAGAACGGTCAGGCCCTTGACGGACCGGCTGAGCCGTTTGAACTCGGACATGCTGTTTCCTCGCGCCCTGCTTGTTCTTGTTATGATTGACAAGGCTGGCATCGATCCGCAGACAGGTCAAACAAGCAAGACAAAAGGGGAGGCCGCGATGGCGAACGAGCTCGATTTCTCAGGCAGGCAGGTGCTGGTGGTCGGCGGTTCCAGCGGTATCGGCAACGGCATCGCGCAAGCATTTCGCGCGAGGGGCGCGCATGTCGCGGTTTGCGGCACGCGTGCGCAGCCGAAGGATTATTCGATCGAGGAAGGTTCTGATCTCGCGGGCCTGTCTTATGCGCAGCTCGACGTCAGCAATCCCAGTGCGATCGAAGCGTTCAAGCCCTCCTTCGAGCGGCTCGACGTGCTCGTGCTGGCGCAGGGCGCGGTGCTCTATCGCCGCGGCGAGTTCGAGATGAGCGGATTCCGCAAGGTGGTCGAGGTCAATTTGATGAGCCTGATGGCCTGTGCGACGCGATTTCATTCCATGTTGCGGGATTCCAGGGGGTCGCTGATCATGGTGTCGTCGACCGCGGCCTATCATTCCACCATGGGCAATCCCGCCTACAACGCGTCGAAGACGGGTGCGGTCGGATTGACGCGGACGTTGGGCGAGGCCTGGGCGGAGGATGGCATCCGCGTCAACGGCATCGCGCCGGGACTCGTCGACACCAAGATGACGAAGGTGACGACCGACAATCCCAAGCGGCTCGAAGGCGCACTATCACGCATTCCGCTGCGGCGCCTGGGGACGCCGGCCGACATGGCGGGGGCGGCCCTGTTCCTGGCCTCGCCACTGTCGTCCTACATCGTCGGACAGACGCTGGTCGTCGATGGCGGGCTGATCCTGTAGCTGCTCCTTGCCCGGATCGCGCTGCGCTCCATCAGGGCTGCACACCTTCGTACGGACTACACTTTCGCAAACACTTGGAACTGCGTCGCGCCTGATCGGTTACTTCGGCTGACCACCGAGGAGGATCATCATGGACACGGATCGGATTGTTGGATCGGCCAAGGAATATGCCGGACGCGCGGAAGGCGCGATCGGAGACGTGGCGGGCGATGCGAAGACGCAGGCGTCGGGCAAGGCGCGGGAAGCTGCGGGTACGGTGCAGAATCTCTATGGCCAGGCCAAGGATGCCGTCCGCGAGGCCGGCGAGACTGCGGCCGACTACGCCAAGGACGCCTACGACCACAGCGGCGAAACTTTTCGCGACGGTACGCAAGCATTGTCGAAGAAAGTGCAGGACAATCCGCTCGGCGCGCTGATGGTCGCCGGCGGCATTGGCTTCGCGCTCGCGCTTCTGATGTCGCGCCCCGCGCGTCGTCCCCCGCCGTCGCGCTGGCGCTATTAAGGCTAGTCGCCGAACGCCTATCACTCGTGCCCCGGACGCGATGCAGCCTAGGCGATGCGTAGCATCGTCCGCAAACGCTGCATCGCTAAGCCGGGGCCCATCTTTTGTGAATGCCGCACGAATTGGGTCCCGGCTCTGCGCCGCCTCACCAAGAGGCGCTGCGTCGCATCCGGGACACGAGACCTTACCTTACCGGAACATCTCGGCCGAGCGGCCAACGTTACCCGGCGGACGCGGGACCCCGGGATTGGGATTCGGATTGCGCGGCCCTGGAGCCGGCGCCAGTTGACGCGGCGGCGGGGGCTGCGGAGAGCCGAAGCCGAAGAAATCGCGGAATGAGGGCGTAGCCTGTACCGGTTGCTGCGGCGGGGCCGGCGGCTTCTTCGGCGCAAGTTTTGGTGGAGCGATCGCCGCGGCTGCGCCCGGCGAAGCGGGAGCCGCGCCGCCATCGGGCGTCGTCGCGGCCATCGGCGTATCGCCCTTGGCCTGCTCGCGGCCGACTTCGCGGCGCGGCCAGGCATAATCGTCGGCGCGGCCCGCGGGAGCCGCCAGCGGCTCGCCCTTCACCATCGTCTTTGCAGCCAGCGCGTCGACGGCGGCGGGACGCGAGCCCGGGCCGCCCAGCAATTGGTCGGTCGAGATCGAGGCTGCAACCAGCGGCACGATCGGCCCCGCCAGCGGACGCGGTGCGGGCTTGCCGGGCTCGGCGCTGGTGTCGGGCGTCGCAGGCTCGCTCGGCAGCGCGATCGGGCCGGAACGTCCTGCCAGCAGGCGCGTGATCTCGCGCTCGACATAGTGCGCGAGCTTGCGCGCGCCGGGCTTTGTGAAGAAGACGCCGTCAGAGCTGCGGAGCTGACGGATCTGGCCTTCGAAGTCAGGACCCTTCTGGAGGAAGCGGCCGGCCTCGTCGACAAACCCGTCCCAGACGTCGACATAGGTAATGCCGGCCTTGGCCGCGCCTTCGCGATAGAGCGAATCCAGGAACAGCATGTCCGCCGTGCCCTTCTGGCCGCGGATGGCGGGAAGACCGACCCACAGCACCGGCACGCCCTTGGCCTTGAGGACGCCGGCGAGCTCCTCGATCTTCTTGCCGTAGAGCTCGACCCAGCGGTCGTCGCGGAATTCGTAGAGGCCGTTCGGATTGCGGGCCGTCTTTTCGGGCGCGGCCGCCGGCGCGTCGGCGTTGTCGGCATCGTCCTGCGGCAGATCGGCATCGGCAGGCTTGTCGTCGGGCTTGGCGGCGGTGTCGTTGCCGGGCTTGGCGTCCCCCGGCTTCGCCGGCGGTTTGGCCCGCGCGCCCTTGTCGTTCTTCTTGTCCTTGTCTGCGGCGGCCTTGTCCGTCTTGTCGGCGGCGGGCTCGCGGATCGCGCCGCGGTCGTTGAGGCCCAGCATGACGACGATCACATCGGGCTTCTCGGTCTCGAGGATGCCCCTTGCGGCGGTCGTCCAATCCGCGGGCTCGCCGCGCGGCTGGTACTTGATCAGGCCGGACGTGGTCTTGTGCTTGCGGATCACGCCCATGTCGGGCTGCTCGGTGTAGGCGTCTTCCAGGCCATAGGCGAGCCAGTCGGCCATGGCGTCGCCGATCACCAGCACGTTCTTCTCAGGGATGGTGTCGCGCTTGGCCGGTGCCGGCGCGCGCGAAAAATCCTGGCGTGGCGCCTGCGGCTGTTGCTGCTGGAACGGCGCGAAGAAGTCGCCGCCGAACCAGCCGCCGCCTCCGCCACCGCCCCGCTGTGGTGGCGGAGCCGAACGCTGCGGCGGGCCGCCGAAGCCGGGGAAGTTGAAGAATTGCGCCGAGGCAGGCCCCGCGACCGAGACCAAAATCGCAAGCGCCGTCCCCAGCGCGATCAACGGGCCGGTCTCGGTCAGCGCCTTGAACAGGGACTTCGGCTTCGACATGCGATCTCGGGCCAGCGCAATGGGTATCGGAGGTAGCTCAATATAATAACGGAATCAGGCGCCAAACGGGCAAATTCCGTTGCAGATTCTTGCGCCCATACACCGGGGAACAGCCGCCTCCGTCAAGGCAGCCTGCCAAAATCCCTGTTCAGGGTTACTTTCGGCGCGATTTTACCGCCCGCGCAGTCGTTCCAGTGCATCCGAGGACGCAAAACCGTCCGCGGGCACTCCGATCGAGGCCTGGAAATTGCGCAGGGCTTCCCGGGTCTGGCCGCCGAACTGGCCGTCCGGGGTGCCCTTGTAGAAGCCGCGCTGGGCCAGCAGCTGCTGCAGCTCGAGCCGCTCGGTGCGCGACAGCTCGCGTTCCTGCCGCGGCCAGGGCTGCACGAAGGGCTGCCCCCCGCGCAGGCGGTCGGCGAAATGGCCGATCGCCAGCGCATAGGCCTCGGCCGGGTTGTATTTCATGATGACGCGGTAATTCTGCAGCATCAGGAAGCCGGGCCCCTGCGCGCCGGCGGGGGCCAGCAGATAGGCCTTCTCGCCCGGATGCGGGAACGGCTGGCCCGTCGCCCGCTTGAGCCCGAGCTTCTCCCATTGCGCGATCGTCATCGCCTTGGCGCGGTCGGCCAGCATGTAGTTGAAGCCCTGCGGCACCACGACCTCGAAGCCCCAGGTCTGGCCGGCCTGCCAGCCGTCCTTCTTCAGGTTATTGGCGGTCGATGCAATCAGGTCGGTCGGATTGTCGACGACGTCGCGCCGTCCGTCACCATCGCCGTCGACGGCAAAGCGCTTGAACGCGGTCGGCATGAATTGGGTCGGGCCGAACGCACCGGCCCAGGAGCCGCGCATCTGCTCCGGCCTGAGGTCGCCGCGGTTGAGGATCTCCAGCGCGGAGAGGAACTCGTCCTTGAAATAGGCCTGGCGGCGGCCGATGCAGGCGAGCGTCGCGGTCGATTGCAGCACGCTGCGGTCGCCCATCTGCGTCGAGTAATTGGACTCGATGCCCCAGATCGAGGCGATGATGTAGCGGTCGACGCCAGTGGCCTTTTCGGTGGCGTCGAACTGCGCCTTGTATTTGGCGAGGATCTCGCGGCCCTTGGCGAGGCGGTTGTCGTTCACGAGGATGTCGAGATAGTCCCAGATCGACTTGGTGAATTCCGGCTGCGAATCCATGAGGTCCATGATGCGCAGGTCGGGTGAGAGCCCGGCCGTGAAGCGCTGAAAATTCTCCTGCGTGATGTTGCGCCGTGCGGCATCGGGCCACATCGCGGCAACGCAATTGCTGAAATTGCCGGCGGCCTCGCGGATCGCCGCGGCGGTCATCAGCGGATGGCCGGAAGCTCCGTCCTCACCGCTCCAGGGGAGTGCGCCGCCGGGACCGGGCGCGGGCTGCGAGGGCGCCGGGTTCTGACCCGAGAAGATGCCGCCGAACAGATTCGACAGGCCGTTCTGCGCCTGGGCGTGCGCGCTGACGGGCAGCAGCAGGGCGGCCGCCATCATCGCCGCGCCGGTCACGGATATCGCCCGTCTTGCCTGCCATGCCACCAATTGCATCATGCCCCACCCATCGGCCTTCCAGAAATCCGCCATCAGGAGGCCCGGTTACGGTTGCCAATAGCTTAACAAAGGTAAAATTTTGGTGGCTGCCTTTTTCTTAACTCTGCGCGGGTGAGGCCCCACATCCGCCTTTGTTGGCGGCTGCAAACAGGCTAGCAAGATGCCATTGCTCCGTTCCGCCGTTCCCATGTGCCCCCAGGTATTCGAACAATCACATGAAAATTCGCAAAGCCGTATTCCCCGTCGCCGGCCTCGGCACCCGCGTCCTGCCCGCCACCAAGGCGATGCCGAAGGAAATGCTGACCATCGTCGACAAGCCGCTGATCCAGTACGTCTATGACGAGGCGAGGGAGGCCGGCATCGAGCACTTCATCTTCGTCACCGGCCGCAACAAGAATGTCATCGAAGATCATTTCGACCGGATGTACGAGCTCGATGCGACGCTTAGCCAGCGCGGCAAGAAGGCCGAGCAGGAGATCCTGGCGCAGAACCAGCCCGAAGCCGGCGCCGTCAGCTTCACCCGCCAGCAGGCGCCGCTCGGCCTCGGTCACGCAGTCTGGTGCGCGCGCGACATCGTCGGCAACGAGCCGTTCGCCGTCGTGCTGCCCGACGAGCTCGTGCTCAACACGCCTGGCTGCCTCAAGCAGATGATCGAGATGGCATCATCGCTCGGCGAGAAATCCAACCTGGTCGCGGTCGAGGCGGTGCCCGATCATCTCACCCATCAATACGGCATCTGCGGCGTCGGCAAGCGCAGCGGCAAGATGTTCGAGGTCGACGGCATGGTCGAGAAGCCGGCCAAGGGCACCGCGCCCTCCAACCTCTCCATCACCGGCCGCTACATCCTGCAGCCGGAGATCTTCAAGATCCTCGAGACGCAGGAGCGCGGCGCCGGCGGCGAGATCCAGCTCACCGACGCCATGATCGGCCTCGCCAAATCGCAGAAATTCTACGGCGTCGAATTCGAGGGCGAGCGCCACGATTGTGGCTCCAAGCCCGGCTTCCTCCGCGCCAACATCGCCTACGGCCTGAAGCGCCCGGAGCTGCGGGACGGGCTGATCGCGGAGATGAAGAAGTATCTGGGGCAGTAGCTGCCACATCCTCGCTGTCGTCCCTGCGAACGCAGGGACCCAGACCGCGTGATCTATCGACTGCGTTTTGCAGTAGTACCGAACGACAAGTCTTCGCCAAACCACTCCCTGTGGTTATGGGTCCCTGCGTTCGCAGGGACGACGCCGTTGGTGTGGATCGCGTCGCGTTCAATAACGGTGATTAGCCCCCCTCACGCCACCAGCGACAGCTTCGGCAGGCTCGCAACCACGGACTGATTGCGCCCGCCCGCCTTCGCCGCATACAGCGCCTTGTCGGCGGCGGCGACCAGGATCGCCCAGTCCATGCCGGCGGTGGGAACGAGGCTGGCGACGCCGCAGGAGACCGTCAAAATCACCTCGTCGTCAGACCAGTCCTGCACCTTGAGGCGGATCGTCTCGGCGACCTTGAAGGCGTCGTTGGCAGACGTGTTGGGTAGCAACACCGCGAATTCCTCGCCGCCATAGCGCGCGGCGCAGTCGCCGGCCCGGCTCACCGAATCGGAAATACAGATGGCGATGCCGACCAGCACCTGGTCGCCGGCCTGATGGCCGAACGTGTCATTGTAGGCCTTGAAGTGATCGGCATCGATCATCAACAGCGCGACCGGCGCCTTCTGGCGCATGGCGCGCCGCCATTCGACGTCGATGACGGAATCGAACTTGCGGCGGTTCTTCAGGCCGGTGAGCGCGTCCGTCGTCGCCATCTCCTCGAGCTTGCGCTCGGCCTCGGCGCGGCGGCCGATCTCGCGCGCGAGCACCAGCGTCGATCCCAGCATGAACAGGATGAGTGCCACCACCACGGCACCGATCCGGTAAGCCTCCTTCCGCCACAGCTCGAACACCGCGCTAAGGGGCTTGCCGGCAACGACGAACAGCGGACTTGTGCCGCTGCTGCGAACATACAGCCGCGGGGTCTTGTCGACGGGGCCTTGACCGGCATAGGCGCCGCCGGCGCGCAAATTGTCCGCCTTCCAGTCCTGCCGTGCGCCGAGGTTCTTTCCGATCACGTCGAGGTCGAACGGCCGCCGCATCATGATGGTGCGGTCGCGCCTGAGCACGGTGATGGTGTCCTCGGGGCCGAGGTTCAACCGCTCGAACAATTCGTGGAAATAGCTGAAGCGGATCGAACCCGCGACGACGCCGAGGAAGCCGCCGTCGGTGTCGCTGATGCGCCGGCTCAGCACGATCGAATAGGCGCCGCGGAACAGCATGGGACGGCTGATGAACAGCCCCGTTCCGGGATTGTCGCGATGGACCTTGAAGTAGTCCTCCTCGCCCCGGTTCTCCGGCTCGGGATCGAGCGTGGAGGCGTCGATCGTCAGCCTGCCCTCGGCATCGAACACCTGGATCGCGCCGAAATGCTTGGCGGTCATGGCATGGTCGAACAGGATCAGGTGACGGATGGGCTTCGAGACGGTTGCCAGCTCCGGCAGCAGCATGTTGCTGGCGACCGCCTTCAGGGACAGATCGTAGATCTCGATGTTGCGGCTGATGTCGGATTCGATGGTCGTCGCCAGGTTCTCCAGCGTCTGGCGGGCGAGCGCCTCCTCGCCCCGGCGCATGTCGAGCATGACGTTGACGCAAATGGCGGAAAAGCCGATCACCGTCACCACGGACGAGATGATCAGCAGCTTCGCCGAAATCCGCCACGGCCGGCGGGCCGTGACTTCGCGCCATCCAGACAGCATCGTTTGCTCCCGATCCCCTAGTGGATGCGCCCGAAATCTTGAGTAGTGTTTAAGGTAGGACGTCGCAGCTGCAATGAGTTAAGAATCGGTTTACGCCGCCCACGGTTTTCGGCAGCCCGCATGTGGCAAGCTCATTTGAGCAGGTTGGGGTTCGGACGAGAGGACGATTGTGAACGACTACGACGCGTTGCGCGACTATCTGCTGCGGCAGAAGCAGGCCGAATTCGTCCTGAGCTTCGAACAGATCGAAGAGATCATCGGCGCGGCCCTGCCGCGCGCGGCCAATCGGGCCTCATGGTGGGACAGCCTGCGCAGCCCCGACATCCAGATGCCGCAACGCGAAGCCTGCCTCGCCGCGGGGTTCAAGGCAGTGCGGATGCCGGACGGTGCGAGCGTGCGGTTCACGAAGATGAAGAAGGACGGGCGGCGGTAGCGGCGTGCGTTCGTCCTTCACCAGGGGGAAGTATCGTAGGGTGGGCAAAGCGTAAGCGTGCCCACCACTTCTTTGCGGTGCTGGATCTATGGTGGGCACGACGCTTCGCGCCTTTGCCCACCCTACGATACCGGACGCGCGGCGAGTTCAGCTCGCCGCTTCGAGCCGCACTTCCGTCAGCAGCCGCATCGCCGCGTCCGCGTCCATCGGCTCGCCGAAGGCAAAGCCTTGCGCGTATTCGCAGCCCATCTGGTAGAGCTCGACCGCGTCGGAATCGGTCTCGGCGCCTTCGGCGACCACGTCCATGCCGAGATCGTGCGCGAGCGCGATGATCGACTTCAGGATCACCGGCCGCGTGCCGCGATTGGTGGTGCGCACGAAGGACTGGTCGATCTTGATGGTGTCGAACGGGAAGCGCTGCAGATAGGCCAGCGAGGAATGGCCGGTGCCGAAATCGTCGAGCGAGAGCCCGGTGCCGAGCTCGCGGATTCGCGTCAGCATCTGCGCCGCGTGCTCCGGATTCTCCATCACCAGCGATTCCGTCAATTCCAGCTTGAGCGTGCCGCGGGCCACCGAGGAGCGCGACAGCACGGTGCGGATGTCGTGGATCAGATCGTGGCGCAGCAACTGCCGCGAGGAGACGTTGACCGAGGCGAAGATCGGCTCGCGTGAGCGCATCGCGCGCTGCCAGATCGAAAGCTGCTTCGCGGTCTGGTCCAGCACGAACATGCCGAGGTCGATGATCAGGCCGGTCTCTTCGGCGATGGTGATGAACTCCGAGGGCGCCATGCGGCCAAGCTTCGGGTGATCCCAGCGCACCAGCGCTTCGAAGCCGGCGACCGAACGATCTTCCAGCCGCACGATCGGCTGATACAGGATCGTGAGTTCTTGCCGCTCGATGGCGCGGCGCAGTTCGCTCTCCAGCGTCAGGCGATCGGTCTTCCGCGCGCGCATCGCGGGCTTGTAGACGTCGATGCGGTCGCCGCCGATGCGCTTGGAGTGATACATCGCAAGCTCGGCGTCCTTGATGATCTCGTCCGTGAGCTGAACTTGCGGATCGGAAAGGGCGAGACCGATCGAGGCCGTGAGAAAAATCTCGCGGTCGTTGAAGGCGATCGGCGCGCGGATGGTCTTGCGGATGGTCTCGGCGAAGGCGGTGATGCGGGCTGGGTCCTGCTCCGAGAGCAGGATCAGGCCGAACTGGTCGCCGGCAAGCCGCGCCAGCGTGTCCTGCGGCTTCAGGATCCGGGTGAGGCGGCGGGCGAGGGTGAGCAGGATGGAATCGCCGACCGCGATGCCGACGGAATCGTTGACCTGCTTGAAGCGGTCGAGGTCGATCACCATCAGCGTCGGCCGCAGCGTCGGCATGGTCTTGGCGAAATGCGCCACCGCGCCCAGCCGGTCCATGAACAGTTTTCGGTTGGGCAGGCCGGTGAGATTGTCATGCACGGAATCGTGCAGCAGGCGCTCCTCGGCGTTGCGCAGCTCGGTGACGTCGGTGAGCGTGCCGACCACGCGCGAGACCTCGCCGTCGGAGCCGACCACCGGGCGCGCCTTCAGCGCGAACCACATGAAATGGCCGTCCGGGGTGCGCAGGCGGAAATCCTGCACCAGGCGGCCGCGGCGCTGGTCGAGCACGCTGTCGAGCGCGGCGCGGAAACGGTCCTGGTCGAGCGGATGCAGCACTTCGAGCCAGGAGGCTGCGGGCCCTTCGAGCGTGCCGCGCTTGAGGCCAAGCAGGGCTTCGGTTTCGGGGCTGGTGAAGACCTTGTCGGCGGAAACGTCCCAGTCCCAGATCAGATCGCCGGACCCGGCCAGCGCCAGTGCGCGCCGTTCGATGTCGGAGACGACACCGGTGGTGGCGCCGCCGCCGGCAAAGGCATGCTGCATCACCGTGAACCCGATCAGCATCACGATCAGCACGAGGCCGCCGAGCAGTGCAGGGCCGACGATGTCGTTGGTGACGGAGCCTGCCACCGTCATGCCGGCTGCGACCACCCAGACCACCAGGAGGAACCAGGTCGGGATCAACAGCACCGCGCGGTCAAAACCGTGGGTGGAGAGATAGACGATCAGCGCGAAGCCGGCGAAGGCGATCAGCACCAGCGAGATGCGGGCGATGCCGGAGGCCACCGCCGGATCGAACAGGGCCAGCGCCACCAGCGACCCCAGGAACGCGAGCCAGCCCACCGTGATGTGCGAATAGCGCACGTGCCAGCGGCTGAGGTTGAGATAGGCGAACAGGAACACGAGCAGCGTTGCCGCCAAAATCGCTTCACCCGCCGCGCGCCAGATCCGCTCGGCGTTGTTCGACATGTCGAGCACCTTGCCCCAGAAGCCGAAATCGACGCCGATATAGACCAGCACCGCCCAGGCCAGCGCGGCGGCGGCTGGGAACATGATGCTGCCCTTGACCACGAACAGAATGGTCAGCACCAGCGCGAGCAAGCCCGAGATGCCGATCACGATGCCCTGGTACAGCGTGAACGAGTTGACCTTGTCCTTGTAGGCTTCCGGCTCCCACAGATAGAGCTGCGGCAGCTTGTCGGTGCGCAGCTCCGCGACGAAGGTGATGACGGCGCCGGGGTCGAGCGTGACGCGGAAGACGTCGGCGGTCGGGCTTTCCTGTCGCTCCGGCCGGTCGCCGGTCGAGGGCGTGATGGTGGCGATGCGCGACAGGCCGAGGTCGGGCCACAAGAGGCCCGAGGAGACGATGCGGTAATGCGGGGCGACGATCAGGCGGTCGAGCTGGTCGTCTGTGTTGTTGGCGAGCGCGAACACCACCCAGTTCTGGCCGCCCTCGCGGGCGCGCACCTCGATGCGGCGGACGATGCCGTCGGTGCCGGGCGCGGTGGAGACCTGGATGCGATCGGCATCGCTGCGCTGATGCTCGAGCACGCCGGTGAGGTCGATCGCGGGCGCGTCACTGCGGACGCTGACGGCGTCGAGCGCGCGCGCGGGATGCGCGGCGACAAGAATCATGAGGCCCAGCGCGATGGGCGCGAGGCACCTGATCAGACGCAAGGCCAGTTCTCCGCGTTCGACGCAAACTCTTCAGAAGAAGACGATTTCAGACCGGACGGAAACCGTTCGGTGCGTCGCGATAGATGCCACGAAAGCAAGGAAAATCAAAGGGTTTCCGCCGCCGCCTGTGGGCCGGAGGCCTAGACCTCCAACACAATTTTGCCAATATGTGCGCTCGTTTCCATGCGCCGGTGCGCATCGGCTGCCTTTTCCAGCGGGAAAGTGCTGTCCATCAGCGGTTTGACGCGGCCTTCGCGCAAAAGCGGCATCACTTTCGCCTCGATCGCGGCGACCATCGCCGCCTTGTCCGCATTACTACGGGGACGCAATGTCGAGCCGGTATGGGTCAGGCGCTTCACCATCACCTTGGCGATGTTGACGTTGACCTTGGGTCCGTTGAGGGTCGCGATCTGCACGATGCGGCCGTCGAGCGCGGCGGCATCATAATTGCGGTCGACATAGTCGCCGGCGACCATGTCGAGGATCAGGTTGACGCCTTCCTTGTTGGTCTCTTCCTTGACCACGGCGACGAAGTCTTCGGTCTTGTAGTTGATGGCGCGATCGGCCCCGAGCTTGAGGCAGGCATCGATCTTGTCCTGCGAGCCGACGGTGACGAACACCTTCGCGCCGAACGCCTTCGCGAGCTGGATCGCCATGGTGCCGATGCCGGAGGAGCCGCCATGGATCAACAGCGTCTCACCTTCCTTCAGGCCGCCGCGCTCGAACACATTGTGCCAGACCGTCATCAGGGTTTCCGGCAGCGCGCCGGCTTCCTTGATCGACAGCGCCGGCGGCACGCTCATCGCCTGGGCGTCCTGTGCGATACAGTACTGCGCATAGCCCCCGCCGGCGACCAGCGACATCACCTTGTCGCCGATCTTGTGCCGCTTGGCATTGCTGCCGACTGCGACCACTTCACCGGCGATTTCGAGGCCGGGCAGGTCGCTGGCGCCGGGCGGCGGCGGATAGGCGCCGGAGCGCTGAGCGACGTCGGGTCGGTTGACGCCGGCGGCCATCACCTTGACCAGGATCTCGTCAGGACCGGGCTGCGGCAGTGCGCGTTGCTCCGGCACCAGCACCTCCGGTCCGCCGGGCTTGGAGATGGCGACCACGGTCATTTGCGCGGGCAGCTTGTCCATGATGTGTCCTTGGGTGAAGGTGCGGGATGGAACGAGGCCCTTGCTTAGCCAGCGTGATCCGAGCTGGCAACCGCCTCGGCATTGTGTGCGCGAACGCAGGAGGAACCAGGATGGCGACGGAAGACGACGACCGCCCGCGCAAGAAGATCAGCCATGACATCGGGCAGGACCTCTCGCTCTTGTCGGTCGAGGAACTGGCCGAGCGCATCATGCTGCTCAAGACCGAGATCGCAAGGCTGGAAGAAGCCGCCACCAAGAAGCGCGCCTCGCGCGATGCGGCGAACAGTTTTTTCAAGAAGTAGGATTTTCGCGACTCGTGTCCCGGACGCGGTGCGGCACACAGTGACGCTCCGCAGAGCCGGGACCCATGCCTCACCGAACTCCTCGGCCAAAGAACTGGGCCCCGGCTCAGCAGTGCAGCACTTCGTGCCGCACCGCGTCCGGGGCACGAAACCCGCTCGGCCACTGGCCGACATGGCTAACGAACCCTGAAAAAATTCGCTCGTTTACGCACCATTAAGCTTTCGGGTTTATGACTGGAACTGTCCTCGTTTGGACACCGAGTGGCTCCTGTCCACTCTGTTTGACGCCTCCCTGTTATCAACTTTCAAAGCCGCCGGTCTCCGGCGGCTCTTTTTTTGCGTCTACTTCTGCTATTTGGCGTCTCGTCCCGGTTGAATTCCTGGGAATGACCCGCGGAAACCATATCCGCGCTTGTCACTGGACTCCGCGTCCCGCCCGCGCAATGATTTGTTCATCATAAGCCGGCGCAAAGCCGGGCAGTCAAACAGTTGCGTAAGAGGCGTTAACCATGGAACGTTTGCAGGCCGACGGCGCTCTCGTTCAACTCAGCGAGCGGTTCACCAATTCTGCGGCGTTCGGCGTCCTGTTCCGCGAGGGCATGGACCTCGTCGAAGAGACCGCCGCCTATCTCGACGGCGCCGGACGCACCGAGGCCAAGGCGCTCGACCGTGCCGTCAGCCTCACCTACGCGACCGAGAGCATGCGTCTCACCACCCGCCTGATGCAGCTCGCCTCGTGGCTGCTGCTGCACCGCGCGGTGAAGGAAGGCGAGATGACGCTGAGCCAGGCCAATCGCGAGAAGACCAAGGTCAAGCTCAGCGCTGCCGATCCCGGCCCCACCGACACCATCGAGAAGCTGCCCTCGCAGCTCCAGGACCTGATCCATCGCTCGATGAGCCTGCAGACCCGCGTCCGCCGCCTCGACACCACCATCCACACCCCGCCGGCCGAACACATCGCGATCGGCAATCCGCTGGTGCCGCACCTCAACGCGCTGAAGGCGGCGTTCGAGCGGTAGGGCCCATCACCAATTTCGGTCGTCATTCCGGGACGCGCCTCTTGGCGCGGGCCCGGAATCCATACTTCCGATCGTGGTTATGGATTCCGGGCTCTCGCTTCGCGAGCCCCGGAATGACGCCCGCGAAACCAACCCCGTCACCTTGAGGTGCTCGCCTCTTCGGCGAGCCTCGAAGGATGACGGGTCTGGCGGACGACACCTCTCCAAAAACAAAAACGCCCCCGGCTCTCCGGGGGCGTTTTTTCGTGTCCAACCCTGCGGGCCGGATCAATCCTTTTTGAGGAAGCCCGAAAACTTCTTCTGGAAGCGCGAGACGCGGCCGCCGCGATCCATCAGCTGGGCATTGCCGCCGGTCCAGGCCGGGTGCGACTTCGGGTCGATGTCGAGGTTCAACGTGTCGCCTTCCTTGCCCCAGGTCGAGCGGGTCAGGTACTCGGTTCCGTCGGTCATCACGACCTTAATCGTATGATAGTTCGGGTGAATTTCGGCTTTCATGGCAATTCCTCGGCGCCCCGGCGCCTTCCTGGTTGGCTAGCTATTGACGGATTTGGCCGGCTCTATACCTCACGACATCAGGCAAAACAAGCCATCCCGGGCGGTGAACCGGGGTTACCCCTAAGGGACTTCCCGGATTTGCCACTACCCTTGCACCGGCCTATTGGGAGCAAACGAATGCAATGGGTTGGATCTCATGAGCGCAGTGGAACGGCTTGATGACCAGTATGTCGATCAGCCCGGAATGAACGCCGCGGACACCCCCTCGATCGAGGCCGAGCTGATCGAAGAGCCGGCCAAGGGTCGCGCCAAGCTGCGGCCGCTGCTTGCGCTCGCGCCGTATGTGAACCGCTATCGCGGCCGGGCGGCGCTGGCCTTCGTCGCACTCACGGTCGCGGCCCTGACCACGCTGCTGGTGCCGGTCGCGGTGCGCCGGATGATCGATTTCGGCCTGACGCCCGAGGGCATCGAGCTGATCAACAGCTACTTCTCGGTGATGCTCGCAGTGGTCGGCGTGCTCGCGCTCGCCAGCGCGGCGCGCTACTACCTCGTGATGACGATCGGCGAGCGCATCGTCGCCGACCTCAGGCACGACGTCTTCGCTCATCTGCTCTCGCTCTCCCCCGCCTTCTTCGATTCCGCGCGCAGCGGCGAATTGATCTCGCGGCTCACCGCCGACACCACCCAGCTCAAATCGGCCGTCGGCGCCTCGGTGTCGATCGCGCTGCGCAATCTGATGATGTTCCTTGGTGCTGCGGCGATGATGGTGATCACGAGCCCAAAACTGTCGGGCTTCGTGCTGCTGGCCATCCCCTTGATCGTGCTGCCGCTGGTTGCCTTCGGGCGCTGGGTGCGGCGTCTGTCGCGCAATGCGCAGGACACGCTTGCCGAGGCGTCCGCCTATGCGGGCGAGCTGGTCGGCGCGATCCGCACCGTGCAGGCCTACACCAGCGAGCAATTCGCCGAGAAGCGTTTCGGCGGCGAGGTCGAGCAGGCCTATGAGGCCGCGCGCACCTCGACCCAGGCGCGCGCCGTGCTCACGGCCATCATCATCTTCATCGTGTTCGCGAGCGTCGTCGCGATCCTCTGGATCGGCTCGCATGACGTGCTCATCGGCGCGATTTCGCCGGGCCGGCTCGGCCAGTTCGTGCTGTATGCGGTGTTCGCCGCAGCGGGCCTCGGCCAGCTCAGCGAGGTCTGGGGCGAGGTCTCGGCGGCATCAGGCGCGGCCGAGCGGCTGTTCGAGATCCTGCATGTGAAGCCCGACATCAAGGCGCCCGCGTCTCCCCGCGCGCTGCCGGTGCCGGCACGCGGCGAGGTCGGCTTCGACCGGGTCAGCTTCGCCTATCCGATGCGGCGCGACGTCAATGTGCTCGATGCCGTGTCGTTCACGGTGCGCCCCGGCGAGAAGGTCGCGATCGTCGGTCCGTCCGGAGCCGGCAAGAGCACCATCTTTCACCTGTTGCTGCGCTTCTACGACCCGCGCAGCGGCGCGATCTCGCTCGACGGGGTGCCGGTCAAATCCGCCGATCCGCGCGATTTCCGCGCGCGCATCGCGCTGGTGCCGCAGGAATCGAACGTGTTCGCCGCCAGTGCCCGCGAGAACATCCGCTTCGGCCGGCCCGATGCGACCGATGCCGAGGTCGAGCGCGCCGCCGAGCTCGCGCATGCCGCCGAGTTCATCCGCCGCCTGCCCGAAGGTTTCGACACCCCGCTCGGCGAGCGCGGCGTGACGCTGTCCGGCGGCCAGCGCCAGCGCATCGCAATCGCCCGCGCCATCCTGCGCGATGCGCCGCTCTTGCTGCTCGATGAAGCCACCTCCGCACTCGATGCCGAAAGCGAGACGCTGGTGCAGACCGCACTGGAAGAGCTGATGCGCCACCGCACCACGCTGGTGATCGCCCACCGCCTCGCCACCGTGCTGTCCTGCGACCGCATCCTGGTGATGGACCAGGGCAAGATCGTCGAGCAGGGCACGCATGCCGAGCTGGTGGCCGCGAACGGGCTGTATGCGCGGCTGGCGAGGTTGCAGTTCGAGGGGGCGTGAGCCGACAGGGCCACGCGAGGTTCTGCGATCGTCACTACAATCACGGTGTCATTCCCCGCGCAGGCGGGGAATCCAGTACGCCGCGGCTTCTCGATTCAATCGCTGGCTTCACGGAGTACTGGATCGCCCGGTCAAGTGTTTAGCCCGGACAGATCACTGAGAGGTGTTCGGAGACATAGCTGACACATCAAACTGGGCTGGATTGGTCGATTCGGGAGGCCGTCCATGCCCTGGAACGAGGTGTCGGTAATGGATCAGCGGCGCGAGTTTGTGCGACTTGCCTTGCAGGACGGAACGAACCGGCGGGAGCTGTGCCGGCGGTTCGGGATCAGCCCCGACGTGGGCTACAAATGGCTGAGGCGTTGGCGGGCTGGGGACCATGAGCTGGCGGAGCAGTGCCGTCGGCCCAAGAG
>NZ_BTIR01000016.1:0-114660 GCF_036247985.1 Bradyrhizobium sp. TM239 | reverse complement strand
TCAGCCATTTGTAGCCCACGCCGGGGCTGATCCCGAACCGCCGGCACAGCTCCCGCCGGTTCGTTCCGTCCTGCAAGGCAAGTCGCACAAACTCGCGCCGCTGATCCATTACCGACACCTCGTTCCAGGGCATGGACGGCCTCCCGAATCGACCAATCCAGCCCAGTTTGATGTGTCAGCTATGTCTCCGAACACCTGTCAGTGATCTGTCCGGGCTAAACACTTGATCGGGCGATCCAGTATTCCAGAGACAGCAGTGATTGAACCGATGGGCCTCGTCGTACTGGATGCCCCGCCTTCGCGGGGCATGACAGCTGATCTTAGTTGCGCTTTCGAAACCGGCTGAACTGAAACGCCTGCGTCGAATTCCACGGCGTATGATGCGTCTCGCGGCGCGTATCGACCAGCTCGAAATCCGGCCCGAGCTCCGCAGCAAGGCTGGCGCTGTCATGGCGTTGCACCGGCAAGCCGCTGCATTTTTCCGGACCATCGGGCGCAAACGTCGCGATGATGATTTGGCCGCCGGGCGCAATCGCCGATCGCAGGCGCTCGACGTAAGCCGCCCTGTCGCGGGGTTCGGTCAGGAAGTGAAAGGCCGCGCGGTCGTGCCACACATCGTAAGTCCTGGCCGGCCGCCAAGTCGTGGCGTCGGCGACGATCCAGTCGACCGCGGAAGAGGTCTGACCGATTCGCGCCTTCGCCGCGTCGAGCGCGTTGGCGGAGAGGTCCAGCACGGTGAGATCGCGATATCCGTCTTGAAGAAGAGCATCGACCAGCCGCGAAGCGCCCCCGCCGATATCGATGATCGCCGCGTCGCGATCCGGATTGGCCGCGCGGATCATGTCGTGCGAGATGGTCGGGCTATCCTGAAACCAGCTGACCTCGGCCTCGCCCTTGGTGGCGTAGACGTTGTCCCAATGCATGGTGCGGTCGGGCATGGCGCGCTCCGTGCGTGTCAAGCCGTCATCCTGAGGCGCCGGAGCGGAGGCCTCGAAGGACGACGGCCCGGCTGTATCCCGGCCGCTCATCCTTCGAGGCTCGGCCCGCAATGATCTGCATTACGGGCCTCGCCCCTCAGGATGACGGGGCTAAAGCCGGTGAAGAAGAAATGGTGGGAGCGTGCAAATTTGCCAATCGCACGCCCGCCGCAGGCTGACGCGCGAGCGCGACCGGGAAGGCCTACTCGTCCTTCTTCGACATGCGCTCGAGGCGCTCCTGCATGTCCTTCATCTGCTGGCGCAAATCGTCGATGTTGCTGTCCTTCGGCGTCTCGGCGTTCGCGTCGGACTCCGTCTCGGCGGCGGCCGCCGGACGGCCCGCATTGGGAGCAAACGGCTTGAACATCGAGAAGGTCTGCTGGAACAGCTCCATGTTCCGGCGGACTTGTTCTTCCAGAGGAGCAAAAGGAGTGCCGGACAGGGTGTTGGCGATCTGCTTGCGGAACTTCTCCTGCTCCTGGGTCAGGGTCGCGATCGACTGCTCCAGATATTTCGGCACCACCATCTGCATGCTGTCGCCGTAGAAGCGGATGAGCTGGCGCAGGAAGGTGGTCGGGAGCAGGTTCTGGCCGGCCTTGTTCTCCTGCTCGAAGATGATCTGGGCGAGCACGGAGCGGGTGATGTCGTCGCCGGTCTTGGCGTCATAAACCAGGAAATCTTCGCCATCCTTGACCATCGCGGCGAGGTCTTCCAGCGTCACATAGGTACTCGTTCCGGTGTTATAGAGCCGGCGGTTCGCGTATTTCTTGATGGTCGTGGGTTGGTCTGATTTCGCCATGGGCTCTCACTTGCAAGCGCGGAGAACGGGAACCGAGCGGGCTATGCCGCAGGGCGGGAAGAGTACGCAACGCAACAAAATAAGCATTTTCAAAGGGCTCACGCTACCGTTTTGTGCGGCACGGTTAATCGCAGAGCAAAATCTTGCTTGCGAAAGCGCCAAGAACGCTATTTTGAATGCGCTGCGGTATGAATTCGGTCGCCGGCCGATTGACATGCCTCAACGACGTTAACAGGATGGCTGACGAGACTGGCGAGCCGTTTTCTCAAAGCCCCGCCTGCCCCCTTCAAGAAACCTCAAGCCTCAGGAGATGCCCATGTCAGACGATGTCGTCATCGTCAGCGCCGCCCGCACCCCGGTCGGAAGCTTCAACGGAGCGTTCGCGACCCTTCCCGCCCACGATCTCGGCGCCATTGCCATCAAGGCCGCGCTGGAGCGCGGTGGCATCGAGCCCGGTCGGGTCTCGGAAGTCATCATGGGTCAGATCCTGACCGCCGCCCAGGGCCAGAACCCGGCCCGTCAGGCCTCGATCGCTGCCGGTATTCCGGTGGAGAGCCCGGCCTGGGGCGTCAACCAGCTTTGCGGCTCGGGCCTGCGCACGGTCGCACTCGGTTACCAGGCGCTGCTCAACGGCGATTCCGAGATCGTGGTCGCCGGCGGCCAGGAATCCATGAGCATGGCCCCGCACGCCCAGTATCTGCGTGGCGGCGTCAAGATGGGTCCTGTCGAGTTCGTCGACACCATGATCAAGGACGGCCTGTGGGATGCCTTCAACGGCTACCACATGGGCAACACCGCCGAGAACGTCGCACGGCAGTGGCAGATCACGCGTGCCCAGCAGGACGAGTTCGCGGTCGCCTCGCAGCAGAAGGCCGAAGCGGCGCAGAAGGCCGGCAAGTTCAACGACGAGATCGTTCCCGTCACCATCAAGACCCGCAAGGGCGACATCGTCGTCAGCGCCGACGAATATCCGCGTCATGGCGCCACGCTCGACGGCATGGCCAAGCTCAAGCCCGCCTTCGAGAAGGACGGCACGGTCACCGCGGGCTCGGCATCCGGCATCAATGACGGCGCCGCCGCCGTGGTGCTGATGACCGCCAAGCAGGCCGCCAAGGAAGGCAAGAAGCCGCTCGCGCGGATCGTGTCCTGGGCGCAGGCCGGCGTCGATCCGAAGATCATGGGCTCGGGCCCGATCCCGGCCTCGCGCGCCGCGCTGAAGAAGGCCGGCTGGAATGTAGGCGATCTCGACCTGATCGAGGCCAACGAAGCCTTCGCGGCGCAAGCCTGCGCCGTCAACAAGGATCTCGGCTGGGATACCTCCAAGGTCAACGTCAACGGCGGCGCGATCGCGATCGGGCATCCCGTCGGCGCGTCCGGCGCACGCGTGCTGGTGACGCTGCTGCACGAGATGCAGAAGCGCGATTCGAAGAAGGGCCTCGCCACGCTGTGCATCGGCGGCGGCATGGGCATTGCGATGTGCATCGCGCGCGACTGAAGATAGCTGACACGTAGCTTACGCGCAGTTTGCGCGTGCGCTGCACACGTCAGTGAGTGCGTTGCACGCGACTAAAAAGGCAGCGGTTGCAAATCAAATATTCTTCGCAACCGTGCAGGCCTCGACTAAATACAAACGCCCGGCTCAACGCCGGGCGTTTTGTTCTTGATGTCCGTCAAACCAACCGCATAATCCAACGTTAAAAACGATCGCTTCAGAAACGTCCGAAGAGTCCAAGGGAAGGAATACGACATGGCACGTGTTGCATTGGTCACGGGTGGTACGCGGGGCATCGGTGCTGCGATCAGCAAGGCACTGAAGGCGGCGGGATACAAGGTTGCGGCGAGCTATGCCGGCAACGATACGGCGGCGGAGAAGTTCAAGGCCGAGACCGGCATCGCCGTCTACAAATGGGACGTCAGCAGTTTCGATGCCTGCGCCGAGGGCGTGAAGAAGGTCGAGGCCGATCTCGGGCCGGTCGAGGTGCTCGTCAACAATGCCGGCATCACCCGCGACACCGCCTTCCACAAGATGACGCTGGAGCAGTGGAACGCGGTCATCAACACCAATCTCGGCTCGCTCTTCAACATGACGCGTCAGGTCATCGAAGGCATGCGTGCGCGCAAGTTCGGCCGCATCATCTCGATCTCGTCGATCAACGGCCAGAAGGGGCAGTTTGGTCAGGTCAATTATTCCGCGGCGAAGGCCGGCGACATCGGCTTCACCAAGGCGCTCGCGCTCGAGAATGCCAAGGGCGGCATTACCGTCAACGCGATCTGCCCCGGCTACATCAACACCGAAATGGTGCAGGCGGTGCCGAAGGACGTTTTGGAGAAGAACGTGATCCCGCAGATCCCGGTCGCCCGGCTCGGCGAGCCCGAGGAGATTGCCCGCGCGGTCGTGTTCCTCGCGGCCGACGAGGCCGGATTCATCACAGGCTCGACCATGACCATCAATGGCGGCCAATATCAGGCCTGATGCGGCGCCAAGCCTTTCGATCAAAAGCCTGTAGCTTCAGGCGCAACAAGGCGATAGTGAAGGCGACAATGCCCGGCCTCGTGCCGGGCATCGTTGTCCTCAGAGCCTTCGTTCAATGACCCCGCGCACAGCCACGCTGATCGGATTGACCGCGATCCTGATGTGGTCGCTGCTGTCGGTGATGACGGTGGCGACCGGAAAGATCCCGGCGTTCCAGCTCGCCGCCATGACCTTCGCGATCGGCGGCCTGGTCGGCCTGCTCACCTGGATCGGCCGCGGCGAGGCGGCGAAGAGCCTGCGTCAGCCGCTGGTCGTCTGGGCTGTCGGCGTCGGCGGCCTGTTCGGCTATCACGCGCTGTATTTCCTCGCGCTGCGCTTCGCGCCGCCGGCCGAAGCCGGCTTGCTCAACTATCTCTGGCCGCTCCTGATCGTGCTGTTCTCGTCCTTCCTGCCGGGCGAGCGGCTCGCCCCGCATCACATCGTCGGCGCGGTGCTCGGCCTTGTCGGCACCGTGCTGCTGTTCGCCGGCAACACCTCCGGCTTCGCGGCGGGGCAGGTGCCGGGATTGGCTGCGGCCTTCATCGCCGCGTTCGTCTGGGCGGCTTATTCGGTGCTGTCGCGCCGGCTCAAGGCCGTGCCGACCGATGCGGTCGCCGGATTCTGCCTGGCCACCGCCGCGCTTGCCGCGCTGATGCACGGCCTGCTCGAGACCACCGTCTGGCCGGAGACCACGCTGCAATGGCTCTCGGTGATTGCGCTCGGCATCGGTCCCGTCGGAGCCGCCTTCTACGCATGGGACATCGGCATGAAGCGCGGTGACATCCGCGTGCTCGGCGCCGCCTCCTACGCGACGCCGCTGCTCTCGACCGGCTTCCTCATCGCCGCCGGTTTTGCCAAGGCCAGCGCCAACATCGCCATTGCCGCGATCCTGATTGCCGGCGGCGGCTTGATTGCCGCGAAGGACATGGTGCTAAGGAAGAGGTGAAGGGAGCTACGGCTCCCAGCCCTTTGGTGCGAGCTCGAAGCCTGCGAACTCGAATGCCGGAGCCACGGTGCAGCCGACCAGCGTCCACTCGCCCGTCGTCTCCGCGGATTGCCAGGCCTGCGCCGGCACGATCGCCTGTGGCCGGTCTCCATTCGCAAGGTCCGTGCCGAGCCGCACCTCGTGCTGCGAGCAGCCGTCATGGGCGATGCGCAGCATCAAGGGGCTGCCGGCGTAATAGTGCCATGTCTCGACCGCATCGACGCGATGCCAGTGCGACCGCTCGCCGCGTGCCAGCAGGAAGTAGATCAGGGTCGAGCGCGACCGTCCGTTGACGTCCGTGGTCTGGTCGCGAAACGTCTCGCGGTAATGGCCGCCCTCGGGATGCGGACGGAGTTCAAGGCGCGCGATGATCTCGGCTGCGGTCGGCATCGATCCAGTCAGGACTTTCTTCTGCAGGACTTGCTCTTCAGGACTTGTTCTTGCGCTCGCGCAGCTCGCCGAACACCGCGGCGGCATCCGCGCCCTTCATGTGCAGCCTTGCTGCGACCGACGGTTCGTCGGCGCGCAGGAACACGTTGGCCCGCTTCTCGTCGCCGAGCAGTGTGGGAATGGTCGGCTTGTTCTCGGCCCTGAGCCTCGTCACCTCCGCCGCGCGTGCCTGGAGCGCCGCATTGTCGGGATCGACGGTGAGCGCGAACTTGACGTTTGAGGCCGTGTATTCGTGGCCGCAATAGAGCTTGAAGTCGTCGGGCAGGGCACGCAGCTTCAGAAGCGAATCCCACATCATCGGATAGGTGCCCTCGAACACGCGGCCGCAGCCGATCGAGAACAGCGTGTCGGCGGCGAACACCGTCTTCTCGGTGTCGAACACGTAGGAGATGTGGTCGAGCGTGTGGCCGGGCGTCTCCAGGACGCGCGCCAGCAAATTGCCGATCTTGACCACGTCGGCATTGGCGACACGCAGGTCGACGTTGGCGATTTCGGTGGTCTTGTCGTGCGGCGCGACGACGCGGCAATTGTATTTCCGCTTGAGTTCGGCGACCCCGCCGACATGATCGCCGTGATGATGGGTGATCAGGATGTCGGTGAGCTGCCAGCCCTCGCGCTCCAGCGCCGCCAGGATGGGGCCGGCCTCAGGCGCGTCGATCGACGCCGTCGCCTTGGTTTCCACATCGTGGATCAGATAGCCGAAATTGTCGTTTAAACAGCTGAAAGTACGAATTTCGGCGGCCATGTCATCTCCATCGGGCTCAGCCCCGCCAGACAAATATGGCGTTAACGTTGCGCAGGCAATGCAATATTCCGCGCGCGGCGGCGGTCTCGTGCATGTTACATTGCCGTCATGACCATCGACGTCGTCGACCTCCGCGAGTTCTATTCCCGCCGCCTCGGGATCGTGGCGCGGCAAATGATCAATCGCGGCATCAGGGAACGCTGGCCGAGGGCGGAGGGCCAGCGCGTGCTCGGCCTCGGCTATCCCACACCCTATTTGGGGTTGTTCCGCGAAGATGCCGAGCGCTGCCTCGCCTTCATGCCGGCGGCCCAGGGTGTCCTGAAATGGCCGACGGGTCGGCCGGCGCTGGCCTCGCTGGTCGACGAATTCTCGCTGCCGCTTCCCGACGCTGCGGTCGACCGCATCCTGCTGGTCCACGCGCTGGAGATGTCGGACGATCCGGCCGCGCTGCTGCGCGAGGTCTGGCGCGTGCTGTCGCCGTCCGGGCGCGTGATCGCGGTGATCCCGAACCGGCGCGGGGTGTGGACCCGCACCGACAGCACGCCGTTCGGTCACGGCCGGCCCTATTCGCGCTCGCAGATCACCGATCTGCTGCGCCAGACCTGGTTCACCCCGACCGCTTGGGGCGAGGCGCTGTTCATGCCGCCCTATGCCGGCGGCTGGGTGCTGAAATCGGCGCAGATGTGGGAGCGCGCCGGTGCGGCACTGTCGCTGCCCTTCGCCGGCGTCCATATCGTGGAGGCGACCAAGCAGGTCTACCGCGCGATCCCCGCCAAGCGCGAGCGGGCGCGGCTCATTCCGTCGCTGGCGAAGCCCGTGCTGGTGCCGTCCTCGACGACGGCGACGCGCAGCTAAGTCTCACAAGCGTTGCCGCGACCGATGGTCGTCAAAAACAAATCGTCCCGGCGAGGCCGGGACGATTCCAGATCAGTCGATCAGAAGAAGCTCACTTACTCGCTGGGCGCGAGATCGTCGCCGGATGCGGCTGGAGCCGCCTCTCGCTCGGGGCGCGGGCCATGCGGCCGGCGCCGCCGGCGCGGGAAGCGTTCGCCACCGCCGGCACCGCCCTCGAAGCCGGCCTGGCCGGCATTCGTGCCGCCATTCACCTGCGGCTGCGCACCGGTGATGAAGGAGGGCAGGCGATCGACGTTGCCGGCGTCGGTGACGACGGGCTGCGGCTGATTCTGCGGTTGCGGCTGGGGCTGATATTGCGGCTGCGGGCGATGGTCGCGCTCGCGGTGCTCGCGCGGTTGCTGCTGTTCGCGCTGATAGGGCTGGTTGTCGCGCTGCTGATGATCACGCTGGTGATGATCGCGCTGGCCGTCGCGGTCGCGCGCGAAGGGCTGCTGCTGTTGCGGCTGCGGAACGAAGCCCGGCTCCTGGCCGAAATTCGAGAAGTTCTCGCCGTCGTCGTCGCCGTCGTCGCTGTTGCTGCTGATCGGCTCGTCACCGCGCGGCTGCTGGTTCTGGCGGAACTGTTCCTGGGCAGCGGCGATCAGGCGGAAATAATGCTCGGCGTGCTGGTAGTAGTTCTCGGCTGCAACGGGGTCACCGGAAGAGCGCGCGTCGCGTGCGAGCTGGAGATACTTCTCAGCGATGTGTGAGGCGGTGCCGCGGATCTTGATGTCGGGTCCGTTGGACTCGTAGACCCGGGTCATCGGGTTCTGGCTGCGCCGGTTGTTGTTGTTATTGTTATTGTTGCGGTTGCGCATCCGCTGCTTGTTCTGACCGTTTCTCATGTCCTGCCTTTAATTCCAGCCCTAAACGTTGCACGCATTACTGATTGCTAGGAGTGACCTCGTGCCAGCGGTTCACATCGCTCGCGCGCACCGCGCGCAAGAGCGGATCAAACCCTGCCGATGTTCGTCGACCGTCGCGTTCAACAAGGACGCGTTCCCCACCCGCCAGCACTGATCGCCAGCGAACCCATTCATTTTGCCTGCCGAAACAAGCCCAGCTGTGTTGCGTAAGTCTTCAAGCGCAATATCAGGCTTTCGTTCACTTTGCGGTCGGAGAGCAGCGCAGCTCCAATGGCTATCGCGCTTCACAGGACCTGCGGCTTGGAACCTTTATCAGTAAAGCTCTCGCCCGAGAGCCCGGCTTTCGCCCGTAGGTCTACGGGGCCGGCACCGATGTGTTGATCGGAACGTAGTCGTTCCCAAGGGATATTCCAAGAGCTTTTTGCAAGCCAATCCGGCTTTTATGGGGGCATTTTTCGGGCCGAAACGGCCCGCGGAATGCCCGCCAGGTCGGCCTTGGGTGGCCTGTCCACCGTTAACGCGCCTGCCGTCATCAAGGTTTCAATATTTCTGGCCTGCCCCTGTCCGGCCTCGACGATCAGCGCTCCGCCGGGGGCGAGACGCTCGGCGGCCTGCGGGATCAGGGCGCGATAGGCGTCATATCCGTCATTGCCGCCGTCGAGCGCCAGATGCGGATCGTGCTCGCGCACCTCGATGCTCAGTTTCGGAATTTCGGCGGAGGGAATATAGGGCGGGTTCGAGACGATGAGGTCAAACGGCCCGCGCAGCGCCGTCAGATAGGAGCAGGCAACGAAGCCGGCGCGGCCGGCGAGGCCGAGAGCGGCCGCATTGTCGCGCGCCGTGTCGAGCGCCGTCAGGCTGACGTCGGTGCCGACGCCAAAAGCGCCGGGAATCTCGCGCAGCAATGCGAGCAGGATGGCGCCCGATCCAGTGCCGATATCGGCGATCAATGGGCGCCGCCCCGATATCGCGAGGCCGCGAAAGATCTCGAGCGCCAGTTCGACGACGGTCTCGGTGTCCGGCCGCGGGACCAGTGTCGCCTCGGACAGCCGCAGCGGCATGCCCCAGAACTCCCGCGCGCCGAGAATGCGGGCGACCGGCTCATGCGCGAGCCGGCGCTGCGCGTATCGCTCGAGCCGCGTGGTCTCCTCAGGCGTGAGTTGTCGCGATGCCTGCGTCGCCATCCCGGTCAGATCGAGCTCCAGCGCGGCCCCGACGAGCAGGCGCGCATCGAGGGTCGCCTCCTCGATGCCGGCCGATTGCAGCCGTGCCGCGAGCGCGCGCCGCGCACTCTCGACATTATGTCCGGGATCGATATTTGTCGCCAATGGAGCCATCCTGCCTGCCATCGTGGATAGATCGGCCGGCTCGCTTGCGTCAACGGAAAGGAGCGCGTTTGATCGCGCCTCGCAGCGACGGAGGGGTCCATGACGGCCTATGACGATCAGAACGTCTTCGCAAAGGTCCTGCGCGGCGAGATTCCCTGCTTCGAGGTTTTCAGGGACGACCGCAGCTTGGCCTTCCTCGACATCATGCCGCGCACGCCCGGACACACGCTGGTGATTCCGCGGGCGCCGGCGCGCGGCATCCTGGATATCGCGGAGGACGATCTGGCCGCCGTCGCCCGGACGGCCAAGCGAATCGCGATTGCGGCGATGAAGGCGTTTGACGCTGAGGGCATCATCCTCCAGCAGTTCAGCGAGCCGGCCAGCGGGCAGGTGGTCCTGCACCTGCACATGCACGTCATGCCCGTCAGGGCCGGCGTCGATCTCTTGCCGGCGCAGACGCGCAAGGAAGATATGGCCGTGCTCGCCGATCACGCCAAGCGGATGATCGCGGCGCTTGGCGGCTGAGCCTGGTCGTTGAATGGCGGCTGACTAAACGCCAAGGTAGCGCTGCAGCAGCTCCGGCTGGGCCTTGAGCTCCCGTGCCGGGCCCTCGTGCACGATGTGACCGTTGTTGATGATATAGATCCGGCTCGCCAGCGCCAGCGTCGCCGCCAAATTCTGCTCGACCAGCACGATGGTCTGGCCGGCCGCCGCCAGCTCGCGACAGGCCTTGACGAGATCGTGGACGATCACGGGCGCGAGCCCCTCGAACGGCTCGTCCAGCAGCACGATCTTGGGATCGCGCACCAGCGCCCGCGCGATCGCGAGCATCTGCTGCTCGCCGCCGGAGAGCTCGGTGCCGCGGTTGCTCCGTCGCTCCTTCAGCCGCGGAAACATCTCGTAGATGCGGTCGAGCGGCCAGCGTTTCGGCGCGGTGATCCCGGCAAGGGTGATGTTCTCCTCCACCGACAGGCTGCCGAAGATACGGCGCTCCTCGTGCACGAGCTGCATGCCCGCCTGCGCGATCCTGTGGCTCCTGCGTCCGGCGATATCGATGCCGTCGAACTTCACGCTGCCGCTGCGCGGCGTCACGACGCCCATCAGGCTCTTCAGCGTCGTGCTCTTGCCGGCGCCGTTGCGGCCGAGCAGCGCCACCACCTCGTGACGTTCGACGTGCATGGCGACGTCGAACAGGATGTGGGAATCCCCGTAATAGCTGTTCAGGCCGTTGACCTCGATCAGGCTCATGCGGCGATCTCCCCGTGCACGCCGCCGAGATAGGCTTCCTGCACGGCGGCGTTGGTCCTGATTTCCTCCGGCGTGCCGTCGAGCAGCACCTTGCCCTCCTGAAGCACCGTCACGCGCTCGACCAGCTCGAACAGCGAATCCATGTCGTGGTCGATGATGATCATGGTGCGGCCCCGCGCGATCGATTTGAGCAGCTTGACGGTCTCGATCCGTTCACGCGGGCTCATGCCCGCGAGCGGCTCGTCGAGCAGCAGCAGGCGCGGCGAGGTCGCGAGCGCGAGCCCGATCTCGAGCCTGCGCTTCTCGCCATAAGCGAGTTCGGAGACCGGCGTGTCGGCACGGCGGGTCAGGTTGACCAAAGCGAGCGTATGCTCCACCTGCTCGGCCAGGCCTTTGACGCTGGACAGCTTGCGGAAGAGGTCGAGGCGGAACTTGCCGCGCAGCTCGGCGAGCGCGGCGATCGTCAGGTTCTGCCGCACCGTCAGCCCGGTGAAGAGCTGGTTGACCTGGTAGCTCTTGGTGAGCCCGAGCTGGCAAACCTCGGTGACCTTCAATCCCGTGATGTCGCGTCCCTCGAACACGATCTGGCCCGATGTCGGCGCGATCTCGCAGGTCAGCATCTTGAAGAAGGTCGACTTGCCGGCGCCGTTGGGACCGATGATGCCGCGCAGCTCGCCTTGATTGACGCTGAAATCGATGTCGCTGTTGGCGACGAGGCCGCCATAGCGCTTGGTCAGGCCGGTGGCTTTCAGGATGGGTCCGGAATAAGCGGGGTGCGCGACTTCCTTGGCCTGCATCGGCGCCGGCACGGGTTGTAGCGTCGTCTCAGTGTCCGGCTCGGCCTCCGTATCGTGCCGCTTACGCCTGCCGGCGACGAGGCGATAAAGGTCCGCCAGACCGCCGATGATGCCACCGCGCAGGAAGCAGACCAGCAGCACGAACACGACGCCGAGCACCAGCTTCCAGGCGGCACCCAAGCCCAGCGCGGACTGGAGGAAATCCTGAAGGAAGAGCCAGACGGTCGCGCCGACCAGCGGCCCGAACAATGTGCCGCGGCCGCCGATGGCAGTCTGCATCACCAGCTGGCCGGACGTGTCGAAAGTGAAGGCGTCCGGCGGCATGAAGGCCTGGAGCACGCCAAGCAGGCCCCCGGCGAAACCGGCGTAGGCGGCTGCGATCACGAAGGCGGTCAATTTGTAGCCGTGGATGTTGTGGCCGACAGCGGTGGCGCGCAGCGGATTGTCCCGGATCGCGCTCAGAATTGCGCCGACCGGCGAGCGCACGATCCTCAGCGCGATGATGACGCCGATGAAGTAGCACAGCGCGATGAACTGGTAGAGTGACCAGCCATTGGTGAAGTGGACGGTGGTGAAGCCGAGATCGAAGCTCGGCGTCGGCACGCCCGGCAGGCCGTTCTCGCCGCCGGTGAAGTCGGAGAGCGGATTGAACTCGACGAAGAAGAACACTTCCGCGATCGCGACCGTGATCATGGCGAAGTAGATGCCGGTGCGGCGGAGCGCGATCAGGCCGATCAGATAGCCGGTCGCGGCCGCTGCGATCATGCCGATGATCAGCGCGCCCAACACGTTGCCGAAGCCGGCGCGGGTCAGGAGGTAGGCGGCGACGAAGCCGCCGGTGCCGTAGAAGGCGGACTGGCCGAACGACAACAGGCCGGTGAAGCCGAACAGGATGTCGAAGCCGAGGCCGAACAGGCCCCAGACCAGGATCCGGTTCACGGTGTTGGGCGCGAAGCCGAGATGGGGCAGCACGAAGGGAGCCACGATCAGGCCGATGGCCGTCAGTGTTTCGATCAGGAAGGGGCGTTGCTTGAGCATCAGGAGACCACTTACTCGCGGCCCTGGACGCCGAGCAGGCCATGCGGTCGCACCACGAGCACGAGCGTCATCGCCGCAAACAGCATCACATAGGCGTAGCCGGGGTTGAACATGGAGGTGACGCTGATGATCTCGCCGGCGATCAGGCCGCCCAGGATCGCGCCTGGAAACGAGCCGACGCCGCCGATCACCACCACCACGAAGGTCTGGACCAGGATGTCGTCACCGATGCCCGGTGTCAGCGACACCACCGGCGCGTTGACGATGCCGGCAAAGCCGGCGGCCATCGCGCCGATGCCGAACACCACCATGAAGACCCGGTAGACATTGATGCCGAGCGAATCCACCATCACGGAGTCCTCGATGCCGGCCCGCACGATCATGCCGAGCCGGGTCCGGTACAGGATGATGAACAGCGCGCCGAGTGCGATCGCGACGATGCCGACCACCGCGAGGCGGTAGGTCGGATAGAACATGAAGCCGAGATTGGTGATGCCCTGGAATATCGCCGGCGGCGGCACCAGCTGCGACTGGCTGGAGAAGATCAGCCGGATGATCTCGACGAAGCAGATGCCGAGCCCGAAGGTCACGAGCAACTGGTCCTCGTGCGGCCGATGATAGAAATGGCGAATGATGACGCGTTCCATCGCAACGCCCAGCAGCATCACGAACAGCGAGCCGGCGATCACGGCGAGGATGAACGATTCGGTGTACTGGTAGGCGACGAAGCCGGCATAGCCGCCGATCATGAACATCGCGCCATGCGCGAGGTTGAGCACGCCGAGCGTGCCGTAGATAATGGTCAGGCCGGAGCTGATCAGCGCGAGCAGCGCGCCGAGCGCGAGCCCGTTGAAGAGCTGCGAGACGAGGTTGGGCCAACTAATCATGCAATGATCACGGTTGTGGCGCGTTCCGGCGGTGCGCAGAAAAGGATGACGCCGCAGGAGCCGGAAGCGACCTACGGCGTCACAGGGGGGTAGCGCGAGCTCAGCTGTAGTCGCCGGGATGGCAGCCGAAGGCGTCCGGCTTCTGCATCAAGCCTTCGCCCGGGACGATCTCGACCACGTCGTACCAGTCTTCCTTGGTCTTCATGTCCTTCTGCTGCTTGCCCTTGACGATGATCACCGGGCGGACGCACTGATGGTCCTCGGGGCGGTAATGCACGTCGCCGACCAGGGACGGCAGCGTCTCGCCCTTCTCATAGGCCTTGATCACGTCGGGCGGGTTGAAGCTGCCGGCCTGCTCGCACATGCGGGCCCAGTGCGCGAAGCTGACATAGGCGTTCTCCGCGCCCCATTCCGGCTTGTAGCCGTACTTCTTCTCGAAGGCCTCGTTGAACATCTTGGCGAGCGGAAACTTGTCCTCGAGCGTCCACCAATAGTCGGTGGCGGCGTAGACGCCTTGCATCAGCCCGCCGGTCTCGCGCGCGATGAAGGGCACCTGGTAGGGGACGACCAGCTTCATCTTGTCGAGCACGCCGAACTGCTTGGCCTGCTGGGTCGATAGCACCGCGTCGTGACCCCAGTTGACGTTGATCAGCACGTCGGCGCCGGAATTCGCGACGTTCAGCAGATACGAGGAATAATCGGGCGCGCCGAGCGGCGCGACCTGGTTGGTCACGGTGGTCCAGCCGGCGGTCGCAAGGAAGTCCTGCATCGACTTGGTGACGGTGTGACCGTAGGTGTAATCAGGCGTGAGATACGCAGCCTTCTTGCCCTTGCCGAACTCCTTGACCATGACGGGGCCGATCGCCGCCGCGGCGGTCTGGCCGAAGAAGTTCTGGCGGAAGCCGTAACGGACGCAGTCCTTGCCGGTGGTGTCGTTCGAGCCGGAGATGCCGCAGACGAACAGCACATGCTCGCGCTGGGCGAGCTTGTTCAGCGCCACGGCAACGGCGCTCGAGGTGCCGCCGGTGATCATGATCGCCTTGTTCTCGCTGATGAAGCGCTGCTGCGCCTGCACGGCCTCGTTCGGCTTGGCCGCAGAATCCGCGACGCCGAATTTCAGCTCCTTGCCCAGCACGCCCTTGCTGGTCTTCGGCGAGATCTTCTTGATCAGGTCGTGACCGCTGTTGATGTGCTCGATCGCGAGCTGATAGCCCTTGAGCTCGTCCTCGCCCTGAACGGCATAGGTTCCGGTGCGCGGCACCGAGATGCCGATGAAGGCGGTGGAACCCGAAACGCCCGCGGGATAGGAGCCGACGGCCGGCTTGTCCTCGGCGAAGGCCGGCATCGCAGGCAGCACCGAGCCGCCGATGAGGCCTGCCGTGGTCTGGAGCAGGCCGCGGCGCGAGAGGCCACGGCGAATGAGATTGTCGGTCATGATCGTTTCCTCCGGATATCGTTCTTGTTTGCAGGCAAAACACGACCTGTCCGGCGGCAACCGGCCTCGAAGGGCCTGCCTGCACCGGGCACGTCACATCCGCGTGTGGCTCCTGGACGTAAACATTGCTCGTGAACACCTTCTGTCAATTTCGCCTTTGGTCGAACGACGAAAATTATCGCGTGAAAACATATCGGATCACGATATATATTAGTCTTTGTGAGTACGAGATTGGCGGGTTCGGCGAGAGAGATGCCGCGGCAGACGACAGTAGCGGGTACCCGGAAGCGACGGTCCTGGCCGCAAGAGGCGGAGCGGCAGGAGGCGGCGTGGCCTGCCGGGGAGGGGAGCGACCAGCGCGCATCGCCGCAGCCCGGCGATGCCTTGCGCATGCCGGAGCCGCGCAGCCGGTCCGCCGGTCAGCGGGGGCCGGCCGTCGGCTCCGTTCAGGCCAAGCGCACGCCCGTACCGATGCAGAGACTGAGCGTGCGGGCCCAGAACGTCCTGAAGGAGCTCGCGGTCGAGCTCACCGGCGAGCAGCCGCCGAAGGGGGCCTGGTCGCCCTCGCGCGATCTGCTGCTCGCGCTGACGGCCGAGCGGCTTGCGACGACGCGCAATTGCGGTCCTCACACGATGCGGGAGATCGTCGACTGGGCGCAGGGCTGCGGCGTGACCATCAAGCCGGTGATCCCGCCCGTCGGCTCGCTGTCGCAGATGTGGGGTGAGTTGATCACGAATGCATCCGAAGGCGCCTTGACCAGCGCCGAGATCGCCAGTGCGCTCCAGCGCTCGATCAGGCGGAAGAGCGTTCGTATTCCGATCGCGTTTCAGGTCATCCTGGTGAAGAAGCTCTCCAACTTCGAATAGCAGGGCTGTAAAGCACCCTATATTTGTGCATCTGCGACGCCCGTCGGTGGTTCCGCCCGGCCATCCTTGCTAGTCTCGGCAGCGCCCGCTCCGCCGGCGGGCGGAGGTCGAAGGTACGGAATGGCTGACGCGAAGCGGAAGACTGGACGCACGGCGCGCGCTACGCCCTCGAGGGGCGGCGCAATGCGTGAGGCTGACTATGCGGCGCTCGCGCAATTCCGCTATCAGCTGCGCACTTTCCTCGCCTTTAGTGAAGCGGCGGCCCAGAACGCCGGACTGACGCCGCAGCAGCACCAGGCCCTGCTGGCGATCAAGGGATTGGCCGACCCCGGCGGTGCCAGCGTCGGCGACATCGCCGGCTTCCTCCTGATCCGGCACCATACGGCGGTGGAACTGGTGGACCGCATGGCGAAGCTGAAGCTGATCGGCCGGGAAGCCGATCCCGAGGATGCAAGGCGCGTCCTGGTCAAGCTGACGGCCAAGGGCGAGCAGAAGCTGCGGTCGCTTTCGCGCATTCACCTGGACGAGCTGAGCGCCGCTGCACCCGCGTTGGGCAAGATCCTGCGATCGTTCCCGGCAAAGGTGCGCTGAGGCAGGGATCAGGCTGCCGCGCCTTGAGCGGCGAGCTGCGCGGCCTGATGCTCGGTGGTCAGCGCATCGGTCAATTCGCCGAGCGCTTCGCCTGCGATCACCTGCGGCAGCTTGTAGAGCGTCAGGTTGATGCGATGGTCGGTGACGCGCCCTTGCGGAAAATTGTAGGTGCGGATGCGCTCGGAGCGGTCGCCTGAGCCGACCTTCTCCTTGCGCTCGGCCGAGCGCGCGGCATCGACGCGCTGGCGCTCGGCGTCGTAGATGCGCGAGCGCAGGATGTTCATGGCGGAGGCGCGGTTCTTGTGCTGCGAGCGGCTGTCCTGCATCATCACCACGATGCCGGTCGGGATGTGGGTGATGCGGATCGCCGATTCCGTCTTGTTGACGTGCTGGCCGCCGGCGCCTTGCGCGCGCATGGTCTCGATCCTGAGATCGTCGTTCTTGATGTCGACGTCGACCTCCTCGACCTCGGGCATCACGGCCACCGTCGCGGCCGACGTGTGGATGCGTCCCTGCGTCTCGGTGTCCGGCACGCGCTGCACACGATGCACGCCGGATTCGAATTTCAGCTTGGAGAACGCGCCGCGGCCCTGCACCTCCGCGATGATTTCCTTGTAGCCGCCGACGGTGCCTTCGCTGGCCGAGATCACCTCGACCTTCCAGCCCTGCAAGGCAGCGAAGCGCTCGTACATCCGGAACAGGTCTCCGGCAAACAGCGAGGCCTCGTCGCCGCCGGTGCCGGCGCGGATTTCCAGCACCACGTTGCGGTCGTCCATGGCGTCCTTGGGCAGCAGCGCGACGCGGATCTTCTGGACCAGCTCCTCGATTTTCGGCGCGAGCTCGTCGCGTTCGGCTTCCGCCATGCCGCGCATCTCGGCATCGGTCGCGGGATCGGCGATCAGCGCCTCGGTGTCGGCGAGTTCTTTGACGGCAGACCGATATGCCTTCACGGCCTCGATCAGCGGGGTGATCTCGGCGAGCTCGCGCGTGATCTGCACATAGCGCTCGGAGGAGAGCTGTCCCAGCGATTCGGCCTCAAGAGAGGCGTGATGTGCAAGGAGCACGTCCAGTTTGGCTTCGGGGAGTGACGACATCGGTTCAGTCTCAAATGGCGGAAGGAGGCGAGGCGGCAGCGAGCGGCGACAGGCCCGCTACAATGCCAGGCCTTCGGCCTCGGCAAATTCCGTCAGTTTCTGCCGGATCGAGACGCTGCCCGACGGCGCGTCCAGGAGCGGGCCGAGCATGGCTTCGGCCTTCTTGGCATCGAGATCGATGACCATGGCCTTGACCGGACCGAGCGCGGTTGCCGAAAGCGACAGCGAGCGGTAGCCCAGCGCAATCAGGGCCAGTGCGCCGATCGGCTTGGACGCCATCTCGCCGCAGAGCGAGAGCGACTTGTTCGCCGCCTGCGATTTGCGCGCGATCTCGCGCAGCGCGCGCAGGATCGGCGCCGACATGGTGTCGAAGCGCTCGGAGACCTTGGCATTGCCGCGATCGACCGCGAACAGGAACTGGAACAGGTCGTTGGAGCCGACCGAGATGAAGTCGACCTTCTTCAGGAGCTCGTCGAGCTGATAGAGCAGCGCGGGGACCTCGACCATGGTGCCGATGTCGATTCTTTCAGGCAGCGTATGGCCGTGCTGGCGCAAGTAGGTGAGCTCGCGTTCGACCAGCGCCTTCGCCGAATCGAATTCGGCGACCTCCGAGATCATCGGGAACATGATGCGCAGCGCGCGGCCGCCGCCGGCGCGCAGCAGCGCGCGAATCTGGCCGCGCAGCAGGCCGGGACGATCCAGCCCGAGCCGGATCGCACGCCAGCCGAGCGCGGGATTTTCCTCGATCACGGCTTCCATATAGGGCAGCGCCTTGTCGCCGCCGATGTCGAGGGTGCGGAAGGTGACGGGCTTGCTGCCGGCCGCATCCAGCACGGTGCGATACAGCGCCAGCTGGTCGCTGGTGCGCGGCAGGCTCTGGCCCACCATGAATTGCAGCTCGGTGCGGAACAGGCCGATGCCGGCGCTGCCGGTGTCCTCGATATGCGGCAGGTCGATCGCAAGACCTGCGTTGATCATCAGCTCGACCTTCTGGCCGTCCCTGGTGACGCAGGGCAGGTCGCGGAGCGCTAGATATTGCGCCTGGCGGCGGGCGCGGAAGCGCACGCGCTCGGCGAAGGCCGCCTCGACTTCCTGCGAGGGGCGCACATAGATCGAGCCGGAGGTGCCGTCGACGATGATGGCGTCGCCGGGATCGGCGATGCCCGGCGCATTCGGCACTTCGCCGACGGCGGGAATGCCGAGCGCGCGCGCCACGATCGAGACGTGGGAGTTGGCGGTGCCTTCTTCCAGCACGATGCCGCGCAGGCGCTTGCGGTCGTAGTCGAGCAGCGCGGCCGGGCCCATCGCGCGCGCGATGACGATGGCGTTGTCGGGCAGTTGCTCGCGCGAGGGCGCGTGGTCCTGGCCGACCAGCTGCCGCATCAGGCGGTAGCCGAGATCCTCGAGATCGTGAAGCCGGTCGCGCAAATAGGGGTCGGTCGAGCGCAGCATGCGCGCGCGGGTGTCGGACTGCACGCGCTCGACGGCGGCTTCCGCGGTGAGGCCGGTGGCGACCGCCTCGTGCAGCTTGTGCGACCAGCCCTGGTCGTTGGCGAACATGCGATAGGCTTCCAGCACCTCGCGATGCTCGCCGCCCTCGGCGACGTCGCCGCGCTCCAGCATGCGGTCGAGATCGGCGCGGAGCTTGGCCAGCGCGGTGTCGAGCCGCTTGATTTCCTTGGGCAGGTCCTCGGCGATGTAGTCCTTGATGACGACGCGCGGCTCGTGCAGCACGACATGGCCGAGCGCGATGCCTTCCGAGAGGATCGCGCCGACCTTCTGCGCGGAATGGCGCGCGGCAGGCTCCAGCCCCGGCTGCGCCAGCGCGGACAGCTCGCCCGAGGCGATCAGCTCGGCCAGCACCATCGCGGTTGTCTGCAGCGCCTCGAGCTCCTCCTCGACATAGTTGCGCTTGGCGCGATTCTGCACCACCAGCACGCCGAGCGTGTTGCCGGCGCGCAAGATCGGCACGCCGAGGAAGGAGTGGTAGATTTCTTCGCCGGTCTCCGGGCGGAACGAGAAGGCCGGGTGGCTCTGCGCGTCGCTCAGGTTGAGCGGCGTCGCCTCGCTGGCGACGAGGCCGACCAGGCCCTCATGGGCGCTGAGCACGGTGTGGTGCACAGCCTCGCGGTTGAGGCCTTCGGTGGCGTAGAGCTCCAGGGTGTTGTCGATGCGCAGCACATAGACCGAGCACACCTCGGCCACCATGTTGGCGGCGATCAGCACCACGATCTTGTCCAGCCGCTCCTGGGCCGAAACCTGCTCCGCCATGGTTTCGCGGAGCCGTCTCAACAAGACGCGGGGACCTCCCGACGCGCTCCGCATGTCCCGTCAATCTCCTCCGTCTGCCCGGCCCGGCGGTATCGGCCGGCGGCTGGCCTAAAATTCCAGAAAAACAACCAATTTGTTTGTCCGGCGCAGGCACAAACCCAAAATCTACACGAGATCTAGCGCTTGCACCGAATCAGCGCCGCCTAACTGGGACACAGTCTGCGGCAGCCCACCCTGTTCGCCGTATAGCGAATTGAGGCTTGTTTTGCCAAGCAAAACGCCTGCCAAACGCGAAGGTGTGTACACCTTCGCGTTTGCTGCGACCGCTAAGAGAAAATTAGTCTAGCCCTGATCGAGACCGTAGAGCGTGTGCAGGGTGCGCACCGCAAGCTCAGTATAGGCGGTGTCGATCAAAACCGAGAATTTGATCTCGGAGGTTGTAATGGCCCGGATGTTGATATTCCGTCCGGCGAGGGCCGAGAACGCCTGGGCGGCGACGCCGGCATGGCTGCGCATGCCGCTGCCGATCACCGAGATCTTGGCGACGTCGGTGGCGGTATCGAGCCGCGCATAGCCGATCTTGCCCTTGGCGGCGGTAATGGTGTCCTTGGCGCGGGTATAGTCGGCCGCCGGCACCGTGAAGGTGAGGTCGGTGGTCTTGCCGTCCTCGGAGACGTTCTGCACGATCATGTCGACGTTGATGTTGGCCTCTGCCAGCGGGCCGAAGATCGAGGCCGCGACGCCCGGTTTGTCCTCGATCTGGCGCACCGAGATCTGGGCCTCGTCCTTGGAGAAGGCAATACCGGTGACGACGTGGCTTTCCATGATCTCCTCCTCGCTGCAGATCAGCGTGCCGGGCGGCTGGTTGGCATGCGGGTCGATATCCTCGGGCTTGTCGAAGCTCGAGCGGACGAAGATCGGCATGTTGTGGACCATGCCGAGTTCCACCGAGCGGACCTGGAGCACTTTTGCGCCCTGGGAGGCCAGTTCCAGCATGTCCTCGAATGCGATCTTGTCGAGCCTCTTGGCCTTCGGCACGATTCGCGGGTCGGTTGTGTAGACGCCGTCGACGTCGGTATAGATGTCGCAGCGGTCGGCCTTGACGGCGGCGGCGATCGCGACGGCCGAGGTGTCGGAGCCGCCGCGGCCGAGCGTGGTGATGCGGTTGGTCTTCGGGTCGATGCCCTGGAAGCCGGCGACGACCGCGACCTCCTTGCGCTCCCTGAAGCGCTTGATGATCTCGCTGCCGTCGATGTCCTCGATCCGGGCCGAGGCGTGGGCGTCGCTGGTCTTGATCGGGATCTGCCAGCCCTGCCAGGAGCGGGCCTGGATGCCCATGCCCTGGAGCACGATGGCGAGCAGGCCGGATGTCACCTGTTCGCCGGAGGCGACGACGGCGTCGTATTCGCGCGCGTCGTGCATCGGCGAGGCCTCGGTGCACCAGGCCACCAGCTCGTTGGTTTTGCCGGACATCGCCGAGACGACCACGGCCACTTCATGGCCGGCGTCGACCTCACGCTTCACATGGCGTGCGACGTTGCGGATACGTTCGATGTTGGCGACGGATGTGCCGCCGAATTTCATCACGAGGCGGCTCATGACGACGCGTGCATTCCCTCATAAGGATAAGTATGGTGACCCGCGCGAGGCGATGCCGCAGGCCCGACCGCGCGTATACAGAGGGGCGGGGCCGGGGGCAAGCGGGTTCCTGCTCCGGCCAATCCGGGCAATGGGTTATCAGAGGTTATGGCGCGCTATATTGACGAAATCCTGCAGCCCGGGGAGCGGGTGCTGTATTCGACCAATGCGCATTGGATCTTCTATTTTCCGGGGATTTTGGCCTGGATCGTGGCTTTGGGCCTGCTGATCCTGTCGCGGCAGGCGGCTGTCGATTGGCTCGTTTTGCTTTGCCTGGGAGCCGCGGGTCTCGCGGCGCTGGCGGCGGTGTATTGGACCCTCAAGGGCTGGTTCCACCGCTTCACCACCGAGACCGACGTCACCAATCTCAGGGTCGTGCACAAGACCGGCTTCATCAAGCGCCGCACCTTCGAGATGGCGCTCGACAAGGTCGAGAGCGTCGATGTCGATCAGACCATCCTTGGACGTATTCTCAACTACGGCGACGTGACGATTCGCGGCGTCGGCGAAGGGATCGAGACGATCAAGACCATCGCCTCGCCGCTCGCCTTCCGTAGTTCGATCACCACGCGGTAGGACCGCGCGTAACCATGAGCATGCAGCAAAATACTTCCCTCTCCGCGAGCCCGCAGCCGGGCTCGACCGTCGACGCCGCCGAGATCGCGAAATTCTCAAAGCTCTCGGCGGAGTGGTGGGACCCCAACGGCAAGATGGCGCCGCTGCACCGGATCAACCCGCTGCGGCTCGGCTACATCCGCGACGCCGCGTGCCGCAAGTTCGAGCGCAATTTGCGCAGCCTCAACTGCCTCGGCGGCCTTCGCGTGCTCGACATCGGCTGCGGCGCCGGCCTGCTGTGCGAGCCGCTGTCGCGCCTCGGGGCGCAGGTCATCGGCGTCGATCCTTCCCAGAGCAACATCGCCGCGGCGAAGCTGCATGCCGACAAGGGCCATCTTGCGATCGACTACCGCTGCACCACGGTGGAGGAGATCGACCCGCGCGAGCGCTTCGACATCGTGCTGGCGATGGAGGTGGTCGAGCACGTCGTCGATGTCGGCGTCTTCCTGAAGCGCTGCGCCGCGATGCTGAAGCCGAACGGCCTCATGGTGGTCTCGACGCTGAACCGCAACTGGAAGAGCTTCGCGCTCGCCATCGTCGGCGCCGAATACGTCCTGCGCTGGCTGCCGCGCGGCACCCACGAGTGGAACAAGTTCGTCACCCCCGACGAGCTGACAAAACACCTGCTCGACAACCGCCTCGTCATCACCGAGCAGACCGGCGTGGTCTACTCGCCCTTCGCCGACAAATGGACCCTCTCGTCGGACATGGACGTGAACTACATGGTGGTCGCGGAAGCGATGGTGTGAACTGCCGTGGGTGAGATGCGAGCTGTTGCTTCGGGAACGGTGTCATCCCTGCGAACGCAGGGACCCATAACCACCGGCCCCTGTGGCTAGCAAAGACAGGCGCCCCGAGCATGTACTACGTCTACATCCTCGCCAGCCGCCATCACGGAGCGCTCTATATCGGCGTCACCAACTCGCTCCAGAAGCGTTTGGAGGAGCATCGCGCCGGCAGGGGCTCTGAATTCGTCAAACGCTATGGCGTGCACCGCCTCGTCTACACTGAGGCGTATGAGCGCGCCGAAGAGGCGATCGCCCGCGAAAAGCAGCTCAAGCGCTGGAAGCGCGACTGGAAGATCGAGCTGATCGAACGAGACAATCCGGAGTGGCGTGATCTGAGCGATTTGCTGGTTTGACGCTTGATGCTGCCAAAGCAAACGCTGTCGTCCCTGCGAACGCAGGGACCCATACCGCGTGATCTATCGGTGGGGTGCGGTGTTGGATGCGTGGGTCAGCAGTCGTCGCCAAACTCCTCCCTGGGGTTATGGGTCCCTGCGTGCGCAGGGACGACACCGATTTTGTTGCGAGAGCATCGCACCCATGACGTCCGCGTGATTGACCTGCGTTGCCGCTAGCGGCAGGTTGTCCGCGACTTCTCCTCCCACCGCCCCACCCCATGCTCACCATCGCCAGCCTCTGGATTCCCTTCACCCTCATTGCCGCGTCCGGGCAGGTTGCGCGCAATGCGATGCAGCGGTCGTTGACGAAGCCGCTGGGGACCTGGGGCGCGACCAATATCCGCTTCCTGTTCGGCTTTCCGTTCTCGCTCGTGTTCCTGGGTGTGGTGCTGGCCGTCTCCGGCGATCATCTCAGCACGCCGCCGTTCGTGTTCTGGTCGTGGCTCCTGCTCGGCGCGCTCAGCCAGATCGTCGGCACCGGCCTGATGCTGCTCGCCATGAACGACCGTTCCTTCGTGGTGACGACGGCCTATTTGAAGACCGAAGCGATCCAGACCGCGATCTTTGGCTTCATCTTTCTTGGCGATCACCTGACCTGGCTCAAGGTGCTGGCGATCGTGACCGCGACTGTCGGCGTCGTCGTCACCGCGCTTCGTCCCGGCGGCGAGAAGAGCTTTGCCGAGTTCAAGCCGACCATCACCGGCCTCGCCGCGGCGGCGGCGTTCGCGCTCTCGGCGGTCGGTTTCCGCGGGGCCGTCATCACGGTGCCCGGCGTGTCGTTCGTGACGGCGGCGTCCGTCACGCTGGTGCTCAGCCTGTTCGTGCAGACGTTGATCCTGACGATCTATCTGCTCTGGCGCGCGCCAAACGTGTTGCGGGCGATCCTGGGGCTGTGGAAGCCGTCGCTGTTCGCCGGCTTCATGGGCGCTTTCTCCTCGCAGTTCTGGTTCCTGGCGTTCGCGCTGACGGCCGCCGCCAATGTCCGCACCCTCGCTCTGATCGAGGTGCTGTTCGCGCAAGCGGTGACGTATTACTCGTTCAAGCAGCCGATCGCGCCACGCGAGCTTGCAGGCATCGCGCTGATCATCATCGGCGTCGCGGTGCTGGTGGGGGCTTAGTTCCGGTCTTCCGGCAATGTCGGCAGCGGCGACACCTCGATACCCTCGTCGATCAGCGACTTCGCTTCCTCCGGCGAGGCCTCGCCGTAGATCGGACGGTGCTCCTTGTCGCCGTAATGCATCGCGCGGGCTTCGTTGGCGAAGCGCTCGCCGACATTGTCGGCGTTCTTCACGATGTGATCGCGCAGCTCCTTCAGCTTGGTGCGCAGCTCTTTCTCCTGCGCCAGCATCAGCGAGGTCGGTCCTGACGGTGCAGCCTCGGGCGTCGGAGCAGCCGCCGGTTCCGGCGGCGGCACCGCGCGCCCGCGGCCCTTCTTGCCGACGATGCGCGGGGCCATGATCGCCTTCTCGACCTTGGCGGAGCCGCAGATCGGGCAGGTCACGAGCTTGCGCTTGACCTGCGAATCATAGGCCGACGAGCTCTGGAACCAGCTCTCGAAGTCGTGGTCGCGGTCGCAGCGAAGCGCGTAGCGGATCATGCCGATCCTCGCACGAGGTGCAAATGATCAGGTCCGGCCTTCGGATCGGACACGCCGAAGCGGCGGCCGTGCTGGAGCGAGGGTATCGCGCGGCGTGCGGTCTCGACCTTGGCAGGATCGATCCTGGCCATGATGATGCCGGGCTCGACGTCGCCTTCGGCGAGGATCTCGCCCCAGGGATCGATGATCAGCGAATGGCCGTAGGTCTCGCGCTTGTTCTCGTGGGTGCCTGCCTGCGCCGCGGCGAAGACGAAGCAGCCGGTTTCGATCGCGCGCGCGCGCAGCAGCACGTGCCAGTGCGCTTCGCCAGTCTTGCGGGTGAAGGCCGAGGGCACGGTGATGAAGTATGCGCCGCTCTCGGCGAGGGCGCGGTAGAGCGCGGGGAAGCGCACGTCGTAGCAGATCGTCAAGCCCACGCGGCCCCAGGGCAGATCGGAGATCACCGCGGTCTCGCCCGGCTGGTAATTGGCGGATTCGCGATAGCTCTCGCCGTCCGGCAGCTCGATGTCGAACATGTGGATCTTGTCGTAGCTCGCGAGCACATTGCCCTCGGGCCCGATCAGGAAGGAGCGGTTGACCGCCTTTTCGGCCGAGAAGCGCAGCGCCAGCGAGCCGACATGGAGATGGATCTTGAGTTCCGCCGCGAGCGCCCGGTAGGCCTTCAGCGAAGTGTCGTCCTCTTCGCTCTGCAGATGCTCGAACAGCGCCTTGCGGTTCAGCTGCATCATGTTGCTGACTTCGGGCGTCTGCACGTAGTCGGCGCCATTGGCTGCCGCCTGACGGATCAGCCTTGTGGCCTGGGCGAGGCTGGGCTCCGGCATCAGGCCGGTGCGCATCTGCACCATGGCGGCCGTAAAGGTGCGGTTCTCGCTCATGACACCGCCTTCACGCTGTCCAGCATGTCGTCGAGCTTGCCTTCGCGATCGAGGGCGTAGAGATCGTCGCAGCCGCCGACATGGGTTCCGCCGATCCAGATCTGCGGGAAGGTCGAGCCTTCGCCCGCGCGGTCGTACATCTCGTCCCGCCAGGAGGGGTTCTTGGCGACGTCGAATTCGGTAAAGGTCGCCTTCTTGCGGGTCAGCAGGGACCTCGCCGCGGAACAATAGCCGCAGCCCGGCCTGGTGTAGATCTCGACAGCAGCAGTCATGGCGTCCGGCGCTCTCATGTCATGAAGTCATTGAATTATATGGGACGGGGGCCGCTCTCGACAACCCGGGCGAAGACCAGCACGTCGACCTGGGCGGCTTTGGCCCGGAGCAGGACCCGCGCGCAGGCATCCAGCGTCGCCCCCGAGGTCAGTACGTCGTCGATCAGGACAATGCGGCGGCCCTGGATTTCGGCCTGACGGTCGGGAGATACCTGGAACGCGCCCTGCACATTGGTGGCGCGCTGGGCCCGCGACAGGCCGATCTGCTGCTCGGTGGCGCGCACCCGGCGCAGCACCTCAGCCCTCGCCCTGACCCCGCTCTGCCGTCCGATGATCTGCGCCAGGGCTCCGGACTGGTTGTAGCGGCGGCGCCAGGCCCGCCGCCAATGCAGGGGCACCGGCACCAGCATGTCGGCCCCCGCCAGCAGCTCGCCGCCCGCGCGCGCCATCCAGCGGCCCATGGCCGGGGCCAGATCGGTGCGGTCCTGGTATTTTAGCGCATGCACCAGGGTGCGCGCGACGTCGTCATAGCGCACTGCCGCGCGGGCGCGCTGGTAGGCCGGCGGGCTCGCGATCGCCTCCATCGACAGCATGTCGGGGCCGGGATCATAGACGAAGGGAATGCCGAGCCGCGGACAATAGGGACGTTCGATGAACGACAGCCGCGCCCAGCAGGCCGCGCAAACGCCCTCGCCATCGACCGGCTCGCGGCAGGACACGCACAAGGTCGGCAGCGCGATGTCGAGCGCGAGCCGTGCCGCACGCGACAGCGCGTGGCGGCCGGCCGTCCATGCCCCCCGGAAGGGGCCGGCGATGGAACGGGTGGGGGCGGCGTCGGCTTCCATGCGGGAAGGCTAGCGTTCCACGACAATCCGCTCAAGTCGCACTCGTGCCCCGGACGCAGCGCAGCGCCCCAGGCGATGCAAGGCATCGTCCGGGGCAGTGCGCTGCAGAGCCGGGGCCCATCTCACCGCATCGTGCGGTGCTGCCTTCCGGGTCCCGGCTCTGCGCAGCGTCACTACGTGCCGCACCGCGTCCGGGACACGAGAGGGGAGATTGCAATGACCAGCGTGATCGGCGTAACCAGCGGCATGGCTACCGCCCCTCAAACCCCGCCCGCTCTGTTCGATCGCGCTTTGCTGCAATCGCGGCAGCGGCGTGCGCAGGCGCAGGGCGAGGTGACTTTCCTGCTCGATCGCGTCGCCGAGGACATGTCCGACCGGCTGGGCGCAGTGATGCGGGAGTTTCACGCGGCGGCCGATCTCTGGACGCCGGGTGAGGGTCTTGCGGCGTTGCGCACGCGCCTGCCGTCGATCCAACGGATCGCGCTCGATGCTGTGGGCGCAGAGAAGCTGCGCTTCGCGCCGGAAAGCCTCGATCTCCTCGTCTCCGCGCTGGCGCTGCAATTCGTCAACGACCTGCCGGGCGTGCTCGCACAAATCCGCCGCGCGCTAAAGCCGGACGGGTTGCTGCTCGCCGCCATGATCGGCGGCGACAGCCTGACCGAGCTGCGGCAGGCCTTTGCCGCCGCGGAAGCCGAATGCGAGGGCGGCGTTTCGCCGCGCGTCGCGCCGTTCGCCGACCTGCGCGACATCGGCGCGCTGTTGCAGCGCGCGGGCTTTGCGCTGCCGGTGACCGATGTCGACCGCGTCGTGGTGCGCTACGGCAATGCGTTCGCGCTGATGCAGGATCTCCGCCGCATGGGCGCGGCCAACGTGCTGATCGAGCGGCGGCGCACGCCGTCGCGGCGCGCGACGCTGCTGCGGATGGCCGAAATCTACGCCGAGCGCTTTGCCGATGCCGACGGCCGCATCCGCGCGACGTTCGACATCATCTGGCTGTCCGGCTGGGCCCCGCATGCCAGCCAGCAGCAGCCGCTGAAGCCGGGGTCGGCGAAAGCGAGTCTCGCGGAGGCGGTGAAGAAGGCGGGGAAAGAGTGATCCGTGTTCCGGACGCGCTGCAGCGTGAAACGCTGCTGCGCAGAGCCGGGACCCAGCTCCGCGGCAAGCGTGGGCCCCGGCTCTGCAGCGCATCGCTGAAGGAGCGCTGCGCTGCGTCCGGGGCACAGTGCATCTCACATCAATAGATCAATCAGATGCGGGATCAGCGGAATGTCCGCGGGCGGCATCGGGTAGTCGCGCAGCTTGTTGGCGCGGACCCAGGCCAGGGTCTGGCCCTCGCGCGGCGTCACCATCCCTTCCCAGCGGCGGCAGATATAGAGCGGCATCAGGAGGTGGAAGGTCTCGTAGCCGTGGCTCGCGAAGGTCAGCGGGGCCAGGCACGGCTCGGCGACGGTGATGCCGAGCTCCTCGTGTAGCTCGCGGATCAGGCTCTGCTCCGGCCGTTCGCCCGGCTCCAGCTTGCCGCCGGGAAACTCCCAGAGGCCGGCCAGCGTCTTGCCCGCGGGGCGCTGCGCGATCAGGACGCGCTTGTCGGCGTCGATCAGCGCGCAGGCCACAACCAGTGTCAGTTTCAGATCGGCCATGCCTGAATGTCGCCCGCTGAAGATCATTCGCAACGGTTTGTTAACCCCATTGCGGCCCGTGTTTCCGAGGTTCCCATAAGTCATATTTAATCGACGGTTCCTAGAGTGAAAACGCTTAAACCACTCCGGGCCCCGAACCATGCGCGCCGTGCCTTCCACCATCATCCGCCGGTTCATCCGCGACCGGCGCGGCAATATCGCTGTGATCTTCGCACTCGCCTGCGTCCCGCTGATCACGGCGGTCGGCTGCGCGGTCGACTATTCGCGCGCGACGCAGACCCGGGCCAAGCTTCAGGCCGCGGCCGATGCCGCCAGCGTCGGCTCGATCGCAAAGGCCTCGCCGGCCTTCAAGGCCGCCGGCACCATGACGTCAGATGGCTCGATCTCCGTCGGCGTCACCGACGCCCAGAACATTTTCGACGCCAATCGCGCCAATCTGACCGGCTACACCCTCAACAGCGCCACGCCGACCGTGGTCAAAACCGGCTCGACCGTCACCTCGACCGTTGCGTTCAACGCCACCATGAACACCATGTTTCTCGGTCTGATCGGCAAGACCGCGCTGACGCTGAGCGGTACGTCGAAAGCCACGGCCAGCATGCCTCTCTATATCGACTTCTACCTGCTGCTGGACAATTCGCCGTCGATGGGCGTGGCGGCGACACCGGACGACGTGACCAAGATGGTCAACAACACGTCGGATAAATGCGCCTTCGCCTGCCACGACTACAACGACTCCAACAACTACTACAATCTCGCCAAGACGCTCGGCGTGACGACCCGGATCGACGTGCTGCGCAGCGCGACGCAGTCGCTGATGGACACGGCCGCTGCCACGCAGACCTATTCCAATCAGTTCCGCATGGCGATCTACGATTTCGGCGCCTCGTCCAAGACGATCGGTCTGCGCGCGTTGTTCTCGCTGTCGTCGAGCCTGTCGAGCGCCAAGACGGCGGCCGGCAACATTGACCTGATGGGCGTCTACGGCAACAACGACAGCTACACCAAGGACCAGGATACGCAGTTCAGCACCCTCTTTCCGGCGATCAGCAACGAGATCCCGAATCCCGGAAGCGGCACGTCCAACTCACCCCTGAAATATCTGTTCTTCGTCTCCGATGGCGTTGCCGACGAAAGCAACGCGGGCTGCCTGAAGCCGCTCTCGGGGAGCTCGCGATGTCAGTCGCCGCTCAATGCTTCGCTTTGCAAGGCGATGAAAGATCGCGGGGTCAAAATTGCGGTGCTGTACACCACGTATCTGAAACTGCCGACCAACAAGTGGTACATGGACTGGATCGACCCATTCAACCAGGGTCCGTTCGGTCCATCGCCGAACAGCCAGATCGCGCAGAACATGCAGAGCTGCGCCTCACCCGGGTTCTATTTCGAGGTCAGCCCGACCCAGGGCATCTCGGAGGCCATGAACGCGCTGTTCAAGAAGGCGGTTGCAGACGCGCGCATCTCGGGGTGAGCTGCTCACCTCTCCCTGCCAAGCAAGGCGAGGGAGAAGAGCTACGACCTGTAATCGCCGTTGATCGCGACGTATTCCTTGGTGAGGTCGCAGGTCATGACGCGGTCACGGCCCTTGCCGAGGCCGAGCGAGACCTTGATCGCGATCTCCGGCGCCTTCATCGCTTCCGAGACCTGTGCCTCGTCATAATCAGGATCGCGCGCGCCGCTCTTGGCGACGCGGATGCCGTTGAAGGAGATCGAGAGCTTGTCGCGATCGGCCGGCTCGCCGGCCTTGCCGACTGCCATCACGACGCGGCCCCAATTGGCGTCCTCGCCGGCGATCGCCGTCTTCACCAGCGGCGAGTTGGCGATCGACATCGCGATTCTGCGCGCCGAGGCCTTGGTCTTGGCGCCCTCGACCGTGATCTCGACCAGCTTGCGCGCGCCTTCGCCGTCCCGGGCCACTTGTTCAGAAAGATTGGCGAGCACCTGGTTGAAAGCCCTGACGAAGGCCTTCAGCCGCGGATCGCTGGCGCGGCTGATCTTCGGTGCGCCGTGCGCGGCGGCAGCGCCGGTGGCGAAGGCCAGCAGTGTGTCCGAGGTCGAGGTGTCGCCGTCGATCGTCACCGCGTTGAAGGTGTCCTCGACGCCGCTCTTGAGCAGCGCCTGCAAGGCCGCGGGCGCGATCGGCGCGTCGGTGAAGATGAAGGACAGCATCGTGGCCATATCGGGGGCGATCATGCCGGCGCCCTTGGCCATGCCGTTGATGGTGACCTTGGCCTTGCCGAGCTTGACGGTCGCGGTCGCGACCTTCGGGAAGGTGTCGGTGGTCATGATCGCCTTGGCGGCGGTGAGATAATCGCCGGGCTCGGCGGCTTCAGCCAGTCGGCCCAGCACGCCGTCGAACTTGGTCGCGTCCAGCGGCTCGCCGATCACGCCGGTCGAGGCCAGGAAGATTTCGCCCTCGCTGCATCCGACCGCCTTGGCCGCGATCTTGGCGGTCAGCGCGGTGGAGGCGCGGCCGGTTTTGCCCGTAAAGGCATTGGCGTTGCCGGAATTGACCACCAGCGCGCGCGCCTTGCCGCCCTTCAGCTTGGCGCGGCACCATTCCACCGGTGCGGAGGGGCATTTCGATTTGGTGAAGACGCCGGCGACCGCGGTGCCCTTGTCCATCACCGCCAGCAGCACGTCGGTGCGGTTCTTGTAGCGGATGCCGGCTTCGGCCGTCGCAAGACGAATGCCCGCGATCACGGGCATGTCGGGAACTGTTTTCGGGGCGAGCGGGGAGACGGAGGAGGACATCGCGGGGGCGCCTTGGTGGGATCTGAATATGCAGATGCCCGGCGCGGGGGCCGGGCATCACGAAGGCTTAGATACTCTTCACGTCACCGAAGTGACAGCGAATTCTTACTTCTTTGCAGGCGGCGCCATCTTGCTGTCGGAGGGCTTCGCCGCATCCGCCGGCTTGGCGTCGGCCGCCGGCTGGTCCAGCCGCTCGACCTTGGCTTCGGCGCGCAGCTTGGCGACGTAGTCGGCCTGGGCCTTGCGGGTGACGTACTGCTCGATCTGGGCCTTGACCTGCTCGAAGTCGGGCGCCTTGCGGTTGCGCTTCTCCTCGACCTTGATGACGTGCCAGCCGAACTGCGACTTGACGGGGTCGGAGATCTTGCCGGGCTCGAGCGCGAAGGCGATCGTCGAGAATTCCGGCACCATCTGCTCCTTGGTGAAGAAGCCGAGATCGCCGCCGTCGGCCGAGCCCGGATCCTTGGACTTCTTCTTGGCGAGCTCGGCGAAATCGGCGCCCTTGTCGAGCTCGGCCTTCACCGCCTTGGCCTCGTCCTCGGTCTCGACCAGGATGTGGCGGGCGCGCACTTCCTGCTCGCCGGTGATCTGCTTGGAGGCCTCTTCATAGACCTTCTTCATGGCGTCGGGGGTGGTAGCGGCCTTGCCCTCGCCCGCGAGCAGGCTGTCCATCAGAAGCCGGTTGCGGGCAAATGCCAGGCGCTTCTTGAATTCCTCGCCATCGGCAACCTTCTTGTCCTCGGCAGCCTTGCTGACGATTTTCATGTCGATCAGGAAGGACAGGACGTTCTCGTCCTTGGTCGCCGGGTCCATCTGGGCGAGGCTCGGCCCGAGCTCCTCTTCGGCCATGGCGACGTCGCTCTTCTTGATTTCAGCGCCATTGACCTTCGCCAGGACCGGATCGTCGGCGGCCCGGCCGGGACCCGCGATCAGCGCCAGCGCAAGGCAGCCCACGAGGGCGGTGGCGAGGCCGAAGCGCAGGCCGGTTTTGGTTACCGGGAACGAGGTGGTCATGGAAAATCCTTATGTTGAAGCAGGGGGCTGCTCGAGCGGGGCGGACACTCGCCCAATACAGGGGGGCTTGGCAACGCGAAAAGTCTGTCAAAATGATGAATTAGCCGCAATGCGCCCGCCGTTGACAAGGCCCTGACCGGGCCATATCTCTGCCCGGTCGCGACCATGGCGATGGCGTTTATTTTGCTGCGTTTTTGGCCGTTGAACCCAAACTTGCCCAATTCCCACCCATATGGCGGATGACCCCCCGCAGTCCGGGCTCTGACGCCATCAGGCGTCACGGTGAGTTGATAGGCAGGCGGGTGACAACTTCTTGGCTGCAACGCGGTTGAATCGCGAACACAGGAACTAGGCATGATCGGCGCGCTCGCCCGCAAGTTTTTCGGCTCCGCCAACGACCGGCGGGTGAAGGGATATCAGTCCCGCGTCAACGCGATCAACGCGCTGGAGGCAGAGGTCTCGAAGCTCTCCGACGAGGCGCTCAAGGCCCGCACTGCCGACTTCAAGAAACAGCTCGCCGAGGGCAAGACGCTGGACGACCTGCTCGTCCCCGCCTTCGCCACCGTGCGCGAGGCTGCCAAGCGCACGCTCGGCCAGCGCCATTTCGACGTCCAGCTGATCGGCGGCATGGTGCTGCACGAGGGCGACATCGCCGAGATGAAGACCGGCGAAGGCAAGACGCTGGTGGCGACGCTCGCGGTCTACCTCAACGCGCTCGCCGGCAAGGGCGTCCACGTCGTCACGGTCAACGACTACCTAGCCCGCCGCGACTCCGGCTGGATGGGCCAGATCTACGGCTTCCTCGGCATGACCACCGGCGTGATCGTGCACGGCCTCGACGATGCCGAGCGCAAGGCGGCCTATGCCTGCGACATCACCTACGGCACCAACAACGAATACGGCTTCGACTATCTCCGCGACAACATGAAGTACCGGCTCGAGGACATGGTCCAGCGGCCGCATTTCTACGCCATCGTCGACGAGGTCGATTCCATCCTGATCGACGAAGCGCGCACGCCGCTGATCATTTCCGGTCCGCTCGACGACCGCTCCGATTTCTACAACACCATCGACGGCTTCCTGCCCAAGCTCGACAAGACCGACTACGAGGTCGACGAGAAGCAGCGCACGGTGACGCTGACCGAAGCCGGCATGGAGAAGATCGAGACCCTGCTGCGCGATGCCGGCCAGCTCAAGGGCGAGTCGCTCTACGACGTCGAGAACGTCTCCGTCGTGCACCACATCAACCAGGCGCTGCGCGCGCACACGCTGTTCACGCGCGACAAGGACTACATCGTGCGCGACGACGAGGTCGTCATCATCGACGAGTTCACCGGACGCATGATGCAGGGCCGCCGCTATTCCGAAGGTCTACACCAGGCGCTGGAAGCCAAGGAGCATGTGCAGGTTCAGCCGGAAAACCAGACCCTGGCCTCGATCACCTTCCAGAACTATTTCCGGATGTACGAGAAGCTCGCCGGCATGACCGGCACGGCGTTGACCGAAGCGGACGAGCTCTTCGACATCTACAAGCTCGAAGTCGTCGAGATCCCGACCAACGTGCCGATCGGCCGCCTCGACGAGGACGACGAGGTTTATCGCACCCACAAGGAAAAATACACGGCCATCCTCGCCGAGATCGAGCGGGCCAATTCGCGGCTGCAGCCGGTGCTGGTCGGCACGGCGTCGATCGAGAAGTCGGAAGTGCTGGCCGAGTTTCTCAAGCAGAACGGCTACAAGCAGATCGATTTCGGCAAGGAGAACGCGCTCGACAAGCTGTACGCTGCCGCGCGTGCCGGCAAGCCGGCGAAACTGTTCGCGGTGCTGAATGCGCGCTTCCACGAGCAGGAAGCCTATATCGTCGCGGAAGCCGGCGTGCCCGGCGCGATCACGATCGCGACCAACATGGCCGGCCGCGGTACCGACATCAAGCTCGGTGGCTCGCTCGAGATGCGCATCCCGAAGGAGACCGCGGGCATCGAGGACGAGGCCGAGAAGGCCAGGAAGATCGAGCAGATCAAGGCCGACGTCGAGCGCTTCCGCGACATCGTGCTGAAGGCTGAAGAGATCGTCGAGATCGAGCCGGCGAAGGGCAACAAGCCCGCCAAGACCGTGACGAAGCCCGGCGGCCTCTACATCATGGGCTCCGAGCGCCACGAATCCCGCCGTATCGACAACCAGCTGCGCGGCCGTTCCGGCCGTCAGGGCGATCCCGGCCGCTCGAAATTCTTCCTGTCGCTGGAAGACGATCTGATGCGCATCTTCGGCTCGGATCGTCTCGACAGCATGCTCCAGCGTCTCGGCCTGCAAGAGGGCGAGGCCATCATCCATCCCTGGATCAACAAGGCCCTGGAGAAGGCGCAGCAGAAGGTCGAGGCGCGCAACTTCGATATCCGCAAGAACCTGCTCAAGTTCGACAACGTCCAGAACGATCAGCGCAAGGTGATCTTCGACCAGCGCGTCGACCTGATGAAGGACGAGAGCGTCGCCGAGACCGTCACCGACATGCGCCACGCCTTCATCGACGACCTCGTCGCCAAGCACGTGCCCGAGCATGCCTATGCCGAGCAGTGGGACGTCGCCGGCCTGAAGGAAGAGCTGAAGCGCGTGCTCGATCTCGACCTGCCGGTCGACGAATGGGCCAAGGAAGAGGGCATCGCCGACGAGGAGCTGCTCACGCGCATCGAGACCAAGGCCGACGAGCACATGGCGGCCAAGGTGGCGCAATGGGGTCCCGACGTGATGCGTTACGTCGAGAAGACCATCCTCTTGCAGACGCTCGACCATCTCTGGCGCGAGCATCTGATCATGCTCGACCATCTGCGTCAGGTCATCGGCCTGCGCGGTTACGGCCAGCGCGATCCCTTGCAGGAGTACAAGACCGAAGCCTTCAATCTCTTCCAGGAGATGAGCGCGCACCTGCGCGAGGCCGTCACGGCGCAGCTGATGCGGGTCGAGATCGTTCCGCCGGAGCAGGAAGCGCCCGTGCTGCCGCCGATGGAGGCGCACAAGTTCGACCCGAACACCGGCGAGGACGAAATGGCGCTCGCCAGCGTCACGCTCGGAGCCCAGACCTCCGACGCCGCGCTGCGCGACCCGAAGAACCCGGCAAGCTGGGGCAAGGTCGGCCGCAACGAGGACTGCCCGTGCGGCTCAGGCAAGAAGTACAAGCACTGCCACGGGCGGTATGCCTGATCGATGATCTCAATACCCAGCGAACTCGCGGTGCTGTGTTGGCCTTCGAGTTCGCGAGGGATTGAAATGCTTCCGATCCATACGGTGCCTGCTGATCTTCAGGGGCATCACGAATGGTGGCCTGCAGCGCCTGTTCCTGTGGTCACTCCCGAGTGCCCGCTGCAGCAGATTGTCGGCGGCCACTCGCTCGTCCGGCTGTGCAGCTGAAGCCTGGAAAGCCGATGGTCAAAGCGCGGCATCGTGTCTCGGAGAACGCCTTCGGGTAGACCATCCAATCTTTTGCCACTGCTCATTGTGATCTGGATCACCTCTACTGAGCTCAATCCGTGTTTTGATTGAATCGCACGGGGGCCGAAAATTGGGAGCCAGACAATGTCCAAACGCGCGCTGCCAACCACCTTGTGTGTTCTTGCCCTGAGTTTCTACGCTTGCGGTTCCGCCCCTGCGAGCCAAGTGGGCGGATGGTGGGGCGGAACATGGTCGTGCAACATAGACGGCCGGTCGGCCCGGATGAAATGGGCCGCCGTTGATGACAGTCAGACAAGCTGTAACGGCGACACTTGCACCACCAGCTCGGGAGCACGCTGGGCAGGCAGCTTCTCAGATAATGGCTCGCGATGGGTGAAGTTAACAAATCCGCGCAGCGGAACGCAGGGCGGCGTGTACTTCAACCATGCCGACGGCAATAAATGGTATTTAGCCAAACCGGTCAGCAACAAGGCCGCGGGCTGGACGACATGGAACGGCCAACGCTATTCCCTCTCGTGCTGGCGATGATGCAATTATGCGGCGCCTGCTCATTCTCCGCCCGGACTTGAGGACGAGCCTTGAGAGCTGAATAAGGCCCGCGTGCGCTCTGTGAGCGTCACCAATGCCAGCGTGACCAGCGCGCGTGCTTTCATGGAGGTCCTCTCTCCATGCATTGAATGGCAGATGAGTGTGTCGGGCTTCGCAAGGCCCCCACGCTCCAATCCACGAGGTCTAATTCGAGCTGTCGATCAAGCTCTCCAGCAGCCGCTTCAATTCGCTCGTCGACTTGTCGCCGTAGCTCTCCAGGATATGCTCCTCCTGGTCGACCGCGAGCGAGTTGAGCTTCTTGCACAGCACCTTGCCGCGGTCGGAGATGAACATCAGCACCTTGCGGCGGTCGCCCGGGTCCTGCACGCGATAGACCAGCGTGTCGGAGACCATGCGGTCGATCATCTTGGTCAGCGTCGGATGGTTGAGCAGCACGGCGCCCGCAAGCTCGCCCATCGAATGGCCGTTGCCATCGGACAGCACCTTCAGGATGCGCCACTGCTCGACGGGAACGCCTTCCTTGCTCAGGCGCAGTTCCAACTGCCGGTTGATCTCCCGGTTGGCTTGCGCGAGCAAATAAGCGAGGTGTTCGGTGATCGGGGTGTTTTCTTTCGACGGTTTTGCCACGGCTAAGACTTCGTCTTGACCCAATTGAGTGAATGTCTTGCAATCGATGCTGCATCTATATGCACTTCAATTCTTGAATATTCAATATTTTCAAAATAGGATCATTGCCCAACAAAAGGGCGGAAGCCGCGGCCGCCTGCTCAATGTGCTTTCAGGTCTGGTGCCAGACAGGAGTTGGCGTGCGCGCGACGGTAAACTTCCCGGCTCACGGCGGTCCGGCGTTGCCACCGTCTTTGCTGTTCAGGAATCTGTCGTCCGCGGCAGCGGATTTCGACCTGTCGCCGTTTGACACGCATGTCATGAAACGCCGCGGCGCGCGCAACAAGCTGCGCATCGGCAATTTCCTCACCTTCACCGGCTCGCCCGGGATCTGGGGCCCGACCTCCACCAACAGCGCCATGCTCGCGGTCGCCGAGATCAACAAGCGCGGCGGCATCCTGGGGCGCGAGCTCGAGCTTTCGATCTACGATTCCGGCGGCCCGATCGAAGACGTCGTGCGGCGCGCCGAGCAGGCGATCGCCTTCGACGAGGTCGACCTGATCATGGGCTCGCATATCAGCGCCGTCCGAGTCGCCTTGCGCAAGGTCACCGGCAACCGCATCCCCTACATCTACACCCCGGTCTATGAAGGCGGCGAGCGCACCCCGGGCGTGATGGCGATCGGCGAGACGCCGCGCTGGCAGAGCCGGCCGTCGATCCACTGGCTCGCGGACGTCAAGAGGGCGGCGCGCTGGTACCTGATCGGCAGCGACTATGTCTGGCCCTGGCAGTCGCATCGCGCGGTGAAGCGCTACATCAAGGAGGCCGGCGGCCAAATCGTCGGCGAGGAATTCGTCCCGGTCGGCGAGGACAATCACGAGCCGCATCTGGCGCGCATCCGCGCCGCCAAGCCCGATGTCGTGCTGATCTCGCTGATCGGCACCGACAGCATCACCTTCAACCGCGCCTTCGCGGAAGCCGGCCTTGCGACGTCGACGCTGCGGCTTGCCGGCGCGATGGACGAGACCGTGCTGCTCGGCATCGGCGCCGACAACACCGAGAATTTGTTCTGCGCCTCCGGCTATTTCAACTGCATGGCCTCGCGTGCCAATGACGAGTTCCTCGGCGGCTACCAGGCCATGTTCGGCCCGCACGCGCCGCCGGTCGGCTCGGTCGGCCAGTCGAACTATGAGGGGTTGCGGTTCCTGGAGTCGGTGGCCAATCGCGCTGGCTCGCTGGCGCTGCGTCCGCTGCTGAAGGCTGCACGCAACACCGTTTACTCGGCGGGCCGCGGTCCCGTCATTCTTCGCGACGGGCGCGCCGAGATGCCGATGTACCTCGCTGAAGCCGACGGTCTCGACTTCAAGCTGATCAAGACGCTTTGAGACGCGGCTGTTGATACGTCGCGGCGGAATTGCGAAATAATACTTGAAAAGGAAAATATTTCCGTCTGTAATATCGACACGGAGCCGATCGGCCCGCGCCGTTGAGGCGTGCGACCGCGAGGCGTCCGTCCAAAAGCCAGGGATCAAGAAGCCTCAGAGGAGAGCGCCGTGACAGTTGTCCTTCCCACCCCCGCCCAATTGCGCAGTGTCGCCGAGCAGTGCGGCCTTTCGCTCACCGATGACGACGTCGCCTCGTTCCGCGGCCTGATGCAGGGCTCGATCGAGGCCTACAATCTCGTTGCCACGATGCCGGACGAGGTGCCCGAGGTGAAATATCCGCGCACCCCGGGCTATCGCCCCTCGGCCGAAGAGAACCCGCGCAACGCCTGGTATCGCAAATCGACCGTGAAGGGCGCCGCCAGCGGCAAGCTCAAGGGCAAGACCGTCGCGCTGAAGGACAACATCATGCTGGCCGGCGTTCCCATGACCAATGGCTCGTCGACGCTGGAAGGCTATGTCCCGGATTTCGACGCCACCATCGTCACGCGCATGCTGGATGCCGGCGCCGAGATCGCCGGCAAGGTGCATTGCGAGCACTTCTGCCTGTCCGGCGGCAGCCACACCGGCTCTTACGGGGCGGTGCACAATCCGCACAAGATGGGCTACTCGGCCGGCGGCTCGTCATCGGGCTCGGGCGTCGTGGTCTCGCTCGGCGAGGTCGACATGGCGATCGGCGGCGATCAGGGCGGCTCGATCCGCATGCCGGCCTCGTTCTGCGGCATCTACGGCATGAAGCCGACCTGGGGCCTCGTGCCCTATACCGGCATCATGCCGATCGAGATCTATGTCGACCATACCGGTCCGATGACCGCGACGGTCGCCGACAACGCGCTGCTGCTCGAAGTGCTCGCCGGCGACGACGGCTACGATCCGCGCATCAAGTCGCCGAAGGTCGAGGAATACACCAAGGCGCTCGGCCAGGGCGTCAAGGGCATGAAGATCGGCATCGTCAAGGAAGGCTTTGAGCAGCCGGTTGCGGAAGCTGCCGTGAATGAAAGCGTGCGCGAGGCGGCAAAGCGCTTCAAGGATTTGGGCGCCACCGTCGAGACGGTGTCGATCCCGATGCACCTCCTCGGCGGTGCGATCTGGACCCCGATCGGCACCGAAGGCCTGACCCAGACCATGATGTTCGGCGACGGCTACGGCCTTAGCCGCGGCGATCTCTACTCGACCTCGCTGATGGATTTCCATCGCGGCTGGCGCCGCCAGGCCGACTCGCTGTCCGAGACCACGAAATTGTTCATGATGCTCGGCACCTACATCAACAACAATTTCGGTCCCCGCTTCTACGGCAAGGCGCTCAACATCTCGCGGCGGCTGACCGCGGCCTACGACAAGGCGTTCGGCGACTACGATCTGCTGCTGATGCCGACCACGCCGATGAAGGCGACCAAGCTGCCGGAGCCCAATGCCAGCCGCGAGGAGTACGTCGCCCGCGCACTCGAGATGATCTCCAACACCGCCCCGTTCGACATCACCCATCATCCCGCGATGTCGCTGCCCTGCGGCATGGTCGACGGCCTGCCGGTCGGCCTGATGCTGGTCGGCCGGATGTTCGAGGAATCCACCATCTACCGCGCCGCGCACGCCTTCGAGCAGATCGGCGACTGGAAGAAGATGTGAGCGGGGCCTTGATGAAGACGGGCGGAAGACCAGAGCGTTTTCGAGCGAAGTGGACGCCGGTTCGCGTCAAGAAAACGCGTCAAAACAAGAATCCAAAGCATGGCTAACGCGTTCGTCGCGGCGTTCGAGATCCTGAGCTTCGGCGCGATCATCGTCCTGATCGTGCTGGGGCTCGGGATCATCGCCAGCATGATGGGCATCTTCAACTTCGCGCAGGGCGAGTTCGTCCTGCTCGGGGCCTACATCACCTATCTCGCCTACGCCAAGGGCCTGCCGATCTGGGCCGGCATGGTCGCGGCGCCTTTCGTCGTCGGCGCGCTCGGCTTCGTGCTGGAGGCGCTGATCATCCGGAGATTCTACGCCGCGCCGATCGTGGCGATGCTCGGCACCTATGCGCTCGGCCTGATCATCCGCGAATCCGTGCGCGGCCTGATCGGCGGCTTCTATCTCACTGTGCCCGAGCCGATCGGCGGTTCGATCGACATCGGCGCCATGCACATCTCGGCCTGGCGTTTCACCATCATCGTCATCACGCTGCTGGTGATGGCCGGCTGCTATCTGCTGCTGTCACGCACCAATTTTGGTCTGCGCATGCGCGCCACGCTGGAGAATCCATCGCTGGCGCGGGCATCGGGCATTTCCACGCCCCTGATGTACGGCGCCACCTTTGCGTTCGGCTCCGCGCTCGCCGGTCTTGCCGGTGCGCTGATCGTGCCGGTGTTCAGCCTCTACGCCGACCTCGGCCTGCGCTTCCTGATTCAGGGGTTTGTCGCCGTCATGGTCGGGGGTGTCGGCTCCTTCATCGGGCCGGTTGCGGGCGCCGGCGTCATCGGAACGCTCAGCGCCGCGCTGCCCTGGGTGATGGCGCCTGTCGTCGCCGACGTCCTCGTCTTCGTTCTCGCCATTGTCTTCATCAAATTCCGCCCGCAGGGCCTCATCGCTGGAAAAGGGGTTTAGTCACATGTTCGATCGCACGCAGCTCTCACGCCGCCGCTTCCTCTCCAATTTCGCCTTTGCCTCCGGCGCGGTCGCAACCGGGGTCGGCAGCTGGGTGATCCCGGCGCCCTGGGCCAATGCGGCCGAAGCCCCGATCAAGGTCGGCATCGCGACCGACCTCACCGGCCCGATCGCCTACGCCGGCAATGCCGATGCCAACGTCGCGAAAATGGTGATCAAGGAGATCAACGCCGCCGGCGGCATGCTCGGCCGTCCGCTCGAGCTCTATATCGAGGACACCGCGTCGAACGAATCGGTCGCGGTCGGCAACGTGCGCAAGCTGATCCAGCGCGACAAGGTCGACATGGTGCTGGGCGGCATCACCTCCTCGATGCGCAACGCGATCAAGGACCCCATCGTGGCGCGCGGCAAGACGCTCTACATCTATCCGCAGCTCTACGAGGGCAAGGAGTGCACGCCCTATCTGTTCTGCACCGGTCCGACGCCGGCGCAGCAATGCGACGAGTTCATTCCGTGGCTGATCAAGAACGGCGGCAAGAAGTTCGCGCTGCCCAGCGCCAATTACGTCTGGCCGCACACGCTCAACGTCTATGCCCGCAAGGTGATCGAAGCGAACGGCGGCGAGGTCGTGTTCGAGGAATACTACCCGCTCGACCAGGTCGATTTCTCCGCGACCGTCAACCGCATCATCTCCAACAAGGTCGACGTGGTCTTCAACACCGTCATCCCGCCCGGCGTCGGGCCGTTCTTCAAGCAGCTCTATGAAGCCGGCTTCCTCAAGAATGGCGGACGGCTCGCCTGCGTCTACTATGACGAGAACACGCTCAACATCAATCAGGCCGCCGAGATCGAGGGCCTCGCCAGCTGCCTCGACTATTTCAAGGTGCTGACCAAGGAGAACCCGTTCGACGCCAAGCTCCAGGCGGCCTATGAGAAGGACTTTCCCGGCAACTTCCTGTTCGCCGCCGGCAGCGCGGCGACCGGCACCTATCGCGGCCTGAAGCTGTGGGAGGCCGCGGTGAAGGAAGCCGGCAAGATCGATCGTGAGTCGGTCGCGGCGGCGCTCGACCATGCCAAGATCGCCGAAGGTCCGGGCGGGCCTGCCGAGATGGTGCCAGGCAAGCGGCACTGCAAGATGAAGATGTACACCGCCGTCGCCAAGGGTGGAAACTACGAGATCGTCGGCCGCAGCAACGGCCTCGTCGACCCCAAGGAATGCTGAGGCGGAATGCCGAAAGCAATGGGCGCAGTGAAGCAGGCAGTCCCCGCCGGGATCGGCGGGGAACAGGACGTTGCAATGGCCGGTAGCCGGGCGGCGGGACAGACCATATCGACGCGAAGGATACTGCCGATCGTCGAGGGCGTCGTGCTCATCGCGGCGCTGCTCGCGCCGCTGCTGCTGCAGGACTATCTCACAGTGTTCGCGACGCGCGTGATCATCCTCGCGCTGTTCGCGCTGTCGTTCGACCTGGTCTGGGGCTATGCCGGCATCATGAGCTTCGGCCAGGCCCTGTTCTTCGGCTCGGCCGGCTATGGCGTGGCGTTGCTCGCACGGGACCTCGACATCACCAACATCTTCCTGGTGCTGCCCGCGGGCACGCTGATCGGCCTCACCTTCGCGCTGCTGCTCGGCGGCTTCCTGCTGCTCGGACGGCATCCTTCCAGCGTGATCTTCGTCTCGCTCGGCACGCTCACCGGCTCCTACGCCGCCGATCGGCTGGCGCGCGGCTGGTATTATCTCGGCGGCCAGAACGGCATCCCCTCGATCGCGCCGATGACGCTCGGTTCGTACGAGTTCACGGAAGGGCCTTCCTTCTATTATCTCGTGCTCGGCATTCTCGTCGTGGTCTATCTGCTCTGCCGTTTCCTGGTGCGCTCGCAATTCGGTCTGGCGCTCGCAGGCCTGCGCGAGAACGAGCAGCGCATCGCCTTCTTCGGCTACAAGGCGCAGCACCTCAAGGCGATCATCTTCACCATCGGCGGCGGCGTTGCCGGGCTTGCCGGCAGCCTCTATGCCTTCCACGAGGGATTCGTCTGGCCCAACATGGTCGGCGTCGTCGTCTCGACGCAAGTGGTGCTCTATGTGCTGTTCGGCGGCTCCGGCACGCTGATCGGCGCCGTCATCGGGGCCGTCATCGTCGAGGGCGTCAGCTTCTGGCTCTCGGACAATTATCGCGATATCTGGCCGATCATTCTGGGCTTGCTGCTGCTGCTCGTCATCCTGTTCCGCCCGCTCGGCCTGATCAGCTTCGTGCTCGGCGAGCGCGAGCGGGTTGGTAGCTTTGGTGCTGCCGCTAAGGAGAATCGCGATGCTCCTTGAAGCCGCCGGCATCAAGAAGATCTTCGGCAAGCTCACCGCGCTCGATGGCGCCGCGCTCAGCGTCGGCGCCAACGAATTCCACGGCCTGATCGGCCCGAACGGCTCCGGCAAGAGCACGCTGATGAAGTGCATCGCCGGCGCCGAGGTACCGACGCAAGGCAAGGTGTCGTTCGTCAACACCGACATCACCGCGTTCACGCCGACCGAGCGCGCCCGTGCCGGCATGAGCCTGAAATTCCAGATCACCAGCGTGCTGCCGTCGCTGACGCTGTACGATAACATCCTGCTCGCGCTGCAGGCGCAGTCCTCGCTGGTCGACCTCGTGTTCTCGCGCACCAGGGGCGCGCTGCATGACCAGGTCATGTCCATGCTGACGCAGTTCCGCCTTGCGAATCGCGCCTTCGAGCCCGCAGCAGCGCTGTCGCACGGCCAGCAGCAATGGCTGGAGATCGCGATGGCGCTTGCGGGCAAGCCGAAATTGCTGCTGCTCGACGAGCCGACCGGCGGCATGAGCCTGGAGGAGCGCCGCGTCACCGGCGAGCTGCTTCAGCCGATCAAGCAGCATTGCTCGCTCGTCATCGTCGAGCACGACCTCGATTTCATCCGCGACATCTGCGATCGCCTCACCGTGCTCGACCAGGGCAGGGTGCTGGCGTCCGGTACGGTGTCGGAGATCCAGGCCAACAAGGCCGTCCAGGAGATTTATTTGCGCCGTGCCTGAATTTTTGGACATCAAGCATCTCGACGCCGGCTATGGCCGCAGCCAGGTGCTGTTCGACGTCAACCTCGGCATTCCCTGGCGCGGCGGCGTCGCCGTGCTCGGGCGCAACGGCGCCGGCAAGACCACGCTGATGAAGACCATCGTCGGCGAATTGCCGGCGTGGAAGGGCGAGGTCGGCTTTGACGGCCGCGACATCAGTCGCCGCGCCACCCAGGAGCGCGTCCGGGCCGGCATCGGCTACGTGCCGCAGGAGCATTCGGTGTTCGCGCGCCTGTCGGTGCGCGACAATCTCGCCGTCGGCTCGCTCGCGAGCAGGAAGGCCGACGCCGTTGACCAGGTGCTGACCATCTTCCCGAAGCTCGGCCAGCGCCTCGACCAGCCCGCCGGCACCCTGTCCGGCGGCGAACGCAAGATGCTGGCGATCGGCCGCGCCATGCTGGGCGATCCCAAGCTGCTGCTGCTGGACGAGCCGACCGAAGGCGTCTGGATCGGCGTGATCGAGGAGATCACCGAACGCCTGATCGATCTCGCCAAGAGCATCGCCGTCATCATCGTCGAGCAGCACCTCGACCTCGCGCTGCGCGTCGCCGACTACGCCTATGTGCTCGACCGCGGCCGCGTCGCGCTGCAAGGCGAGGCGGGCGAGGTGCGGGGCAATCCGGAGCTGATGCGATATCTGGCGCCGTAGAGTGTCACTTGCCACCAGCTCCAAACCCCTCGCAACGCGCCCTTCAGTCCCGTCATCCCGAGGTGCGAGCAGCGCGATGCGTAGCATTGCGTAGCGAGCCTCGAAGGATGAACGGCCGAGCTGTCAGTCGGGCCGTCGCCATTCGAGGGCCGCTGAAGAAGCGGCCACCTCAGGGTGACGGTCAGAGATTGTCGATCGAGGGGGACCGGCACGAAAGTCGAGCGGTTACTTCACCGCCCCAAGGCCGCCGCACCTTTCAATGGCGGCCCGCCAGCCGGCCGCATCGATCTTGGGAAGTTGGTAGCTCGTCGTCCTGCTCGAAATCGTCAGCGGCGACGCTCTCTCCATCAGGCCGAGCAGGCGCGCCTGGGCCCGCTTCCAGCGCTTGCCGAACAGCTCCGGGTCCTGCCTCGAGTAGCCCAGATCCCATTGGACGAAATTGGTCGCGTCGTCGTCTGCCGAAATCTCCTCGAATTCGCCAATGAGCTTGATTGACTTGCTGCCGTTTCCGATCGTGATCGTCGCCTTTCCGGCGCGGCCGGCCTCGCCGGGATATCTTGCATGCAGGCCCAGAGCGCGTCCGCAGCCCAGCACGAACGTCACCTTGCCCTGATCCCTGTAGCTCAGCGAGGGAAGATCGCGATTGTCGAATTCCAGCTTCCAGCTTCCCGCAGTCGCGAGAGAGGGAGCCGTCAGGAGAGCCAAGGCAGGTGCAACGGCAAAGGCAAGGACGGCGGCCTTCATGGTCACGTCCTTCGCGGGTTCGGAACGATCTTGATGTGCCGTGCGATGGCTTTGAGCAGCTCCGGGTCCTTGACCGCGACCGGCGGCGGCGGCTTGCCCTCGAGGGCCTGGCCGATCGTATGTCGCTGGTCATCCCTGGCCGCGATCTTGTCGCGATGGAAGGCAACGATCTCGGCAAAGGGATAGTCCAGCTCCTCGGCCGTCAATTCGGCGGTCAGCGCCTCGGCGGCTTCCCAGCTCGATGCCCGTCGCAGCACGTCGAGCAGTAGCAGGCGGGTATCGATCGACGTGATCCGGGGCCCCTCGAGATGACGGGCGGCTCTGAGGCGGAGTGCAGCCGCGTCGGACGGCCGGTTGCTGTCGTCGGCCACCCATGCCGCCGACAGCGTGCTCAGGAACGCCGATCTCCGTTCTCCGTCATAGGCGTGCTGCGCGGCGCGCACCAGGAAGCGGCGCGATACCGGGTCGGGCGCTGGGTCGAGCGAGGCGGCGCGGAATTCGGCGGTATCGAGGAAGCTCCGCGCCTTCGCGTCGCCCTTGTCGATGCTCGGGGCAACGTAGCCGCAATAGGGGCATTCCTGCAGCCAGCTTGCGATGGTCCAGCGGTACATTTTCGGCGGCCGCTGGTCGAGGTCGCGAGAGCCGAACGAGTTCGAGCTCATCAGCACGGAATGCTCGGAGGTCTTGCCGCAGCAATGGCATTGCAGCTTCCTGGTGTCGTAATCTGTCATCCGAGGTCCACCTACGCTCCCCATCGCTTTCGCAGATTGTCGCGAAACGTCTCCGACGCCTGGACCAGCGTCTCGAGCACGCCTCTCTGACTGCCGCCGTAGAGCACCTTCCGGTTGCCGGCCATGTCCAGGATGCTGCGACGAAAGATCGGCTTGCCGGCATCGAGGAAGGTCCGCAGCACCGCGAAGCCCCGCTCCAGGACCGGCTCGGCATCTTCCACCCGTTCGCGCGCATACCCCGTGGCGAGCTCCGCCAGGATCCAGAGCAGGGCCGCAGCGTCGTCTCCATAAGTCCGCTCGCAGATCTCCAGCAGCCGCTTCAGCAAAGGCTCGGCCTTCCAGAACTCTCCACAGTCGAGATAGGCCGATATCATGGCTTCGAGAGCCTTCTGAACCTCCAGGCTGTCCGCTCCAAATCGTTCCTCGATGATGTCGAGACCGGACGCGAAGGCGGTCGCGGCCTTGCGCAGACTCTCGAATTTGGTCCCGTGTCGCTGCAGTTTGCAGGAATTGGCATGGACGATGGCGGAGGTGAGCAGCGTCCGGGCCGCTTCCTCGCTTCTCTTCCCGAATATCTTCTCTTTCAGATGCAGGCTGCGCAGCAGATTCGTCTCGGCGTCCGCCCATTTCGTCAGGCGCGCGCCGATCTCGGCGAGCGTGTCGACGGCGGCGGCCACTTCGATGCTGACGGCGCCGTGGACCTTCTCGAGGATCGAGATGCTGCGCTCCAGAAAAGCCCTGGCGCGGGAATAATCCCCGGCGGAGGCCCATTTCCGGGCGATGGCTTCGCATTCCTCGGCGGCCTGCCAACTGTGCTCGCCGGAGAGCCTGGTCCTGATAGCCAGCCGCCGCAGCTGAAACGGCTCGACCAATTTGAAGTCGACGCGGCCTGCATGGCCGATCCATTCATCGAGGTCGCCCAGGATGGACTGCGGCCCATGCAGGCTCTCCTGGATCGAGATGCAGCGGTCGAGAAAGGGGATGGCTTCGACCGGGTCCTCGCTTCTGCAGATCAGCTTGATCAGCGTGCGCAGGGCTGTGACGACCTCGTCGCTGATCGGACCGTGGCGCTTTTCCAGCCCGGCGATGTGTCGAAGGTGGTTCTCTGCGTAGAAGGATGCCATGGACCGCTCTGTTCAACCTCCGCTGCTCAAAGCCGCATCCTGGCCAGTTTTTCGCCGCGAGTCCGGTTCGGTCGTGAGCCGAATGCCTTGCGGCACAGCGGCCCGAAGGCTTCGATGGATGCGAGGGCACCGGCGCCGACATCCGCGGGCCTGGCCTCGAAGGTCTTGACCCGCCCGTTCTGACCAACGATGGCGGTCACGTCGCAGAAGAAATCCTCGCGCCGCTCGCCTTGGTCGGCTGCCTCGAAGGTGGCCGTCGTCTTCATTCGCCAGTGATAGGCGCGGTCCTGGTCCTTGCGGCCGAAAGGGACGATCTGATCGGGGTGGCCGTATGTCTGCATCAGCTCGACGACGGCGGTGCCCCTGAAATCGTCGCGTGGTCCCGCCAGCGCGTGCTGGTCCGGAATTGCGACCGCCGACAGAACGAAAAGAAAAATCACCGTACGAAGGAAAGTGCGTTGCAGCATGCTTTTGGCTCTATCGGAGACAGTCGAAAGATATCTGATTACGTCCCGGCAACGCGGTTTGCACGCGCAACTTTCGGCCGAGCGAGAGCCGCTGGCGAACGATGCGGGGGGCCTTTCGTGATATTGCCGGATATCGCTTCTCGCCTTCGCTCTCCGAGCTACGGCTGACACTTCGCTGCTCCGGGCTGCAGGTTGCGCTCACCCGCTCCCCTTCTTCCAGTGTCAAACAGCCGACATGACATCGCGATCCCGCGGCGCTTTTCGCCCGGGTTTTGCTTCGCTTCTGGCACCCTTCGGAATCGGAAGGGCGCAGGGAAGGCCGGGTACCGGCTGGCACCCGAGGGCCCCTGTGCAATGATGCGTAGATAGACGCTCACAGGGGAGACACAGGTGCAGCCCGATAACCGGCCTTCCCTGCGCAGTGGGTTGACGGCTTATGTCGCGCTCTCCTCGGGGAGCGATGCACTCTTGCCCCCGTCGCCTCGCGAGATCGCTGATGTGCGCAACCCGGTCGGGCCCGCACACCACCGCGGAGACTTGACGCCAGCCTGCGGGCGCCAGGACCACACGATTTTGCCGTACGCAGCCAGCGTTGTCGTACCGCGCCCGCTGATCGCTCACGGGGACTACCCGCCCTGCGACCGCACCTGGCGCCAACACCGCCCGCGTCCACCGCAACTCACCCCACGAACCGTGACGATCGCGACCCGCCCTTTCCGGCAGGATGAGATGGCGAGGGAGTATAGGGTGTGTCGCGGTTCGGGTAAAGAGAATTATTTTAATCCGAAGGGACGATTGAATGGATCATCGTTCGGGCTGCGAACCCTGCTGATGCCGTCATCCTGAGGTGCGAGCAGCGCGGTGCATGAGCACCGCGTAGCGAGCCTCGAAGGATGTGCGGGCGAGCTGCCAGCCGGGCCGTCGCCCTTCGAGGGCCGCTGAAGAAGCGGCCACTTCAGGGTGACGGGGAGGCATGGTCGATCGCGAGAACAGGTGCGCGGTGTGCCCGCCTACTTCACCGCCCCAAAGCGGCTGTCGAACGAGTTCGACGAGATCACCGGCGCGGCGCCCATGATCTGCGTCGCTTCACCCGCACCATCCGCCACCGACGGCTTCAGCGCCGGGCGCGTTGCGGCGAGGCGGGTGTCGGGCTGCTTTGCCGGTTCGGCGGGCTTGGCGGCCACGGTCGCAGCCGGCTTCGGCGCGTCCTTTGCTGCTTCCTTGGACTTGTCATGCCCCGGCACGAACCGGGTCACTGCGGCCTTGAGCCGCGACGCTGCGGTCGGCGGCGTGGTGGTCGTGGTGGCCGGAGCGACGGATGCGGTGGCTTGCGGCGGCGGGGTGGTCGCTGTCGTGTCGGATGAGCCCATGCCCATCTTGCGGCCGAGGTTGGAGAAGAACCCGCCGGATTTCTCAGTCGTCGGCGCGGCCGTGGCGACGCGGGCGCTGGTCGCGGGCGCGCTGACGGCGACCACCGGCTCTTCCTGCGGCGCAGGCGCGGACGCCACGGAATCGAGGTTCGGCTTGGGCGGATTGACGTGGCCGGGGATCGTGCCCGGCGCCTTGGCCATCGCCAGCATCTGCAGCGTGGTGCCTTCGGCGCCTTCCGACAGGCCGGTCGAGCCTTCCGGAATCTTCGCGGCAAAGATCTTGTTCATGCCGCCGTCGATGCCGGTGTTCATGCGCGCCACCGGCGTGCCCTTGGCGACCAGCTTGGCGTATTCCGCCTCGTCCTTGGCCTGCTTGCCCCGCACGGCGGCGACGACGTCCTCGGGGATCACATAGGCCGGGCACTTTGCCGAGGCGTCGAACACCGGATCGCGCTTTGCGTCCGCGGGCTTCGCCGCGTCGAAGACGTACTTCTTCTCGCAGAAATCGACCTTCGGCTCCTGCCGCGTCACCTCGAAATGATCATAGCCTTCCTTGATCATCTTCCAGAACGGCATGTTCGGATTGTTCCGGTGCTTGGCCATGTTCACCGGCGTCATCTTGAACGGATAGGCCTGCAGCTGGAACGCCTTCTGGCCGCCGAAGAAGGATTCGCGCCCGAGCGAATAGATCTCCGCGATCTGCTCGTCCGTCATCGCGTAGCAGCCGCGCGAGGAGCAGTCGCCATGCACCATCAGCTGCGAGCCGGTGCGGCCGAGAGCCTTGTCGAACGCGTTCGGGTAACCCGTGTTGAAAGACAGGTAGTACGCCGATTGCGGATTCATCTGGCTCGGGTTGATCGAATAAAATCCCTCCGGCGCCTGGCGGTCGCCTTCGCGCACCTTCGGTCCGAGGTCGCCCGACCAGCGGCAGATCGGATAGGTCTTGAGCAGCGCGAACTGGCCGTTGCGGGCCTGCTTCCAGACCTCGAGCTCGGCCTCCTGCTTGAACAGGCGGACCAGGATCGGCGATTGCAGATCCATGTCCTTCTCGACCATCGCAGCCAGAAGCTTTGGCGGCACCGGCTGGTTGGCCTTGGCGTTGGTCGCGAGCGAGACCTGGTCGGTATCGCAGCCGGCCAGCAGGACGCTGGCCGTCATCAGCGCGACCGAAGCCAAAAGCGCGCGAGCAAGCGAACGAGAAATCAAGATGGACCCCACACCGTGCCGGGCATTGAAGCGCGAACCCCAATTCTGATGAAGCATGATCCGACCGGAGAACCGGACCCGTCGTGACGGGCTTTTTCAGCTCACGCCCCAGCGCTTATGCCCTGAAGCCATTGATTAAAATTCTAACCTCTGGGTCATGTGGTCGCAACCCGAGCGGGGATCACGAGCCCGTTGGCCCGTCGGCATGGTCAACGAAGACTGAATGGACGCGACTTGGGACGGAACTTGGGCTTCTTGGCCCATCTGGGACTCAGATCGCTGATTTGGGCAAAAAAAGGGTTAATGCGGGGTTACCGGGGGGCGGCTGGGCTGGCTCTCGTGCCCCGGACGCTGCGCAGCGCTCCTTCGGCGGTGCGCTGCAGAGCCGGGGCCCACGCCCATGCCGATCTCCGGAGCCTGCCGGGTCCCGGCTCTGCGGAGCAGCGCTAGGGCGCTGCACCGCGTCCGGGACACAAAAATCGCCGAATCAGCCCAGTTTCCGGCCGATATCGAGGAATTTCTGCCGGCGCTGCTTGCGGATGGCGTCGCCGTCGAGGCCCCGGAGCTCGTCGAAGGCCTTGGCGATGGCGTCGCCGGTGGTGGCGATCATGGCGGCGGGGTCGCGGTGGGCGCCGCCGACCGGCTCCTTCAAAATGCTGTCGATCACGCCGAAGCGGAGCATGTCCTGGGCGGTGATCTTCATGTTGTTGGCGGCTTCCTGCGCCTTGGTGCCGTCGCGCCAGAGGATGGAGGAGGCCGCCTCCGGCGAGATCACGCTGTAGATCGCGTGCTCCAGCATCAGGACCTTGTTGGCGGTGGTGATCGCAATGGCGCCGCCCGACATGCCCTCGCCGGTGATGATGGCGACGTTCGGCACGGTCAGCGCGATGCAGGCATCGGTCGAGCGCGCGATCGCTTCGGCCTGGCCCCGCTCTTCGGCGCCGATGCCGGGATAGGCGCCGGCGGAATCGGCGAGCGACAGCACGGGCAGGCCGAACCGCTCGGCCATCTCCATCAGCCGCACGCATTTGCGATAGCCCTCGGGGCGCGCCATGCCGAAATTGTGCTTGATGCGGCTCTCGGTGGAATCGCCTTTTTCCTGGCCCATCACGCAGATCGCTTCGCCGCGGAAACGGCCGAAGCCGGCGACCAGCGCCTCGTCCTCGCCGAACTTGCGGTCGCCGGCGAGCGGGGTGAATTCGGTGATCAGGCCCTTGATGAAATCGTTGAAATGCGGCCGCTGCGGATGCCGCGCGACCAGCGTCTTCTGCCACGGCGTCAGGTTCTGATAGAGGTCGGCCAGCGCCTGCGCCGCCTTGTCCTCGATCTTCCCGATCTCCTCGGAGATGTCGGTGCCGGACGCCGCCAGCGTCCTGAGCTCGTCGACCTTGGAGTCGAGCTCGGCGACGGGCTTTTCGAAGTCGAGATAGCTGCGCATCTGGTCTTGCATCAACTCAATATAGGGAGGACGGGGCGAGGCGGCGAAGCGGATTTAGACTGGCGGAAAGAAGTGTAGCTTCTTCAATGAGTTGACCTGTGTGCTGCGAGCGGGCCCGTCAAATCATGCGAAGGCCCCGGCTCTTTCTGCGGAGATGTGGCCGAAGTCAAGGCGGTTTCGGCCTCCGCCGTCGTCCCCGCCCACGCGGGGACCCATAACCACAGGGAGAAGTTTGGCGAAGATTGGCAGTGAAGAGGCCCTTCCGTAGGACTCACAGCGGCTGTCACAGATAGATCACGCGGTATGGGTCCCTGCGTTCGCAGGGACGACAGTCATTTCTCCGCCAGCGGGTGCAGGTCGCGCACGAGGCTCTTCAGCCGCTCCTCCACCACATGGGTGTAGATCTGCGTCGTCGAGATGTCGGTGTGGCCGAGCAGGGTCTGCACGATGCGCAAATCGGCACCATTGTGCAGGAGATGGCTGGCAAAGGCATGGCGCAGCACGTGCGGGGAGACCAGCCGCGCCTGCAGCCCCGAGGCGACCGCGAGCTCCTTGAGGTCGCGGGCGAAATGCTGGCGCGTCAGATGTCCGCTCTCGCCGAACGAGGGGAACAGCCACTTGGAAGCGGCGAGGCTGTCCTTCTTCTTCTCCGTCTTCGCAGCTTCCGTCGCCGCGAGATAATCGGCCATCGCCTGGCGCGAGGCCTCGTTGAGCGGCACCAGGCGCTCCTTGTTGCCCTTGCCGCGCACCACGATCATGCGCGCGTCGCGCTTGGCCGCCGAGCGCGGCAGCGCCACCAGCTCGGAGACGCGCAAGCCGGTGGCGTAGAGCACCTCGAGCAGGCAGTAGAGCCTTAAAGAGCGTAGCCGCTTCGACGGCGAGGCATCTTGCGCCTCGCTCAATTCCTTGGCGCGGCGGAGCATGCGGTCGACATCGGCGATCGACAGCACCTTCGGCAGGCCGCGGCCGCGCTTGGGGCCGGACAGGATCGCGGCGGGATCCTCAGCTCGGATGCGTTCGTTCAGCAGGAAGCGATAGAGATGCCGCATCGCCGACAGCCGCCGCGCGACGCTGGTGGATTTGAACCCGCGGGCATCGAGATCGGCGAGATAATCGCGCAAATTTTGCGTCTCGGCGTCGGCAAAGCTGTGCCCGACGCGGCCCAAAAATTCCGAGAAATCGGTGAGGTCGCGGCGATAGGCGTCGAGCGTATTGGGCCCGGCGCCCTGTTCCGCCGCGAGCATGTCGAGGAACAGGCCGGTGAGCTTGGCATCTGAGGGCTTGGTGCGCATGCCCGGGAGGCTAGCTCCTATTTCTTGAGAAACTCACCAGCAATGGGGAGCGGGCCCGAACGCTCTCGTCGAAATTCTAGGCCATTTCGCTGATCGCCGTCGCCTGCGACCAGACCACCATCCAACGCCCCTCGCGATGCTCGTAAGTGTCAGTGTGCCAATAGTCCGCAGGGGCAACGCGGTGGCCAGCAAAAACGATCTCCAGCCTGGCGCGATATCGGATCACGGCGTGATCGTTCTGCTGGCGGGCTGCGATCGCGCCGGGTTCCCACATCAGGTACTGGATCTGCCCGCTCTGGATCGCACCCAGATATTCGCCCTTGGAGAGCGGCATGCCGATGGGCGTTATCAACTGAAACTCCGGTGCATGAAGCGGCTCCGCCTGCGCAATGTCTCCCTCGACCAGCGCGCGCAGCCGGGCCCGTTCGGTGTTGCGGATGTGCTCGGCTTGCGGTGAGTCCGTGTCGGTCGCGTGCGTCGTCATTGGTGGTTCTCCAGTTCTGCAAGAGTGGGCGAGGGGGTCCAGCCGTCTACGGCGTGGCGATCAAGCGATGGTCGATCAGGCTTTGGGCGCTGGCCCGGATGCAATCCTCATCAGGCCGTGGTTGCCAGTTCAGCACGCGGTGCGCCTTGGCGGCGCTGACGCTGAGGTCGCGGTCGAGCTCATGCACGATCATGCGCGAGCGCCCGCTGAACGGGGCCAGCGCCCTCACCATCCAGTTCGGCACGTCCCCGCGCGGCAAGCGGGCCGCATAAGCCGGAAACGATGTCGCCAGCACCGCGGCCAAGTCCCTCAACCAGAAAAAACCTCCGCCGACGATGAAGCGCTCTCCGGTGGCATCAGGACAGGTCATCGCGCGGATATGGGCGTCGGCCACATCACGCACGTCCGCGACCGCAAAGCCAAAGCGCGGCACACGCTTCAACTTGCCGCTCATCATTTGCTGGATCAGTCCGACGGACGTGCCGTATTGCGGGCCGAGCAGCGGTCCGAAGATCATGCCGGGATTGATCACGCACAGATCGAGCCCGCTGTTCCGCGCAAAGCTCCACGCGGCCTGCTCGGCCAGCGTTTTCGATTTGTAGTAGGGCGTCGCCCGCGCGCTGGTCGGATCGGTCCAATCGTTCTCGGTGTAGGGAGGCCGGCCGCTACCGTGATTGGTGGCGGCAATCGAGGATGTCAGCACCACGCGTGCCACGCCGGCGTCATGGGCCGCGCGCAACACGCGGAGCGCACCGTCGCGCGCGGTCTGGATTAGCTCGTCTTCGTTGTCAGGCAATCCCGCCGGAAATGGCGAGGCCGTGTGAATGACATAGCGACAGCCCTTCAGAGCGTCGTCCCATCCGTCGTCGGAGCAAAGATCCGCCCGGGCAAAACTGAGCGCACCGGCGGCAGGCGCGGTCGCGCAAATCTGGCTCCGGATCCGGTTGCAGGCGTGCAGACTGCGGACGGTCCCGCGCACGCGATAGCCGCTCGCCAGCAGCTGGCTGGCGACATGGCCGCCGAGAAATCCGCCGACGCCGGTCACCAGGACCGTGGCGGTCGGTTGAGGAAGTTGAGAATCCATTTGATTTTTCAAGCTCTTGAGCTCCGGTCAAGTCGAATTGGACAATTAGATTGTAATTGTCTAATCGTCTTTTGACGAATTGGACTTGAACTGTCAATATGTCTCTATGAAAGACAGCGATCACAAGGCCGGAGCAATTCTCGAGGCGGCATTGCCGGTGTTCGTCCGCCACGGCTTCCGCAAGACGTCGATGGCCGACATCGCGCGGGCGGCGGGCATCTCGCGCGCGGCGCTCTATTTGAGCTTTGGCAGCAAGGAGGAATTGTTTCGGGCCGGGTCGGAGCGGGCGCATGCCAAGACGATGCGCAGCGTCGAAGCCGCGCTCGCCGGCGACGGCGACGTGTTCAGCCGGATCGAGCTGGCGATTGCAGCGTTCCAGCGCGATTTGATCGTGCCGTTCGCCGGCAGCGCGGACGCGGCAGAGCTGTTCGACGCCAATATGACGCTGGCCAAGGACATCACGCTGGCAGCACGCGCCCGGTTGGTGGCTTTGCTTGCTCGCGCACTGGCCGATGCGCAAGCGCGGAATGCGATCACCCTGGACGCTTTGAAGGCCTCGCCGACAGACCTCGCCGGCATCATCGTGGCGGCGATGGAAGGGATCAAGGAGGCGCAGGCCGCGGGCCAGAATCTTCTCGAAGATACGCAGCTATTCTTGCGCCTGCTGCGCCTCGCTTTGACGCGAAGTTCGCAGGGCGCCTGACGCGTGCAACCAACGTCTATTTCTTGAGAAACTTGTCCGGCGGGATCGTCACCGTCATTTCCCGCGACTTGGGACTGACGAAATTGGCCAGTGCGAAGACCACGCCATAGACGATGCCGGCGATCACGGCGACGACCGTCAGGAAGCGGAACAGGCTGGGCATCGTTCTGGGGTCTCTGCAGGGGACTGGCGGGCAAATTAACCAATGAAATCATCCAACATGTTCGCCGTTTCGTGGCAAGAGTCCACTGGCGAGGCCCCCTTTGGGGTCGTATAGGTGGCCAAAGCATGCCGCCTTTGGCGGCAAATCGAGCGAGATCCAATCGAGCGAGACATGTCCGACGCCGCCCTGCCGATACCAGCTTCGCCCGAAGCCGACATCCTGTCGGCGCTCGGGGCGCGCTCGATCGTGCTCGTCGGTATGATGGGGGTGGGCAAATCCACCATCGGCCGCCGCATGGCTCTCCGGCTCAAGCTGCCCTTTGTCGATGCCGACACCGAGATCGAGACCTCGGCCCAGATGAGCATCCCGGAGATCTTCGAGCGCCATGGCGAATCGTATTTCCGTGACGGCGAGGCGCGGGTGATCGCGCGGCTGCTCGACAGCGGGCCGGTGGTGCTGGCGACCGGCGGCGGCGCCTTCATGCGCGAGGAGACGCGCGCGCGCATCGCGGCGAAGGCGGTGTCGATCTGGCTCAAGGCCGACCACGACGTCATCATGCGCCGCGTGCGGCGCCGCGCCGACCGTCCGCTGCTCCAGACCGCCGACCCTGAGGGAACCGTGACGCGCCTCCTCACCGAGCGGGAGCCGGTCTATAGCCATGCCGACCTCACCATCGCCTCGCGCGACGTGCCGCACGACAGAATCGTCGAGGAGACCATCGAGGCGCTGCGCGCGCATCTCTGTGGTGAGCAAGCCACCCAACCACCTGCCGACGTTGCGAGTGCGTTAAGATGACTGCGCCGTTGAAACATTCCGATCCCGTCAAGGTCGAGGTCGCGCTGGAAAACCGCGCCTATGACATCGTCATCGGCCGCGGGGTGCTGTCCTCGCTCGGCGAACGCGTCGCAGCTTTGCGTCCCGGCGTGCGCACCGCGATCGTGACGGATCGCACGGTGGCAAAGCACTGGCTCGAGCCCGCCGAGGCTTCGCTTGCCGCCAGCGGCATCCCGACCTCGCGCATCATTGTCGAGGAAGGCGAGATCTCCAAGACCTATGCTGGCCTGGAGAAGGTCAGCGAGGCCCTGATCGCCGCCAAGATCGAGCGCAACGATCTCGTCGTCGCGCTCGGCGGCGGCGTGGTCGGCGATCTCGCCGGCTTTGCCGCCGCGATCCTGCGCCGCGGGGTCGATTTCGTGCAGGTGCCGACTTCGCTGCTGGCGCAGGTCGATTCCAGCGTCGGCGGCAAGACCGGCATCAACTCGCCGCAGGGCAAGAACCTGTTAGGGGCCTTCCACCAGCCGGTGCTGGTGGTCGCCGACACCGCCGTGCTCGACACGCTGTCGCCGCGGCAGTTCCGCGCCGGCTATGCCGAGGTTGCCAAATACGGCGTGCTCGGCGACGAGGCTTTCTTCACCTGGCTTGAAAAGAACCATTCCGACATCTTCAAGGGCGGCTCGGCGCGCGAGCATGCGATCGCGACCTCCTGCCGCGCCAAGGCCGGAATCGTCTCCCGCGACGAGCGCGAGACCGGCGAGCGCGCGCTGCTCAATCTCGGCCACACCTTCGGTCACGCGCTGGAAGCCGCGACCGGTTTTTCCGACCGCCTGTTCCACGGCGAGGGCGTTGCCATCGGCATGACGCTGGCGGCGCAGTTCTCGGCGAAGCTCGGCATGATCGGCGAAGCCGAGGCGGTGCGCGTCGAGCGTCATCTGATCGAAGCCGGTCTGCCGACGCGCCTGCAGGACATCGCGGGCTTTGCGCAGGAGGGGCTTGCCGATGCCGACGCGCTGATGGCCCTGATGGCGCAGGACAAGAAGGTCACGCGCGGCAAGCTCACCTTCATCCTGCTGGAGGCCGTCGGGCGCGCGGTGATCGCGAAGGATGTCGAGCCGGCCCCGGTGCGGGATTTTCTGAAAGAGAAGCTCGCGCAAAAGGTTTGATGCGCGATTGAACTTCTGTTGAGTGGTGCATGGACTGGCTCGGATTCACCATCGTCATTCTCTGTCTTCTCGTCTCCGGCTTCTTCGCCGCGAGCGAGACCGCGCTGACCGGCGCCTCGCGCGCCAGCATGCTCCGCCTCTCCAAGCAGGGTAATCACGACGCCGACGTCGTCTCCGATCTGCTCGATATGCGCGAGCGCCTGATCGGGGCGCTGCTGCTCGGCAACAACATCGCCAATATCGGCTCCTCGGCGATCGCCACCGCCATCTTCACGGCCTGGTTCGGCGATGTCGGCGTGCTCTATGCGACCGGCGTGATGACCGCGCTGGTCGTGATCTTCGCGGAGGTGCTGCCCAAGACCATCGCGATCAATGCGCCCGACCGCGTCGCGCTTGCGGTCGCGCGCCCGATGCGGCTGACGATGTACGTGCTGGGGCCGCTGCTGCGCATCGTCGAGGTCATCGTGCGCCTGCTCATGCGCCTGTTCGGCCTCGCCGGCGAGCACCAGGCGATCCTGTCGCCGACCGAGCGCCTGCGCGGCGCGGTCGACCTGTTGCACCACGAGGGCAAGTTCGAGAAGCAGGACCGCGACATGCTCGGCGGCCTCTTGGACCTGCGCGAGCTCCAGGTCTCCGACGTCATGATCCATCGCACCGAAATGATGATGATCAACGCCGATTTGCCGCCGGAGGAGCTGGTGCGCGAGGTGCTGGCGACCGAATACACCCGCATCCCGCTCTGGCGCGAGAAGCCGGAGAACATCATCGGCGTGCTCCATGCCAAGGACCTCTTGCGCGCGATCCGTGCTGCGGACGGCGATACCTCGCGCATCGACGTCTCCACCATCGCGCTGCCGCCCTGGTTCGTGCCGGAGATGCGGCCGCTGGCCGAGCAGCTCAAGGCGTTCCGCCGCCGCAAGACCCATTTCGCGCTCGTCGTCGACGAGTATGGCGAAGTCGAAGGTCTGGTGACGCTGGAAGACATCCTGGAGGAGATCGTCGGCGACATCTCCGACGAGCACGACGTCGTGGTCGCCGGCGTGCGCGCCCAGCCGGACGGCTCGGTCGTGGTCGACGGCTCGGTGCCGATCCGCGATCTCAACCGCGCCATGGACTGGCACCTGCCCGATGAAGAGGCAACGACGGTCGCCGGCCTCGTCATTCACGAGGCGCGCTCGATCCCCGATCGCGGCCAGAGCTTTACGTTCCACGGCTTCCGCTTCCGCGTGCTGCGCCGCGAGCGCAACCGCATCACTGCGCTCCGTATTTCACCGGTGCCGCGCGAGGCGGAGCTGGAAGAGGCGAAGCCGCGACGGGCGGGGACGTCGTTCTAAGCCCCCAGTCATTCCGGGGCGATGCGGAGCATCGAACTAGGGTGCGCCCTTGCGCACCCGAGAATCTCGAGATTCCGGGTTCGGCTCTTCGAGCCGCCCCGGAATGACGAACTAGTTTTCCCCCGGCGCCTTCGCCTGGATCGCGAGCGCGTGCACGCTGCCGGAGAGTTCCGCGGCCAGCGCCGAATTTATCATGCGGTGGCGCTCGACCCGGCTCTTCCCTTTGAAGGCATCAGACACGATATACACACGGAAGTGCGTCTCACCGCCGGGCCGATGGCCGGCGTGGCCTTCATGCAGATGTGACTCGTCGACGACATTGAGGCTTTCCGGCGTGAAAGCTTCCTGCAACTTGTTGCTGATAGTGTCTCTCATAGCCATGTATGTGCCATTCAGGTGCGCGATCGCACTCCGTCAATTGCATAGGCCGCCTCTGGCGGCCGTACGTCAAGTACGCCGAAGTGAAACTTCGGCTACGGGTTTCGTCCTAATTGCAATGTCAAGACTTGAAGGTTTTTGCATTGCGTAGTCAAAGTCAGCCATGCCGATCGATTCATCAAAGTTCTTCGACTCCATCCGCGTCAAGCCGCGGGGCAAGCAGCCGGAAGTGAAGCCGCGCGACACCGCGGTCGGTTGCGAATGGGCCGGATGCCAGAACAAGGGCGCGCATCGCGCGCCGAAGGGCCGCGAGAACCAGCGCGAGTACTGGCACTTCTGCCTGAACCATGTGCGCGAGTACAACCAGAACTACAATTTCTTCTCCGGCATGAATGCCGATGCCGTCGCGCGCTACCAGAAGGATGCGCTGACCGGCCACCGTCCGACCTGGAAGATGGGCGCCAATGGCGGCAAGAAGGGTGCGGAAGCCGAGATCGACATGGCGGCCGACCCGTTCAGCATGTTCAGCGAGATCAACGGCCGCGCGGGCTGGCGCAAGGGCCCCGAAGCCGCGCCCAAGGCCGAGACGCGCAAGGTGATGAACGCCGAGCGCAAGGCGCTGCAGGTCATGGGCCTCGGCCCCGATTCCACGCTCGCCGACGTCAAGACCAAGTACAAGGCCCTGGTGAAGCAGCACCACCCCGACGCCAACGGCGGCGACCGCTCGACGGAAGACCGCCTGATCGAGATCATCAAGGCGTATAATTATCTGAAGACGGTGGTGCGTGAGGCGTAAGGGCCTCGCGGGCGCTGTGTAGGTGCGAGGCACCTCGGCGCCAAACCCTCGGTGTCGTCCCGGACAAGCGGAGCGCAGATCCGGGACCCATAACCCCAGGGAGACGTTTGGCGAAGACTCATAGTGAAATGGTCTTCCCGTGGTCCTCACACCTGTCTCTCACCGATAAATCACGCGGTAGGGGTCCCTGCTTTCGCAGGGACGACAGCGGAGTGATCGACTCCGCTGTTGCGCCTCTTTCCGCGCGCTGGTCGCCTACGCCTCCGGCATCGCCCCCACATAGGACGAGCTCGGCCGGATCAACCGCCCCGTCCGCCGCTGCTCGAGCGCATGCGCGGTCCAGCCCGCGCTACGTGCCACTGCGAAGATCGGCGTGAAGGCCTGCCTCGGGATCGCCAGCGCATCGAGCAGGATGGCGGTGAAGAACTCGACATTGGTCTCCAGCGGTCGCTCCGGATTTTTCTTGCGCAAGGCGGCGCGGATGTAAGCCTCGACCTCGCCGGCGAAGGGCAAATCGGTGCCGTTGGACGCCAGCGCCTCGACCGCGGTCTTGAGCACATCGGCGCGCGGATCGCGCACGCGGTAGACGCGGTGACCGAAGCCCATCATCCGCTCGCCGCGGGCCAGCGCCGCATCCACCCAGGGCTGGATGCGTTCGCGCGAGCCGATCGCGTCCAGCATCTCCAGCACCGGCTCCGGCGCGCCGCCGTGCAGCGGGCCCGTGAGCGCGCAATAGCCCGCGGTCACCGCGGCAAACAGATCGGCTTGGGTCGAGGCCACCACGCGTGCGGTGAAGGTCGAGGCATTCATGCCGTGGTCGCTGGCGGTGACGAGGTAGGCATCGAGCGCGGAGACCTCGCGGGTTTCAGGCGCGGCGCCACGCAACATCCGCAACGTGTCGGCGGCATGGCTCGCATTCGGGTCGGGCGCGACCGGCTCCAGCCCCTTGGCGCGCCGGACCAGCGCGCCTGCGATCACCGGAAACGCGCCGACGATCGTCGATTCGTGCTCGAGCCCGTGCTCGGCGCGAAGTCCCGCGACCGCCGCGCGAAACCCGTCGATGACGCCCATGCCGCGCGTTGCCGGCAGCAGGTCCGGCAGCCGCGCGAACGCGCGCTCGCGCGCCGCACCCAGGCTCGCCCGCACATTGGCTTCACTCAAGCTGGTCTTGTTGGCGCCGTTCCAGAGCCGGGCGGTGACGCCCTCGAAACTCGATTGGGCGGCGAGACGGCCGACATACTCGCCGGCGATGATCAATTCGCCGCGCTCGCCGTCGACATGGCTCAGCACGGTCTCCGCCGCGGGAACGCCGTCCAGCCCGATCTGGCTTTTGGTGAGGTGGATGTTCATGGCCCAAATCTCCCTTTGCGTTGCACCAAGGAAAATTCGGGCCTCTCGACAGATTGATCAATCTTGATTACATAAATCAATATGAAAAATTCCGATGGGCTCTATCTCTCCGCCCGGGAAGCCGCCGCCGAGCTGGCGATCTCGCCGGCCACGCTCTACGCCTATGTCAGCCGCGGCCTGATCCGCTCCGAGCCGACGCAGGACTCGCGCAAAAACCGCTACCGCGCCGAGGACGTCCGCGCGCTGAAGGAGCGCCGGGTGCCGTCCCCGGAGCCGCGCGGCCTGCGCAGCTTCGACGCCGACCTGCCTGTCATGGATACGGAGATCTCGACCATCACCGAAGAGGGCGCGATCTATCGGGGCGTCAATTGCGTCGATCTCGCCGAGAACGACACGCTCGAGCACACCGCGACGCTGCTGTGGGATGTCTCCGAGGTCGATCCGTTCGCTCCGGACAATCAGCCCGCGCTCTCCGAAGAGATGCGCACGATCGCAGAAGCTGCACGCCGGGCCGCGCCGATCGACCGCGCCATCGCCGTGCTTGCACTGGCCGCGAGCGTCGATCCCCGTGCGTTCACCCGGGCGCCCGACGGCCGCGCCATGGTCGGCGGACGGATCGTCCGGCTGCTGGTCGCGACCATGCTCAATTCAGAGCCGTCGGCCGAGCCGCTGCATCAGCAGATCGCAAAAGCCTGGGCGGCGGACAACAAGCACGCGCCCGATCTGATCCGCCGCGCGCTGGTGCTGCTTGCCGACCACGAGCTGAACGCCTCGACCTTCACCGCGCGCTGCGCGGCCTCGACCGGCCTCAACCTCTATGATGCCGTGATCGCCGGTCTCGCCTCATTGAAGGGGCCGAAGCACGGCGGCGCCAGCGTGCTGGCTTCGCAGCTCGTCAAGACGCTGATCGATCGCGACGTCGCGCCCATGGTGCGCGAGCGCGTCGCGCTCGGCGAGCGGTTTGCCGGCTTCGGCCATGGCGTCTACAAGCGCGGCGATCCCCGCGCGCAATCGCTGCTGAATGCGCTGTCCCGTGCAGGCGCGCCGCGAAAGTTCACGCGCGAGGTGCCGGAGCGGATCGCGGAGGCGACCGGCGAATTCGTCAATATCGACTATGCCCTCGCCGTGCTCGTGCACGCGCTGCGCCTGCCCGCCGGCAGCGAGCTCGCTCTGTTTGCGATGGCCCGCAGCGTCGGCTGGATCGCGCACGCCAGCGAGCAATTGCAGTTCGGCAAGCTGATCAGGCCAAGGGCAAGGTATGTGGGGCCTGCGCCGGGGCGGCGGGCGGGGACTAGTTAGGGGGGCTCGCCGCTGTCGTCCCTGCGTTCGCAGGGACGACACCTGCGGTGTGGCGCCGGCTAAACCCGTGGCTTGGCCGTCGCTGCGACACCACCGTTCTGCCGCCTCCGATAGATCCACACGCCCACGCCGCCAACGATCGCAACCGCAACCACCGTCAACATCCAGATATGCTTGCCGACATGCCCGTGGTGATGCAGCCCGGCATATTCGTGCAGCGCCGACACCGCCAGCACGCCCGGCAGCACGTGCGCGGGGGCCCAGACCAGGATCGCCGGGATGTTCACGGCATAGAACTTCGCCGGCGCCATGCCGAGCGCGCCGGCGGTCACGGGGACGAAGGCGCGGATCGGCGGCACGAAGCGGGCGAAGAACACGGCCCAGGTGCCGAAGCGGTGGAAGAAGCTCTCGCTCTCGGCGACCACGCGCGGATAATTGGTCAGCGGCCAGGTGTTGAGGATTTTGCGCTGCTGCCGATGCCCGACCCAATAGGCCGAGCCGTCTCCGAGCACGGCGCCGACCGACGCCGCCAGCAGCACCCATGGCAGCATCAACTCGCCGCCCGGAACCAGGGCGCTGAGCGCCAGGATGATGGTCGAGCCGGGAATGACCGATCCCACCACCGGGACCGCTTCGAGCAGGGCCGCCAGGAACAGGGTCAGATAGGCCAGCCACGGATGGGCCGAGACGAACAAGATGAGGGGATCGAGGAAGGACGTCACGTCGTCTCTGTGGCGGGCTGGAGCACTGGGGCTTGAACCCTACATAAGTAAGGAGAGCCGGTGAAAGTGCCATCTGGCATGGGCAAGGCCGGCCCTCCGGCGCGAAATTCCAGCGTGATTCGCAAGGCAGCCCTCCAAAAACTGCGTTCCTTGCCTATCTAAATGAAAAGACAATGGAACTTTGATTGTGGCACGGGCTTCTGCCGGCCACTGGTCTCTGATAGGTTGATTTTCAGCACCCAGCCGCAGCCAACGTGCAAATAACTGGTTTCGGGATCGCCCGGGACCTCGGAGGATTGATGACGACCGCCGCCCTGTCCAAAGTTGAGGAAGTTTCCGGTCTGCCCGACATGAAGGTGTCGGTGCGGCAGGTGTTCGGGATCGACAGCGATCTCGAAGTCCCCGCCTATTCCGAAGTCGATCCTCACGTGCCCGAAGTCGATTCCGACTATCGCTTCGACCGTGCCACCACGCTCGCCATTCTCGCCGGCTTCGCCCGCAACCGCCGCGTGATGGTGACCGGCTATCACGGCACCGGCAAATCCACCCATATCGAGCAGGTCGCGGCCCGCCTGAACTGGCCCTGCGTCCGCGTCAACCTCGACAGCCACATCAGCCGTATCGACCTCGTCGGCAAGGACTCGATCGTGGTCCGCGACGGCAAGCAGGTCACCGAATTCCGCGACGGCATCCTGCCCTGGGCGCTCCAGCACAACGTCGCGCTGGTGTTCGACGAATACGACGCCGGCCGCCCGGACGTGATGTTCGTGATCCAGCGCGTGCTGGAGGTCTCGGGACGCCTGACGCTGCTCGACCAGAACAAGGTGATCAAGCCGCATCCGTCGTTCCGGCTGTTCGCCACCGCCAACACCGTCGGCCTCGGCGACACCTCGGGCCTCTATCACGGCACCCAGCAGATCAACCAGGGCCAGATGGACCGCTGGTCGATCGTCACCACGCTGAACTATCTCAGCCATGACGAGGAAGTGGAGATCGTGCTGGCCAAGGCCAAGCACTATCGCACGCAGGAAGGCCGCGACATCGTCAACAAGATGGTGCGCCTCGCCGATCTCACCCGTAACGCTTTCGCCAATGGCGATCTGTCGACGGTGATGAGCCCGCGCACGGTGATCACCTGGGCCGAGAACGCCGACATCTTCGGCGATATCGGCTTTGCGTTCCGCGTCACCTTCCTCAACAAGTGCGACGAGCTCGAACGTCCCCTGGTCGCCGAGTTCTACCAGCGCTGCTTCAACGCCGAGCTGCCGGAATCGGCGGTGAATGTGGCGCTGAGCTGATCTCTCACGGTGTGTCGTCCCGGCGAACGCCGGGACCCATACCGCGTGATGTTTCGATTGAAACGACGCTGATAGTTTCCTGACACGAGAGCGGCCGGTGGTTATGGGTCCCGGCGTTCGCCGGGGCGACAGATAGGGTCAGATGACCACCTCCAACTCCAAATTCCGCAGCACCAAGGAAGCGCCGACCGAGCCGTTCAAGCGCTCGGTCGCCTCCTGCCTGAAGGCGATCGCCAAGACGCCGGAGCTCGACGTCTCCTTCGCGGCCGAGCGGCCGGGCCTCGCACCCGGCAAGGCGCGGCTGCCCGAGCCCGCGCGCAAAATGACCAAGCGCGATGCCGCGATCGTGCGGGGTCATGCCGATTCCATCGCGCTGAAGATCGCCTGTCACGATGCCAAGCTGCATCGCAAGCTGATGCCCGGCAATCCGCAGGCGCGCGGCGTGTTCGAGGCGGTGGAGCAGGCACGGGTTGAGGCGATCGGCGCGCGCCGCATGGCGGGCGTTGCCAAGAACCTCACCGCGATGCTCGACGACCATTTCCATCGCGGCAAGTTCGACGAGATCACCGACCGTGCCGACGCCCCGCTGGCCGACGCGCTGGCGATGCTGGTGCGCGAGCGCCTGACCGGCATGGCGCCGCCGACCGCCGCGAAGAAGATGGTCGATCTCTGGCGTCCCATTCTCGAAGACAAGATCGGCAAGCGGCTCGACCGTCTCGACACCCTGGTCGAGGACCAGACCCGGTTCGGCGACGCCGTGCACGATCTCCTGACCGCGCTCGATATCGGCGACGAGCGCAACGCCGACAGCGAAGACAATGACGAGAACGACGAGAACCAGGACGGCGACAACGACCAGTCCGGCGCCGAAGGCTCGCCCGATTCCGACGCCGCGCAGGAGATGAGCGCCGACCAGGCGCAGGCGAGCTCGGAAGAGATGAGCGAGAGCGCGATGGAAAGCGCGCAGGCCTCGACCTCGGACACGTTCGACGACGGCGAGCTCGGTGACGACGAGACACCGGGCGAGGCGACGCGTCCGAATTCGCACGGCAAGAACGAGCCGCGCGGGCCGGAATATCACGCCTTCGCGCCGAAATTCGACGAGATCATCGCCGCCGAAGACCTCTGCGACCATGACGAGCTGGAGCGCCTGCGCGCCTATCTCGACAAGCAGCTCGCGCATCTGCAAGGCATCGTCGCCCGCCTCGCCAACCGCCTGCAGCGCCGCCTGATGGCGCAGCAGAACCGCGCCTGGGAGTTCGATCTCGAAGAGGGCATTCTGGACCCCGCGCGCCTGTCGCGCGTCGTCACCGATCCCTATCATCCGCTGTCCTTCATGCACGAGAAGGAGGCGACGTTCCGCGACACCGTGGTGACGCTGCTGCTCGACAATTCCGGCTCGATGCGCGGACGGCCCATCACGGTCGCCGCGACCTGTGCCGACATCCTCGCCCGCACGCTGGAGCGTTGCGGCGTCAAGGTCGAGATTTTGGGCTTCACCACGCGCGCCTGGAAGGGCGGGCAATCGCGCGAGGCGTGGCTTGCCGCCGGCAAGCCGGCCAATCCGGGCCGTCTCAACGATCTCCGCCACATCATCTACAAATCCGCCGACGCCCCCTGGCGCCGTGCGCGAAAGAATCTCGGCCTGATGATGCGCGAGGGGCTGCTGAAGGAGAACATCGACGGCGAGGCGCTGGACTGGGCGCACAAGCGCCTCTTGGGTCGGGCCGAGCAGCGCAAGATCCTGATGATGATCTCGGACGGTGCGCCGGTCGACGATTCCACGCTGTCGGTCAATCCCGGCAATTATCTCGAGCGGCATCTGCGCCACATCATCGAGGAGATCGAGACCCGCTCGCCGGTCGAGCTGATCGCGATCGGCATCGGCCACGACGTGACGCGCTACTATCGCCGCGCGGTGACGATCGTGGATGCCGAGGAGCTCGGCGGCGCCATCACCGAGAAGCTCGCCGAACTCTTCAGCGAGACCAACACCGCACCAACCCAGCCGGCCGGTCGCCCGCGACGCAAATTGCATTCGTGAGCACGCATCGATCCCGCCGCAGCTTCCTTAGGCACGCAGCGGCGGGATTTTCCACTCTCGCACTCTCCCGCCTGGCGCAGGCGCAAGCCGCGACCGAGCCGCAGCCGCGCGCGCTTCAGGTCGAGAACGCCGTCGTCGAGCCTGTCAGCGTCGAGGTCAACGCGCGCGTCATTCCCAATTTCGAGCCGCGTGACCGCACGCGCACGCGCTTCGGCTCGCTGGACTATCGCAGCGGCCTGGTGCTGACCTCACCCTATCGCGGTTTTGGCGGCCTGTCCGGCATCCGGCTCGATGCCAGGGGCGAGGGCTTCCTCGCGGTCTCCGACCAGGGCGGCTGGTTCACGGGCCGCATCCGCTATTCCGGCCGCAACATGGCCGGGCTCGCCGACGTCGAGGCCGCGCCGCTGCTCGGCGCCGAAGGGCGGCCGATCACGGAAAAGCGCCTGTGGTGGGATTCGGAATCGATCGCGCGCGACGGCAATTTCGTCTATGTCGGGCTCGAGCGCGTCAACCAGATCCTGCGCTACGATTTCTCCAAAGGCGGCACGCGCGCGCGCGGCGAGGTGGTACCGGTGCCGGCGGGCGTGCGCAAGCTGCCGTCCAACAAGGGACTCGAAGCGCTGGTCGTCGTGCCCAAAGGCAAAGACCAGAACATGCCGCTGGCGGGCACCCTGATCGCCTTCTCCGAGCGCGGGCTGGATGCCGACGGCAACCTCACAGCCTTCCTGATCGGCGGCCCGACGCCCGGCCAGTTCAGCGTGCGCCGAACCGAGAAATACGACATCAGCGATGCCGTGCTGCTGCCCTCCGGCGAGCTTCTGATCCTCGAGCGCAAATTCTCCTGGTTCACCGGCGTCAACATCCGCATCCGCTCGATCCCCCTGAAGTCGATCGCGCCGGGCGCGCTGGTCGACGGCCCCGCGCTGTTCGCTGCCGATCTCGGCCACGAGGTCGACAACATGGAAGGCATCGACGCCCACGTCACGCCCGACGGCGAGACCGTGCTGACGCTGATCTCCGACGACAATTTCTCGATGCTGCAGCGAACCCTGCTGCTGCAGTTCACGCTGGCGGAGTAGGCCGTGTCGTAGCCACCATTGCGCTCGCGTGTCCCGGACGCGCTGCAACGCGCGAGCGTTGCTGCGCAGAGCCGGGACCCAGGAAACCGCGCGTTCGCTGTTGCATGGGCCCCGGCTCTGCGGCGCATCGCTGCGCGCTGCGCGCTGCGCCGTGTCCGGGGCACGAAACCGCCGTCGAGCGGCAATGCATGGCCCTGCCCGCTGCCATGCCGCCCGCGAGGGCTGGCAATCTGCCGTCCGCCCATTACACTCCATGCAATTGCTTCCATCCCTCTTACCGGAACTCCCCCGCATGAGCGTCCTGTTTTCCCCGATCAAGCTGCGCGGCCTGACGTTGAAGAACCGCATCGTGGTGTCGCCGATGTGCCAGTATTCGGCCGACGACGGCGTCGCCAATGACTGGCACTTCACCCACATCAACAATCTCAGCCTGTCGGGCGCGGCGATGTTCTGCATCGAGGCGACCCATGTCGAGGCGATCGGCCGCATCACGCCCGGCTGCCTCGGGCTCTACAGCGATGCCGCCGAAGCCGCGCTGAAGCAGGTGCTCACCTCGGTGCGCAAGCATTCCTCGACCGCGATCGCGATGCAGCTCGCCCATGCCGGCCGCAAGGCCAGTAGCGCGCGGCCATGGGACGGCGGCCAGCTGATCCCGGTGGAGCAGGGCGGCTGGCAGACGGTGGCGCCATCGGCGCTGCCGCACAAGGAGGGCGAGGCCGCCCCGCTCGCGCTGGACGCGGCGGGCCTCAAGCGCATCCGCGAGGCCTTCGTCGACAGTGCGAAGCGCGCGGAGCGCATCGGCATCGACGCCATCGAGCTGCACGGCGCGCACGGCTATCTCTTGCATCAGTTCCTCTCGCCGATCTCCAACAGGCGCACCGACGAATATGGCGGGAGCCTGCAGAACCGCATGCGCTTCCCGCTCGAGATCTTTGATGCGGTCCGCGCCGTCTTCCCGCACGACAAGCCGGTCGGCATGCGGGTGTCGTCGACCGACTGGGTCGAGGGCGGCTGGGATCTGGCGCAGACGATCGAATTTGCCAACGCGCTGAAGGCGCGCGGCGTCGACTGGATCGACGCCTCCTCCGGCGGCGTCTCGCCGCTGCAGAAGATCCCGCTCGGCCCCGGCTATCAGGTGCAGTTCGCAGACAGCATCAAGCGCGAGACCGGATTGCCGACGATCGCCGTCGGCCTGATCACCGACGGCAAGCAGGCCGAAGAGATCGTCGCATCCGGCAAGGCCGACATGGTCGCGCTCGCCCGCGGCATGCTCTACGACCCGCGCTGGGCCTGGCACGCCGCCGCCGATGTCGGCGGCGAGGTCGAGGCCCCACCGCAATACTGGCGTTCGCAGCCCTCGACGCAGAAGGCGCTGTTCGGCAAGACGACGTTCGGGGCGAGGTAGGGGTGCGTGGTTGAGGCACGTGTGGCTCGATACCCGCGCCACAAACTCTGCTGTCGTCCCTGCGCATGCAGGGACCCATACCGCGTGATCCATCGATGGCGCGCGGTGGCGGTTGACAACTTAACTAAGAGTCTTCGCCTCACCACTTCCTGTGGTTATGGGTCCCTGCGTGCGCAGCGACGACAGCGGAGAATGTCGCGCGGCCTTTCGCCCGCCCCCCCTCCGTAAATCTCCCCAGCTTCCACCCCCCGCAAAACTGGCCTAACCTTGCGCGACCCAACTGCTCACGGAGGCCCGCCATGCGTTTTCGTGTTCGCAAAACCGCCCATGTGTTCGAGCGCGTGGGGCTTGCGATGGCCGGCGCGGCGTGCGGGCTGTTCGTCGGTGCCTATGTGGGATCGGCGATATCAGCGCTCACCACGCAGGGCTTTCTGATGGTGATGATGGTGCTGGGCTTCGTCGGCTTCTATCTCGGCATCGACACGCCGCAATTGCCGTTCGACGAGGCGCATAGCGCGATCGACGCCGCCGAATTCCTCAGCGCGGCCGGCACGCTCTGCGCCACGCTCACCGCGCTCGCCTCCGTCGCCGTCATCGTGCTCCGCCTCGATCCGCACCTGGCCTGGACCTGGCTGGCTCTGCTCGGCTGGGTCGCCGGCGTCGCCATGCAGATCGTCGGCGGTGCGAAAGCGAGAATGCGGAAGTAGCCTTCTCTTCACTCTCCCCTGGAGGGGGCAAGACGTCCCTCAGAACACCACACCCACCCGCGTGCCGCGCTTCCAGGCGATGCGGCAGCGCTTCTTGGTGTTGACGTGCAGCAGCTCGAAGCGATCGGGGATGTTCACCTGGCCGCCGAGATCGACGCAGGCGCCGCCGGGCGAATAGTCGATCAGCGTGCAGTTGATGACAGGCGCGCGGGGGTCGGTGATGATCTTGGCCTGGCGCGACACCAGTCCTGCAGGCTTCACGCGGGCATATTTACGCGGATACATTGGCACTCTCCTCCAATTCCGCAGGTCTAGCGGCGGACACGGTGCAGGATGATGCGGAAGAGTTGATGCGATCCGGCTAAAGCGGGCGGGAGAATTTTAATGAAAAGTAGCGGCGAAGGCAGAAAGCGGCGGTAGCGGGGTGGGGCGTGTCGCCTCACACCGCCTCCGCCACATCCACCCCCGGCCGCACCGGCATCGGCACCGTCTCATACACCTTCGGCATGTTCACCGGCCGATAGTCCGGCTCCACCGCCATCCGCTTCAGCACGCTCTCATGCACATGCGCGCCCTCCGGAATGAGGCGCGGCTCGCAGTCGGGGATGTAGAAGCCGAACAGCACCTTCCGCTCCGGCCACTCCCGGTACTTCGCGCTCTTCGGAAAGAATTCCAGCAGCCGCCAGGCGGACGTCATGGAATCGTGCAGCACGCCCGTCTTCCCCGTATAGGCCGGTTCCACGTATTTGAACGGCGAGTTCTTGCGCTGGATGCCCCAGGCGAGCTGCTTGATGGTCGCCGGGTTGAAGTTCAGCCCCGCCTTCTCCGCCTCCGCGATCATCCAGATCAGCGGATATTTGGAGTCGCCGCTCTCGGCTTCCGGATAGCCGCCGCCGACGTCGCTGTGCACGCCGGAGAACCACACCTGCAGAATGTCCTGCGGCACCTTCTTCTCGTCGGGCACATAGCGGTTGCTCCAGAACTCCTGCGGCTCCCAGTACTTCTTCAGGCGGAACATGCAGCGCCGCTCGTCGATCGCGATCGCCTGCCGAAAAATCTCGACGCTGGGATTGCGCAGCGTGAAGGCGAGCTCCTCCAGGCTCGGCCAGAACAGCCGGTCGGCGCGCGGCACGATCACGCTCGCCACCGTGTCCCACACGCCGACGAAGTGGATGGTCGGCCAGCGCGTCGAGGTAATGCGCGCGAACTGCGCGGCGAGATCGAATTGGTCCTTCGGCAGCGGCCCCTGGTCGTCGAAGGCGACGTCCTTGAGGTCCTCGACGTCGTTGCCGCGCCCGGTGCCGGAATATTGCTTGTAGGCGACGAGACCGCTTCCCGCGAGGTTCGCCTGCTCCGGCCTGATCAGGCCGATCTTGTGGATCAGCCCCGCCAGCACCCGAACCGTGTAGGCCCCGCGCGAAAAGCCGAACAGATAGATCTTGTCGCCGGGCGCGTAATGCTCGACCAGGAAGCAATAGGCCGAGAGCACGTTGGCATCTAACCCGTAGCCGGTGGCGAGCCCCAGCACCAGATTGATATTGGCCTTGAGCCGGTGCCACGTCGTCGGCTCCGTCACGGTGCCGACGCCCGGATCGTAAAACACCATCTGCCGCGGCGACGTCCTGTCGGTCTTGCGCAGGCAGCGATAGAGCTTGAGGACGTTGGAGATGTTCTCCGAGATCTCGTTGCCGGTGCCGTCACAGCAGATGACGAGGTTTTTCGGCGCGGTCGTGCGGTCGTGCTCCAAGGGTCATCCCCTCCCGGTAATGCTACCGGGACGAGTATAGCAAAAAAGCGCGACGGCGAGGAGCCGGCGACGTCAGCCGCGACGGCGCTGCGCTCCCTCGCCCCGCAGGCGGGGCGAGCCGAAGAGAGCCGCTACTTCTTCTTCCCCGGTCCGAAATCCGGCTGCCAGGCCGCATCCTTGCGGCTCGGCGCTGCCGCGATCACCTTGGCCTTGTCCTTCTTCGGCTTCTTGGTCTCGCGATTGCCGCGTTGCTGTCCCTTGGCCATGTCGGTCTCCTCTTGAAATTTCTCTGGGGGTGCGAGTTCGTCCAGTTCGTCCGATTGCAGCACGCGTCCGCGCGGCGTGCAGACCTTCACCTCGATGGCGCCGTCGCGCAGAAACTTTCGCGCCAGCCGCAGCGCCAGGCTGGCGCTGCCGCGGCCGAGATTGGCGCAGCCATATTCGCTGGTGGCGCTGACAAGGTAGGGCACGCGAATGGCCCTAGCCATTGAAGATGGCCGCCGCGCACACCAGCAGCAGAAGGAACAGCGGAACCACAACCGGCGGCACGATCCATTCGGAAAGGCGAAACTGCGACATGCTCGCTCCTGCTCGAACTTGCGGCGGGAGCGCACGTCACCCTCAGTCACCGGTCGAAGCCGTTGCGAGATGTGCGGTGATGCGATGACTCTACGCCTGCACCGCGCCGATAGCGAGGGCTAAAACGCCGCGCGCGCAATCACCGCGCGTGCCGCGTTGGCGCGCGCTGCCGACAATAACGCTGGCTATTGCCGCGCAATGCGCGCATGCTCGCTCCCGCCAGCGTCCGGTGGGGCCCCTCTTTTTGAAAGGCAGGCGCGCATGACCATCCGCTCGCGGCACGAATCCGTGACGTTCAAGCATCCGTTTCACATCCGCGGCATCGCGCGCGAATTGCCGGCGGGCCGCTATGACGTCGTCACCGACGAGGAGATGATCGAGGGCCTGTCGTTCGCCGCCTGGCGCCGCGTCGCCACCATGATCACGGTGCCCACGGAGGGCGCGCGCGGCGGCACCACGGAAGTGCATGCGATCGGCTCGGTCGACCTCGCGGACGCTCAACGCATCGATGCGACCGCCCATGACTGATGTTCCGGTCGAGCTCGACAAGCACCGTGGCATGGCCGCGCAAAAGGCCACCGACCTGCGCCGCGCGCTGGCCGAGGTCGAGAACAATGTCCGCGAGCTGCGCGAGCGCGAGGCCGATCTCGAAAGCCGCATGCTGACGGTGCCGGCGATGTCGTGGCCGGAAGCCGCGGTGAAGGCCCGCTATCTGCTCAACCTCTACGCCGCGAGCCTGCCCAGCGAGGACACCCGCCACCGCGCGCTGGTGGCCGCCCTGTTCGACGATTTCGCAAGGCTCAACGGCGACGGCTGAAGGCGGCCGCTACACAGGTGTCGTCCCGGACAAGCGAAGCGCAGATCCGGGACCCATAGCCACGGAATTGAGTTGTTGCAGATGCTCGTGCCACGGCGTGTTTGATCAAGCCGACCGGGTCGTAGGTCCCGGCCCCCCGTGCGCAATGGCGCACCAGGCCGGGACGCGCGCAGTACAGGAGTAACCCCATGACGCTCACCACCAGCCGCTTCATCGGCCACGACCAGGACCGCGGCATCGTCCAGTTCTCGATGCAGGACGGCGCGAAGGAATTCGCCTGCGCGATCTCGACCTCCGCCATGGACGACCTCGAGCGCGGCCCCCGCGCCCGCCCCAATGAGCGCGAAGCCCAGTTCACCCGCCTGCGCGAGCGCATCGAAGCCTGCGCGGGGCGGAAGTATCAGGCGACGGAGTTCGAGGGCACGCCACCGGGGATCGTGCTGCGGAGCATTGATTTTCGGGGGTAGGGGGAGGGGGCTGCGCAGAGCGGCGATCCCGCGCCTCACGCGGCCCGGTCGAGTTCCTTCTCGTAGGCTTTCAGGCTTCCCTTCAGGGTCTCTTCGAGCTTGCCTGTGCGCGATCCGATCGCCGCATTGGCCGCGCGTACGGCCGCCGCCTCGATCGCCTCGTCGCGGCTGAGCTTGTCGTGATGAAACAGCCATTTTGCCACCGTCGCCCAATCCCACAGCGGGCTGTCGGACGTCACGCGGGCGACCGGCGCGGGAAAACCCTTGGCGCGCTGTCCCTTGGAATATTGCGTCATCGCCGCGCGCGTCATTCCGGTGCGGGTGGCGATATCGGAAAGACTGACGAGCGGGTCGGGCTCGACGCGATCGACGCGCGCGCCGGCCGCCTGCACGTTCCGCACCGCCGTGACGATGGCTTCGCTGACCGATGTTGCCTCGCGGGTGAAGTCGACGATGATGTGGCCCTTCTGGAACGCGATCGCCGCATCGTCGCAGCCGGCGTCGTAGAAGCGCTGCTCGAAATCCTCCGCCTCAGGATCGAGGCCGGACGCAATGATGCTGAACTCGAATTTCTTCACTTGTCCTCCTCGCCCCCGTGCGGGCAGCGCCCGATTGCGCGCATCACCTGCCGGGCGTGGTCTTCCGGATTCTTCGGCGTGCCGTTCACGCCGACCTGGCAACCATCACGACCCGCATGCGGACAGAACAGCCGCCCCCAATGCCCCATCTTGCGCCACCGCCAGCCAATCGACTCCGCGTGCGCGACAACGGCCTCGATTTCCTTGTGCGGATGCCTGGGCCGATCAGCCATGCGGAGACCTCAAGATACCGAACGTGTTAACAAATGTCAACATGATGGGGTGACGGCTTTCTGTCTTGCGAAGGCAGGGATACAGCGGATCAGCAAAAAGCAAAAAGTAGTATGTACAACCTATGGATTAAATTGCATCTTTGCTGAATATGCCAAATTGTAATTTTGCTCAACGATAGCTGGGAAATTACTTGAGTCTTAAATGGAAAAAAGCCTGTTAGAGGTTTTGGTTGAAAAGCCTCAGCGAGAAACCTCTGGATCAGACACGTCCGCTCGATTTGACTATCAGAAGAGCTGGGCTTTTTGCCAGATGCTCCGTAGGCACATGGAGCAGGCAGATTATCTCGTGGCCTTTGAATTTCACGACGACGTACTTTTTCTGTCGCCGAGTGCCGCTCCGACGAGCGCTGAATTCTTCCAAGTAAAAACGTCAAGCTCAGCGAGCCCTAGAAAGTTGGCTGGTTTGGTTTCTCGCCTCAAGAAATCAAACTCGATCTTGGGCAAGATGTTTTTGAATTTCGACGGCCTTCTTTCTGCATATCAAGTGCAGGTGATTCTCGTTTCGAACATTGCCTTTGAATTTGCAGGCAATGACATATCGGCCAATGAGCTTCCAAAAAGCGTCCGGACTAAGATCATTACGAAGTTGAAGGATGAGCTGCCGAGTTTCGACGAAGAGAAGATTGAGAGGCTGCACTTCATTGTTAGCGGCGTATCGATCGACGCGATGCATAGCTATTTGCATGGCGAAGCCATGGAGCTGTTTAATTCTCACTTCGGCGAAGGACATGGGTGCAATGTGCACAGCTGGGTAAGGTTGTTGCACAGCGAGATCACAAGAAAGAACAATTACGCGTCAGATAAGATCGCGACTGTTGATGATTTAATTTCTAAAAAGTGCATCGGGCGAAATATTGTAGATGAGAGTCTGGAGTTGCTTTCGTCTCAGAAGCGAACGGCTCCCGACACAACGCTCGTAAATATTGAACTCAAAGATGCCGGCTGGACCTCACAAGATTTGATGCGAATGGGCAAACGAATGCCGCAGGCGGTCGCTGATCTTACTGATTCGACAAACCTAGACGCTGGAGCGCTTGTGAGCAGGCTTGAGGAGCTGTTCATGTCGCAGGCGGATCTAGCATCTCTTTCTCAGTTCATAAGTTTGGCTGAGCAGGAACTTCGGGCATCTCTGTATGCTCCTTATGATCTGGCGTACCTCAGGGCTCTTAGCGTCGTGGTCTACTATGAAAAAATCTAGATTTCGTCAGCTAGTTCGAAATCTTCGCAAGGGCCGTGTTAATGACAAGCTTAGTGTTCAAAGAGGTGTCGATCCTCTCAAAAGTCGAAAAGACGGCGAGAAGAGAGGCGTTCAGCCCGACGATCAACCTGATCACGGGCGAAAATGATGTAGGAAAGTCTACGCTCATAAAGAGCCTCTACCACGCACTCGGTGCTGATGTACCTGGGCTCCAAAACGCGCGCTGGAAGAAAGCTCGTCCGATCTATTGTGTGCACTTCTCGCTGGGCGCGATGGATTACACGGTAATTCGTGATGAGCGATACTTCGGTGTGTTTGATGCGAAGGGTACGTTGATAGGAAGGTTTGCGGGAATTTCGGGCGAGGCAGGTATCGCTCAGTTCCTGAATCCAAAGCTCAATTTTCGTATAGAGCTCGAGCGTGCCGAAGACGGCAGATTGGGGGCGGCTGGTCCGGCATTCTACTTTCTTCCGTTCTACATCGATCAAGACGAGGGCTGGACCAAGAGCTGGGCATCGTTCTTGGGCTTGCAGCAGTTCAGTTTATATCGAAAGAACATGCTTGAGTATCATCTGGGGGTTCGCCCTCAGTCGTTTTATGATGCAAAGAAGCGGCAGGTTGAACTTTCCGATGAGAAGGCGAAGCTTTCTGCCGAAATCGACACCTTGAACAAGGTCAGGGACTCGTATCAAAAGAGGAAGGCTTATCGTCAGGTTGACCTTGATCCCTCCGTTTTTCGCAGGGAAGCCGAAGAACTCGTTGATCAGTACAACGCAGTCTATGGCCGGCAGCAGCAGGCCGGACAGGAGCTAAAGGACATCAGAAACGAACGGCATAGCATCGAGAATGAGATTGCTGTTCTTCGACAGGCGATAAGGGAACTCGATGCGGACTACAGCTATGCCGAAGATCCAAATACTCCTGATCCCGTACTATGCCCCACTTGCGGGACGGCTATAGCCAATTCGATAGTCGAGCGATTCGGAATCCTCGACGATATCGACCTTTGTTATGGTCTCTTGGATCAACGAAAGAAGAAGCTGCTCGACGTACATGAGCAAGAGAGAGCCGTTGAGCAGAAATATCAGGCGGTGACTTCGGACCTCGCTCCTTTGGAAGATATTCTTAAGCGAACACGCGAGAAGGTGACGTTCGCGGAATTCGTAACCGCCGAGGGAATGAAGGAGATTCTTTCGTCGCTATCTCAGGACATCAATGAGTTAGCCATGCGGGAGCAGGAGATTCGTCTCAGTCTCGCCAAGCTTGATGATGACTTAAAGTTGGACTCGAAACGGAAGCGGGAAATCAACGACTATTACCAAGCTCGAATGAAAGAGTTCTTGGGCAATCTGAACGTGAATGTGCTTTCAACCGAAGACTATAAGACGTTTGACAGGCAAATAAAAGCGAATGCCCTCGGCAGTGATCTACCTCGCTCATTGTTGGCTCAGCACTTCTCATATCTTCACACGATGTCACGCTTCAATCAGTCGACGATCTGCCCCTTGGTCATCGATTCACCGCTTCAACAGGAGCAAGATCGACACAACATTGGTGCCATCTTCAGTTTTATTTTTTCTCGGGTCCTCTCGGGGCAGCAACTCTTGTTAGGAACGTTGCACTTCGACGAGGTGCCGAAAGCGGTGGTTCCACCAAATGCCAATAGGATTCATCTGACGCAGGAGCTGCACTTGTTGCGTGAGGATCAGTACGTCGACGTTTTGAGTCATGTTGGGGGGATGCACGAGCAGACTTTGGCAGCTGATTAGGCCGGCGGCGAGAGATTGTCGTGCTTCGGCTCTTGCTGTGTGTTTGGAAAAGAAATTGCGATGATTGCTGCGGTGTTCCGTGTTCTTGATAGCCTCTTCAGTAGGCAAAGATGAGTGACACATTCAAGATTGAGAAGTTCTTCTGCAATGCTTGCAAGCGGAAGACGAACCACTTTGTTCGTGCCGAGTATTGTAAGACAGAGGTGGATGATCATGCGCCGGTTAGTTTTACGCAGAGGGTTCTAATTATTGAGTGTTGCGGATGCGAGCACCTCGCGCTTGTTAAATTGACTCATTTTTCTGAAGATGTGGAGTACGACTACGATCCGCAGTCAGGCGAGCCGATTGAGGTCCCGAATTGGGATGAGATGATCTATCCACCCGTAACGTATCGCGTGGCGCCAACTTGGTTCGAGGACCTTCCTGACCCTACGCTTCGAGAGATTTCAGCCGAAATCTATAAGTCACTTCAGACCGGTTCGCATTACCTCGCCACGTTTGGTTCGCGGACGCTTATCGATCGCCTGATCGTGCTGACAGTCGGAGACAAGGGCAACTTTGCTAAGGGGCTGACAGCCCTACGTGATGAGGGCAAAATTTCTCAACACGAGCGTGATATCTTAGAGCCAGTGTTGCAAGCCGGGCATGCAGCTGCGCATCGCGGTTGGGCGCCAACTAGGGAGCAACTGGCGACTATTCTTGATACCGTAGAAGGATTGCTCCATCGGCTGCTCGTATTGCCTAAACTTGCCGAAGAGCTCGAGGAGGCGGTACCCACTAGAGGTGGCGCAAGGGCTAAGCAGGTGGCAACGCTACCGAACATCAAGGCCAAGATTGATGCCGCCCCCAAGGACCTGCGCGCCGTGTACGAGGATCTTGCAGGTCGCTTAAAGACTCTAGGTGATGATGTAACCGTGCATCCGCAGAAGCACTACATGGCGTTTCGCCGTAGGCGCAACTTCGCATCAGTTCAAATCTACAATCGAAAAAAAGTCGTGCGAGTCTATCTCAACATCGACCCGGATGAGGTCAAGGCGAATGGCCTGGCTATACGGGATGTTCGCCAATTGGGACACTTCGGTACCGGCGATGTTGAGGTCACGATCCAGACGAAGAAAGACGTCGAAGCGGCGGCCGATCTCTTCAAGGCAAGCTATGACGCCTCATAGGGCGAATGGGGCAAGATGGTTTGGGAAGGAGTTGATGCCCATGTTCCGACCACAAACAAGAACGGCCGGATCTTCCGATCCGGCCGCAACGCAAACTCTTGCTCGGCTAAGCCTACGCCACGCGACGCAACCTAGCCCCCGCCCAATTCTGGAAAGACTTAGCTGGCCTTCTTGGCCGGTGCGGCCGTCGGGCCGACCTTCTTCTGGATGGCGCGCTTCAGCTCGAGGGCGCGGGGCGACAGAAGGTCGGCCTTGGCCTTGAGCAGGAAAGCGTCGAGGCCGCCATTGTGGTCGACGCTCTTCACCGCGTTGGTGGAGACGCGCAGGCGCACGTTGCGCTCCAGGGCTTCGCTGATGAACGTCACGTTGACGAGGTTCGGCAGGAAGCGGCGCTTGGTCTTGATGTTGGAGTGGCTGACCTTGTGGCCGACGAGGGGGCCCTTGGCCGTCAGTTCGCAGCGGCGAGACATGGTAGAAATCCTTAAGTTTCGAACCCCTAACGAGTGCGGCCGCCATTCTGGGCGCCACGGGGGCTAATTCTTCGTCCTTGCAGGGAGCGGGCGGACGTATAGGGGGGAAGGGGCGGGCAGTCAAGGTTTTGGACGGTCTTTTGGGGCCGCGCCCCGGCGGAGGCGCGCGAAGGGACCGTCGTTATCACGGAAGGTGCCCCCCAGAGGAGAAAGCCCTCACCCGCGCTTCGCGCGACCTCTCCCGCAAGCGGGAGAGGTTTTAGAGCCCGCGGCTACCCCCCGATCACCAAAACGGCAATGTTTGTCGCGCCTTACCATCACATAAAGGGCGCATTCGCGCCTGAAGACTCCGGTGGAGTTCCCGGTTCGACACGCTCCGACACATTGCTCGCCGCGGTTTTTGGCTTAAGTAACAACCGTCGCGCCCCGATTGGATTGTTTCGTGCTCACAACGTCCCCTTTTGCGCCAGAACAGCGCTCAGTCCGCCTGAGCTTTGCCGGCTGGCTGGCGGCGCTTTGCGGTCTGGCTGTGGCCTGGGGCGCGGTGCCGGCGGCGGCGCAGGGCAAGCTCGAGGCGCAATATGAGGCCTCGCTGGCCGGCATTCCCGTCGGCAAGGGCGGCTGGAATATCGACATCCAGGACGATGTGTTCTCGGCAGCGGCTGCGGGCGGCACCTCGGGGCTGCTGAAGTCGTTCACGGGCGGGTCCGGCACCGGCGCCAGCCAAGGGCGCATCGTCAACGGCGCGCTGGTCGCGACCGGCTACCAGGCCTCCACCACCACCTCGAAGAAGACCGAAGAGATCCGCATCACGCTCGACAAGGGCAATGTGAAGGATTTTGCCATTCTGCCGGAGCCGCCGGTCGATCCCGACCGCATCGTCGTCACCGACGCGCACCGCCGCGGCGTTTGGGACCCCATGACGGCCTCGCTGCTGCGCGTGCCCGGCAATGGCGACCCTGTTACGCCGGAGGCCTGCCACAACTCGGCCCCGGTGTTCGACGGCCGCATGCGCTACGATCTCAAGCTCGATTTCAAGCGCATGGAGAATGTGAAGGCGGAGAAGGGCTATCACGGCCCGGTGGTGGTCTGTTCGCTCTATTTCGTGCCTGTCGCGGGCTACATCCCCGACCGCCCCGTGATCAAATACCTCGCCGCCCAGCGCAACATCGAGATTGCGTTTGCCCCCGTCGCCGGCACCCGCGTCCTGGTCCCGTTCTGGCTGAAAGTGCCGACCCCCTTGGGGCCGGCCATGCTGGAAGCCACCAGCTTCATCACCACGGCCCAGCCACCGCGCGTGGCGAAGACGCAGTAAGCGGCTGTCGCGCCTCTGTCCGCGTCATTCCGGACGCGCCGGGAGGCGCGGGCCCGGAATCCATCGTGCGACCGTCACTGCGGCCCGATGGATTCCGGGTTCGCGCCAAGAGGCGCGCCCCGGAATGACGGCGGGATTTGAGCTAAAAGAAAACGCAATTATTTCAATCACTTCCCTACTGTGCATGGGGTTGTTTTCGCAAAAAATGGTCCCGGCGGCTCCGGTCCCGGAATCCATTTGACTCCTCCCCGATTCTGATTCGACTCCGCGCCGTCCCCAACTTAAGGGTTTGCGCCATCGAAAGGTCACTTGTACGGCGGCGGAAAACTCCATCTAGTTGCAGCCAATAAGACTCCCGCGACATGTTGCGTGAACGGAACATGACTCTAGGAGGAGTCAGCGATTCGGCCGCGATTCGTTCTAGAGTCGTTCCGAAGCTTAAGACCAACGGGAAAAGCGTCGCAAAGTGAGACAGTTGCGCGAGGTTTGGGGAGGCGCCGGATGCTCCGCTGCCACGTCCCGTCACCCTGAGGTGGCCGCTTCTTCAGCGGCCCTCGAAGGGCGACGGGCCCGGCTGGTGCCGCGGAGACGTGCTGGGCCGGCACCCGGGCGGTTCATCCTTCGAGGCTCCCCATGCGGCGCGATGCGCCGCAGGGGGAGCGCCTCAGGATGACGGGCTGATGGGGGCGGATCAGCCCCGAGCCCCGCCCCCGCCCCAGACAGCACTGACATTCGCCCTATCAGCCACTACCTAATCCCCCAGATGCCCTTTTCCTCCTCCCCCTTCGCTTCCGAGCGCGCGCCGTCCGATCGCGTGCCTGGCGCCGGCGTCACTGCGGTGCTCGGGCCGACCAACACCGGCAAGACCCATCTCGCCATCGAGCGGATGCTGGCGCACCCTTCCGGCATGATCGGGCTGCCGCTGCGCCTCTTGGCGCGCGAGGTCTACAACAAGATTGCAGCCAGGGTCGGCAGCGAAGCGGTCGCGCTGGTCACCGGCGAAGAGAAGATCAAGCCGAAGAGCCCGCGCTATTGGGTCTCGACCGTCGAGGCGATGCCGCGCGACCTCGACGTCTCCTTCCTCGCCGTCGACGAGGTCCAGATCGCTAGCGATCTCGAACGCGGCCACGTCTTCACCGATCGCATCCTCAACCGCCGCGGCCGCGACGAGACGCTGCTGCTCGGCGCCGCGACGATGCGCCCGATCATCGAGCGGCTGTTGCCGGGCGTGTCCATGATCACGCGGCCGCGCCTGTCGCAGCTGGAATTCGCCGGCGACCGCAAGATCACGCGCCAGCCGCGCCGCACCGCCATCGTCGCGTTCTCGGCCGATGAGGTCTACGCCATCGCCGAGCTGATCCGCCGCCAGCATGGCGGCGCCGCCGTGGTGCTGGGCTCGCTCAGCCCGCGCACGCGCAATGCGCAGGTGGCGATGTTCCAGAACGGCGACGTCGACTATCTCGTCGCCACCGACGCCGTCGGCATGGGCCTCAATCTCGACGTCGACCACGTCGCCTTCGCCTCCGACCGCAAGTTCGACGGCTACCAGTTCCGCCGGCTGACGCCGTCCGAATTCGCGCAGATCGCGGGGCGCGCCGGCCGCGCCACGCGCAACGGCACTTTCGGCACCACCGGCCGCTGCGCGCCGTTCGAGCCCGAGCTCGTCAACGCGCTGCAGAACCACACCTTCGATCCCGTGAAGATGCTGCAATGGCGCAACGCCAGGCTGGATTTCTCCTCGCTCGGCGCGCTCCAGGTGTCCCTGAACCTCGCCCCCGGCCATGAGGCGCTGACGCGCGCCCCTGTCGCCGAGGACATGCGCGTGCTCGACCATGCCGCCCGCGACGCCGAGGTGCGCGATGTCGCGCATGGCAAGGCCGCCGTGGAGCGGCTGTGGGAGGCCTGCCAGGTCCCGGACTATCGAAAATTGTCGCCGGCCGCCCATGCCGAGCTGGTGACCACGCTGTACGGCTTCCTGATGCGGAAGGGATGCATCCCCGACGCCTGGTTCGAGGCCCAGGTTACCCAGGCCGACCGCGTCGACGGCGACATCGACACGCTGTCGGCCCGGATCGCGCAGATCCGCACCTGGACCTTCGTCGCCAACCGCCCGGACTGGCTGAAAGACCCCGAACGCTGGCAGGGGATCGCCCGCGAGGTCGAAAATAAATTATCGGATGCGCTCCATGAACGCTTGACTGAGCGTTTCGTTGATCGCCGGACCAGTGTATTGATGCGCCGCCTGCGGGAGAACACGAGCTTGAATACTGAAATCGGCAAGACCGGCGAAGTCATCGTCGAAGGCCATGTCATCGGCCGCCTCGACGGCTTCACCTTTGCACCGGATGCGGCGGAAGCTGGCTCGGATGCGAAAGCCTTGCAGGCTGCAGCGCAAGCGGTGCTCGCCGGCGAGATCAACACGCGCGCCGAAAAGCTCGGCAACGCGCCGGACGATCAGTTCGTGCTGACCTCGGAAGGCACCATCCGCTGGACCGGCGACGCCGTGGCGCGGCTGTCTGCCGCAGAGGACGCGCTGCATCCGCGCATCCGCATCATCTCGGACGAGCGTCTCACCGGGGCGCCGCGCGAAAAAGTGCAGGCCCGGCTCGAGCTCTGGCTCAAGACCCATGTCGAGAAGCTGCTCGGGCCGATGTTCGAGCTCTCCAAGGCCGAGGACGTCACCGGCATTGCCCGCGGCATCGCCTATCAGCTGGTCGAGGCGCTCGGCGTGCTGGAGCGGCCCAAGATCGCCAACGAGCTGAAGGATCTCGACCAGCCCTCGCGCGCGGTGCTGCGCAAATACGGCGTCCGTTTCGGCGCCTATCACATCTATTTCCCCGGCCTTTTGAAGCCCGCCGCGCGTGCGCTCGCAGCGCTCTTGTGGGCGCTGAAGCAGGACAATGTCGATCTGTCCTCGCTGTCGGGCGCGCAGCATCTCGCTTCGTCCGGCCGCACTTCGTTCCCGGTCGACAAGGCGCTGCCGCGCGATGCCTATCGCGTGCTCGGCTACAAGCAGGCCGGCGAACGTGCCGTGCGCGTCGACATCCTGGAGCGCCTTGCCGATCTGATCCGCCCGGCGCTGGCCTGGCGCGAGAACGCGTCCGGCGAAAAGCCGGCCGGCGCCTTCGACGGCCGCAGTTTCGTGGTGACGCAGGCGATGACCTCGCTCACGGGATCTGCCGGCGAAGATTTCGCCTCGGTGCTGCGTGCCCTCGGCTATCGCATGGAGAAGCGTCCGCCGCTGCCGCAAAAGCCTGTCGTGGCCGCGACCGTCGCGGCCGAGACGCCGCCGGCTGAAGGCACCGCGGAGACCTCGACGGAGACCGCGCCCGAAGCCGTTGCCGGTCTGCCGGCGGAGCCCTCCACCGAAGCGGTCGCCGAGCCGGTCACCGTCGAAGATGCGCCCGGCATGGAGCTGCAGGACGAGCAGGCTCAGCAGGCCGAGCCTGCGCTCGAAGCCTCTCCCGAGGCCCCCGTCACGCCCGAAGACGCCCCCGGCATCGCGCCGCCGGCGGAAGAGCCCGCTGCGCCCGTCGAGGCTGCCGGCCTCGAAGCCGCTCCTGCCGAGACCGCCGCAACCGAAGCTGCCGCGTCCCCCGACGCCGCCGCGCCTGAAGCTGCGGCGACGCCCGCCGAGCCCGAGCTGATCGAGGTCTGGCGTCCCGGCGGCCGTCATGAGGACCGCAAGCCGCGCCACGAGCGCCATCGCCACCAGCGTCACCACCATCAGCGTCCGCAGGCCGGCGCTGAAGCTGGCGCTGCACCCGGTGCAGCGAACGCCGCGCCCGGCGAAGCAGCCGAGGGCGCGAAGCCGGGCCATCGTCATGGCGGCCATCGCAGAGATTCTGGCAGGGACGGCGGCAGAGACTTCCGCAAGCCGCGCGAAGGCGGCGAAGGCGCGCCGCGTCCCGAGGGGCGCGACGACAAGAATCGCCGCTTCGAGGGCAAGGATCGTGATAACAAGGATCGCGACAACAAGGGCCGCGATCGCGACAAGGGCAAGTTCGGCGGAGACCGCGACAAGGGCCGTGACAACCGTGGCCGTGACCGCGACAAGGGCCGCGACCGTCAGGGCGGACCCTCGCTGCGTCCCTACGCCTCGAGCGCGAATCCGCGCGAGCGCGATCGTCCGGCCGATCCGAACTCGCCCTTCGCCAAGCTCGCTGCGCTGAAGGAGCAGCTCTCGGGGCGCAAGGAGTAATCCCACGAGCGAGCGGCAGCGCCTCGACAAGTGGTTGTGGCACGCGCGGGTGGTGAAGGCGCGCACTTCCGCGGCCGAGCTCGTCGAAAAGGGCCATGTTCGCGTCAACGGTGAGCGCGAAAAGTCGCCAGGGCATGCGATCAAGATCGGCGACGTCATCACCGTCGCGCTGGATCGCACCGTGCGCGTCTTGAAAGTCACAGGCTTCAACGAACGCCGCGGCGACGCCGCCTCGGCACGGGTGCTCTACGAGGAGCTCGGGATGCGCAATTAATTGCGCATCGTATTCATTTCTTGGTCGATCAAACGCGCAAAGCCGTCATGATCGAGCTTTCCCGACCTTGCGGCGCCCGGCCATCCGCGCTACGCAAGCCCCGACTTTTAAAAGAGCTTTTCGGAGCGTTGGATGACTTACGTCGTCACTGAAAACTGCATCAAGTGCAAGTACACCGACTGCGTCGAGGTCTGCCCGGTCGACTGCTTCTACGAGGGTGACAACATGCTCGTCATCCACCCGGACGAGTGCATCGATTGCGGCGTGTGCGAGCCGGAATGCCCCGCCGACGCCATCAAGCCGGATACGGAACCGGGGCTGGAAAAGTGGCTTTCGGTCAACGCCGACTACGCCAAGAGCTGGCCGAACATCACCCAGAAGAAAGAATCACCTGCCGACGCCAAGGAATTCGACGGCATGGAAGGCAAGTTCGAGAAATATTTTTCTCCGAACCCCGGCTCCGGCGACTGAATCGGGCCTAAACTTAACCCTAATAGCGGCGCCGCCGCCGAAAACCAGCCCTGAAGACCCCTAAATCATTGATTTTTGCGGGAAATGTGCTATATTGGGCACATTAAGCCGAACCCTGTCAGCCCCGTTGGCCCCGCTGGGTTCCCGTGAAACCAAATGTCGAACAGGGGCGTGGCAGTTTCCGCGCGCAGGCTGTGTCACAGAAAACGCGTAAAAAGAGTACTTCAGCGAGGGCTTCCCATAAGGAGGCCAAAAAAGTCGCCGCGGCCAGCCGTAGCGCATCCAAGGGTCGGACCGCGACGAAGGCGCCGGCTGCAAAGTCCTCGAAGAACAAAAGAAGCGCAATGCCTAACAAGACTGCCAAACCGGCCGCGAAAGCGACCGTTGCCAAGCCTGCTGCCAAGCCTGTCGCTGCCAAGGCTCCCGCTGCCAAGCCCGCCGCGTCGAAGGCTCCCGTTGCTGCTCCTGCCAAGGCTCCCGTCGCTGCCGCCAAGCCTGCTGTGAAGGCCGCTGCACCCGCGCCGAAGGTCGAGGAAAAGAAGGTCGTAACCCAGCGTCAGGGCTTCAAGGCCAATGAATTCGTCGTCTATCCCGCTCACGGCGTCGGCCAGATCCTGGCGATCGAGGAGCAGGAGATCGCCGGCGCGAAGCTCGAGCTGTTCGTCATCAACTTCATCAAGGACAAGATGACGCTGCGCGTGCCGACCGCCAAGGTCGCCAATGTCGGCATGCGCAAGCTGTCCGAGCCGGCGCTGGTGAAGAAGGCGCTGGAGACGCTCAAGGGCCGCGCCCGCGTCAAGCGGACCATGTGGTCGCGCCGCGCCCAGGAATACGAAGCGAAGATCAATTCGGGCGACATCGTCGCGATCGCGGAAGTCGTGCGCGACCTCTATCGCTCGGAGTCGCAGCCGGAGCAGTCCTACAGCGAACGCCAGCTCTATGAAGCGGCGCTCGATCGTCTCTCCCGCGAGATCGCGGTGGTACAGCACTCGACCGAGACCGAAGCGGTCAAGGAGATCGAGGCCCAGCTCGCCAAGAGCCCGCGCCGCAACGCCAAGGCGGAAGCCGCCGAGGGCGAGGCGGATGCCGAGGGCGAGGCCGACGATACCGATGGCGACGACACCACCGTCGCCGACGAGGCCGCGTAAGCAGCTTCGTTCTGCGCAAGCAATCAAAAGCCCGGCCGGTTGGCCGGGCTTTTTGTTTGGGGTCGTAGCCGTCATTCCGGGGCTCGCGAAGCGAGAGCCCGGAATCCATTCAACCACCGTCTCTGCCGCCTGATGGATTCCGGGCTCGTGCTCCGCACGCCCCGGAATGACGGCGGTGAGACCTTGGTGAAGGCCTACTTCACCGGCCGCTTCTCGAGCTTTCGCGCCAGCGTCCTGCGGTGCATCCCGAGCCTTCTCGCCGCTTCCGAGATGTTAAAGTCCGTCTCGATCAGGGTCTGGTGGATGCGCTCCCATTCCAGCGTCTTGATCGAGGTCGGCCGCGCGTCGAGTGCGACCTCGGCATTGCCTTCGGCCTTGTTGAAGGCGGCTTCGATGTCGTCGGTGTTCGAGGGCTTTGCGAGATAGTGGCAGGCGCCGAGCTTGATCGCCTCCACGGCGGTGGAGATGCTGGCAAAGCCGGTCAGCACCACGATCAGCATATCAGGATCATGCGTGTGCAAGAGCTCGACGCAGGCAAGGCCCGAGGCGCCGCCGAGCTTGAGGTCGACGACGGCGTGGCCGAAGGAGCGCTCCTCCAGCACGCTCCGCACGTCCTCGATCGAGGCGGCGAGCACGACATCATAGCCGCGGCGCTCGAACGAGCGCTTCAGCGTGCGCGCAAAGCCGGCATCGTCCTCGACGACGATGAGCGAACGGTCAGGCGTCAAAATTCCCCCCGATCGCCAGCGTTGCGAGCGGCAGCGTGAGGCGGACGGTGGCGCCGCGCTTCCTGTGGTTCTCGGCCGTCACGGTGCCTCCGAGCTTGCGCACGACGTTCACCACCAGGAACAGCCCGAGCCCGCCGCCGGCGCGGCCCTTGCTGGAGTGATAGGGTCTTCCGAGCTGCGCCAGCATCTCCGGCGCAAAGCCCGGGCCGCGATCGCTGATCGACAGCACGAGATTGTCGCCCTCGCGCTCGGCGACGAGCTCGACCCATTCCCGCGAGACCTCATAGGCGTTGTCGAGCACGTTGAAGATGACCTGCTTCAGCGCGATGTCGGAGACGATGGCGACGTCCGCGCCGAACGTATTGACGAAGTAGAGCGTCCGCGCCGAGCGCGCGTCGCGCCACTCGTCGACCAGGGCGGTCACGAAGGCCGTCACCGTCGTCGGCGATGAGCCTTCGCCGCGTGCTTCGCCCGCCGAGACCAGGATTCCCGTCACGATCGACTTGCAGCGTTGCAGCGAGGTCTCCATCTCCGCGAGGTCCTCGGCGAGCTCCTGGTCGGCGGCAAGATCGGGCATGCGGCGCCAATCGCTGAGGATGACCGAGAGCGAGGCGAGCGGTGTACCGAGCTCATGGGCCGCGCCGGAGGCGAGCAGGCCCATGCGGACGATGTGATCCTGCTCGGCGGCATGCTGGCGCAGCGCCGCCAGATGCGCGTCGCGCTCCCTCAGGTTTCGATTGATGCGGGTGACGAACACCACCAGCAGCACCGCGTTGAGCACGAAACCCAAGAGCATGCCGGCGACCGTGAGCGTGTAAGTCTCGCTCAGCGGGTTGGGCGGCAGATCCAGTGGGCGATACGCCAGCGTCAGCCAGACGAAACTCGCGCAGGTCAGCGCGACCAGCGACCAGGTCGAGCGGGCATCGAGCAGCACCGCGCCGAGCGTCACCTGCAGCAGGAACAGCGAGGTGAAGGGATTGGTGGCGCCGCCGGAGAGGTAGAGCTGCGCGGTCAGCGCGGCGACGTCCAGCATCAAGGCGACCAGCAGCTCGTTGTTGGTGATCGCGGCGCGATGGCGCACCCAGACCAGGCTGGAAACGTTGAGCAGCACCAGCGCGCCGATCACCGCGCCCATCCGCTCCAGCGGCAGGGGAATGCCGAGCCAGAAATGCACGCCGCCGATGGTCACGATCTGGCCGACCACCGCGGTCCAGCGCAGCTGGATCAGCAGCGCCATGTTCTTGCGGTTGGTCCCGTCGTCGGTCGGCGCTGCACCGATCAGCTCGCTGCGCGCGTCGGCCTGCGATTGCAGCGTGACGGCCAGCCCGTCATGCGGAAGTGTTTGGGAAAGCGTCTTCCCGTCGTCAGGCCTGTTCGACGATCGTTCCAGCATCTGATCCCGTCCTGCGGGCGAGGGCATCGGAGCCGCCAGCCGTTTCGTGGACGAAGCGTTTGCGGCGGAACAGCCCGCCGCCGAATGTGACGAAGAGTTTACCCGCCAGCATGAAAGCCAGGGCGAACCACGTCAGCGCGTAGATCAGGTGGTTATTGGGAAAGCGAACCACGGTCAATCCGCCGATGGGACCGCCGCCGGATTGTGATCCGGCATCGGCATCGACGAAGAACGGCGCGACATCGTGCAGACCGCGGGCCGCCGCGATCTCGGCGACATCGCGCGAATACCAGCGGTTGTGCTGGGGCACGTTGTTCCGGAGGAATCCGCCTTTGGGCTCCGTGATGCGGAGCAGGCCGGTGATCTCGACCTGGCCGTCCGGATTGCCGTCCCGGCGCGTCGATGCGTCACGCCGCTCCGACGGCACGAAGCCGCGATTGACCAGGATCTGTGTGCCGTCGCTGCGCAGAAGCGGCGTCAGCACCCAATAGCCCGGGCCTTCCTCGGTGACGGCCTGGACCAGCGTCTCGCGGTCATGCAGGAAGCGGCCGGTGACGCCGACATGCCTGTATTCGTCGTTTGCCGCGGAGACGGCGGGCCATGAAGCGGGCGAGGGGATCGGCTGGGTCGGGGCGTGGACGCGCTGCTCGACGCGGTCGATCAGCGCCAGCTTCCAGGCGCGGCGCTCGATCTGCCAGACGCCGAGTGCGATCAGGAGAACAAAGGCCGTCAGCGAGAGGACCGTGAGCCACAGGGAGGGACGCGCAGCCTTGCCGTGCGCGCCGCTCGCCTTGCTTGTCACGGTCCTGACCTCGCTCACTTCATTCCGCTCATCTGGTGCATCGGCATCATGTTGCTGTTGAGGTGGCTCATCACCCACAGCGAACCCGACAGCGCGATCACCACCATCACGATGGTGAAGATCAGCGCCATCATGCTCCAGCCGTTCTCGGACCTCGTGTTCATGTGCAGGAAGTAGATCATGTGCACGACGATCTGCACGACCGCGAAGGCCATGATGACGAGCGCGGTGATCTGCTTGCTCGGCAGCGCGCCGCTCATCACCAGCCAGAACGGGATCGCGGTAAGCACGACCGAGAGCACGAAGCCGAGGAGATAGGTCGAGAACGTGCCGTGGGCGTGGCCGCCTTCGTGGTGATGATCGTCCGCATGGGCGGCATGGGTATCGGTGTTCATCGCAGAACTCCCAGGAGATAGACGAAGGTGAAGACGCCGATCCAGACCACGTCGAGGAAGTGCCAGAACATCGACAGGCACATCAGGCGGCGGCGGTTGGCTTCGATCAGGCCGAGCTTCTGGACCTGCACCATGAGCGTCAACAGCCAGATCAGGCCGCAGGAGACGTGAAGTCCGTGGGTGCCGACCAGGGTGAAGAACGCCGACAGGAAGGCGCTGCGCTGGGGCGTGGCGCCTTCATGGATCATGTGGGCGAACTCGGTGAGCTCGATGCCGATGAAGGCGAGGCCGAACACGCCGGTGATCGCCAACCAGACTTGCGTCTGCGCGACCTTGTTCTGCTGCATCGTCAGCATGGCAAAACCATACGTGATCGACGACAGCAGCAGCATCGAGGTGTTCACCGCGACCAGGTTCAGGTCGAACAGGTCCTTCGGCGCCGGGCCGGCGGCGTAATTGCCGCCGAGCACGCCGAAGGTGGCGAACAGGATCGCGAAGATGAGACAGTCGCTCATCAGGTAGATCCAGAAGCCGAGCGAGGTGCTCCAGCCTTCCGGATGCGGATGCTCGTCGGCGAGGTAGAAGACCGGCTCGCCGGTCTGGGAGGGATTGACAGCGACAGTCATTTACTTGGCTCCGGCGAGCAGTTTGGTGCGCGCGTCCTCGGCCCGGATGACGTCTTCAGCCGGAATGTCGAAGTCGCGGTGATAGTTGAAGGTGTGACCGATGCCGACCACGAGCAGCCCGGCGAAACTCACGGCGGCCAGCCACCAGATGTACCAGATCAGGCCGAATCCCATCGCGGTGGCGAGGCCGGCAAGGATGATGCCGGTGCCGGTGCTGCTGGGCATGTGGATCGGCCTGAACCCGGTGAGCGGACGCTGGTAGCCGCGCTTCTTCATGTCCCACCACGCGTCATTGTCGTGAACGACGGGGGTGAAGGCGAAGTTGTAGTCCGGCGGCGGAGAGGAGGTCGCCCATTCCAGCGTGCGCGCGTCCCAGGGATCGCCGGTGACGTCCTTGAGCTGCTCGCGCCTGAGGAAACTGACCGCGAACTGAACCAGCATGCAGAGGATGCCGAGCAGGACGAGGAAGGCCCCGATCGCGGCGATGACGAACCAGATCTGCAAGGACGGATCGTCGAACACGCGCAGGCGGCGGGTCACGCCCATCAGGCCGAGCACGTAGAGCGGCATGAAGGCGAGGTAGAAGCCGGTGACCCAGAACCAGAACGACATCTTGCCCCAGAACGGATCGAGCTTGAAGCCGAACGCTTTCGGGAACCAGTAGGAGATGCCGGCGAAGGCGCCGAACACCACGCCGCCGATGATCACGTTGTGGAAGTGCGCGATCAGGAACAGGCTGTTGTGCAGGACGAAGTCGGCCGGCGGCACCGCCAGCAACACGCCGGTCATGCCGCCGACCACGAAGGTCAGCATGAAGGCGATCGTCCACATCATCGGCAGCTCGTAGCGGATGCGGCCGCGATACATCGTGAACAGCCAGTTGAACATCTTCGCGCCCGTCGGGATCGAGATGATCATCGTGGTGATGCCGAAGAACGAGTTGACGCTGGCGCCCGAGCCCATCGTGAAGAAGTGGTGCAGCCACACCAGGTACGACAGGATGGTGATGACGACCGTGGCGTAGACCATCGAAGTATAGCCGAACAGCCGCTTGCCGGAGAAGGTCGAGGTCACCTCCGAGAAGATGCCGAACGCCGGGAGAACCAGGATGTAGACCTCGGGATGGCCCCAGATCCAGATCAGGTTCACGTACATCATCGGGCTGCCGCCGAAATCGTTCGTGAAGAAGTTGGTGCCGACGTAGCGGTCGAGCGAGAGCAGCGCGAGCACGACGGTCAGGACGGGGAAGGAGGCGACGATCAGGACGTTGGTGCAGAGCGAGGTCCAGGTGAACACCGGCATCTTCATCATGGTCATGCCGGGGCAGCGCAGCTTGACGATGGTGCAGATCAGGTTGATGCCTGACAACGTCGTGCCGACGCCGGCGACCTGCAGCGCCCAGATGTAATAGTCGACGCCGACGTCAGGACTGTAGCCGATGTTCGACAGCGGCGGATAAGCCAGCCAGCCGGTGCGGGCGAATTCGCCGATGAACAGCGAGGCCATCACCAGCACCGCGCCGCCGACCGTCATCCAGAAGCTGAAATTGTTCAGGAACGGGAACGACACGTCGCGCGCACCGATCTGGAGCGGCACGACGTAGTTCATCAGGCCCGTGACCAGCGGCATCGCCACGAAGAAGATCATGATCACGCCGTGGGCGGTGAAGACCTGATCGTAATGATGGGCGTTGAGATAACCTTCGGAGCCGCCAAACGCGAGCATCTGCTGGCCGCGCATCATCAGCGCATCGGCAAAGCCCCGCAGCAGCATCACGATGCCGAGGATCATGTACATGATGCCGATGCGCTTGTGGTCGACGGTGGTGAACCATTCGCGCCAGAGATAGCCCCAGAGGCGGAAATAGGTGAGACCGCCGAGCAGGGCGGCGCCGCCGAGCGCGACAACGGCGAAAGTGCCGACGACGATCGGCTCGTGCAGCGGCAGCGATTCGAAGCCGAGCCGGCCGAAGATGAGCTTGAGAAGATCAGGAGACATGCGGGGATCTCTTTAGGAGTCTGACTTCGGACGCAGTCCGAGGAAGAAGGACGAGGACTTGAGCGGCGCGAAGCTCGGCCGCTTCAGGCCGGCGCCGAGCAGCGGCGCCGTGTCGACGGGAGCCAGGATGGACGCCGTGGTCTTGCCCTGCGGCGCATCGGGCGTGCAGGTGCCGGCCACGAAGGTCGGCTCCGGCCCGAGCGGGGTGCCGCGGCGGGCGTACTTGTCGTAAGTGAGCGGCAGGGTGTTGTTCAGGCCCTCATGGCCGTTGCCGCCCTTGGCGTCGATCGCCATCATCTCGCTCTGGCACATCTTGCCGGTCTCGACGCACATGTTGAGGATCAGACGGTAGAGATCGGAGTCGATCGTGCCGTAGCGGCGCACCGGCTCGTTCTGGCTGGGCTTTTCGAGCTGGAGATATTCGGCGCGGCCGAGCGACCCGCCGGCCGACTTGGCGCTGGCGATCCAGGCGTCAAAACCCTTGTCGTCGAGTCCCCTAAAGTTGAAGTGCATGCCGGAGAAGCCGGCGCCGCTGTAGTTCGCCGAGAAGCCCTTGTACGTGCCAGCGTGGTTGACGACGGCGTGGAGCTTCGTCTCCATGCCCGGCATCGCGTAGATCTGGCCGGCGAGCGCGGGGATGTAGAACGAGTTCATCACCGAGGACGCGGTGATGCGGAATTTGATCGGACGGTCGACCGGAGCTGCGAGCTCGTTGACGGTGGCGATGCCGTAGTCCGGATAGATGAAGAGCCACTTCCAATCGAGCGCGACGACGTCGACGTCGAGCGGAGCCCTGGACTGATCCACGGCGCGGTCGGCATGGATGCGGCCGAGCGTGCGATAGGGGTCGAGCAGATGCGTGCCCATCCAGGTCAGCGCGCCCAGGCAGACGATGATCAGCAGCGGCGCGGACCAGATCACCAGCTCGAGCTTGGTCGAGTGGTCCCATTCCGGCTCGTAGCGAGCGGCGGTGTTGGACTGGCGATAGCGCCAGGCAAACAGCACCGTCAGCGCCATCACGGGGACGACGATCAGGAGCATCAGGACGGTGGAGATGATGACGAGGTCGCGCTGCTGGGCAGCGATATCGCCGGCTGGCGCCAGCACGACGTAGTCGCAGCCGCTGAGCGCAGCAGCCAGAGGTAGTAGCGCCAGGATCTTGAGACGAGACACGGGCCGAGCCTTTGAGAATGAGTTTCTTTTGCGGGGCCAACGGGTAGCTGCGGCGCAGCAATCCGGACATTGGACAATTTGTCCAATGTTGCAGTGCGGAATGTTGGGTCAGAGAGGGCCAGATTGCCCGGCGCCCGCCGGGCGGTCAGCTTTGGTTTTCAGGACGTTAAGGGCGCACGAATGGCGACGGCACAGACCCCTGCAATGGCAGACCTCCACTCGGGCGAGCACGGCCACGACCAGGCCAGTCCCGGCGAGATCGCCATCGGCGTCATCATCGGCCGCACCTCGGAATTCTTCGACTTCTTCGTCTTCGCGATCGCCTCGGTGATCGTGTTCCCGCGCCTGGTGTTCCCATTCGCGAGCGAGCTGACCGGCACGCTCTATTCCTTCATGATCTTCGCGCTGGCCTTCATGGCCCGTCCGATCGGCACCGTCATTTTCATGACGGTGGACCGTGCCTACGGCAAGACCGCCAAGCTGATCTCGGCGCTGTTCCTGCTCGGCACCGCAACGGTCGCGCTCGCGTTCCTGCCCGGCTATCACGACATCGGCGTTGCCGCGATCTGGCTGCTGGCTCTGGCGCGCATCGCGCAGGGTCTGGCCTGGGGCGGCGCCTGGGACGGCATGGCTTCGCTGCTGGCGCTGAACGCGCCGCCCTCCAAGCGCGGCTGGTACGCGATGGTGCCGCAACTCGGCGCTCCGCTTGGGTTGATCGTGGCGAGCGCGCTGTTCGCCTATTTCGCCGGCAACCTCTCGGCCGACGATTTCTTCGATTGGGGCTGGCGCTATCCGTTCTTCGTCGCCTTTGCCATCAACGTCGTGGCGCTGTTTGCGCGCCTGCGCATGGTGACGACGGAGGAATATGCCTCGCTGTTCGAGACCCGCGAGCTGCAGCCCGCGCGCATCTCCGACACCGTCGCGAGCGAAGGCCAGAACATCATGTTGGGGGCGTTCGCGCCGCTCGCGAGCTTTGCGCTGTTCCACATGGTCACGGTGTTTCCGCTGTCCTGGGTGTTCCTGTTCACCCGCGAAAGCCCGGTGCGCTTCTTGATCATCGAGATCGTCGCCGCCGTGTTCGGTGTCGGTGCGATCGTGCTGTCCGGCGTCATCGCCGACCGCGTCGGCCGCAAGTCGCTGCTGATGGGATCGGCGATCGCAATCGCGATCTATAGCGGCTTTGCCCCGCAGCTGCTCGATGCCGGCGCGTTCGGCGAGACCATCTACATGGTGATCGGCTTCATCCTGCTCGGCCTGTCGTTCGGCCAGTCCTCGGGCGCGATCGCCTCGAACTTCAAGCAGGCGTATCGCTACACGGCGTCCGCGCTGACCTCCGACATGGCCTGGCTGTTCGGCGCCGGCTTCGCTCCGCTGGTCGCATTGCTGCTCGCCACCAATCTCGGCGTCATCGCCTCGGGCGCGTATCTGCTGTCCGGTGCGTTCTGGACGTTGCTTGCGCTCTGGCTCAGCGGCCAGCGTGAGGCCGGGGACATGGACGCGGGGACGCCGGAGACCAAGCGCTAGTTTCGTAGGGTGGGTTAGCGAAGCGTAACCCACCAACTTCGTTCCGCATGTGCGGATGCGCGGTGGGTTACGCCTTCGGCTAACCCACCCTACAAGAGCGCGATTCGGGTTCACGCTAAGCGTGCCCCGGGATGACGCGCGCTTAGCGCACGTCAATCCGCCACGATCTTCACGCGATCGCGCACCTTCACCTGCGCGGTGCGATCGAGGCCGTTCAGCACGCGAAAACGCTCGGCGGGATGATCGACGCCGGCCATGCGGTGGGAGAGCGATTCCACGGTGTCGCCGGGCTGCACGGTGATGACCTTGATGCGGAGCGGACGGGCGGCCTGGATCTCGTCCAGCGTCAGGCGGCGGAATGAATTGACGGTCTCGCGCGCGTTGCGCTCGCTCTCGGTCGACTTCTGCCGTGTCGCAAAGATGAAGCGATAGACGTCGCTGCCGAAGCGCAGCGCGTAGACCTTGAACTGCCACTGGTCGCCCTTGGCGGCGGCGGAGGCGGCCGGAAAGCCGTTGATGGTGATGTCTTCGGTGGAGGCCTTCTCGACGCCCTCCATCCAGCCGGAATTGAGGTAGTCGCCGAGCGACTGCTCGGCCGGCACGCGCACCACGTCGAAACGCATCGCCTGTGCGCCGCCCTCGCGCACGCCGATCACGGCCTGGGCGGTGTTGTCGAGCGTGAAATTGTCCGGCGCCTGGAAGGTGAAGCCCAGCTTCGGATGCAGGAAGCGGCGGCCGCGGACAAAACCTTCGCTGGGGTCTTCGCCGTAGACGAGGTTGTCGATCGCCGCGAGATAAGTCTCGCGATCGCGCTCGGCGCCTTCAGGCGCAGTATATTGCCGCGCAATGGTTTGCGCGTTCTGCACGCGCTCCGGGGTCGCCGGATGCGACGAGGTGAAATCCTGCGCGCGCGGATCCAGCGAGCTCTTGCCGGCCTTCAGCTCGGCATTGCGCTCCATCGCCGAGAGGAAGCGCGCCGCACCATAAGGGTCGAAATGCGCCTTGGCGGAGATGCCGACGCCGATGCCGTCGGCCTCGAACTCCTGCTTGCGCGAAAAGCTCGCCATGGTGAGCTTGGTCTTGGCCAGCGCGAGCGCGGTGAGGTCGGGGTCGTTGCTCATGTCGGTGACGACGCGGGTGACGATCGCGGCCTGGCGCGCCTGGTCCTCGCGCATCGCGGCGTGCTTGGACAGCACATGCGCCATCTCGTGGCTGAGCACGGAGGACAATTCCGAGGTGTCGCTGGCGAGCGCGAGAAGTCCGCGGGTGACATAGAGCTGGCCGTTCGGCAGCGCGAAGGCGTTCACCGCGCCGGAATTGAGGATGGTGACCTTGTAGCCCTGATCGGGACGGTCGGAGGCCGCGACCAGCCGGTCGACGGTCTTGGTGACGAGTGATTCGAGCCTGGGATCGTCATAGGTGCCGCCATAGCTCGCCAGGATGCGCTCGTGCTCCTTCTCGGTGGCGGGGGTCTGTGCGACGGCCGGCTTCGGCTTCGGCATCGCGACGGTCGCCGGGACGGCCGCGGTCTGGAACCGGCCCATATCGCCGCAGCCCGCCAGCGTCGTGCCCAGCACGAGGCAAAGCGCGGCCGGCGCAGCCCGCAGGCGGCGGCCCTCATTCCGTACGTGCCGTTCTAGCACCCCATTCACGTCGCTTAACCCGTGCCTGGCCTGATTTAAGGCCGTACCCCTGTCGGCTCGTTTGCGCCCAGCAACTCGACCTGCCCCACGAGCCGCACATCGATCCGCGGCCCCGTACTCCCCTCGACCCAGCCCCGGACGCGAATACGCTTACTTTCCATGGACTTAAGGGTGATTCCAGCGCTTTCGAACGCCGGTAGCGTGCGCTTTGAAATAGTCGCGGCAAAGCCACGTGTCCAGTTCCGTCCGAAGTTGAGGTAGGTCATTGCCCCAGCTTGCCGGACCGACAGGACTTTACCCTCGACCACCACAAAGCGCCCGATCCCCGCCAAAATATCGTCCGGACTTTCCGCGTTTTTTATGGCCGACGGGTCAGCCCAGCTGCCCTTTTTTTGGCGCCGCGCTTCGGCCTCCGACGTCATCAGGGCTGCCGCGCAGTCCTTGTCCGTGATTTCGGCCGAGACCATGGCGTCGCCCTGGGCGAGCAGCATGGCCTGCACCGGGGTATCGCTTTCGCCGATGAAGACCAGCGCGCCCTGCCGGCCGTAGCGGTCGGGTGTGTCGTCGCTGCCGCGAAGCGTCACGTCGCGGCCAGCGAGCAGCGAAGCCAGCGCCTGCTTCGTGGTCGCCGTCGGTTCGATTCCGGCGAGGCGGATTTCGCGGCCGTCGTCGAGACGGACGCTGCGGGCATCGACGATGGCGACGACGCGGCCTTCGCCTTGCGACTCGAACTGGCACGGTGCGGCGGACGCGGTGTGACTCGCGACGAGAAGGATTGCGATGATGAGGTGAAGCCGTTGCGCCACGTGACCCGGAAAGGTTGTGTTACTTGCTAACCATAACTCAAGCGTCGTGGGCCGCGAAGAGGGTTCGTCATACTCCGTCATTGCGAGGAGCTCTTGCGACGAAGCAATCCAGACTGTCTCCGCGGAAAGACTCTGGATTGCTTCGCTGCGCTCGCAATGACGCGGAAACATTTTGCGTCATTCCACCATTCCGCTTTGCGGAAAACATGCGCGGCATTCCTGCGCGCATCGCAGCTCGCGCTTGCTGCGCTCTTGCGCATGCGGCATGATTGCGGCAACAGCAATAACCAAGAGCAATAACCAAGCCGCCATCAGAGTACGGCGCGATAAGGGAGATCTTTTCCATGAAGACAATTTTGTCGGGCATTTTTGCCGCCGCGTTTGCCCTCAGTGCGAGCGCCGCCGCGCAGGCCCAGGACAAGCCACCGCTCAAGATCGGCGGCATCCTCGACATGTCGAGCCTCTATGCCGACATCACCGGTCCCGGCAGCGAGACTGCGGCCAAGATGGCCGTTGAGGATTTCGGCGGCGAGGTGCTGGGGCGCAAGATCCAGGTGCTCGCGGCCGACCATCAAAACAAGGCCGATCTCTCCGCCAACATCGCCCGCGACATGCTCGACAACCAGGGCGTCGAGATGATCTACGACGTCGCGGCTTCCGCGACTGCGCTTGCTGCCGGTGAGATCGCCAAAGCGCGCAACAAGATCATCATCTTCAACGGCCCGGGCTCGATCCGTCTCACCAACGAGGCCTGCGGTCCCTACACCATCCACTACGTGTTCGACACCTACGGCCAGGCCAACGTGACCGGCCTTGCGGCCGTGAAGTCGGGCCTCGACAGCTGGTTCTTCCTCACCGCCGATTACGCCTTCGGCCAGGACCTGGAGAAGGACACCAGTGCCGTCGTCATCAAGACCGGCGGCAAGGTGCTGGGCAGCGTGCGCCATCCGCTCAACACGTCGGACTTCTCCTCCTTCCTGCTGCAGGCCCAGGCCTCCAAGGCCAAGGTGATCGGGCTTGCGAATGCCGGCGGCGACACCGTCAACGCGATCAAGCAGGCGGCCGAGTTCGGCATCACCAAGGGCGGCCAGAAGGTCTCGCCGCTGCTGGCCTTCGTCACCGACATCGACTCGATTGGTCTGGAGACCGCGCAGGGCCTGCTGCTCGCGGAAGCCTTCTACTGGGACCTCAACGACGACACGCGCGCATTCTCGAAGCGCTTCCAGGAGCGCGTGAAGCGGCCGCCGACCTCGGCGCAGGCCGGCGTCTACTCCTCCGTCACCCATTACCTGAAGGCGGTGAAGGCGGCCGGCACGACCGATGCAGCGACTGTCATGAAGGTGATGAAGGAGACGCCGATCAACGACTTCTTCGCCAAGGGTGGCAAGATCCGCGAGGACGGCCGCATGATCCACGACATGTATCTGTTCGAGGTGAAGAAGCCGTCGGAATCGAAGGGCCGCTGGGACGATTACAAGCTGCTCGCCACCGTGCCCGGCAGCGAGGCGTTCCAGTCGCTGGAGCAGTCGCGCTGCCCGCTGGTGAAGAAGTGACGCGAAGCGTCATCCCGGGGCGCGCATGAGCGCGAACTATGGCGCGCAATTGCGCACCTGAGGATCCATCGGGCCGCAGTGATCGTCGACAAATGGATTCCGGGCTCGCGCTTCGCGCGCCCCGGAATGACGAAGGAAACAACAAGGGAGACGCCCCATGAACGACATGGTCCTGCAAAAGCTCGAAGGCGGGCTGCTCACCATCACGATGAACCGCCCGGAGCGGAAGAACGCGCTCAATCCCGAGATGGTGGCAGGGCTGGTCGAAGCCGCACGCCGTGCGGCTGACGATCCGGAGGTGCGCGCGGTGCTGTTCAAGGGCGCCGGCGGCAGCTTCTGTGTCGGCGGCGACGTCAAGTCTATGGCGGCAGGCCGCGCCCCGCTGCCGTTCGAGCAGAAGCTTGCGAATTTGCGCCGCGGCATGGAGGTCTCGCGCATCCTGCACCAGATGCCGAAACCCGTGGTGGCGCAGCTCGATGGTGCTGCGGCCGGCGCCGGCCTGTCGATGGCGTTGTCGTGCGACCTGCGCATCGCTAGCGAATCCTGCAAGATCACCACGGCCTTCGCCAAGGTCGGCTTCTCCGGCGACTACGGCGGCACCTATTTCCTCACCCAGCTGCTCGGCAGCGCGCGGGCGCGCGAGCTTTATCTGATGTCGCCGGTGCTCACGGCCAGGGAAGCGCATGCGATCGGCATGGTGACCAAGGTCGTGCCCGATGCCGAGATCGACGCCGCCGCGCATGAGCTGGCGCTGTCACTGGCGCAGGGGCCGTCGATCGCGCTCGGCTTCATCAAGCGCAACATCAACAATGCCGAGCATCTGCCGCTGGAAGATTGCTTCGACGGCGAGGCGATCCATCACACCCGCTGCAGCGACACCGAGGATCACAAGGAGGCCGCAAAAGCCTTCGTCGAGAAGCGCAAGCCGACCTTCAGGGGCGCCTGACCATGGCGCCCTATATGCGGTTGCGGCAGATCTGCCTGGTCGCGCCGCAGCTCGCGCCCGTGATCTCCGACATCGCGGCGATCATGGGCCTCGCCGTGTGCTATCGCGACGGCAATGTCGCAAAATACGGCCTGGAGAATGCGCTGCTCCCGGTCGACACGATCATGCTGGAGGTGGTGGCACCCTTCAAGGGCGGTACCACGGCCGGCCGCTTCATCGAGAAGACCGGCGGCCGCGGTGGCTACATGGCGATCTTCTGCTGCAATGATCCCGACGAGCGTGGCCGCAACGCCAACGCGCTTGGCGTGCGGACCGCGAACGTCATCGACCATGCGCCCTATCACGGCGTCCAGCTCCACCCCCGCGACTGCCGTGCCGCCTTCATCGAGTTCAACCACACCGAAGGCAGCGATGACATCCTGGGCGCTTATCCGCCGGCCGGCCCGGATTGGCAGAAATTCATCCGCAAGGATGTGACGCTGGCGCTCACCGGCGTGGAGATGCAGAGCCCTGATCCGGCGGGGCTGGCTGAGCACTGGGGCAAGATCATCGGTGTTGCGCCTGAAGGTGCCGAGCTGAAACTGCCCAACGCCACCTTCCGCTTCGTGAAGGGCGCCAGCGAGATCATGAGCGCGCTCGAGTTTCGGGTCGCGGATCGGGCGAGCGTGCTGCATGCCGCGAAGGCCAGGGGGCTCGCGGTGGCGGGGAACGAGTTCCTGCTTGGCGGGGTGACGTTCCGGCTTGTGGCTTAGGAGTTGCCTCACCTACCGCCGTCGTCCCGGACAAGCGAAGCGCAGATCCGGGACCTCCGCGCGAGCGCTTGCGCTCGTCGCCATAGCCACAGGGAGTGGTTTGGCGATGACTCGTAGTGCCCAGCTTTGCGCGACAATCTCTTCCTGTGGTTATGGGTCCCTGCTTTCGCAGGGACGACTGGGGAGGATGCCGCGACGCTGACGTGATACGAAGCTACCTTCCCTTGAAATTCGCCGCGCGCCGTTCTTCCGTGGCCTTGACGCCTTCCTTGAAATCCTCCGTCGCGCGCAGCCGTGTCTGCTCGGCGAGCTCGTGGTTGGTCGCGGCCATGACGCGGTCGGCCAATCCGGCGCGCATCGTGGCGCGGGTGGAGAGCAGGCCGAGCGGGGAGCATTCGGCGATCTCGCCGGCGAGCTTCATCGCGGCCGCCTTGACCTGGTCCTGCGGCACCAGCTCGTTGGCGAGGCCCCACTTCACGGCCTCTTCGCCGGTGACGCGGCGGCTGGTGTAGAACATCAGCTCGGCGTTGTTCTTGCCGATCAGCTCCGGGAGCGTCGTCGTCAGGCCGAAGCCGGGATGGAAGCCGAGTTTCGTGAAATTCGCGGAGAAACGCGCTTCCGGGCAGGTGACGCGGAAATCGGCGGAGACGGCGAGGCCCAATCCGCCGCCGATGGCGGCGCCCTGCACGGCCGCGACGATCGGCTTCTTGGCGCGGAAGATGCGCACGGCCTGGATGTAGAGATGGTTGATCGGGCCGAGATTATCGGCCGGATCGCCCTTCTTCTCGGCCTCGCGCGCCTCCTGCGCCTGCCGCGCCGGATCGCCAAAGTTTGCGCCGGCGCAGAACGCCTTGCCCTGGGCCGAGAGAACGGAGGCACGGATCTCGATGTCACGGTCGAACTCGTCGAGCGCGTCCGCGATCTGGTTGATCAGCGAAATGTCGAAGAAGTTCAGCGGCGGGCGGCGGATCTCGATGGTGCCGACGTGTCCGACCTTCTCGACGCCGATGTCTTTGTATGTGGTCATGATGATCCTCGATTAAATCAGCGCAAACCAAGTCCGCGGGCGATGATGCCGCGCAGCACCTCGGTGGTGCCGCCCTGGATGGTGAGTTTCGGCGCGGTCTTGATGGCGAAGTTGAGCTGCCGCTCCAGCGTCTCGCGGTTGGTCGCGGTCTCCTCGACGAAAGCAGCAAGGTCGCGGACGCGGTGGGGCAGCTGCTGCTCCCAGACCGTGCCGATGTCCTTGACGATGGAGGCCTCCACCACCGGCTCTTTGCCGGCCTGCAGCATGCCGGCCACCGAGACCGACATACGCCGCATGGTGTGGAGCTGCGCGACGAGACGGCCGATGCCTTCGGCGCTGCGCGTATCCGGGTTGGGGCCAACCGCGCGAACCAGCTCGGTCAGCACGTAATAGGTCTCGAGGAAACGCTCGGGGCCCGAACGCTCATACGCCAGCTCGCTCGTCGCCTGCTTCCAGGCGCCGTCGACCTCGCCGAGCACGTGATCGTCAGGCACGAAGAAATCGGTGAAGACGACCTCGTTGAACTCGTACTGGCCGGTGATCTGGCCGATCGGGTTCACCTGAATGCCCGGCTGCTTCATCTTGACCAGGAACTGGGTCAGGCCGTGACGGCGGTTTTCCTTGGTTGGCGGCGAGGTCCGGAAGATCGCGATCATGTAGTCGGCGATGTGCGCCGACGAGGTCCAGATCTTGGTGCCGTTGATGAGATAGCCGCCGTCGGTCTTGGTCGCGCGCGTCTTTGCGGCGAACAGGTCGGAGCCGGAGTTCGGCTCGCTCATGCCGATCGCAAAGCAGATCTCGCCGCGACAGATCCGCGGCAGGATCTCCATCTTGATATGTTCAGGCGCGTATTTGATCAGCACCGGCCCGCTCTGGCGGTCGGCGACGAAGAAACGCCGCGTCGGAGCGTTGGCGACGCGCATCTCCTCGGTCACGACGTAACGTTCGAGGAAAGAGCGCTCCTGGCCGCCATATTTCTTCGGCCAGGTCATCCCGAGCCAGCCTTTGGCGCCGACCCGGCGAGAAAATTCCGGCGCGTCGGTGTCCTCGCGATTGGGCTTGTGCGGATCGAAGGTGCCGGCGGCGATTTCCTCGGCGAGGAAGGCGCGCACTTCCTTGCGCAATTGCTCGCACTTCTCGGGCAGGCGGATCGGATCGAAACGGAGGGCAGCGGTCATGTGTTTCTCTCCCGGATCAGCGCGACGCCACGAGCGGCCATAATTCGTCGGCGCCGCGGCTTGCGACCAGCTTGCCGAGCTCGACGGCCCAATGGCTTTCCGAGCCGAAATCGTCGCGCCAGGCCAGCGCCCGCAACGAATAGCGGTGCAGGATGTGCTCAAGCGTGAAGCCGATCGCGCCGTGCACTTGATGTGCGATGGCGCCGCCCTTTTCCGCCGCTTCCGCGCAGCGGATCTTCGCCGAGGCGGCTTCGAGATACACCTCGTCGTCGAACGACTTTGCGTTGGCGATGGCGTCGGCAGCGGACGTTGCAGCTGCGAGCGCTGCGGCGGATTCGCCGGCGAGACGCGCGAGATTGTGCTGCACGGCCTGGAATTTCGAGATCTTCTTCTCGAAGGCGACGCGCTCGTTGGAGTAGCGCACGGAGATGTCGAGCATCGATTCCAGCGCGCCCGCGATCTGCAGGCTGCGCGCAACGCCGCCCATCAGCATCATCGTGGTCTGGTCAAAGCCCTTCGGGGCGGCTTTGAGCGTGACGGGTTGGACCCTGTCGAGCGTCACGGTGTCGCTGTGGTCGTAGCCGACATTGAGGCCGGACTCGATCCGGACCTTGCCGGCATCGACCAGCGCGATCGAGACGCCATCCCTGCCGTGCGCCAGCACCGCAAAGTGCTTCGCCGCCTTGGCAAAGGGCACGCCGCGGGCGCGGCCGGAGAGCGAACCGTCGGCATCGAGGGTGAGGCGGTCCTTCGGCGAGGCCGGCAGCACCGTCATCTCGCCCTCGGGGGATGCGATCTTCGCCTGCGCCAGCAGCCAGCCGGCCAGCATGGTCTCCGCCAGCGGAACCGCGACGGCGAAACGGCCGGCGGCGTTCAACAGCGCAAAGCCGTCGGCCAGGCTCGCGCCGGAGCCGCCGAGATCATCGGGCACCCAGGACAATGGCAGGCCGGCTTCGCTCAGCGCCCGCCACAGCGGCGCCTGCCAGGAATCCTTCTTGTCGTTGTTGATGGTTTGCGGATCGGCGAGATCGGCGAAGATCTTCTCCGCGGTCTCGACGACGATGTTGTCACTCTCCGCCACAGCGCTCCCCGTGCTTTTTCCGTTGGCGCGTCCCGCCTGGTGGAGCGAACCGCGCAGGTCTTCTTGCGCCCGATGATCCGAAAAAGCCATGGCCGTGACAAGCGTTGATCGCAGGTCAACCTGCGGCGCGGGCATGGGGGATAAGCTAATTCCGCTTAGCGGAGTTTGCTTGATTTGCAGGGCGCGGCAAACTCGCTAAACAAGGCCAGCGACTTAAGGCTCGCATCAGATACAGGGGAAGGAAATCCGGATGGCCAAAGACAGTCTGTGCGCAATCGTGACGGGGTCCGCATCCGGACTTGGCGCAGCAACCGCGGAAATCCTCGCGCGAAGCGGGGCGCGGCTCGTCATCAACTATTCCTCTAGCCAGAAAGAAGCCGAGGCCACCGCGGACGTCTGCCGCAAGGCGGGCTCTCCGGAAGTTCTGGTTGCGCAGGGCGACGTTTCAAAGGACGACGATTGCCGCAAGATCGTTGGGGCCGCCAGCGCCTGGGGCCGGCTCGACATCCTCGTCAACAATGCCGGCACCACCAAGCATGTCGCCCATGCCGATCTCGACGGATTGTCGGCTGAAGATTTCCAGCGCGTGTATGGCGTCAACACCATCGGCCCGTTCCAGATGGTGCGCGCCGCGCGCAGCCTGCTGGAGGCCGGCGCCAAGGCTTCGGGTCGGCCCTCCGCCGTGGTCAACGTGTCCTCGGTCGCCGGCATCAGCGGCGTCGGCTCGTCGATCGCCTACGCCGCGAGCAAGGGCGCGCTCAACACCATGACGCTGTCGCTGTCGCGCGCGCTGGCGCCGCTGATCCGCGTCAACACGGTGTGCCCCGGCTATATCGACACGCCCTGGTTCACCAAGGGCCGCGGCGAAGCCGGCGCCAAGCAGGTGCGCGACAGCGTGGTGGCGAAGGTGCCGCTCAAGGTCGCATCGACCGCCGAGGACATCGCGCAGCTCGTCTGCTTCCTGGCGATGCCGGCCACCAGCAACATGACCGGCGAGGTCGTGCGCATGGATGCGGGGATGCATTTGATTACGTGAGATACTCAACTAGCGTCACATACCGGTGTCGTCCCCGCCTAGTGCGCAATTGCGCACGGGGCGCGGGGACCCATAACCACAAGCAGGAGTTGCCGCGCGACTCTGGTCACTCCGAGTCTTCGCCAAACCACTCCCTGTGGTTATGGGTCCCGGATCGGCGCGGGCTTAGGCGCGCTTGTCCGGGACGACACCGAGTTTGTTGATAGGTTACGCCATGACGCGCCGGCGGCCTACCCCTTGATCACGCCGCTCGTCACCAGCCGGTGCCAGATGAACAGCACCACCACCGCGCCGAGCGTGGCCATGATGAAGCCGGCGCCCTGGTCGGGGCTGTAATGGCCGATCGCCTGACCGATGAAGGTGGCGAGAAACGCCCCGGCGATGCCGAGGATGGTGGTGAGGATGAAGCCGCTCGGGTTGTTCGGTCCCGGCGCCAGCCAGCGCGCGATGAGGCCGGCGATGAAGCCGACGACGATGATCCACAACAGACCGCCCATGCTCATGAGTGTGCTTCCCTTCCCGAGAACGCGTAGATCGGATTTGGATTAAATTCTGCCCGAAAGCTCGTTCTCGGTCGGCAGCCGGCCGTCCGGCGTCAGATGGTCGATCACCTGCGGCAGATACTGGCTGAGGCCGGAGAGCAGCTCCTCGCGCGACAGGCCGCTCTGGGCGGACAGGCTCTCGATCTGGTCGGCGCCGAGTGCGCTCGCCAGATCGCCAGGCGCGATGGCCTTGTTCTCGCCCTTGCCGACCCAGGAATTCGCGGCCTCGCCGTGGCCGCCCTGCTGGAGCTGGTTGAGGAGATCGCCGAGGCCGCCGCTCAGCACGGTTCCGGCCGCGCCGCCCGCGAGCAGGCCGCCGAGCCCGCCTTTGAGCAAATCGCTGAGACCGCCGCTCCCGCCGGGAAGAGCGCTGCTGCCTGTATTCACAGGCGTCGGAGGCGGCAGCGGAGAGCGCTGCTGCGGGGCCGGCGCCGCGCCGGGCTGGCCTGCCGTCAAATGCTTGAAGGCCTTCCATCCAAGCAGGGCAATGATCGCCATGGTCATCGGCGACATGCCGCCGGAGGATTTCTCGGAGCTGGGTGTAGAGGGGCCGCGGGGGCCGTTCTGCATGCCGTTGAGGACGTCGAGTAGACCCATGGTGCTCTCCTTTGGCGTCTCGTTCGGCGAGCGCTCGCCGCTGGCTGCCCCCGGGCCGAAAACATATGGGGCTCTCATGACGGTTACAAGGCGGATGCGCCGCGATTGGTTGCCGGCCTCGCCTCTGCTATCGAGGGTGGGTCGTTCAGGGAGCAAGGCGAGGTGATGACGGATCGACCGATCGTGGTGGCCGGCGCGGGCGCCATCGGCTGTTTCGTCGGCGGCATGCTGGCGGCCTCGGGCCGCCGTGTCGCGCTGCTGGTGCGGCCGCGGGTGAAGACCGAGATCGAGCGGTTCGGCCTGCGGCTGACCCATTTCGACGGCTCCGAGAAGAAGCTCGGTGCGGGGCAGCTCGCGCTGTCGGAGGATCCCGCGATCTTCCACAGCGCCGGCATCGTGCTGGTCACGGTGAAGAGCGCCGATACCGCCGATGTCGCGGATCAGATCGCGCAGCATGCGCCTGAGGATGCCGTCATCGTCTCGCTGCAGAACGGTATCGGCAATGCCGCGGTGCTGCGCGACCGTCTTGGCAATCGTCCTGGCGGCCGTCGCGTGCTCGCGGGCATGGTGCCGTTCAACGTGATCGCGATGGGCGAGGGCCGTTTCCACCGCTCGACCTCCGGCGATATCCATATCGGAGAGGACGCTGAAAACACGGCCGCGTCGCTTTCGGTGGCCGGTCTCACGGTGCGCGCGAGCGGTGACATCACCGGCGTGCAATGGGGCAAGCTCATCATCAATCTCAACAATGCGCTCAGCGCATTGTCCGACTTGCCGCTCGCCGCGCAACTGGCAAGCCGCGACTGGCGCAGGCTGTTTGCCGACCAGATGGCGGAAGGGCTGGCCGCGCTGAAGGCCGCCGGCATCGCGCCGGTCTCGGCAACGCCGATCCCGATGAACTGGACCCCGGCCTTGCTCCGGCTGCCCGACACGATCTTCAACGCGATCCTGGGGCGGACCATGAAGATCGATCCCGAGGCGCGCTCCTCGATGTGGCAGGATTTGAAGCACGGACGCAAGACCGAGATCGACTATCTCCAGGGCGCTGTCATTGCGCTTGCCGAACAAAACCATGTCGAGGTGCCGCTGATGCGCCGCATTGTTGCGCTGATCAAGGAAGCCGAGGCCGCCGGCAAGGGTCCACCGCGTCTGACGCCGCAGCAGATTCGCGGCCGGGCTTGAGCGTGAGGAAGAGCGCGATGAAACATTGTTTGGTGATCGGGCTCGCGCTGGTAGCGCTTTGTGGCGCGGCCACATTCGCTGACGCCAGGCCGCCGACGGTCATGAACTCGCCCGGCTATGACGCGCGGCTGCAGGAGAGCCGCAAGGCGCTGAGTGGGGCACCGACGACGGCGGCGCCGCCGGATGCGCCGGTGGTCAAACCCAAGCGCAGCAAGAAGAAGCCCACGAAGTGAGGCGACGCTCTCGTAGGGTGGGCAAAGCGAAGCGTGCCCACCAACTCTCTTAATCATAAACGAATGGTGGGCACGGCGCTTTGCGCCTTTGCCCACCCTACGATCATCGCGCAATGACGGCTGTAGCTCAGCCCTTCTTCGCCGGCTTGCTCGGGGTCGGATTGAACAGCTTCTTCAAATCGTTCAAGCTCTCCGACAGCCGCGGCCATTCGCAGGAGAATGAGCCTTTGGTGCACGCGCCCTTCGAGCGCTGACCGACGGTTTGCTGCACCTTCGGCCGCTCGACCGGAACGGGCACGCGCGCGACGTCGGTGCGCAGCGCGACCTGCTGGAGTTGCCGCGCCTGCAGTTCCTGCTGCTCGCGCTGTTGACGGGCAGCGGCCTCGGCCGCTTCGTTGCTGCGGCGCTCTTTGGCGAGATAGGCGGTATAGGCTGCGTCGATCTTCTTCTGCTCCTCCGGCGTCGGATTGGGTCCGGCGATGTCGAAGGTGCGATCCTGCAGGAAGTCGTAATAGGAGTAGCCGCCGCCTGCCTTGCGGCGGCCGGCGAACTTGGCGTTGCAATCGGCAAGTGCGGATGTCTTCTCGGACTTGGTGGCGGCCTTCTCGGCGGCGTCGGCGCATTCCTCGAAATCGACCGGCGCGCGTTTCCACCATTGCGCCTGGGCATGCGCGTGCGTCAGCAGAAAAAACCCTGCTGCGGCAACGAGAAGCAGCGCCGCACGACGCAATGCAATCACGGACGACATTCTACGAGAGCATTCCTTGCCAAGCTCAACCCGAACTGAGTCGAGCCAGATTTTTGCCTCTTTATCGCCGGCTTGTCACCCGTGGAACTCGGGAATTTCATGGCTGCAATGCTGACATTTTGTGCTTGACGTGGCGAAGGAGTCACAGCGGCGCGCCGGCCGGCTGCTACACTTCGCCTTGCGAGCGCCTCACCCCCGTGGCGACGCCAAGAAGACGAAATGGAAACACCTGATGTTGCTGCCCCTGTCCGACGTGCCGCGCTGGTACGCTGAACGCAAACCACGTGGCATGATTGCCATCCGCCATGGGCAGGACACGCTGACATGGGACGAGCTCGAGCGCGGCGCCAACCGGCGCGCGCGGGCGTTCGCGGCCAAGGGCGTCAAGCCCGGCGATTTCGTCGCGATCGGACTGCCCAACGGCAACGCGTTCTTCGAGACCTCGTTTGCGGTGTGGAAGTGCGGTGCGACGCCGACCTCGCTGTCATGGCGGCTGCCGCGCGGCGAGGCCGCGGCCGTGCTCGACATTCTCAGGCCGGCGCTGGTGGTCGGCGGCGAAGCCGACTGGAACGCGCCGAACCGCCTCCCGGCTGATTTCGTGCCGGCAGGATTTTCGGACGAGCCGCTCAATCCGCCGGTGGCGCGCTACTGGAAGGCCATGACCTCGGGCGGCTCGACCGGGCGGCCGAAGGTGATCCTCGATCATCAGCCGGCCGTGACCGACACGGTCGCCGCGCCGCCGCTCAACATCCCCTTCGGGGTCTCGCTGCTCAATCCGGGGCCGCTCTATCACAATGCGCCGTTCATCGTGTCGCACTACGCGCTGTTCACTGGCGGCCAGCTCACCGGTCTCGCCAAGTTCGACGCCGAGGAGACATTGCGGCAGATCGAACGCGAGTGCGTGCAATGGGTCAATTTCGTGCCGACCATGATGCACCGGATCTGGGCGCTGCCGGAGCAGGTGCGCAACGCCTACGATCTGTCGAGCCTGCAAACCGTCTTTCACATGGCAGCTCCGATGCCGCCCTGGCTGAAGGAGAACTGGATCGCCTGGCTTGGGCCGGAGCGAGTCTGGGAGCTCTATGGCGGCACCGAGCGGCAGGGCGCCTGCATCATCTCGGGCACGGACTGGCTGACGCACAAGGGCTCGGTCGGCAGGATCGGCGAGATGGCAAAGCTGCGCATCATCGGCGAGGATGGCAACGACGTCGCGCCAGGCGAGACCGGGGAGATCTATTTCCTCAACAATGACGGCAGGGACGCCACCTATCACTATCTCGGCGCCGAGCCGAAGCGCCGCAGCGATGGCTGGGAATCGCTCGGCGATATCGGCAGGCTGGATGCGGAAGGCTATCTCTATCTCGGCGACCGCCTCGCCGACATGGTGCTGCGCGGCGGTGCCAACATCTATCCGGCCGAGGTCGAGGCCGCCGTCTCCGAGGCTCCGGGCGTGCGCTCCTGCGTCGTGGTGGGGTTGCCCGATCCGGAATTGGGCCAGCGCGTGCACGCCATCATCGAGCCGGAGGGCGATGCCGACGGCCAGGCCATCGCCGACGGCATGGCGGAGTTCCTGAAGGACAGGCTCAGCCGCTACAAGCATCCGGAAAGCTTCGAGATCGTCGGCGCCTCGCCGCGCGATGATTCCGGAAAAGTCCGCCGCACGCTGTTGCGCGACGAGCGCGCAACGTGGATGAAGGAAGGGCGCGCCTTCCGGATTTGGCCGGCGAAGGCGCGGTCGCACGCCGATTGATTGACGAAAGGACTCCAGGACATGACCATCACCATCGCTGCGAACAGCGTGCCGAAGCCGCCGGCCGAGATCATCGCGGGCTTTCGCGGTGCGCCGACCTCGGTCATTTCAGACAATCTCGCGCGGCTGCCCGGCGCGGTGGGACTGAAGCCCTATCACCGCGGGGCTAAGCTGGTGGGCACGGCCTTCACCGTGCGCACGCGCCCCGGCGACAATCTCGCCATCCACCGCGCGCTCGAGCTGGTCGGTCCCGGCGACGTCATCGTGGTCGATGGCGGTGGCGACGAGACGCGCGCGCTGGTCGGCGAGATCATGAAGAACATCGCGCAATGGCGCAAAGCCGAAGGCTATGTGATCGACGGCGCCATCCGCGATGTCGCGGCGTTCGCGGCCGACGACTTTCCCTGCTACGCCCGTGCCGTGATCCATCGCGGCCCCTACAAGAACGGCCCCGGCGAGATCAACGTGCCTGTCTCGGTCGGCGGCAGCGTGATCTCGCCCGGCGACATCGTCGTCGGCGACGAGGATGGTGTGGTGTCGTTTCCCGCCGCGAGCGCCGCCGCGCTGCTGGAAGCCGTGCGCGCCCAGGTCGCGCGCGAGGAGGAGACCATGAAGGCGATCCGCGAGGGCCGTTATCAGGGCTCGTATGGAAAATCCTGATCAGGCGACAACGAAGGGGAGGATGGCGTGAGTCAGAAGGACGAATTCCACAATATCGATGATCCCAGCGACGGGCTGTTCCGCGAGCTCGCAGCAGGGGTGACCACCCGCATCTTCTCCGGCGAGCAGGCGATGCTGTCGGTGGTGACGCTGGCGCCGCATGCGCAGGGCACGCTGCACCATCATCCCGAGGAGCAATGGGGCGTGCTGCTCGACGGCTCGGCCATCCGCGTCCAGGGCGATGAGGAGATTGCGGTGAAGAAGGGCGATTTCTGGCGCACCGCGGGCAATGTGCCGCACACCATGCGCGCCGGCCCCGACGGCGCCCGGGTGCTGGACATCTTCAGTCCGCCTCGGCCAGAATACAAAAAAGCGGGGTCGGGCTTCGGCACGACTTAGCGCCAAAGAGCAAAAAGCCAGGCGCTGAACACAAAAGGGAGGGGACCATGACGATCACACGACGTGCGCTGCTGGCTGCACCGGCCATTCTCGCAATGGCACCGGCAGCGGCGCAGGCTGGCAAGATCACGCTTGTCGTGCCGTTTCCGCCGGGTGGCTCGACCGATGCGATGGCGCGGCTGTTGCAAGCCAGCCTGCAAACCAAGCTCGGTCGCATCGTCGTGGTCGAGAACAAGTCCGGCGCGGCCGGCGCGCTCGGCGCGGCTCAAGTCGCCAAGAGCCCGGCGGACGGCACCTCGTTCCTGGTGACGTTCGATTCCCATGCGGTGATTCCGTCGATCCTCGACAAGCCGCCGGTCGATGTCGAGCGTGAGCTGATGCCGGTGCTGCTGATCGGCACCGCGCCCTATGTGATCGCGGCCGGCGCCGGCCGCCCCTACAAGAGCTTTGCCGACGTGGTGGCCGCCTGCAAGGCGACCCCGGGCGCGGTGAAATATGCCTCCGTCGGCATCGGCACGCTCGGCCATCTCGCCATGACCGTGCTCGGCAGCAAGGCCGGGGTCGAGATCATGCACGTGCCCTATCGCGGCGGCGGCCCGGCCATGAACGACGTGCTCGGCGGCCATGTCGATCTCATCGCGGGATCGGCCGCGCTGGTCGCCGCCCAGCTCGGCACCAACATGCTGCATCCGATCCTGCAGCTCGGCCGCGAGCGGCTGCCGGCGCTGGCCGATACGCAGACCGCGATCGAGGCGGGCTTTCCCGATTTCGAGACGCTGGCCTGGTGGGGCATCTTTGCGCCCGCAGGCACGCCGCCCGATATCGTCGCAGCCTTCGCGACGGCGTCCAAGGAAATCCTCAGCGAGCCCGCGACCGCCGCCCAGCTCAAGGACACCCAGCACATGACGCTGCTGCTCCAGGACGGCGCGGCCTTCAAGACCTTCTTCGACAAGCAGGTCGCTTATTGGGGCAAGGTGGTGAAGGACAACAATATCAGGGCGTGAGGCCGAGCGGCAGCCTTTCATATTGGGCAACGCGGAGGGCTTCCGATCCCGTCTCCGCTTTGATATGTACACCTCCAGGCAACCCGCCTGACTTGCGGGTTCCGCGGTCCCGTAGCTCAGCCGGATAGAGCGACGGTTTCCTAAACCGTAGGTCGGAAGTTCGAGTCTTCCCGGGATCGCCAATCTTTCAGAGCCTCTTGCCGGTCATCAGTGCCCTGCGGCCCTCCCCGCTGACTGCAAGCGTGTGGGCGCGGGTTTACGCGAGGCGGCACGCAGGACGCCATGGCCGTGTGGCCGGACGACCCTCGGCAGATGGATCGGAAATCCGCGGAAGTCATTCTCGCTCCGAGAGACGAAGTTCGGACAAGCATCCGCGACGTCGCTAGAGGCTGCGGCGCCGATTGGTGCGTGCAGCCCGCCGTTGGTGATTGGCGAAGCGAAGGCACGCGACGTGAGGCGCAATACATATTGGTGTTGACGAAGACCGCACAGGTTCGTTGCCGATTTAAATAGAGCGCTCGATCGAAATTTAATCCTGATTATTAATTCTCATTCCGGCGATAATATTAATTTTGGACGGCGGCAGGAACTGCGGCTGCGCGATTTAAAAACTCCATCCTCGGGTCAATGAATCGTCTCAAAAAAGGCGCGTGCGAATTCGAACACGCGCTCGATGGGGCGGCAAAGAACCAGTCGAGTTGGACTGAGCCGCGACATATCGAACCGTATGCGCATGAGACTCAGTCTGCGCGTGCATTGCAGAGGGGATGAACATACATGGCAATTGCTGGATTTCCAGACGCGAATAGCACCGGTCTTCCTGATGGCGTTATCCTGACTCCATCGGGCGACGTAACTGTCACTCAACCAGGAACCGTCATCGACGCTCTCGATGTCAAAGGCACGATTTCGGTCCTGGCCGATAACGTCACGATTCAGAATAGCCGCATCACGTCCAGCGATTGGACAGGGATCTGGATCAAGGATGGCATTACGGGAACTGTCGTCAAGGACAGCGAGATTTTAAACGTTGGAAGCAGCCCGGATGGCGCGAACGGCATCGTCGGGTCCGGCACATTCCTGCGCAACGATATCCATGACGTGGAGAATGGTATTATTGTCACCGGGGCGAGCCTCGTCCAGGACAATTATATCCATGCCATGAATGCGCCCGATGTGCGTCTCGGCACGTCCTTGGGCGGTCCGCACTACGATGGCATCGAGATCGACGGCGGCGTTTCAGACGTCGTCATTCGGCACAACACCGTCATCAACGAGAACAGCTACGTCTCGGCCGTGATGATCAATAATGACTTCGGTCCGGTTTCCAACATTCAGGTGGACGGCAACTATCTTGCAGGGGGCGGCTACACCCTTTACTCCGATGGCAGCTTCAGCAGCACCGACAAGATTTCCGGAGTCTCGTTCACCAACAACGAACTTGGTGAGGGCAAGTGGGGTTACTATTACTTCAGGAACAACACGCCCGTCCTGACGAACAACGACGAACTCGGCACGGGATGGCAGACGTCGTCTCCGACGACGCCCCCCGCAACGCCCGATGTCCCGGCAGCGCCGACCATCGCATCCTGGTCACCCGATACGGGCAAGACTGGCGATGGCATCACTGACGCCAGCCAGATCACCCTGCACGGCACCGCCGCGGCTGGCAGCACCGTGAAGGTCTATGATGGTTCGACGCAGATCGGTACGGCGACTGCGACTTCGACCGGCAGCTGGGACTACATCACCAAGGTCCTGACCGATGCGAAGCATACGCTGACGGCAACCGCGACCAGCTCGTCGGGGCAGACCAGCGTGGCGTCGGCCGCGGTGGCTGTCACCGTCGACACCAAGGCGCCAGCTGCACCGACGATCGCGAGTGACACCGTCAACACTGCCAATCAGGTCGTGATGTCGGGGACTGCCGAAGCGAACAGCGCGATCAAGGTGTTCGACGGAACGACCCAGGTCGGCACCGCGACGACCAACGCGAGCGGCGCGTGGAGCGCCACGACGTCTGCATTGTCGGCCGGTTCGCACGCCCTGACGGCGAAGGCGACCGACGTTGCCGGCAACGTCAGTGCCGCGTCGACGGCCGTGGATGCGGTCATTGGTTCTGGGACGACGGGCTCCACCGGCACGAGCACTGCGCCGGCCGCGCCGAAGATCGCCTCGTTCTCCAGCGATACCGGCACCGCCGGTGATCACATCACGAGCGACAAGACGGTGACCCTGGCGGGGACTGCGGTTGCCAACAGCACGGTCAAGGTGCTCGACGGCACGACCCAGCTCGGCACCGTCACGGCGGATGCGAACGGGGCATGGCACTACACCACCGTCGCACTGCCGGACGGCAAGCACAGCTTCACCGCGACCGACACGGTCTCCGGCGTTACCAGCAAGGCATCGACTGCGCTTGATGTCACGGTGGATAGCGCTGCCCCCGATGCTCCGATCCTGTTGAGCGATCCGACGACGCATAACCGCGCAACGGTATCCGGTACGGCGGAGGCGGGGAGCTCGATCAAGCTCTATGAGGGCACGACCCTGCTTGGCACCGCGACCGTCGCGAGTGATGGCGACTGGAGCGTGACGACCCCGAATCTCAAGCACGGGTCCCACACCTTCACCGCGACGGCGACCGATGCCGCCGGCAA
>NZ_BTIR01000015.1:0-100697 GCF_036247985.1 Bradyrhizobium sp. TM239 | reverse complement strand
ATACAAGGGTGGGCAAAGCGGAGCGTGCCCACGCGCCTGTCGCCGCCTCTCAGAGATCGTAGCACGGCGCAAGGGCGCCTTTGCCCAGCCTACGGCACCTGCGTCCGGGGCACGAGCACCAACGCTACCGCACCACGCCCGACGTGAATCCCGCCTTCCTTCGCGGTGGCTTGATTTCCTTTTTCAGGAAGCAACGCGCCTCGCGCCCGGTGTAGCCGGGGCGGGCATAGGTGAAGGCGCGGCATTTGTTGTCGGCGGTGCAGGCGGCCTTGCAGGCCTCTTCGCCCTCGCCGTCCTTGAGCTCGAAATTGCGCAGATCGCCACCGGGGCGGTCGATCGAGGTCTCCACGCCCTCGACCCGCGGCTCGATCACGCCGGCGCCGCGCACGCCCGAGATGCAGCAACTTCCAGGCACCCGCGCCGGCACGGTGTTCTTCAGCCAGCACACCGCCGCACCGCCTTCGACGTCGGGATAGCTGAAGCTCCACGAGCGGCAGCGGCGGTCGCGCTCGCACAGCAACGCACAATCCTCAGGATCGCCTGACGCAACCGGCGTGCTGAAATAGTCGCCGCCGGGCCGGTCGAACGCAGTCTGGGCGCGCGCCGGCACACTCGCGCATGCGAGCGAAAGCAGCGCGGCGCATGCCACGACTTTTGCCAAGACCTTTGCCATGACGGCGCCGGACAGGCGGCCCTTCCCCATCGGAACAGCTTTCGAGTTATTGACGACGCTCGGGTTTTTTCAGCCGGTCATTTGATCGCCGCAAACCTGTATGGGCGATGAACGGCTGAATCCCCGACCGGGGGCTGACCGGCTTAAAGCGCGATGCGATGAGGATGAATCGTCATCGCGCTTTAGGTTGTTGTTTAAGCATGATCTTTTCGGAAAACCGCTGCGCACTTTTCCGGATCAGGCTTTAGAACGCGTATTCCGCGTAGGCCGGTTCCACCGAGCCCTTCCAGGGACCGTTGAACTTCTCCAACATTTCCTCGGCCGGCGTCCGGCCGGAATCGATGATGCGATCGAGCGGCTCCAGATGCCGCGTTTCGTCGCGGCCGAGCTGGTCGATCTGGCCGCGCCGGCGCAGGCCGGCATGTGCCAGAACGAGGCATTCCTTGGCGATCTCGAACAGATAACGGTTCTTGATCCGCGCCTTGAAGCCGAAGCGCGTCACGTCGTCGCGCAGGGCCTGACGCTCGGGCGCGCTCCAGTGCTTGACGATCTCCCAGGCCGCATCGAGCGCGACGTCGTCATAGAGCAGTCCAACCCAGAACGCCGGCAGCGCCGGCAACCGGCCCCACGGGCCGCCGTCGGAGCCGCGCATCTCGAGATAGCGCTTGAGCCGCACTTCCGGGAAGATCGTCGAGAGATGGTTGGCCCAGTCCGACAGCGTCGGACGCTCGCCGGGAAGGTTGTTGTTGCGGCCGTCGAAGAACGCGCGGAACGAGGAGCCCGACACGTCGATGTATTCCTCGCCGCGCTTGACGAAATACATGGGTACGTCGAGCGCGTAGTCGACATAGCGCTCGAACCCCATGCCGTCCTCGAATGCCCACGGCATCATGCCCGACCGCGCATTGTCGGTGTCGCGCCAGATCTCGGAGCGGAAGGAGAGGAAGCCGTTCGGCTTGCCTTCGGTGAACGGCGAATTGGCGAACAAGGCGGTTGCGACCGGCTGAAGCGCGAGCGAAACACGGAGCTTCTTGACCATGTCGGCTTCTGAGGAGAAGTCGAGATTGGTCTGCACCGTGCAGGTCCGGTACATCATGTCGAGGCCGTACTGGCCGACCTTCGGCATGTAGTTGGTCATGATCTTGTAGCGGCCCTTGGGCATCACCGGGATATCGGCGCGCGACCAGGACGGCGTCATGCCGAGACCGAGGAAGCCGATGCCGAGCGGCGTTGCGATCTCGCGCACCTGCGCAAGATGCGCCATCAGCTCGCTCTGGGTCTGGTGCACGTTCTCGACCGGCGCGCCGGAGAGCTCGAACTGTCCGCCGGGCTCGAGCGAGATCGCTCCGCCCCCGGTGACGTCGTAGAGGCCGATGATGTTGCCCTTCTCCATGATCGGCTCCCAGCCGAGCAGGAGCTTCATGCCTTCGAGCAACGCACCGATGCCGCGCGCGCCTTCGTAAGGCACCGGGCGGTGGCCTTCGAGCGTGAACGGCGTCTTCTCGTGCTCGGTGCCCATGCGGAATTCGGACGGATCCTTGCAGCCTTCCTCGAACCACGAAACGAGCTCGTCGCGCGATTGCAGCGGCGTCATATCGATCTGGTCTCGCGCCATATCAAACTCTAATCAAAAGGGCGCTTCGATCGAACGCGCGCGGGTGGCGGGGATGGTCCGCGAACCCACCGGGCGCACGGACGAGATGGTGTGCCGCGCGATCATCGCGACGGCGAGGTTTCGTTGACGTTGGCTGCGGGCGGCAGTTTCATCTCGCCGCACGAGCAGCCCAGGCGGTCGAGCAGACCGCTGAGCTTGACGGCATCTGCGTCGGACAGTTTCGAACCGACATATTTCTCGATCGCAGCCGAATAGGCGCTCCACATCCGCTTCTGCAACTCGCGGCCGGCTTCCGTGATCTCGACGAACTGGCCGCGCTTGTCGATCTTGCATTCGCGCCGCGAGGCGAGGCCCTCGTCGACCAGGCGGTCGATCAGGCGCGAGGTGGAATATTGCGGGATCAGCATCTGCCGTTCGAGTTCCACCGGCCTCAGCTCGCCCGACGGCGCCCGCGACAATTCGAGCAGCGCGTCATACCATGCCAGCGGCGGGAAGCCGGCCTTCTTCAGGTCCTGCTCGACGCAATCGAGCACGCGGCTCTGCACCCGCATCAAGCGGATCCAGGCGGAAGTCGCCTCGGTCGATGGTTTGCGTTTCATGGTCCCGCTCAAGCTCGTCGCCCGTCTCTTACCCCATTTGATGCAGCTGCATCAATCTTGACTATTACAAGCAATTGCATGTAGTCGTTCTTTCGGCCGAACCAAGCGTCAAGAGGAGGAAATTCCATGAAACTGTACTATTCGCCCGGTGCCTGCTCGCTGTCCCCCCACATCGCGCTCCTGGAAGCCGGCCTGCCCTATGAGCTGGTCAAGGTCGATATCCGGGCCAAGAAGCTCGAAAATGGTGAGGACTATCTGAAGCTGAATCCCAAGGGTCAGGTCCCTGCCCTGGGCCTCGACAGCGGTGAGATCGTGACCGAAGGCCCGGTGATTGTCCAGATGATCGCCGATCAGGCTGCGGCCAAGGCGCTGGCGCCCGCCCACGGCAGTTCCGAGCGCTACAAGCTGCTCGAATGGCTGAACTTCCTCACCTCCGAGGTGCACAAGAGCTTTGGCCCGATGTTCGCGCCAGCGCTGAACGACGAGGCCAAGGCTTTCTTCAGGGATCGCGTCATGGGCAAGCTGAAATATATCGACAGCCAGCTCGCCGGCCGCGACTACCTCATGGGCAAGCAGTTCACGGTCGCCGACGGCTATCTGTTCACGATGCTGACCTGGGGCGACCGGATGAAGTTCGACCTCTCAGGCATGCCGAACCTTGCCGCCTACAAGGCCCGCGTCGCGGCGCGGCCGCAGGTGCAGGAAGCGCTGAAGAAGGAAGGCCTCGTGCAGGCGAAATAAGACCAGCGCACGACAATCGAGACGACGAAGAGCCGGATTGGCGATCCGGCTCCTTTTGCTTGGAAGCCCGGACGTTCGCGAGGTCCTGGGTATCAATTTTACGAGCATTGTCGGAGTTAACAATAACTCCGCCTTGTGTGTGCGGCAGAGATCACCATCGTTGTGAGAGCAATCCAGTTGGCTCAACTTCAGCCATGTACCGCGATGCGGCCTGAACTGGGAAGCTCTCGTGACAACCGTACTCCTCCTCTTGCTCGCGAGCACGATCACCGGCTTGGCGGCGGGACTGTTCTTCCGAGTCTGGAGTCTGTTGCTGGTCTCGCCGGCGACCGCGATCCTCGTCGCAACGGTCCTTCAGGCCTCGGGCTTCGGATTTTGGACGGGCATTCCCATCGTCGTCGGCTGCCTGATTGCCGGCCAGGTCGCCTATTTGGCGGCGACCCTCTTTGTGCACAGAGGCGAGCTCTCAATGCAGGACGACGTCGACGGCGACCCAGGCAAGCACGGCCATCGCCATGTCGATGAAGAGAACGAGTAGCGCCAGGCCGACCCAGGAGGGGATTTTTCTGCGCCGCCGGAGGAGCCTGCGGCGCGGCCACGGCTGCCCCAGCCGCAAGAAGGGGGCGTATCTCACGGCAACGCCGGCTGCGCTGTCTTGAAACACCGTGGGGATCATTGCGGGACACCTTCAATGCTAACGAGCCATCCGATGGATCGTCAGCAAGAGCGGTGCCAGGGCGGAGCGAGCGCGGCTGGGCGGGATTTGGAGCGGCGTTTTCTCGGCATTGGGCGACAGCAAATAGAAAGGCCGGATCGATGATCCGGCCTTTTGTTTCTGCGTAGCCCGACCCCGTCAGGCCGCCGCCTTCTTCGGCGCGAAGCGGCCGTAGAAGGTCTCGCCCTTCGCCGCCATCTCCTCGAGCAGCTTCGGCGGGGTGAAGCGCGAGCCGTACTTCGCTTCCAGCTTGTGGCACAGCTCGACGAACTTCTTGGTGCCCATGAAGTCGATATAGGACAGCGTGCCGCCGGTGAACGGCGCGAAACCGAAGCCGAGGATGGAGCCGACATCGGCCTCGCGCGGATCGGTGATGACGTGGTCCTCGACCGTGCGCGCGGCTTCCACCGCCTGCACCACCAGGAAGCGCTGCTTCAGCTCCTCGATGTCGAGCGTGTCAGGATCGAGCTGCTTCGGCTGCAAGGCCGAGAGGCCCGGCCACAGGCTCTTCTGGCCCTTGCCCTTTTCAGGGTAGTCGTAGAAGCCCTTGCTGTTCTTGCGGCCGAGCCGGCCCTGCTTCTCGACCAACTCCACCATCAGCTTCTTCTGATCGGGATTGATGGCGTTGGGGCCGAGATCGGCTTCCGTCGCCTTCATGATCTTGAGGCCGAGATCGAGCGCGACTTCGTCGGAGAGCGAGAGCGGGCCGACCGGCATGCCGGCCATCTTGGCGCAATTCTCGATCATCGCGGGCGGCACGCCCTCAAGGAACATCTCGTTGCCTTCGGCGACGTAGCGGCCGACGCAGCGATTGGCGAAGAAGCCTCTGGAGTCGTTGACCACGATCGGCGTCTTGCCGATCTGCCGGACGTAGTCGAGCGCGGTCGCGAGCGCGAGGTCGCCGGTGTTCTTGCCCTTGATGATCTCGACCAGCATCATCTTCTCGACCGGCGAGAAGAAGTGGATGCCGACGAACTTGCCTTGGTCCTTGAAGCTCTCGGCCAGGGAGGTGATCGGCAGCGTCGAGGTGTTCGACGCGAAGATCACCTCCGGCTTCATGTGCTCCTGCGCCTTGGCGAAGGTATCAGCCTTGACCTTGCGGTCCTCGAACACGGCCTCGATGACGAGGTCGACGTCCTTCAGCGCCGCATAGTCCGCGGTCGACGTGATGCGCGCGAGCAGCGCTTCGGCGTCCGCGGGCTTGGCGCGGCCCTTCTTGATCTGCTCCTCGATCACCTTCTGCGCGTGCGCCTTGCCCTTGTCGGCGCTCTCCTGGTCGCGGTCGATCAGCACGACGTCGAGGCCGGCGCGGGCCGAGACGTAGCCGACGCTGGCGCCCATGAAGCCGGCGCCGATCACGGCGATCTTCTTCACCTTGGTCGCGGGCACGTCCTTCGGGCGGCGCGCGCCCTTGTTGAGCTCCTGCATCGACAGGAACAGGCTGCGGATCATCGCGGCCGCTTCCTTCGAACGCAGCACCGAGGTGAAGTAGCGCGATTCGACGCGGAGCGCGGCGTCGATCGGCAACTGCAGGCCCTCATAGACGCAGCTCATGATGGCGCGTGCAGCCGGATAATTGTCATAGGTCTCGCGGCGATAGATCGCGTTGCCGGCCGGGAACATCATCATGCCGGCCTTGGAGAACACCGGGCCGCCGGGCAGCTTGAAGCCCTTCTCGTCCCAGGGCGCAACCGCCTTGCCGCCGCCCTTGATCCAGTCCTTCGCGGCCTTGACGAGGTCGGCGGCCGGAACGATGGCGTGGATCAGGTTCAGCGCCTTGGCCTTCTCGATCGTGACCGGGTCGCCCTTGAGCAGGATCGTCATCGCGTCCTGCGGCGGCACCAGGCGCGGCACGCGCTGGGTGCCGCCGGCGCCCGGGAACAGGCCGACCTTGACCTCGGGCAGGCCGAGGCGGGTCTTGGGATTCTCCGCGGCGACGCGATAGTGACAGCACAGCGTGATTTCGAAGCCACCGCCGAGCGCGAGCCCGTTGATCGCGGCTGCCCACGGCTTGCCTGACGTCTCGATCGAGCGCAGCACCAGCGAGAAGCGCCGGCTCTGGTCGAACAGCATCTGGTTCGCGGCGGTCTCGCCCTGCTCCTTGAACACCTTGGCGTAAGCCTGGTTCATGCCTTCGAGCATCGACAGGTCGGCGCCGGCGCAGAAGGCTTCCTTGGCGGAGGTGATCACGACGCCCTTCACCGCGGCATCCGCGGTGGTCGCCTTGACGATCGCATCGAGCTCGTTGGTCGAGGTCTCGTCGAGCACGTTCATCGAACGGCCCGGGATGTCCCAGGTGACGAGCGCGATGCCGTCTGCGTCGGTCTCAACCTTGAAGTTCTTGTAAGTCATGTTGGTTGCTCCTCGGTGCCGCAGCCGATCTCAGGCGCGGCGGTTGACTTGAGATCTCGTAGGGTGGGTTAGCGAAGCGTAACCCACCACGGTCTTTCGCTGCGGAGACAGAAGAGGTGGGTTACGCCTTCGGTTAACCCACCCTACGGACCTACACCCGCTCGATGATGGTCGCGGTGCCCATGCCGCCGCCGATGCACAGCGTGACGAGGGCGGTGGACTTGTTGGTGCGCTCGAGCTCGTCGAGCACGGTGCCGAGGATCATCGCACCGGTGGCGCCGAGCGGATGGCCGAGCGCGATGGCGCCGCCATTGACGTTGATCTTGGCGTTGTCGATGTCGAAGGCCTGGATGTAGCGCAGCACCACGGAGGCGAAGGCTTCGTTGAGCTCGAACAGGTCGATGTCCGACTTCTTCATGCCGGAGCGCGCGAACAGCTTTTCGGTGACGTCCACCGGACCGGTCAGCATCATCGCCGGCTCGGAGCCGATGTTGGCGAACGCGCGAATTTTGGCACGCGGCTTCAGGCCGTATTTCGCACCCGCCTCCTTGCTGCCGAGCAGCACGGCGCCGGCGCCATCGACGATGCCCGAGGAGTTACCGGCGTGGTGCACGTAATTGACGCGCTCGATCTCGGGGTGCGACTGCAGCGCGACACCGTCGAAACCGCCCATCTGCGCCATCATCGTGAAGGACGGCTGCAGCTGCGCCAGCGACTGCATCGTCGTCGAGGGACGCATATGCTCGTCCTTGGCCAGGATGGTGAGGCCGTTGATGTCCTTCACCGGGACGATCGACTTGTCGAAGCGGCCTTCCTCCCAGGACTTCGCCGCGCGCTGCTGGCTCTGCACCGCATAGGCGTCGACGTCGTCGCGCGAGAAGCCATACTTCGTGGCGATCAGATCGGCCGAGACGCCCTGCGGCATGAAATAGGCCGGCACCGCCATCGAGGGATCCATCGGCCAGGCACCGCCGGAGGCGCCGATGCCGACGCGGCTCATCGATTCCGCGCCGCCGCCGATCACGAGCTCATGCTGACCGCTCATCACCTGCGCGGCAGCGAAGTTCACGGCATCGAGGCCGGAGGCGCAGAAGCGGCTGATCTGCACGCCGGGCACGGCTTCGCCGAGGCCGGCCTTCAGCGCCGCGAAACGCGCGATGTCGCTGCCGGCTTCGCCGACCGGATCGACCACGCCGAGGATGACGTCGTCGACGGAATCCTGCGGCAGGTTGTTGCGGTCCTTCAGCGCCTTCAGCGGCACGGTGGCGAGCGCGAGCGCAGTCACCTCGTGCAACGAACCGTCAGCCTTGCCGCGGCCGCGGGGGGTGCGGACGTGATCGTAGATATAGGCATCTGCCATGGGAGCCTCCTGATTGCAGTTATGTTGGTGGCGACCGCGGCGCGGTCGCAATCATTGGTGAAGCGGGAAGCCTCAGAACGCTTCCGCCGGCAATTCCATGATGGTGGCGCAGCCGGCCTGGATGCGCGCGAGATTGGCGGCGGTCTCCGGCAGCATCCGCTCCATGAAGAAACGGCCGGTGACGAGCTTGGTGGAGAGATAGGGCGTTGCCCCGCTCTCGGCAATCTTGGCATTCGTCACCTTCGCCATCTTCGCCCACATGTAGCCGAGCGCGACGAAGCCGAACAGATGCAGGTAATCGGTTGCGGCGGCGCCGGCATTATCCGGCTTCGCCATCGCGTTCTGCATCAGCCAGGTGGTGGCCTGCTGGAGATGGCCGAGCGAGGCCGAGAGCGGGGCGATGAAGGGCTTGAGGGCCTCGTCGCCGCCGTTCTCCTTGGCGAAGGCCATGACCTCGCCGAAGAAGGCCATGATGGCGCGGCCGCCGTCGCGCGGCAGCTTGCGGCCGACGAGGTCGAGCGCCTGGATGCCGTTGGCACCTTCATAGATCATCGCGATGCGCGCATCGCGCACGAACTGCTCCATGCCCTGCTCGGCGATGTAGCCGTGGCCGCCATACATCTGCTGCGCCTGCACCGCGTTGGCGAAGCCATAGTCGGTGAGGAAGCCCTTCAGCACCGGCGTCATCAGGCCCATGTGGTCGTCGGCGGCCTGGCGGTCCTTGGGGTCTTCGGAGCGGTGGGCGACGTCGCTCTTCAGCGCGGTCCACATCACGAAGGCACGCGCGGCCTCGTTGAAGGCGCGGATCGAGAGCAGCGTGCGGCGCACGTCGGGATGCACGATGATCGGGTCGGCCTGCTTGTCCGGCGCCTTGACGCCGGTGAGCGAGCGGCCCTGGATGCGCTCGCGGGCATAGGCGACCGCGTTCTGATAGGCGACCTCGGATTGCGCGAGGCCCTGAACTGCGACGCCGAGCCGGGCCTCGTTCATCATCACGAACATGCCCTGCATGCCCTTGTTCTCTTCGCCGATCAGCCAGCCGGTGGCGCTGTCGTAGTTCATCACGCAGGTCGAATTGCCGTGGATGCCCATCTTGTGCTCGATCGAGCCGCAGACGACGCCGTTGCGGGCACCGACTGAGCCGTCCGGATTCACAAGGAACTTGGGCACCACGAACAGCGACACGCCCTTGATGCCGGCGGGTGCGCCCTCGATGCGGGCGAGCACGAGGTGGATGATGTTGGAGGCGAGGTCGTGCTCGCCGGCCGAGATGAAGATCTTGGTGCCGGTGATCTTGAAGCTGCCGTCGGCCTGGCGCACCGCCTTGGTGCGGAGCATGCCGAGATCGGTGCCGCAATGCGGCTCGGTCAGGTTCATGGTGCCGGTCCATTCGCCCGCCACCATCTTCGGCACGTAGGTCTTCTTCTGCTCGGGCGAACCATGAACGATCAGCGCCGCGGTCGCGCCCATGGTGAGGCCGCCATACATCGAGAACGCCATGTTGGCCGAGATCTGGAATTCGTTGACGGCCTGGCTCAGCGTCACCGGCAGGCCCTGCCCGCCGAACTCGGTCGGCGCCGACAGACCAAGCCAGCCGCCCTCGACGACCTGCTTGAACGCGTCCTTAAAGCCCTTCGGCGTGGTGACGCTGCCATCGTCGGCACGCTTGCAGCCCTCGAGATCGCCGACGCGATTCAGCGGCTGCAACACCTCTTCGGCGAGCTTGGCGGCTTCACCCAAAATGGCTTCGCGCACGTCGCTCGACGCATCGGAGAAGCCGGCGAGGTTGTCGTAGCGGTCGATCTGGAAGACGTCGTTGAGCAGGAAGTTCACGTCTTCGACGGGGGCTTTGTAGATCGGCATTGCGGTCTCCCGGCATGGGCTTGAAGTGGTGGAATTCTCTGAACGGTCCTGCGGCGCAGCTTTGCCCGCGAGCTTAGCGGGTTCTGCAACCTCAGGGCAGGGTCATGATTGGGCGGCAAGCTGCTCCGCCATCAGGCGGTGCAGCATGTTGATCGCCTTGAGCGGCCGCACCATCACCTTGAAATGCGTGATGCGTCCCTCGGCATCGAAGCTGATGATGTCGACACCGTTGATCTCGATGCCGTCGATCATGGTCTTGAATTCGAGCACGGCGCCGCGCTCGCGCGTCCACTCACCGACATAGGTGAAGCCGGGACCGCCGAGCACCTTCTCGGCGCTGGAAAGGTATTTGAATGTGATGTCGCGCCCGCGCTGCGGCGAATGCACGACGGGACTTTCGAAGACGGCGTCGGGATGAAGCAAGTCCCAAAGTGCGGTGCGGTCGTGGGACTTCATGTAGCCGTACCAGGAGTCGAGGCCGGTCATTCTCGGGTGCCTCCCTAAAGGCCTTGGCAAAAATCGCGAAAACAACCCCATGCACAGTAGCAAGGTGGCTGATTTCGCTGGGTTTTCGGCTCGGGCCTTTGGCCTGCTTTTGAGCCGCCTCATATGCACATTGACGCATATGCGCCAATGCGCATAAAGTCAAGCCGATTGGTTCGGGTCGAAGAGAAGAAGGAGGCCGGTCATGGCACTGGGCGACGCAATCCTCGCATGCCTGACGGAACGGCCCATGACGGGCTACGAGCTCGCCAAGACATTCGACTCCTCGATCGGCTTCTTCTGGAAGGCCGACCACCAGCAAATCTACCGCGAGCTCTCCAAGCTGCGCGACCGCGGCCACATCCAGGGCCGCGAGGTCGTGCAATCGGGCAAGCCCAACAAGCTGGTTTATACGCTCACTCCGGAGGGTCGAACAGCGCTGCGGCACTGGGCCGCGCGGCCGAGCACGCCCGCCTCGACCAAGGACGACCTCCTGGTCCGCCTCCATGCGCTCGACAGCATCGACATCGAGCCCCTGCGCACCGATCTGATGGCCCGCCTGGAGCACCACCGCGACCGCCACGCCAATTACGAACGCATCCTCAAGAAGCGTTTTCCGGACGGCACGGCGGAGGGCCGGCTGGACCTCGGAAACCTGCTCCTGCTCCGCTTAGGGGCCCGGCACGAGCAGATGGTCGCCGACTTCTGCGAAGAGACGCTCGAGGCGCTCTCGGCGATGACCGGCAAGGCCACGGTGGTGCCGCTGGAAGAGGGCAAGCGCGAGAAGAACTAGGGCTGAGCGGCATAGGCGGCGGCTGTTCACCTCTCCCGCTTGCGGGAGAGGGAGCGCCCTTGTTCCGTGGCTGGCATCCCCCGCCCAACTTTAAGACACCGGCGACGCGTTCCTTAACCCGTTATTTACCGTAACGGACAAAAGTCGGTTTTCGAGGCAGACGACCCGCGCCAAATCCGATTGTCTTTGCAACCGGCACGCGAGGGAAGGCTGGAGGCGCCGGGTGGGGCGCCGGAGTCGGAACCGGACAGAGTCATGAATTCGCGCGTATCGTGGAGTGTTGACGGCATCGATCCATCCGTCCGGGAGCGGGCCGAAGCTGCTGCGCGTCGTGCCGGCATGTCACTCAACGATTGGCTGAACTCCACCCTCGGCGAGACTGCGCCCCCGAACTTTCGCGAACCTTACGACCAGCGTCCGCAAGCCCCGAACGTTCCAACCCGGGGACCGAGTCAGGAAAGCCGCGAAGTCGCCGACATCCACCAGCGGCTCGACGCGATCACCCAGCAGATCGAACGGATCTCCAAGCCCGCGCAGCGCCAAGACTCTTCACGACAGGATCCGTCGCGACAGGATTCGTCGCGGCAGGACCCTTCGCGGCCAGACGTCGCGCGCGAGCAGGGCGTTGCGCGCCAGCTCAACGATGCGATCTCGCGGCTCGACGCGCGGCTGTCGCAAATCTCCCGGCCGCAGCAGCCTCAACCGCAGCAGCCGGCGGCTCCGCGCCCCGCGCCGGCCGAGGCACGCCAGCGCCAGGCCGATGCGGTCGAGCGCGCGGCAGCGCAGGTCTATCGCAATTCCCCGCCCCTCAGCCCCGCTTCGTTCGACGTCGCCGTCGCCGAGATCACCGCGCGGCAGAGCGAGCTCGACGGCTTTACGCCGCGGCAAATGCCGCCGCGCGCCGCGCCCTCGATCGCGCCCAATGCTGCTCCCTGGGCCGCTCCTGCCGCACCTCCGATGGCGCCACCCGCGCCTGCCTATGCTCCGCCGCCACCGCAGCCGGGGCCGGATTTTTCTGCGCTCGAGCGCCATCTGCTCAAGATCACGAGCCAGATCGAGTCGCTGCAGCGCCCCGACAATACCGAGCAGGCGATCAACGCGTTCCGCGGCGAGCTTGCCGAGATCCGCGCCGCCATCACCGAGGCGATGCCGCGGCGCGCGATCGAATCGATCGAGAACGAGATCCGCTCGCTGCACCGCCGGATCGACGAGACGCGTTCCAACGGCACCGACGGCCAGGTCCTGTCCGGCATCGAGCACGCGCTGTCCGACATCAAGCAGGTGCTGCGCACGCTGACGCCGGCCGAGCAACTCACAGGTTATGACGAGGCAATCCGAAATCTCGGCGCCAAGCTCGACCTGATCCTGCGCGCCAATGACGATCCCTCGACGGTGCGCCAGCTCGAAGGCGCGATCACCGCGCTGCGCGGCATCGTCTCCAACGTCGCGTCCAACGAAGCGCTGGCACGCCTGTCCGAAGATGTGCAGCTGCTGTCGTCCAAGGTCGATCAGGTCACCCGCGCCTCTGGCCAGGGCGACAGCTTCGCGGTGCTGGAGCAGCGCATTGCGGCGCTCACCGCGGCGCTGGAAACGCGCGAGCGGCCGCAAGCCACCGAGAGCACCGAGCACCTGGAATCCGCGATCCGCGCGCTGTCGGACCGCTTCGACCGCATGCAGGTCGGCAACGATTCGGCCTCGACCTTTGCGCATCTCGAACAGCGCGTCTCGTATCTGCTGGAGCGGATCGAAGCCGCCGCCGATCCCCGCAACGGCAATTTGAGCCGCGTCGAGGACGGGCTGCACGACATCCTGCGCCACCTCGAGCGGCAGCAGGCGACTTACTCTGCGCTGGCGGAGAGCCGCAGCTCCGCAGCCCCGGCCGATTCCGGAATGGTCGATCTGGTCAAGCGCGAGCTGTCCGACATCCGATTCAGCCAGGCCGAGACCAACCGCAGCACCCAGGACTCGCTCGACGCCGTCCATAGCGCGCTCGGCCATGTCGTCGATCGCCTCTCCATGATCGAGGGCGATCTGCGCGCGGTGCGCACCGCGCCGCCGGCCCCTGCGCCGCAGCCGATGCCCGCGCCGATGCCGATGGCCGCCCCCATGGAGCCCGCGCCGCCGATGGCGCGTGAGCCGCGGCCGCAAGCCCAGCAGCAGCCGAAATACGATCCGAAGCCGGAGTTGCCGAACCCCGCCGCGCAGCAACAGGCCCACGCGCAGCAACAGGCCCAAGGCGCCTTCGCCCAAGCCGCCTTCTCCGCCGCGCCGCGCGAATTCCATGCCGCTGCCCCTGCCGCGCCGCCGCCGGTGCCGTCGGCACCACCGGTGCCGCCGCGCGCGATCAGCGAGATCCTGGAGCCGCACACGGCGCCCGCGCGCTCCGCGCTCGCGCCGGAATTGCCGCCGGATCATCCGCTCGAGCCGGGCACACGGCCGGGTGGACGCGTCGCCACGCCGTCGGAGCGCATCGCCGCCTCCGAGAGCGCGATCAGCGACATTCCCGCTGCTGCGAAAGAGCCGGTCTCATCGTCGAGCTTCATCGCGGCCGCGCGCCGCGCCGCGCAGGCCGCCGCCGCGCAGCCGGAAAAGCCGGCCCGCGGTGCCAAGGGTAGTGCGAAGGCCGGGGCCGATCGCGGCAAGGACAAGGGCAAGGACGGCAGCTCGACCATCACCTCGAAGATCCGCTCGCTGCTGGTCGGCGCGAGCGTGGTCGTGATCGTGCTCGGCACCTTCAAGATGGCGATGAACCTGCTCGAGGGCAGCCCGCCGCCGGCGCCGCAGGCCATGGACAATACGTTGAGCCAGCCCGCGCCGCAGGCCCCGCCGCCGCCCGTGATCGAGAACAAGCCCGCCACGCCCGAGCAGGTCACGCCATCGATGACCTCGCCGACGCCGATCGGACGGCAATCCCAGAACAACCCCGCGCCGGCTGCTCCCGCGCCCGGCCCGGCCAGCTCGGCCTCGGTTGAGATTCCGCCGGCGCCCGCCGCATCCGTGCCGCCGCCTGCCGCGAGCAGCGACGTCACCGGCGCGCTGTCGGGCACGAGCCGCGCCAAGTTCGGCATGATCCAGGTGCCGCCGAGCGAAAAGCTGCCTGACGGCATCGGCGGCCCGGGCCTGCGCACCGCCGCGATGAAGGGCGATGCGACCGCGGCCTACGAGGTCGGCTTGCGCTTTGCCGAAGGCAAGGGTGTTGCCACCAATTACGACGAAGCGGCCAAATGGTACGACCGCGCGGCGCAGGCCGGCGTGGTGCCCGCGACCTTCCGCCTCGGCACGCTCTACGAAAAGGGGCTCGGCGTGAAGAAGGACGCCGACATCGCCCGCCGCTACTACACCCAGGCCGCCGAGCGCGGCAACGCCAAGGCGATGCACAATCTCGCAGTGCTCGACGCCGATGGCGGCGGACGCGGCGCCAACTACAAGAGCGCGGCGCAATGGTTCCGCAAGGCCGCCGATCGCGGCGTCGCCGACAGCCAGTTCAACCTCGGCATCCTCTATGCCCGCGGCATCGGCGTCGAACAGAACCTCGCCGAATCCTACAAATGGTTCAGCCTCGCAGCTGCGCAGGGTGACGCGGACGCCTCCGGCAAGCGCGACGACGTCGCCAAGCGCCTCGACCCGCAATCGCTCGCCGCCGCCAAGCTCGCGATCCAGACCTTCAGCGCCGAGCCGCAACCCGACGACGCCGTCAACGTTCCGGCTCCGAATGGCGGCTGGGACAGCGCGCCGCAGGCGAATGCAAAGCCGGCGCCGAAGCAAGTCGCGACCAAGCGCTCGGCCTCGGCGGCGCATTAAGGGCGGTTTAGTACGCTTTCTCTGTCGTCGCCCGGCTTGACCGGGCGACCCAGTATTCCAGAGACGCCGGTTGGATACGGAGACGCTGCGGCGTACTGGATGCCCCGGTCAAGCCGGGGCATGACAGCGGCGAATGTTGGCGGAATCCTCGCCTCACAGCGAAGCAGCGATCTGATCCCTCTTAGCTCATTCACCACGCCCGAAATTCCCCCTCCGCCCGCCAGCAAATTCCGCTATTGAGGGGCGCGGCAATCGTTCCGACCTTCCCGCGAGCATTCCGCCTTCGTCGATCCGTCTCGCCGGTGCGTGATTCAATGCAGCTCTATCTTCCGATCGCCGATCTTCCCGTCAACGTCTTCCTGGTGCTGGCGATGGGCGCCGCGGTCGGCTTCGTCTCGGGCATGTTCGGAATCGGCGGCGGCTTCCTGATGACGCCGCTGCTGATCTTCATCGGCATCACGCCGGCGGTCGCGGTCGCCTCGGTCACGAGCCATATCGCGGCCTCCTCCTTTTCCGGCGCGCTGTCTTACTGGCGACGGCGCGCGATCGATCCGGCGCTGGCGAGCGTCCTGCTCTGCGGCGGCGTGACCGGCACGGCGCTCGGCGTGTGGACCTTCACGCAGCTTCGCGCGCTCGGCCAGCTCGATCTGATGATCGCGCTGTCCTACGTGGTGCTGCTCAGCACCGTCGGCAGCCTGATGTTCTCGGAAGGCCTGCGCGCACTGATGCGGACCCGGCGCGGCGCGCTGCCGCCACGCCGCACCCACAACTGGATTCACGGCCTGCCGCTGAAGATGCGCTTCAAGCGCTCCAAGATCTATCTCTCTGTCATCCCCGTGGTGATCGTCGGCATCATGATCGGCTTCATCGGCGCCATCATGGGCATCGGCGGCGGCTTCATCCTGGTGCCGATCATGATCTATCTGCTGAGGGTGCCGACCTCGACGGTGATCGGGACCTCGATGGTCCTGACGCTCGTCACGATGCTGTTCGCGACCATGCTGCACGCGGTGACCAATCACCTCGTCGACGCCGTGCTGGCGCTGATCCTGATGGTCGGCGGCGTCACCGGCGCGCAGTTCGGCGTCCGCGCTGGGCAGAAGATCCGCGGCGAGCAGCTGCGGCTGCTGCTCGGCCTTCTGATCCTCTCGGTCGGAATCCGCTTCGCGATCGAGCTGGTGATCCGCCCGGAGGATCTCTTCACCATCCGCGAGCTGGGAGTGGGCGGATGATGCGCGCAGCTCTCGCACTCCTGCTCGTCCTGCTGCTCGGATCCGCCGCGCGCGCCGAGCGGCTGATCGTCTCGGTCTCCAACCATCGCGTCACGGTGACACCGAACTATTCCGGCGAGGAGCTGGTGCTGTTCGGCTCGGTCGAGAAGGACGCGACGACGCCCGCCGATCGCACCGCCTATGATCTCGTCGTCACCGTGATGGGCCCACGCGCCGACATGATGACGCGGCGCAAGGAGCGCACCTTCGGCATCTGGATCAACACCGATTACCGGCAGTTCCTGCAGGTGCCGAGCTATCTGGCGCTGTTCGCCAACCGCTCCTTCGACGCGATCACGTCGCCCGAGATCGCGCGGCGGCAGCAGATCGGGCTGAACAACGTGCTGCTGACGCAGCGGGTCGGCGGCGATTATGCCGACGTGGTGCCGAACGACGCGTTCCGCTCGGCCTTCATCCGCCTGCGCACCCAGCGCGGGCTCTATCGCGAGGATCCGAGCGCGGTGACGTTCCTGACGCCGACCCTGTTCCGCACCGGCATTCCGCTGCCGGCGGAGGTGCCGATCGGCACCTACGAAGTCGAGATCAGACTGTTTGCGAACGGCGCGTTCATCGGCAAGACCGAGACCGCGTTCGAGATCGTCAAGGTCGGCTTCGAACAGTTCGTCGCCACCACCGCGCGGCAGAACGGGCTGATCTACGGCCTCGTCACCGCCGCGATGGCGCTGATGACGGGGTGGATGGCGTCGATCGTGTTTCGGAAGGATTAGCCGCTGTCATAGCGGGGCGCGCCACGCTCTCCGCTCGCCGTCGCCCGGCTTGCCGTCTTCGCCAGAGCTTCGCCGGCCCAACACCGAAGAGGCCGGCGTTAGGCGCCTCGCTCTCACAGCAACCGCTGCGGCGTACTGGATGCCCCGGTCAAGCCGGGGCATGACAGTTGAGATTGTGGTGGCTTCCTCACGCCGCCTTCGCCGGCCGCGTCACCAGATAGATGCCGAGCGCGACCGGGATGATCCCGAGCAGATCGCGCGCCTCGACGTGCTCGCCGAGCACGAGATACGCGAACAGCATGCCGAGCGGCGGCATCAGGAAATGATAGGCGCTGGCGGCGGTGGCGCCGCACACTTTCAGGAGATGGAACCAGAGCCAGTAGGCGAGGATCGAGCCGCCCAGCACGAGGAACGCAAAGGCGCCGATCAGGCCCGGCGTATAGTCGATCGCGTGGATGTCGGCGAAACTGAACGCGACCGGCGTCAGCACGATGCCGGCGCTTAGGTTTTGCACGCCATTGCCGATCCACAGGCTTCCCTTCGGCGCGAGCAGCTTGAACAGGATGGTGCCGGCGACGATCGAGGCGAGCGAAGCCAGCGTGAAGACGATGCCGTGCAGGGAATCCGTGCCGACCGACAGCCGATGCCAGACGATCAGCGTCACGCCGGTGATGCCGAGAAAGAGGCCGCCGGCCTTGCGCCACGTCATGCCTTCGCCGAGCAGCAGGGCTGCGAGCGCCGCGGTGAAGACCGGATTGGCCGAGACGATCAGGCCGCCGAGGCCGGCCGAGACCGATTGCAGGCCGGTGTAGCCAAGGCCGAGATAAAGCGCGTTGTTGGCGATGCCGAGCACGGCGAAGATCGCGGCATCGCGCCACGACAACGACCAGTCGCCGCGGATCAGCGTGGCACCCAGAATCAAGATGCCGGCGAGCGAGAAGCGCGCGGCGAGCAGGATCAGCGGCGGGCAATGGGTGACGCCGATCTTGCCGGCGACGAAGGCGTAGCTCCAGAGCAGGCAGAACAGACCGATGGCGAGCGGCAGCGTGTTGAAGCGGGTGCGGGGGGCCGGAATCGAGCGGGCGAGCGACATGGGGGCATTCTCCTGAGCCTCGATCTAGGGACCCCGCTTGTCATTTGGAAATTAAATGATTAACTCGCGTCCAGTTGATTTTCGAATGGAGGCGGTCATGCTCGATCTCGAGCTGCTGCGCAGTTTCGTCTCGGTGGTCGAGGCCGGCGGCTTCACCCGCGCCGGCGAACGCGTCCACCGCACGCAGTCGACCGTCAGCCAGCAGATCAAGCGGCTGGAGGACGACGTCGGCCAGGTGCTGCTGCATCGCGACGGCAAGACTGTGCGCCCGACCGAGGCCGGCGAGCGGCTGCTCTCTTATGCGCGGCGCTTGCTCTCGCTCGCCGAGGAGGCCCGCGACGTGCTGCGCCAGCCTGACGGCGAAGGCGCGATCCGACTCGGCATCCCCGAGGATTTTGCGGCGTACCGACTGACCAAATTACTCGGCGCCTTCTCGCGCTCGCATCCCGGCCTTCGGCTCGACGTGCGCGCCGACCAGAGCAAGCACCTGGCGCGCGACCTCGAACGCGGCGAGCTCGACCTTGCGCTGTTCAAGCGTGCGGCCGGCGAGAAGGGCGCCATCGCGGTGTGGCCGGAGCGGGTGCACTGGGTCACGAGCAAGAGCCATCCGATCAATGTTCACGCCGCGTCCGTGCCGCTGATCGGTTTTCCGACCGGCTGCCTCTACCGTGCCGGCGCCATCCACGCGCTGGAAAGCGTCGGCCGCGCCTGGCACATGGCCTATTCCTCGTCGAGCCTCTCCGGCATCCAGGCCGCGGTCGCCGCCGGCATGGGCCTCAGCATCCTGTCGGAGATGTCGATCCAGTCCGACCACCGCGTGCTGACGGCGAAGGACGGCTTTGCGCCGATCGACAAGACCGAGGTCGCGCTGATGGCCTCGCCCGATGCAAGCCCGGCAACGCTGCGGCTTGCAGATCGTCTCGCCGAGTTTTGCGATGCGGTGCAGGCCAAGGCGGCTTGAAGGCGGCCCAGATTCGCGAGCGTTGCGGCCCGCCGCTCAGTTCGCCGCCGACATCAGCCTGTCGCCGCACGCATTCGCATGAAACTTGCCGCCGCATTGGCGCTTGATGGCGGCACAGCGGGCCGCCGGCGAGGCGTTCTGCGGGACCGTGAAGCCGCAGCTGAGACCATCGGCGCTGCGACCGGGCTTGCCGGCGGCAAAGGCGGCACTGAGCGTGCTGATGCAGACGACGAGCAGGGCCGCTGCGGCGATTTCGATCAGCAGTCGCGTCAGCAGTCTCATGGGAATGTTCCTCCACACTGATGGCTGAATTGATCCGCAATCTAGCACTGAATCCCGGTTTCTCCGTGCTCGCCCGGGTTCCCAAATCGGCCCGTTCCTTGCATAAATTTACGCCAGCGCAGTGCAAGGCCGCACCGGCGGCAGTTCCGGTGCAGGGGCAAGACGCGTAGGGTGAGTGGTGTTCGTTCGACCAGGAAGTGACGGCTTTGCAAGATCAATCGTTCCAGCCCAGTTTTCCCGCCCCCGGCCAGCCGATCGACGAACTCGCGCTGGCTGAGATCAAGGGCACGATCCTGGCGAAGCTGCGCCTTGCCATCGGCAAGGACGCGGGCATGGCGACCAAGCACGACTGGTACCAGGCCGCAGCGCTGGCGCTGCGCGACCGCGTCGTGCATCGCTGGCTCACGGCCGAGAAGCACAGCTACGACGCCGGGCGCAAGCGCGTCTATTATCTCTCGCTCGAATTCCTGATCGGCCGTCTCTTCACCGACGGGCTCAACAACATGGGCCTGCTCAAGATCTTCGAGGTCGCGCTCGGCGATCTCGGCGTGTCGCTGCCGGAGCTGCGCAAATGCGAGCCGGACGCCGCGCTCGGCAACGGCGGCCTCGGGCGCCTCGCCGCCTGCTTCATGGAGAGCATGGCGACGCTGTCGATCCCCGCGATCGGCTACGGCATCCGTTACGATTACGGCCTGTTTCGCCAGATCATCAATCAGGGCTGGCAGCAGGAATATCCGGACGAATGGCTGAGCTTCGGCAATCCCTGGGAATTGCAGCGGCCCGAGGTGATCTACGACATCAATTTCGGCGGCGGCGTCGAGCATGTCGACGACAAGGGGCGCGACCGCGCCATCTGGCATCCGGGCGAAACCGTGCAGGCGATCGCCTATGACACGCCGATCGTCGGCTGGCGCGGCCAGCACGTCAACGCGCTGCGCCTGTGGTCGGCGCGCTCGCCCGATCCGTTGAAGTTGGATGCCTTCAACAAGGGCGACTATGTCAGCGCCACCGCCGAACAGTCGCGCGCGGAAGCGATCTGCAAATTCCTCTATCCGAACGACGAGAGCCCGGCGGGCCGCGAGCTGCGCCTGCGCCAGGAATATTTTTTCGTCTCGGCCTCGCTGCAGGATCTCATCAAGCGCCATCTTGCGTCCGACGGCCAGCTGCGCAGCCTGTCGAGCAAGGTCGCGGTGCAGCTCAACGACACCCATCCGAGCCTTGCCGTCACCGAGCTGATGCGCATCCTCGTCGATTTGCACAATTTCCGCTGGGACGAGGCCTGGAAGATCACGGTCGCCACGCTCTCCTACACCAACCACACGCTGCTGCCCGAGGCGCTGGAGACCTGGCCGGTCGAGCTGTTCGAGCGGCTGTTGCCGCGGCATCTGGAGATCATCTACCGCATCAACGTGCAGCATCTGGCGCTTGCGGAGGCGCGCTGTCCCGGCGACATCGACTTCCGCGCCTCGGTCTCGCTGATCGACGAGAAGAGCGGGCGCCGCGTGCGCATGGGTCAGCTCGCCTTCGTCGGCTCGCACCGCATCAACGGCGTCTCGGGGATGCATTCGGACCTGATGCGCGAGACCGTATTCCACGACCTCAACCATCTCTATCCCGGCCGCATCACCAACAAGACCAACGGCATCACCTTCCGCCGCTGGCTGATGCTGGCGAACCCGAAGCTGACCGACCTGCTGCGCGAGACCTGCGGCGAGGCCGTGCTCGACGATCCGACCCAGCTCTCGCTGATCGAAGCCCGCGCCAGCGACGTCGAATTCCAGAAGAAGTTCCGCAGCGTCAAGCTTCACAACAAGACGGCGCTGGCACGCCTGATCGGCGAGCGGCTCGGCATCAAGGTCGACCCGAGCGCGCTGTTCGACGTGCAGATCAAGCGCATCCACGAATACAAGCGCCAGCTGCTCAACGTCATCGAGACCGTCGCGCTGTACCAGGCGATCAAGGACGATCCCACCGGCAATTGGGTGCCGCGGGTGAAGATCTTCGCGGGCAAGGCGGCGGCGAGCTACCGCTACGCCAAGCTGATCATCAAGCTGATCAACGACGTCGCGGAGGTCGTCAACAACGATCCCGCGATCGGGGGCAAGCTCAAGGTGGTGTTCCTGCCCGACTACAATGTCAGTCTCGCCGAAGTGATCATTCCCGCGGCCGACCTGTCGGAGCAGATCTCGACCGCCGGCATGGAGGCCTCCGGCACCGGCAACATGAAGCTGGCGCTGAACGGCGCCATCACCATCGGCACGCTCGACGGCGCCAATATCGAGATCCGCGACCATGTCGGCGCCGAGAACATCGCGATCTTCGGCATGGAGGCCGGCGACGTCATGATCCGGCGCAAGCAGGGGCTGGACGCCTCCGACCTGATCCTCAATTCGCCGAAACTGCAGCGCGCCATCAATGCGATCGGCACCGGCGAGTTCTCGCCCGGCGACCCCGGACGTTTCGAGTCGATCGCGCACGCGCTGCGCTATCTCGACCATTACATGGTCAGCGCCGATTTCGATTCCTATTACGAGGCGCAGCGCAGCGTCGATGCGCGCTGGCTGGTCTCGCCGGCCTGGACCCGTGCCTCCATCCTCAACGTCGCGCGCATGGCCTGGTTCTCCTCGGATCGCACCATCCGCGAATACGCCGAGGAGATCTGGAACGTGCCGGTGAACCCGACCACGCCGCTGCTGCCGAACCTGCGCGACGCCGCGGGCTGATTTTTCCGCGGCGTGGAAGTGCGGTTACTCGATACGTAATTGCGCATCCGGGCAATGGCTGTGATATGACGACCGTCATTCCGGGGCGGCTCACAGAGCCGAACCCGGAATCTCGAGCTTCCGGGTTCGATGCTGCGCATCGCTCCGGAATGACAGACGGAAACACACATGCACGCCAAGCTCCCGCACCCCTTCGACGACGCCACCCGCGTCACGGCCGGCGACTCCAGCTGGCAGGGGCACACCAGCGACGATTACTGGGCCTTTGTCGGCCCGTTCGGCGGCGTCACCGCCGCGACCATTTTGCGCGCGCTGATCGACCACCCGGAACGCGCCGGTGACCCGCTGGCGCTGACCGTCAACTACTGCGCGCCGATCGCCAAGGGGCCGTTCGATCTCGACGTGCGGCTGGTGAAGGCCAACCGCTCCAGCCAGCACTGGAGCGTCGAACTGTCGCAAGGTGGCGGCGAGGTCGCGACGCTCGCCACCGCCGTGTTCGCCGAGCGCCGTCCGTCCTGGGAGCACCGGGTGGCGCAATATCCCGATGCAAAGCCGTTCGAAGCGACGCTGCCGTTCCCGAAGATCGCGGCGACCTGGGCCAACCAGTACGAATTCCGCTTCGTCGAGGGCGAGATGCGGATCGGCCCGCCGACGGCGGACCTCGCCAGCACCTATTCGAAGCTCTGGATCAGCGATCGCGAGCCACGCAAGCTCGACATGCCCTCACTGATGTCGATGTCGGACGCCTTCTTCGGCCGCATCTTCCACGCGCGGCGCGAACTGGTGCCGTTCGGCACGGTGTCGCTGACGACGTATTTTCACACCGACAGCGAGGAGCTCGCGGCTGAGGACATCACGCGCGTGCTGGCGACGGCCGATTCGAAGATCATGCACAAGAGCTACGCCGACCAGAACGCCGAGCTGTGGTCGCCGAACGGCCGGCTGCTCGCGACCACGACGCAGATCGCCTATTTCAAGGCGTAGGATTTCGCTCCGCTGTCGTCCCTGCGAACGCAGGGAGCCATAACCACAGGGAGTGGTTTGGCGAAGACTCGTGATGGTCATTCTTTGCCGATACTCGCACTGCGCTCTCTCGATAGATCACGCGGTATGGGTCCCTGCGTTCGCAGGGACGACGGCGAGGGTGTGGTAAGCGGCGTGGCCACAAACAGAAAGGGCGGCCTCGCGGCCGCCCTTTTGCATTAAAGGCGAGAGCGCTTACTCTGCCGCGAGCTTCACGTCCGGCGCGGCGGCGCGCACTTCGGCATCCACCTGAGCCTCGAACTTGGCGAAGTTCTTCTGGAACATGCCGACCAGCGCGCGGGCGGTCTTGTCGAACTCGTCCTTGTCCTTCCAGGTGTTGACCGGGTTGAGGATCTCGGCGGGCACGCCGGGCAGCGCGGTCGGGACCGCGAAGCCGAAATACTTGTCGGTGCGGAATTCGACGTTGCGAAGCGAGCCGTCGAGCGCGGCGGTGAGCAGCGCACGCGTCACCTTGATCGGCATGCGGCTGCCTGTGCCGTACTTGCCGCCGGTCCAGCCCGTGTTGACCAGCCAGCAATCGGCATTGTGCTGGGCGATGAGGTCGCGCAGCATGTTGCCGTAGACGGACGGATCGAGCGGCAGGAAGGGCGAGCCGAAGCAGGTCGAGAATTCCGGCTGCGGCTCATTGCCGAGACCGCGCTCGGTGCCGGCGACCTTGGCGGTGTAGCCGGACAGGAAGTGATACATCGCCTGCGCCGGCGAGAGCTTCGCGATCGGCGGCAGCACGCCGAAGGCGTCGGCGGCGAGCATCACCACGTTCTTCGGCTGCGGCGCGCGGCCGGTGCGCGAGGCGTTGGGGATGAAGTCGAGCGGATAGGCCGAACGGGTGTTCTCGGTCTTGGAGCCGTCGTCGAAATCCACCACGCGGGTGTCCTCGTCGAGCACGCAGTTCTCGAGCACCGCGCCGAAGCGCGTGCTCGCTGCATAGATCTGCGGCTCGGCTTCCTGCGACAGCTTGATGCACTTGGCATAGCAGCCGCCTTCGAAGTTGAAGACGCCGTTCGGGCCCCAGCCGTGCTCGTCGTCGCCGATCAGCGTGCGGTTCGGATCGGCCGACAGCGTGGTCTTGCCGGTGCCGGAGAGGCCGAAGAAGATCGCGGCATCGCCCTTGGCGCCGACATTGGCCGAGCAATGCATCGGCATCACGCCGCGCTCGGGCAGATAGTAGTTCAGCGTGGTGAAGACCGACTTCTTCATCTCGCCGGCATAATAAGACCCGCCGATCAGGACGATCTTGCGGGCGAAATCGATCGCGACGACGTTCTCCGACTTGCAGCCGTGACGTTTGGGATCGGCGCGGAAGCTCGGCATGTCGATGATGGTGAGCTCCGGCACGAAGGTCGGCAGCTCGATCGCCTCGGGGCGAATCAGCAGCGTACGGATGAACAGCGAGTGCCAGGCGAGCTCGGTGAAGACGCGCGTCTTGATCCGGTAGGCCGGGTCGGCGCCGCCATAGAGATCCTGCGCGAACAGCTTCTTGCCTTCGGCGTGCTTGAGGAAGTCCTGATAGAGCGTCTCGAACTGCTCTGCGGTGATGGACTGGTTGCCGGCCCACCACATCTTCTTGTCGGTGGTGGCGTCACGCACCGTGAACTTGTCCTTCGGGCTGCGCCCGGTGAACTCGCCGGTGTCGGCACAGAGTGCGCCGTCAGCGGACAGCACCGTCTCGCCCGCAGCGAGTGAGTATTGATAGAGCTGCGGCGCACCGAGGTTCCAGTGAACCTGCTTGAGATTCTTTAAACCGAATTTGTCGGCGCCGAAGGCACCGTTGCGCACGCCCGTCTCTTGCACGAAAAATCCTCCTAGAACCCGCGACATTCAACGCGACCAAAACTTCGGCACCATCGCGGTCACCGTGATTTATAGGCCAACCGGCCTCGGCTCGACGACCTAATAATGATGAACGCTGGCGTTGCCAAGCCGATCCCGCAGGATTTGGTTTATTCAAGGACCGCGCCAAACGTCGCGCATGTCAGCTCTGAGCAGCTGCATCAAAAAATCACCAATGATCGCGCAACCAAACACGGAATTCGACGTTGATCATGGTTTTTGCGACGCACAATTCCGGCTGCCGGCTTATCGGACCTCGCCTTCGCCAATGAGCGCGAACGGCCCCCACATCGCGGGATAGGCGTTGCGCGGTGACGAGGTGTCGTCGACAAACGTTAACATCGCGCGGCGCAAGGCTTCGGCGCGACCGATTTTCGGTTCGTTCTTGAGCAGCTCGAACGTCGACGTGGTCAGGCGGGTGGCCGCTTCCGAATCCACGGCCCAGTGCGAGACCAGCAGCGCACGGGCACCGGCATAGAAGAACGAGCGCGCCAATCCCGACAGCGCTTCGGCGCCGGGCTTGTCGCCGGCGATGGTGTTGCAGGCGGACAGCACCACCCAATCGGCGTTGAGCTTGAGCTGGGCCACCTCGCTCGCGGTCAGAAGACCGTCGTCGAGCTCCGACGGCTGATCGGGAATGGACAGCGCAAGCGAGGGCTCGCCCAGTCCCTTGACGTCGCCGGCAACGAGGCCGTGGGTGGCAAAGTAGATGATGCCGTATTGAGCAAGCGCTGCACGCTTCAGCGTCGTTTCGCTGGCGTCGCGTCCGAGATGGATGTCGGCATCAGCCGCGCCGACATCCCTCGCCACGGCGTTCAGCTCGTCGGCGGTGTCAGGCAGTTGCGGCAGCGCCTGCGCCAGCCGGGCGCGATCGACGCCGGCGCCGCGCCAGAAATCGGTATAGGCAATCGTCGCAATGCTGCGCGCGGCGACCTTGCCGCCTGCGGCGCGGCGGTCGGCGGGCCCTTCGGCTGCGGGGTTGAAGACGGGATCGCCGAAGCCGGTCATCGGCTTCACGCCCTGATCCCTGCGCGCGAAGGCGCGCAGCGATTTCAGGCTGACCACCGACGGCAGCACCGAGACGGCCTGACGCCGCAGCAGCCAGGCGGCGTCGCGATAACCTTCGAGCCTGTCCGGGATCGCAGCCTGCGGCTTCTCCGTCACCAGCAGATGGAACGGCAATGCGGTCAGCGCCGCCGATGGCACGACCAGGAGGTTGCGCTTGTCCTTTGTCAACGCCTCGACCGGGCCGAGCAGCGCGACATAGAGCTCGTTCGCGAGCGCGAGATCGAACAGCCCCGACTTGCCGGAGGCATCGCGCGCCTTGCCGACATCCAGCCCCCTGCGGAAGGCCGAGACTTTCCGCGCCATCGCGTCCGCGCCGAGCGAAATCTCCTTCCAGTCGGCGCCATCGCGCGTGATCGCGATGACATAGCTCTGTTTGTCGACGACGGAATAGATCACCATCGCCTCCTCGGTCGACAGCAGCGGCTGGATGTCCTTCACCGCCAGCGGCAGCGGGTTGGAGAGCGAGGCGTAGTCGGGAAACTCGAGCGTGAGCGTCTTCTGCAGGCCTGCGCGTTCGTTCGCAATCGCGGCGATCCGCGCGCGGCTGCGCTGCTCGGCCGCGGTGTCTCGCTGCGCCGACAGCTTCGACACCGCGGTGATGATCGCCTTGTCGAGCGCCTCGGCCTCGGCCGCGAGATCCTGGTCCCGGCGCACCAGCTCGGCGAGCCGGTCGCTGCCGGCGGCAAGTCGTACCGCGAGCTTGTTCACGGCAGAGGCGGCGGAGGATTGCGTGCCGCGCTGGATCGCGCCGAGCGCGTCGTCGAGCGCCTTGTCGCTCGCCAGGAGCGCTTGCTGCCGCGCAGCAAGCAGAACCGGCAGCACGACGCGCAGCTGCGCGCGGTTGGCGGCAAGCGTCTTCTGCGCGAACGGCAAAGCCTCGGCGGTCCGGCCCGAGACCTGAAGGAAATGAGCGAGATTGTTCGTCGAGGTCGCGACATCGGGGTGATCGGGTCCAAGCGCACGCTCCCGAATCGACAGGGCGCGGCGATAGAGCGGCTCGGCCTCGGTATAGCGCTGCTGGTGCTCGTAGAGCCCGGCGAGATTGTTGAGCGAGCGCGCCACGTCGGGATGATCCGGGCCCAGCACCTTTTCGCGGATCGCGAGCGAGCGCTTGATCGGCGCTTCGGCATCCGCATCGCGGTTGAGGTCGCGATCGACCTGGCCGATGTTGTTGAGGACGGTGGCAACCGCGGGATGCTCGGGCCCGGCGGCCTTCTGATAGATGGCGAGCGCACGCTGGAACAGCGGCTCGGCGTCGGCAAAATGCTCCTGCTTCACGTAGAGCGTGGCGAGATTGTTGAGGGCCTGGCCGACATCGGGATGCTCGCGCGACAGCGCCTTTTCGCGAATGGCCAGTGCGCGCTTGAATAGCGGTTCGGCTTCAGTGAAGCGGCTCTGGCGCTGATACAGCGCGGCGAGATTGTTCAGTTCGGGCGCGATCAGGACGGTGTCGAGGCCAAGCGACTTCTCCATCAGCGCGATGGCGCGCTTGTAGATCGGCTCAGCCAGATCGTCGCGGCCCTGGCCGGCATGGACCTGGCCGAGGTTGTTGAGCGCGGCAGAGAGTTCCCGGCCGTCGTTGCCCTTCTCCAGGCTCGCCACCATGGCCTGCGCCAGCGGTAGCGCTTCAGCATATTTGCCAGCCTGGTTGAGCGCGTTGATCCGCGCGCCCTGCGCGGCGAGATCGCTCTTCTGGGCAAGGCCGGGCGAGGCAAGCGACGTGGTGATCGCGAGCGCCAGACCCGCAGCCAATGCCAAACGACGACGCGTCATGAACCCTCTCGCTGCGAGCCTTAAGACCTGACCGTCTTGGGTCGCAGCGATGGGTCGCGGCGTTCAAATTGTTGCGTTCTAGTCCACCTTCGTGCGCGCTTCGCCAGCGAGGCGGACAAGCATCTTGCGCAGCGACGTGCCGTCCGTCACCCGCTCCGGGAAGTCCAGCCGCAGCGCGGTCTGGCCGTCCTGCATGTCGAGGCCTTCCGGATCGCAGCCGGTGCAGCGCCAGTCACCCGCGGCAGCGCCGAGGAGCTTTGTCGCATAGAGGCCCATGGCGTCGCGATGATCGGCATTCATATGCGCGACTGCCCCCTCCTCCGCCGCCAGCAGGTCCTCGGCGCCGGTGAGGTCCGTGAGGAACTGCGCGGGCTTGAGATCGACGATCCGGCCGAAACCGGCGACCAGATGGGTTCCCGTGGGGCGGATCCGGAAGAAGGAGAAATCCTTAAAGGAAACAAAGCCTTCCGCCGACGGATGCGCATTGAGATACCGCCGCTGGAGTAAATCCTTCTCGGCATCTGCCTGCTCCGCCCGGCCGGACAGCATGATCCGGGCGCCTTCCAGCGGATCGCCCGCCGCCCGCTCGTCCAGCATCAGCGAGACCCTGCTGTCGGCGAGAAGGTTCCTAGTATGCACGGCGAGGCCCGAGATCAGCAGGATGGGCGAGCCGTCGGGATGGCTGGCCAGATTGACCAGGGAACAATAGGGGTCGCCGCTGCCGGCCATCAGGGTTGCCAGCGCCCCCTGCCGCGATCGCCGCAGCAGGGATTTGGCGAGCTTTGCAGGGTCGAAATCAGGGGTCGGTTGCATCGGCTTTCTCGGCTCAGGTGGTTGCAAGGGGGGCCTTTTTTCGGGTAAACGGGGGCCTGGTTATGGGTCGACATGCGGCGAATCTGCCGTGTTTCGTGGAACTTGGTCACACTTCAGCCCAGCTTGCATTGCTCGGTGACAAGGTTCGAACGCCGACATCGGCACCCATGTATGCGGCGCATCAGTGGATTGCTCGCCGTTTCAAGCCACGACCCAAACGGAAAGCAGAAAGCAGAGGCTCATGCCCACAATCGCTTTGGTCGACGACGACCGCAACATTCTCACATCCGTCTCGATCGCGCTGGAAGCCGAAGGCTACCGCATCATGACCTACACCGACGGCGCTTCCGCGCTTGACGGTTTCCGCACCACCCAGCCCGATCTCGCCATCCTCGACATCAAGATGCCGCGCATGGACGGCATGGAGACGCTGCGCCGGCTCCGGCAGAAGTCCGACCTGCCGGTGATCTTCCTGACCTCCAAGGACGAGGAGATCGACGAACTATTCGGCCTCAAGATGGGCGCCGACGACTTCATCCGCAAACCGTTTTCGCAGCGCCTCCTGGTCGAGCGCGTCAAGGCGGTGCTGCGCCGCTCGGCGCCAAAGGACCCGACCGTCGCGCCGAAGGAGAACGATGCCAAGGCGCTCGACCGCGGCCTGCTGCGCATGGATCCGGAACGGCATACCTGCACCTGGAAGAACGAGCCGGTGACGCTGACCGTCACCGAATTCCTGATCCTCCAGGCGCTCGCGACCCGGCCCGGCGTGGTGAAGAGCCGCAACGCGCTGATGGACGCCGCCTATGACGACCAGGTCTATGTCGACGACCGCACCATCGACAGCCACATCAAGCGGCTGCGCAAGAAGTTCAAGGTGGTCGACAACGAGTTCGAGATGATCGAGACGCTCTACGGCGTCGGCTACCGCTTCAAGGAAGCCTGAGGCGCGATGCGCCTTCACGAAAGACGAGAGCATCGCCGGTTCTGATTTCATCGGGACCGGGATGGCTCCAAAGCGCGACGAGATCGGGGGAATCGTCATCGCGCTTTGGTTTATCGTTTGAGCATGATCCATTCGGAAAACCGCTGCACACTTTTCCGGATCATGCTCTAGAATGCGGGGACCATTGCCACGAGCTGTCCTAACGCGGGCGTAAGCATTGCTGGACCGAACGCAGCCTGACGAGAACCAGAGCGCCGGGGAGATCGCATCCGACGGCGTTTCGGAGCACGTCGTCCAAGATCAGGCCCAAGATGCGGCCGAAGACAAGCCGCAGGGCTTCCGACCGCTGAACTGGCTCAAGCGCGCCGGGCAGTTCTTCTTCGCGCTGTCCTTCTCCAGCCTGACCCGCCGCATCGTCTCGCTCAACCTCGCCGGCCTCGTCGCGCTGGTGGCGAGCATCCTGTATCTGTCGCAATTCCGCGCCGGCCTGATCGACGCGCGGGCGCAGAGCCTGCTGGTGCAGGCCGAGATCATCGCCGGCGCGATCGCGGCCTCCGCCACGGTGCAGACCAACGCCATCACCATCGACCCCGACCGGCTGCTCGACCTCAAGCCGGGGGAGACCTATGGCGGGACGGACGAGTATTCGCCGCTGGACTTCCCGATCAACCCGGAGCGCGTGGCGCCGGTGCTGCGCACACTGATCTCGCCGACCAAGACGCGCGCCCGCATCTACGATCCGAACGGCAGCCTGCTGCTCGACAGCCGCAACCTCGAAAACGTGCTGCGCCTCGACCTGCCGCCGCCGGCCGAGAAGCCTGGCTTCGTCGAGCGCGGCATGGTCGCGGTGCGCACCTGGCTGAACCGCGGCGACCTGCCGCTCTATCGCGAGCTCGGCCCCGAGAACGGCAACGGCTATGCCGAGGTGGGTGATGCGCTCCAGGGCCAGAAGCGCTCGATGGTGCGGGTCAATGCCCGCGGCGAGGTGATCGTCTCGGTCGCGGTCCCGGTGCTGCGCTCGCGCGCGATCCACGGCGCGCTGATGCTGTCGACGCAAGGCGACGACATCGACCAGATGGTCACGGCCGAACGCCTCGCCATCCTGAAGGTCGGCGGCGTCGCGGCCGCCGTCATGATCATGCTGTCGCTGCTGCTCGCGAGCACGATCGCCGGGCCCGTGCGCCGGCTCGCCGACAGCGCCGAGCGCGTCCGCCGCCGCATCAAGGCCCGCATCGAGATCCCCGATTTCACCCGCCGCCGCGACGAGATCGGCCATCTCTCCGGCGCCCTGCGCGACATGACGAGCGCGCTCTACAGCCGCATCGAGGCGATCGAGATGTTCGCCGCCGACGTCGCCCACGAATTGAAGAATCCGCTGACCTCGCTGCGCTCGGCGGTCGAGACGCTGCCGCTGGCGCGCAACGAGAACAGCCGTGCGCGCCTGCTCGAGGTGATCGAGCACGACGTCAAGCGGCTCGACCGCCTGATCTCCGACATCTCCGACGCCAGCCGCCTCGATGCCGAATTGCAGCGCCAGGATGCGATCCCGGTCGACCTGCGCCGCCTGCTGACGACGCTGGTGTCCGTCGCCAACGAAACCAAGCTCGGCCACGACGTCGCGGTCGAGACGCGCTTCGAGGGCCGCAGCCCGACCGACAATTTCGCCGTGAGCGGCCACGATTCGCGGCTCGGGCAGGTGGTCTCCAACCTGCTCTCCAACGCGCAGTCGTTCTCCGAACCCGGCAGCAAGGTGCGCCTCACCTGCCGCCGCGTGCGCTCCGAGATCGAGATCGTGGTCGACGACGACGGCCCCGGCATTCGCGACGACGCGCTGGAACGCATCTTCGAGCGCTTCTACACCGACCGTCCGCATCAGGGTTTTGGCCAGAACTCCGGCCTCGGCCTGTCGATCTCCAAGCAGATCATCGACGCCCATGGCGGGCGCATCTGGGCCGAGAACCGCGCAGGCCCGCCGGATGACGAGAGCGTCCCGACGGTCGCGGGCGCGCGCTTCGTGGTGAGGCTGCCGGCGCTATGAACGACGGCGGGCCCAGCGTTCACGCCACCGCAGTCAAGGTCGGACATCGGGCGGTGCTGATCCGCGGTCCCTCGGGCTCCGGCAAGTCGCGCCTTGCCTTTGATCTGATCATGGCCGGGCGCTCGGGCGTGGTCGAAAGGGCCGTTCTGGTCGGGGATGACCGTGTCCATCTGGCGACAGTCGGCGATGAAATTGAAGTCCGCCCCGCGCCGGTCTTGGCTGGCCTGATCGAGATCCGCGGCCTCGGGATCCGCCGCTGCGACTTCGTGGAGCATGCGACCGTCGGTCTCGTGGTCGATCTGGATGCCGCGGACGCGGAGCGTCTGCCTGCGGCCGAATCGCTCAAAACCAGCATTTCCGGTGTCGAAATACCGCGAATCCCGGTCGGGCGTGGATATTCACCCCTCCCTTTGGTTGTCGCGGCCTTGACCACTACCAAGAGTTCATCTTCGGTTAACCCCTCAGGCGATTGTTTGAAGGGAAATGGTAACCATATGAGCCCCACTATCGCGACCGAATAGACCGGCGCAGCTCCCCTCATCCATCCGTCTAGATTCAGGGAGATACGCAACATCCCCTCTTGCGCAGGGGCTCTGGATGGTCAAAGTGGCGCGTTCGTGCGGTGCACCAAAAGCGCCCGCGAGGAGTTTTCCGATGATTGGTCTAGTACTTGTGACCCACGGGCGCCTTGCCGACGAATTCAAGGCAGCGCTTGAACATGTCATGGGCCCACAAAAGCAAATCGAAGCGATCACGATCGGCGCCGAAGATGATTCCGATCTCTGCCGAAGCGACATCATCGAGGCGGTTAACCGCGTCGATTCCGGCGACGGCGTTGCGATCCTCACCGACATGTTCGGCGGCACGCCGTCGAACCTTGCAATATCCTGCATGAGCCGGCCCAAGGTCGAAGTGCTCGCGGGCATCAACCTGCCCATGCTGGTCAAGCTCGCCAAGGTGCGCGAGGAGCGTCCCCTGCCCGACGCGATCGCGATGGCGCAGGAAGCCGGCCGCAAATACGTCACCATTGCCAGCCGCGTGCTCGCCGGCAAATGAGCGACGAGGCGCCACAAGCGGGGACAGGCGTGCCCGCGGGCGCGATCTCCAAGGACCTCCTGATCATCAACAAGCGCGGCCTGCATGCGCGGGCCTCCGCGAAATTCGTCCAGGCGGTCGAGCGCTTCGAAGCGCAGGTCTGGGTAACGCGCGGCGGCGAGACCGTCGGCGGCACCTCGATCATGGGCCTGATGATGCTCGCCGCCGGCCCCGGCACGACGATCACCGTGGCTGCCGCCGGCACGGATGCGGAAGCCGCGCTCGCGGCGATCACCGAGCTCGTTGAAAGCAAGTTCAACGAGGAAGGGGTTTAGGCCCCTCTCGCGCTACACGCTCAGTGCCGTAGGGTGGGCAAGCGAAGCGTGCCCACGGCTTTTCTGCGATGAGTGCGAGATGGTGGGCACGGCGCTTCGCGCCTTTGCCCACCCTACGAGACCGAGCACATCACTTCGCCGGCGGCACGATGTAGACGTTCCAGCTCATCGACGGGCCGGCCTTGCCGTGGGTGAAGCGGCGCGTGGTCATCACCACGCGCTCGGCGTTGGGCGCGACCTCCGAAACCCACTTCTCGAACTTGGGCAGGCGTTCGTCGGTCGCATCGACCACGCCGATGAAGCCGTATGTCTTGACGTCGTCGAGCGAGGTCAGCCCGGAGGCCCAGGCTTCGTTCGGCGTGAACGGGCTGGGGTGATCGGGGCTGTAGAACACCATCGGCTGGATCGTTTCCATCGTCCCCGCAACGACCGCCCAGCGCGAGGCGAAGCGCGCGTGCCAGGCCTGGGTCAGCTCGCGCGCGAGATCCGAGCGCGCGCCATAGGTCGCGGTGTTGCCGGCATTGGCCGCCATCTCGCGCGCGGCGATCCAAGGCGAGGCGGCGAGCGTGGCAACGCTGAGCACGAGCCAGATCGCGGCTATGTTGAACAGCACCGCGCCCTGCACCCGCAGCGCCGGAATCGCGACCAGCGCGAGCGGCACCAGGAAGAACAGCGAGATGCCCCAATCGGTCTTCAGGTAGACGCCGAAGACCAGCGCGCCGAGCGGCGGGCCGAATGCGACGATGATCTGGATCATCCACACGTTCAGCGCCTGCGAGACATTGACGCCCGGATTGGCGCCGCGCGCCCAGGCGCGGGTGACGATGCGCAAGGGCGCGCGCAGCAGCAATGTGAACCACGGCGGCACCAGCGCCATCGCGAGCCCGGCCAGCGCCACCGGCAATGCCAGCAGTCCGAAATTATGCAGCATGTAGCCGGTGACGAGCTGATGCACCTGGCTTTTGTCCTGGAGGCTGTAGGTGTCGCCGGCATAGGTCAGCGGCACGAAATGCGCATCCGCCAGCCAGACGATGTGCGGGATCATCGCCACCACCATCGTCACGATCGCGACCCACGGCGCCGGCGAGGACAGGAATTTCAGCCGCTCCGGATGGATCAGCGCGGCGAGCCCGATGGCGCCGATCATGGTCAGCACCCAATATTTGGTCATCAGCGCCAGCGCGCCGGCAAGGCCGAACAGGACGCCGGACTGCCAGCTCCGCTTCTCGAACGCGTTGAGATAGGCGAGCACCAGCAGCGGCAGCGTGACGAGCTGGAGCAGATCCGGGTTGTACTTGAAACCCTTGAAATTGAAGATCGGGTAGAGCGCGACCATCACCACGACCAGGAACGCGCGCCGCGCATCCACCACGCGCAGGGCAACCAGCCAGCAGATCACCATGCCGGCGCTGACCGTCGCCATCGCCAGCGCATAGGTCGCCCAGTCCGCGGCCGGGAACGCTGTGAACCAGAGCCCGGCGACCCAGCCCGACAGCGGCGGGTGCTTGCCGTAGCCCCACAGGAATTTCTGGCCCCAGCCATAGGCCTCTGCGACGTCCATGTGAACGTCCTGCGCGGCCTTCAGATTGATCAGGATGAAGGTCCAGAGCACCGCATGGAGGATGGCGAGCTGGATCACCAGCCACAATCTCGCCTCGGGGCGGACCGCGCAGGCAACCAGCCAGGCCCGGAAGCGGCCAAAGCTCAGGCGGGCCTTCGTGCGCGTTCTGGCGATAGGTAGAGCAGTGGTCGACATGGGCGCTTGCCTAGCGCGTTTTGGCCCATCTTGGAATCAGCTTGGCGTGAACAAAGGCCCTGAAATTACAGCAATATGGTTGCCGCACGGGGATGTGAGTGGTATCCCGCGCCCATGACGACCGTCCCCATTTCCAACATCCGCAATTTCTCCATCGTCGCCCATATCGACCATGGCAAATCGACGCTGGCCGACCGCCTGATCCAGATGACCGGCGGCCTCACCGACCGCGAAATGGCGGGCAAGGAGCAGGTGCTCGATTCCATGGACATCGAGCGCGAGCGCGGCATCACCATCAAGGCGCAGACGGTGCGGCTCGCCTACCACGCCAAGGACGGCAAGGACTACATCTTCAACCTGATGGACACGCCCGGCCATGTCGACTTCGCCTACGAAGTCTCGCGGTCGCTGGCGGCCTGCGAAGGTTCCCTGCTGGTGGTCGACGCCAGCCAGGGCGTCGAAGCGCAGACGCTCGCCAACGTCTACCAGGCGCTCGACAACAATCACGAGATCGTCCCGGTCCTGAACAAGGTCGACCTGCCCGCGGCCGAGCCCGAGAAGATCAAGCAGCAGATCGAGGACGTCATCGGCATCGACGCCTCCGACGCGGTGATGATCTCGGCCAAGACCGGGCTCGGCGTGCCCGACGTGCTGGAAGCCATCGTCACCCGCCTGCCGCCGCCGAAGGGCGACCGCAGTGCGACCTTGAAGGCGCTGCTGGTCGACAGCTGGTACGACGTCTATCTCGGCGTCGTCGTTCTCATTCGCGTCGTCGACGGCGTCATGAAGAAGGGCAGCCGCGTGCGCATGATGGGCACGGGCGCCGCCTATGACGTCGAGCGCGTCGGCTTCTTCACGCCGAAGATGCAGCAGGTCGACGAGCTCGGTCCCGGCGAGATCGGCTTCATCACCGCCGCGATCAAGGAAGTCGCCGACACCCGGGTCGGCGACACCATCACCGACGACAGGAAGCCGGTGACGGAGATGCTGCCGGGCTTCAAGCCGGCCATCCCGGTGGTGTTCTGCGGCCTGTTCCCGGTCGACGCCGACGATTTCGAAACGCTGCGCGGCGCCATGGGCAAGCTTCGCCTCAACGACGCCAGCTTCTCGTTCGAGATGGAAACCTCGGCCGCACTCGGCTTCGGCTTCCGCTGCGGCTTCCTTGGCCTCTTGCACCTCGAGATCATCCAGGAGCGGCTGTCGCGCGAGTTCGATCTCAATCTGATCGCGACCGCACCGAGCGTCATCTACAAGATGAAGCTGACCGACGGCACCGAGATCGAGATCCACAATCCCGTCGACATGCCCGACGTGGTCAAGATCGCCGAGATCCAGGAGCCCTGGATCGAGGCCACGATCATGACGCCCGACGAATATCTCGGCAGCGTCCTGAAACTGTGCCAGGACCGCCGCGGCTCGCAGAAGGAGCTGACCTATGTCGGCTCCCGCGCCATGGTGAAATACGATTTGCCGCTCAACGAAGTCGTGTTCGACTTCTACGACCGCCTCAAGTCGGTCTCCAAGGGCTACGCCTCGTTCGACTATCATCTGACCGACTACAAGCCGGCCGACCTCGTCAAGATGCAGATCCTCGTCAACAACGAGCCGGTCGACGCGCTCTCGATGCTGGTCCACCGCACCCGCGCGGAGGGGCGCGGCCGCGCCATGGTGGAGAAGATGAAGGAGCTGATCCCGCCGCACATGTTCCAGATCCCGATCCAGGCGGCGATCGGCGGCAAGGTGATCGCGCGCGAGACGGTGCGCGCCCTGCGCAAGGACGTCACCGCAAAATGCTACGGCGGCGACATCACCCGTAAACGAAAACTTCTGGAGAAGCAGAAGGAAGGCAAGAAGAAGATGCGGCAGTTCGGCAAGGTCGACATCCCGCAGGAAGCCTTCATTGCCGCGCTGAAGGTGGATAGCTGAGGCGTGGGCTTAAAGCCATTCCGACCTGAGGGGATCGGGTTCGGCCCGGACCATTGGGGGCCGACAAACAAAAAACGCGAAAACAACCCCATGCACAGTAGCCGCCCCCTTGGCGGGATTGCGGTTTTTCGATTTTTCGAAATCGATTTGCCCCGTCGGGCAAAACAGGGGTAGAATGTCGTCGTTGCGCCGCCCGTGACAGGCTGCCATCAGCGGCGGCCGGATCGGCGGTACCTTTAATGCGGCGTCTAGGCCCGCTCTACTGTCAGGTAAATTCAGCCACCGGAAACCCGTCATGGCCGACATCACGGTACATCTTGACGATGAACTTTACGACAAGGCTTTGCGCGTCGCCCGGCTGGACAATGTGAGCGTGAAAGAACTCGTCGAGGACGTCATGCGCCGCCATCTGGACTACGTCGAGGTGGTGCAGGATTTTTCGAAAATGCCGCCGCTCTCGCTGGAGAACTACGAGCTTCACCGCGATGCCGACCAGAGCGATGAGGACTATGCACTCAGGCGCTCACTTTGCGCGGGTCAACGAGCGTGCGCGAGAGCAAATCGTAACCGTAGGACCGCTTCGGCCGCGCTGAGACGTGGATGATTGAGGCCAACAAGCAAGGAAGCACGCTCAGCCACTGAGCCTTGCCCTCTTCCGGCAGATAGGCCACCATCCCTCCCGCGCACCACCAACAAAACCAAAAGCGCCAGGGAAACGCATGAACAAGCCGTCACGCTTCGACTATGGCTGGGTCGTGGTCGCTGCAGGCGCGCTGATGACCTGTGTCGGGTTCGGCACGATGCTGTCGCTGGCGGTGTTCCTGCAGCCGATCTCGGAAGCGATGGGTTGGTCGCGCGCCGGGGTGTCGGCGGCGGCGACGCTGGATTTTCTGTGCATGGGATTTGCCGCGTTCCTGTGGGGCGCGCTGTCGGACCGGTTCGGCACGCGCATCGTGGTGCTCGCGGGAAGCGTTCTGCTGGGACTTGGTCTCGTCACGGCGAGCCAGGCGACAAGCCTGTGGCAATTCCAGCTTTGCTTCGGCGTGCTGATCGGCATCGCGGCCGGCAGCTTCTACGCACCGATGATGGCGCTCGCGAGCGCGTGGATCGAAAAGAACCGCAGCCTCGCGGTGGCGCTGGTCTCTGCCGGCATGGGCGTGTCGCCGGTGACGATCGCGCCGACCGCGAGCTGGCTGATCACGGCTTATGACTGGCGCACCGCGATGCTGGTGATCGGCATCGCTTCGTGGGCGCTGCTGATCCCGGCCTGCTTCCTGGTGCGTCCGGCGCCGGCCCCGGCAGGCGGCACCGCTGCAGACGCAGCACCGGAGGTCGAGCTGACCGCGGCGCAGGCGCTGCGCACGCCGCAATTCATCGCACTCGCCGCGGCGCATTTCGCCTGCTGCGCGGCGCATTCCGGCCCGATCTTCCACATGGTGTCCTATGCGATGGTCTGCGGCATCGCCCCGCTCACGGCCGTGACGGTCTACAGCGTCGCCGGCGTCTCCGGGCTCGGCGGACGCCTGCTGCTGGGTGCGGCGGCCGATCGCATCGGCGCAAAGCCGGTGCTGGTCGGCGGACTGCTCGTGCAGGCGATGTGCATCGCGACCTATCTTGCAGTGGCGCAGCTCGGCGAGTTCTACGCGCTGTCGGTGGTGTTCGGCCTCGCCTATGGCGGGGTGATGCCGCTCTACGCGGTGCTGGTCCGCGAGTTCTTCGGCGCGCGCATCATGGGCACCGTTTTCGGCGCGGTGTCCGCGTTTGCCAGCCTTGGCATGGCGCTGGGGCCCTGGGCGGGCGGGCTCGTGTTCGACAATTTCCAGCGCTACACATGGCTGCACGCCGGCTCCTTCGCGATCGGGCTCGCCGCCGTCGCGGTGGCACTGAGCTTCCCGACCAAACGCAGGCCATCGCTCGGTCCATACTACGAGCCGGGGTCATCCGCGCTCCCCACCCGTTGACGAAGCCGCGATCGCAACGCTAAATGGCCAGGTCGGAAAAGGCAGACTTAGTCTGGTAAGCCCAAGTCCTTTCGGTAACGAAAGCTCTGGTCTTTGGCCTCGCGCCCGAGATCCCCACGACGAACAACGGTCGCTGTTCGAGCGGCCCATCGTTCGTCCGTGAGGCTCTCGGGTTTGGGAAACGCTCCGGTCGAATCTCGACAACGGAGCATTTCATGCAACCCCCCGACCCTGTCCTTTATCCCAACCCTGTCCTTTATGATGTCATCGTCGCCGGCGCCGGTCCCGTCGGCCTGTTCCTGGCTTGCGAACTGCGGCTTGCGGGCTGTTCGGTACTGGTGCTCGAGAAGGCACAAGATCCGCATTCGCCGCTCAAACGCCTGCCGTTCGGGCTGCGTGGTCTTTCGGTGCCGACTATCGAAAGCTTCGACCGCCGCGATCTGCTGAATGATCTCAAGCTCCGCGCGGCCAGCCGTGACATGCCGGCAGCCGCGCACTGGATGCAGCAGCGGCGCCGCCCGGGCGGGCATTTCGCCGGCATCCCGTTCTTCCACGATCAGATCGACGGCACGCAATGGCCCTATCGCTTGCCGGGCCAGATCGGCAGCATCGCAACCGACATGGCGAGCTTCGAGGCGGTCCTCGCGATCCGGGCCGCGGCGCTGGGCGTCGAGATCCGGCGCGGCTGCGGCGTCGAGACTCTCGCGCAATCAGGCGATGGCGTCACCGTTGCAGCGGGCGGCGGAAGGGTGCGGGGCCGCTGGCTCGTTGGGTGCGACGGCGGGCGTAGCCTTGTGCGAAAGGCGGCCAGTATCGGTTTCACCGGCACCGATGCCGAGTTCACCGGCTATTCGGCGCAAGTCGAGCTGGCCGATCCGGCCGCGCTCACGGCGGGTCGCCATTACACGGCGTCGGGCATGTACACCTATGCGGCGCCCGGCACGATCGCGATGGTCGATTTCGACGGCGGCATGGCTCATCGCAGTGAACCGCAGCGCGACCAGATCGAGACGGTGCTGCGCAAGATCTCGGGCCTCGATGTCACGGTGACGCGCCTGCTGCTCGCCACCACCTGGACCGATCGCGCCTGTCAGGCCACCGACTACCGCGCGGGCCGTGTGCTGCTGGCGGGCGATGCCGCGCACATCCATTCGCCGCTGGGCGGCCAGGGCCTGAACCTCGGCCTCGGCGACGCCATGAACCTTGGCTGGAAGCTCGCCGCGACCGTTCGTGGCGACGCGCCAGCCGGCCTGCTCGACACCTATTCGGCCGAGCGGCGGCAGGTGGGCGCACAAATCCTCGACTGGTCGCGGGCCCAGGTCGGGCTCATGCGTCCCAGCCGAAGCTCGCGCGCGCTCGAAGCCATCATCCGCGATCTCATCAACACGCGCGATGGCGCGACCTATTTCGCCGAGCGGGTCTGGGGCATTTCTCTCCGCCATGACCTCGGCGATCCCCATCCATTGGCGGGGCGCAGCGTGCCCGACTTCGCATTGGTCGATGGAACGCGACCAAGCGAGTTGCTCAGGACAGGAAGAGGGCTGCTGCTGGACTTCGACGCCCGGCCATCGCTCCAAGCGCTTGCGCGCGGCTGGAGCGGCCGGATCAGCTATGTCGCAGCCGACGCCCGGGATCGATTGGGCTTGACGGCTTTGCTCGTGCGTCCCGACGGCATGGTGGGTTGGGTCAGCGAGGGGACGCCGGACCTCGAGGAGGCGGCCCGCGCAGCTGTGCGATGGTTCGGTGAACCCGCTTGAGGCGTGAAACATGAAAAAAGGCGTGTCCAATCTTTCGACACGCCTTCGACACGTCGGACATAGGGTTGAACTCTCGCGAAGCCCATCCCTTGTGCTCGACATGCGAATTGAAATCTCACGCCTGCGCCGCGGGACCGGCCATCAGCTTGTCACGCAACCGAGCTCAATGCTACCATTGGTAGCATAGTCGTCGCAAGCCGCCCGAGAGGACACGATGGACCAGCCGATCCGCGGCGATGCGAAGGCGCCGGCCGCGCTGACGCCCGAGCACGCACCGTTGAGCGAGATCATCGACGCTTTGGCCGGCGGGCAGCTCACCGCCACAGCGCTGACGAAATCCTATCTCGCGTACATCCAAGCCTACGACCGCAACGGGCCCGCGCTCAATTCGGTCCGCATGCTCAATCCCGATGCGCTCACGATCGCAGGCGAGTGCGACGGCATCAAGCCGTCGGTCGGGCAGCCGCTGGCGGGCGTGCCTATCCTGCTGAAGGACAACATCGCCACCGGCGACAAGCAGCCGACCACGGCAGGCTCGCTGGCGCTGGAAGGTGCGCACGCCAGGGACGACGCCACGATCGTCAAGCTGTTGCGCGACGCCGGCGCGGTGATCCTTGGCAAGGCGAACCTGACCGAGTTCGCCAACATGCTCGCAGTCGACATGCCCTCGGGCTATTCGTCGCTGGGCGGCCAGGTGAAAAACCCTTACGCGCCGAATTTGACCGGCGAACACGGCATTCCGGTCTTGCAGCCAGGCGGATCGAGCTCGGGGTCGGCGGTCGCGGTGGCGGCCGGCCTGTGTGCGGCATCGATCGGCACCGAGACCTCGGGCTCGCTGCTGTTCCCCGCCAGCCTGAACGGCCTCGTCACGGTGAAGCCGACGGTCGGACTGATCAGCCGTGCCGGCATCCTGCCGCTCGCGCACAGCCAGGACACCGCAGGGCCGATGACGCGCACCGTGCGCGACGCGGCGCTGCTGTTGAATGTGCTCGCTGCGAGGGACCCGCTCGACCCGGCGACGCAGAAGCAGCGGCGGCCCGCCGACTTCACCGCGGGCCTTGCCGCCGACGCTATCAAGGGGGTGCGCATCGGCGTGCCGAGCGACCCCAGCGACCCCTTGAACGATTGCTATTACGGCAAGCTGCTGCCCAACAGGGTCAAGGTGATGAGCGAGACGATCAAGGTGCTGGAGGATCTCGGCGCAATCATCGTGCGCGCCAACATGCCGACGCTGGGCTGGATCGGCGGGCCGGGCACGACCATGGCCGTGCTCAACCGCAATCCGCTGAGCGAGCACAAGGGCACCATCGCAAGGCCGCCTGTCGTCTTCCTCTACGAGCTGAAGCGCGATCTCAACCTCTATTTGAAGGACTGGGCGACCGGCACCGACATCAAGACCATCGCCGACATCGTGGCCTTCAACGAAGCCAACGCGGGGAAGGCGCTGCGTTTCGGGCAGGATTTTTTCCTCGCCGCTGACATGACCAGGGGCGATCTGAGCGAGCGCGAGTACAAATCCGCGCGTGCCATGGACCTGCTCTCGGCCAAGACGCGCGGCATGGATGCCTACATGAACCAGCACAAGCTGGACGCAGTGCTGTTCGCCGGCGCGACGGGCGCCGCGATTGCCGCCAAGGCCGGCTATCCCAGCGTCATGGTGTGCGGCGGCTTCATCTCGGGAACGTTCGACGGCAAGGACACGCCCGACTATCCGCTCGGCGTCGCCTTCGCGGGGAGAGCCTGGAGCGAGCACAAGCTGCTGCGGCTGGCCTATGCGTTCGAACAGGCAACGCGCGCCCGCAAGCCGCCGTCGGGGCTTGCCGGCGCTGTAGGGCCGCAAGCTTGATCCTCAGCGCCAAATAGCCCACCATCACATCCTCACCGCTCACGGCAGAAGGGGCGAGGAAACACAGCAATGAACGCAACTGACGCAGCTGGTCTGGTCGAACGTGCCCGCGCCATCGTACCGATCATCGCGCGCGAGGCGGACGAGATCGAGCGGACGCGTCGGCTGACGCCTGTCGTCGTGAACGCCCTGATCGATAATGGGCTCTATCGCGCGCTGCTACCACAGAGCCTCGGCGGTGCCGAGGCGCCGATCGACATCTTCATGCAGATGCTCGAGGAGATCGCGAAGGCCGATGCCTCGACCGCCTGGTGTCTCGGCCAGTGCAGCGTCTGCGCGATGATCGCGGCCTCGCTCGATCGCGACGCCGCGCAGGAGATCTTCAACGAAGGCCGCGGCATCCTGGCCTGGGGCGCGATCGCGCACGAGGCGCGCGCGGTCGCAGGCGGCTATCGCGTCACGGCGCGCTGGGATTTTGCCTCGGGCTCGCGGCAGGCGAGCTGGCTGGGGGCGCATGTGCGCATCCTCAGCGCTGACGGGGCGCCGCGCAAGAATGCCGATGGCTCGCCGGAGGTGCGGACCATTCTGTTTCCTGCCGCAAGCGCAACGTTGCACGACGTCTGGCAGGCGATCGGGCTTGCCGGCACCGGCACCGATTCCTACGAGGTGAACGACCTCTTCGTCCCCGAGCGCTTCACGGCGTTTCGCGACGTGCCGTCAGGCTTGCGCGAGACCGGCCCGCTCTACAGGATCGGCACCGGCGCGGCCTTTAGCTTGGGTTTTGCCGCGGCGTCGCTCGGCCTGGCACGCGCCACGCTGGATGCAGCGATTGCACTTGCACGCGAAAAGCGCCCATCGCTGGCGGCCGGCGCCATGCGCGACAACGGGGCGGTGCAGGGGCTGATCGGCCGCACCGAGGGCGACCTTCGCGCCGCGCGCGCCTATCTCTATGCGACCGCGACTGCGATGTGGTGCGACCTCTGTGCGACCGGCGAATTCGGCGCAGCGCACCGCAGCGCGGTTCGCTTAGCCGCGACCTGGACCATCCATCAATCAACAAAGGTGGTCGACACCGCCTATCACATGGCCGGGGCGACCGCGGTGTTTCGCAGCAACCCGTTCGAGCGGCGGTTTCGCGACATGCACGCCATCGCCCAGCAGATCCAGGCGCGCGACACGCATTACGAGGACGTGGGGAAGGCGATCTTAGCCGGGGGCTGATGGCAGCCGCAACGACGGTCTGCTCCCTCCCCCGCTTGCGGGGCGCAACGAGCTCCGCTCGCGCTGAGAGGGCTGGGGAGAGGGTGTCTCCGCAAGCGGGAGAGGTTAATCGAGAGAGCGGTGCGTCCCTTACTTCGGTATCCGCATCACGCCACCAGCGCGGCGTCCTCGCCGTCGATGCCGCGCTGCGCGGCCAGCAGGCTGATGATCTCGGCGTTGGGCCGGGCCTTGCTGAACAGGAAGCCCTGGCCCTCGTCGCAGCCCTCGGTGCGGAGGCAGCTGAGCTCGGCTTCGGTCTCGACGCCTTCGGCGGTGATGGTGACCCCCAGGCCCTTGCCGAGGCTGACGATGGAGCGGATGATCGCCTGGGCCTCGCGGTTGGCGCCGAGATCGCGCACGAAAGACTGGTCGATCTTGATCTTGTCGAAGGGAAAACTGCGCAAATAGCTGAGGCTGGAATAGCCGGTGCCGAAATCGTCCATCGAGATGCGCACCCCGAGCGCGCGCAAGGCATGCAGCGTCGCCAGCACCTGCGCGCTCTTCTCCAGCAGCAGCGTCTCGGTGATCTCGAGCTCGAGCCGGCGCGGCGGCAGGCCGGAATGCTTCAGCGCGTCTGTCACGATCGAAAGCAGATTGCCGCTGCGGAACTGAAGCGGCGACAGGTTGACCGCGACGCGGACGTCGTCCGGCCAGGTCGCGGCGTCGAGGCACGCCCGGCGCAGCATCAACCCGCCGAGCGGATTGATCAGGCCGGTGTCCTCGGCGACCGGAATGAACTCGGCCGGCGAGATCATGCCGCGCTCGGCATGCGGCCAGCGCACCAGCGCCTCGAAGCCGGTGATGCGGCCGCTCTGCAAATCGATCAGCGGCTGGTAATAGGGGCGCAGCACGTCGTTCTGGATCGCGTCGCGCAGCTCGACCTCGATCTTGCGGCGGCTCTGCGCTTTCGCGTCGAGCGCGGCCTCGAAGAAGGCAAAGGTGCCGCGCGCATCCAGCTTGGCGCGCGACAGCGCCATGTCGGCGCTCTTGAGCAGCTTCTCGGAATCATCGCCGTCGCCCGGCGCCATGGCGATGCCGATCGAGGCGCCGATCACCACGGAATGGCCGTCGAGCAGATAGGGATCGGCGATCGCCGCGAGCAGACGTTTGGCCAGCATCACCGCGTCCTCGGGACGCGTCAGGCCGCTCTGCACGATCGCGAACTCGTCGGAATTGAGCCGCGCCAGCGCGTCTTCCTCGCGCAGCGTCGAGCGCAGCCGCTTGGCGACGCCGCGCAGGAGCTTGTCGCCGACCGCATGTCCGAGCGTGTCGTTGACCGACTTGAAACTGTCGAGCCCCAGCATCAGCAGTGCGACCTTGTCGGTGTTGCGCCGCCTATGCAGCAGCATCTCGTCGACCTGCTGGCGCAGCAGGCTGCGGTTGGGCAGGCCGGTCAACCCGTCGTGCTGGGCCATGAAGGCGAGCCGCGCCTCGGCGCGCTTGCGTTCGGTGATGTCCATCAGCGCGAGCAGCACAGCCGGCCGCTCGGCATAGGTCAATTCGCGGGAATAGATCGCAAGGTCGATCAGCGCACCGTCGGCCTTGACGTGCTTCCAGGTGCGGCCGGCCTGCTCCTCGCCGGTCGGATCGGCGGTCCAGGGCGGCTCGCTGTCGAAGGCCTGCAGGGAGCGGATCTTCAGTCGCTCGAACTCGGCGCGGCTGTAGCCGTAATGCGCGATCGCGGCGTCGTTGACGCCGAGGATGCACTCGTCGTCCAGCGCGCAGACGATCATGGGCACGGGATTGCCATCGAACAGCAGGCGGAAAGAGGCCTCGCGCTGCTTCAGCTCGGTGATGTCGACGCGCAGGCCGACGACGCCGCCATCGTCGGTCAGGCGCTCGTCGATCAGGATGACGCGGCCGTCCGACAGCTTCTGCTCGTGGCGGGCGCCGGGCTGATAGAGCCTTTGCAGCCGCTCGGCGATCCACTCGTCCTCGTGGCCCAGGGCTTCCGGATAGTCGCCGCGCGCAACGCCGATGCGCAGCGTGTCTTCGAGACGCGCGCCCTCTTCGAACAGATCGGCGGTCTTGCTGTAGATCTCGGCGTATTTCTTGTTCCAGAGGACGTAGCGGCCCTCGGCATCGAGAAACACGATGCCCTGCGGCAGGATGTCGACGGCCTGGCGCAGACGCTCATGGGATTTGCGCGCGTCCGCGATCGCAGCCTCCGCTTCGGCGCGGCTGCGCAGGACTTCATCGCGTTCCGAAAGAGCTCGCTGCGCGCGCGCGAAGCGTGGCTTGCGCGGCGATTGGCCAGCCCGAGCAAGCACGCTTTGCTTTCGTTTTCTTGTTTTTCGAGACCCCAAACCCAACTTCACTCGTCCCAGTCGCGCTCAACGACGCAAGTTTTGGGGCAAGTGTCTGAAAAAAAAGTAATCTTGAGTGCCCGCGCCTGCCAAGGCGCCGCCTTGCGAGCACCGAGAGCCCGGCTCTGATGCCTGTTTACGAGGCGCAAGCAGGCCGAGTGGCGCACCAGACCTGCGTCTTCGTCGCAATCGAAGAGAGCGGTGGTGCAAAAACGCGCGCTCTCCATGAATCAATTCCGGGCGCGGGTCCGATTGCATACGGGATGGAAACGAACCCGGTTCCGCGCACGAATTTTGGTCAATGCAGGATACGGTTATTGCACCATTAAGAATCCGGCTGGCCCCGCGAAAAAACTACGACTTTTGGACAACCTTGTTGGATATGACATCGTCATGCCCGGACGCGCCTTCGCGCGGGGGCTGCGGCCGTCAAGACGCCGTGAGGTCGTCCGCCGCAGCACAGCCCGATTCTTACCCCCGACGCCGTGTTGGGTTATAAGGGCTGCGCATGAGTCCCCGCCGCTTCGCCCCTCTCCTGCTCGTCATGACGCTCCTGGCCGCCGGCGGCGCACTGGCCCAGGACAAGGGCAGCGTCAACCCGAAGCCGCTGCCGCCGCTCGCCAATCCCAACGACCCCGATCTCGCCGCCAAGGAGCTGTTCGCGCGCAAGCTGCTGCCGGCGAAGGGGGCGGCCCATGTCATCGGCTCCTACACCAAGGGCTGCATCGGCGGCGCCGAGCAGATGCCGCTCAACGGCGACAATTGGCAGGTGATGCGGCTGTCGCGCAACCGCAGCTATGGCCACCCCGAGATGATCGCGCTGATCAAGCGGCTCGCGGCCAAAGCGCGCAAGGACGCGGGATGGCCGGGCATCCTGGTCGGCGACATCGCCCAGCCGCGCGGCGGCCCGGCGCTGTCAGGCCATGCCAGTCACCAGATCGGCCTCGATGCCGACATCTGGCTGACGCCGATGCCGGACCGCCGCCTCTCGCGCGAGGAGCGCGAGGACATGTCGGCGGTGATGATGGTGCGCCACGACCGGCTCGACATCGATCCGAAGGTGTTCACATCAGGCCATGTGCTGGTGCTGCGCGATGCGGCGCGGGAGCCGGCGGTGCAGCGCATCTTCGTCAATGCCGCGATCAAGAAGGCGCTGTGCCGCGAAGCCAAGGGCGACCGCGCCTGGCTGTCGAAGATCCGCCCCTGGTGGGGCCACGACTACCATTTCCACATCCGCATGCGCTGCCCGGCGGGCGCCGGCGAATGCGAGGGCCAGCCGTCACAGGCCGAGGACGAAGGCTGCAAGCCCGCCGATCTCGCCTATTGGTTCTCCGACGCGGTGCTGCACCCCAAGCCGCCGCCGGAGCCGCCAAAACCGAAACCGCCGATGACGCTGGGGCAGATGCCTGCGGCGTGCAAAGCGGTGCTGCACGCGGCGGATGCGAAGCCGTAAGGTACGCTGTCGCCTCAGCCAATGCTGTCGTCCCGGACAAGCGCGCGCCGATCCGGGACGACAGCAGTGATTGAAGCGCGCTTGTCCGGGACGACCAACCAGGTTTGACCTGGCGGCCCGGCCTGCTATCTTCTGGCAGCGATATCCCTGCCGGCCGTAAGCCGCAGCCGGGCCCCGTGGAGCAGCGCTTCCACCGTCGCGCTACCCCCACCAACGCCAGACCTGCGCGTGCATCTTGTGCGCGCGGACTCGCACGGAGCGCTCCCATGTTACGCATTTCAGGACTGTTCACCGCCTTCGTGATTCTCGCGGGCGCAAGCCTTTCGCCGGCCGCCGCCGAGGACAAGACCCTCACCGTGTTCGCCGCCGCATCGATGAAGAACGCGCTCGACGAGATCGACGCCGCCTACACCGCCAAGACCGGCGTCAAGTTCTCGGTCAGCTATGCCGCGAGCTCGGTGCTCGCCAAGCAGATCGAGCAGGGCGCACCCGCCGACGTGTTCGTCTCGGCCGACACCGACTGGATGGACTATGCGATCTCCAGGAAGACCATCAACGAGCCTTCCAGAGTGAACCTGCTCGGCAACAGCATCGTGCTGATCGCGCCGAAGGATTCCAAAGTCGACAACGTCACGATCACGCAAGGTTTCGACCTCGCCAAGCTCGCCGGCGACGGCAGGATCGCGACCGGCGACGTCAAGTCGGTGCCCGTCGGCAAATACGCCAAGGCCGCGCTCGAGAAGCTCGGCGCGTGGCAAGCCGCAGAGCCGAAATTCGCGATGGCCGAGAGCGTGCGCGCGGCGCTGACGCTGGTGGCCCGCGGCGAGGCCAATCTCGGCATCGTCTATGCCACCGACGCCAAGGTCGAGCCCGGTGTCAAGATCGTCGGCACCTTCCCGGCGGAGTCGCATCCCGCGATCATCTATCCGGTCGCCGCGACCACGACGGCGAAGGACGGGACCAGCGACTATCTCGCCTTCCTGCGCTCCTCCGCCGCCAAGACCATTTTGGAAAAATACGGCTTCAAGTTCCTGGTCAGCCCGACAATCTGATATTCACCATTTGATGTTCGACATCTCTCCCGCCGAATGGACCGCGATCCTGCTCTCGCTCAGGGTCGCGATCATCGCAACGCTGGTCGCGACGCCGTTCGGCATCGCGCTGGCGTGGCTGCTGGCGCGGCGCGACTTCTGGGGCAAGTCGATGCTCGACGCGGTGGTGCACCTGCCGCTGGTGCTGCCGCCCGTCGTCACCGGCTATCTGCTCTTGCTGACGTTCGGCCGCCGCGGCCTCGTCGGCGGCTTCCTCGCCGACCATCTCGGCATCGTCTTCTCGTTCCGCTGGACCGGCGCGGCGCTGGCCTGCGGCGTGATGTCGTTTCCACTGCTGGTGCGGCCGATGCGGCTGTCGATCGAGGCGATCGACCGCCGGCTGGAGCAGGCGGCCGAGACGCTCGGCGCCGCCCCCTGGAAAGTGTTTTTCACGGTGACGCTGCCCCTGGCGCTGCCCGGCGTGCTCGCCGGCATGGTGCTCGGCTTTGCCAAGGCTATCGGCGAGTTCGGCGCGACCATCACCTTCGTCTCCAACATTCCCGGCGAGACCCAGACGATCTCCTCGGCGATCTATTCGCTGATCCAGACGCCGGACGGTGACGCCGCCGCCGGCCGCCTCGTGATCGTCTCGATCGTGCTGGCGCTGGGCGCACTGATCGCCGCCGAATGGTTCGCTCGCCGCGCTACGCAGCGCCTGCACGGGAATTGACCATGCTGCGCGTCGATGTCGAAAAACAACTCGGTGAATTCTCGCTCTCCGCATCCTTCACCGGCGAAGGCCGCGTCATCGGCCTGTTCGGCGCCTCGGGCGCCGGCAAGACGTCACTGGTCAACATGATCGCGGGGCTGCTGCGGCCCGACCGCGGCACCATCGTGCTCGACGGCGAAACCGTCGACGACACCGCGGCCGGCATCCATGTCCCAGCCTGGCGCCGCCGCATCGGTTATGTGTTCCAGGATGCGCGGCTATTCCCGCATCTCAACGTCGCGCAGAATCTCGACTATGGACGGCAGATGAACCGCTTGGCGCCGGATCCGGCGCAGCACAAGCGCGTCATCGACCTGCTCGATATCGGCACCCTGCTCGGCCGCCGCCCCGGAAAACTCTCCGGCGGCGAGCGCCAGCGCGTCGCGCTCGGACGCGCGCTGCTCTCGAGGCCGCGCCTGCTGCTGCTCGACGAGCCGCTCGGCGCGCTCGACGAGGGCCGCAAGCTCGAGATCCTGCCCTATCTGGTGCGGCTGCGCGATGAGGCCAACGTCCCCATGGTCTATGTCAGCCACGACGCCGCCGAGCTGCGCCAGCTCGCGACGCAGATCGTGATGCTGAAACAGGGGCGGGTGACGAGTTTTGGCGGAGTGAAGGTGCTGGCGTGACGGGTATGCAGCGCTGGTTTGGGCTGCGCTGGCGCAACACCCACCGCCGTCGTCCCGGCGAACGGCGGGACCCATACCGCGTGATCTGCCGAGGGATTGTGGTGCAAATACCGGCGAAGAAAGAGTAACTGCGAGCCTTCGCCAAATTCCCCCCTGTGGTTATGGGTCCCGGCGTTCGCCGGGACGACACGGGAGATTGTTGATCCGCCGGCAGCTCGCTTAGACCCCCGCCACCGACGTCCACACATCCGCGAGCTTCTTTCGCAGCGCCTGCGCGCGCGTCGGCGTCGGCGGCGTCTCGTCTTCCTCCGGAAGGCGCAGGCCGACGACGTTGACGCGGCCGCCGGAGATGCTGCGCGCGACCAGCACGATCTCGTCCAGCGGCAGCTCAGCGCCCTCTTTCGGGGCGCGATCGAGATGGACGTCGAAATAATCGGCCAGCGTCAGCTTGCTCTCGTCCTCGCCGACCTTGACGCCGTAGATCTCGGCGAGCTCGGCGAGCGTGTGCTCGCCGGAGACCATGAAGTCGCCGAGCAGGTGCGGATCGGGCGCCGAGCTCGGCTGCATGTCGACGAAGAAGCGATCGAGCGACTCGGCCTTTTCCGGCGGCGCCAGCAAATAGATGTAGTCGCCGGGCGCGATCGGGTCGGCCTCCGTCGGCGTCAAGATGTTCTCGTTGCGGATCACCAGCGTCGGCTTGGACCAGGACGGGATCAGGCCGCGGCGGAAATACAGGCTCTTGGGCCGCACCGGATAGCCGACCAGCTGCTGCTCGAGCTGCCCGGGCAGATCCAGCTCGACACGGCGCGGACCGCGCTCGGCGCGCGGCAGAGCGACATGCAGCTTGCGCGCGGCGGGTGCCAGCGTCCAGCCTTGCAGCAACAGCGAGATGATGACGACGACGAAAGCGACGTCGAAATAGAGATAGGCCTTGGACAGGCCGACCAGCATCGGGATCGAGGCCAGGAAAATCGCGACCGCACCGCGCAGGCCGGTCCAGGCGATGAAGATCTTTTCGCGCCAGTTGAAGCGGAACGGCGCCAGGCACACGAATACTGCGATCGGTCGCGCCACCAGCATCAGCACGAAGGCGACCCCGACTGCCGGCAAGACGCTGGCGCCGAGCCGGCTCGGCGAGACCAGCAGGCCGAGCAACACGAACATCACGATCTGAGCCAGCCAGGTCGCCGCATCGAGGAAGGCCACCACCGAATTATGCGCGCGCGTCGGCCGGTTGCCGATGATGATGCCGGCCAGATAGACCGCGAGAAAGCCGGAGGCGTGCATGATCTGCGAGCCGCCGAAGATCACCAGCGCAGCCGTGGTCACGAACGGCGCATGCAGGCCCTGCGGCAGCGCGACCTTGTTGAGCGCGACGACGACGAGCCGTCCGCCGAAGATGCCGACGACGGCGCCCAGCACCGCCTCCTGGATGAACTCCATCGCCACATGGCCCGCCGAGCTCGATCCCAGCGAGATGTATTCGACCAGCATCAGGGTCAGGAAGATCGCGAAAGGATCGTTGGTGCCGGATTCGGCCTCCAGCGTCGCACCGACGCGCGGGCGCAGGCGCAGGCCCTGGGTGTGCACCAGCAGGAACACCGCGGCGGCGTCGGTCGAAGCGACCACAGCGCCGACCAGCAGCGACTCCGTCCAGTTGAGGTCGAGCGCGTATTTGGCGAACGGCGCCGTGATCAGCGCGGTCAAGAGCACGCCGACGGTCGCGAGCACCACGGAGGGCGCGAGCACGGTGCGGATGCTGGCAAAGCGCGTCTTCAAGCCGCCGTCGAACAGGATCAGGGCCAGCGCGACAGAGCCGACCAGATAGGTGGTGCGAACGTCGTCGAACTGGAGCTGGCCAGGGCCGGAATCGCCGGCGAGCATGCCGATCAAAAGGAAGACGAGCAGCAAGGGCGCGCCGAAGCGCAGCGCAAGCAGGCTCGACAGGATACCGGCCATCACGAGGACGGCGCCGAGCAATATGGCGATGCTGACGGAGTCGAGAGAGGCCATCCACCTTCCGGTTCAAAACAGCTGGAATGGCATCCATATCGTCGCGGCACCGGCGCGCCAACTCATTTTCTCCGGCTCGCGGCAATCTGCCCGTATTTTGCGGGCTTAACGCACTTCACTTAGCGGTGTATCGATGGTCCGGCCGCGCCCTTTGTGGGATTCTGCGGCTCCCTCGAATCAATACCTCCTCCGCTTGCCGACGAGACCGATGGACATGGACCTCAAGGACTTCATGGAGTTCGTGCAGACCACCGCGCGCAGCGTCGGGGCGGAAGTCTCCTCGCCCTGGTTCTACCTGCAATTCGGTCTCATCCTGGCCGCGGCCGGCATCGCCTATGCCGCGGAGGCCGGCGTCCGCAACCGGGTCGACATGACCTCGCTGGCGATGCGCTGGCCGCTGCCGCTCCGGCACTTCGCCCGGGTGATGGTCTCCAGCGCCTCGACGGCGGTGTTCACGCTGCTCGTGATCGTCTCGCGTGTGGTGATGTACCATGCGACCTGGCCGAGCCGCTCCTATCTGCTGATGGTCGCCGCCAAGCTGGGCTTCGCCTGGCTCGTGATCCGGTTGGTGACCTCGGTGCTGCGCAATGCCTTCATCGTCCGCCTGGTGTCGATCACGGCGTGGTTCGTCGCCGCGCTCTCGATCCTCGGCCAGCTCGATACGACGGTCGACCTGCTCGATTCCTTCGCGATCGTGCTCGGTGGCCTCAGGCTGACCCCGCTGCTGGTCCTCAAGGCCGGCGCGCTGCTGCTGATCGCGCTGTGGCTCACCAACATCGCGAGCAATTTCGCCGAGAGCCGGATCAACGCAACCACCGATCTGACGCCGTCGGTGCAGGTGCTGCTGGTCAAGATCATCCGCATCGGGCTTCTCGCCATCGCAATCGTCATTGCGCTCGGCGCGGTCGGCATCGACCTGTCGGCGCTCGCGGTATTCTCCGGCGCGGTCGGCGTCGGTATCGGTATCGGCCTGCAGAAGATCGTGGCCAACTTCATCTCGGGCATCATCCTGCTCGCCGACAAATCGGTGAAGCCCGGCGACCTCGTCACCATCGGCGACAATACCGGCCGCATCAGCGCGATGAAGACGCGTTATATTTCCGTCGCCGCCGGCGACGGCCGCGAGTTTCTGGTGCCGAACGAGGATCTGGTGACGCAGAAGGTCGTCAACTGGACCTATACCGACAAGAACACGCTGGTGAAGATTCCCTTCGGCACCAATTACGACGCCGACCCCCGCCTGGTCACCAAGCTCGCCGCCGAGACCGCCGCCGCCCATCCGCGCGCAACCAAGGGCAAGCCGCCGAACGCCATCCTGACCGAGTTCGCAGAAGCCGGCATGAAGTTCTCGCTGACCTTCTGGATTGCGGACCCCGACGGTATGGACAACGTCAAGAGCGACGTGATGCTGGCGCTGTGGGACGCCTTCAAGCGCGAGGGCATCCGGGTTCCCTACCCCGTCCGCGAAATCCGGGTCCGCGGCGGCGCGCTGCCGGTGGAAACCACCGTAGAAGTCCCGAATTAGGCCCGCTTTCGGGCGCAAGAGGCGGTAAGATTCTAGTTTCGACGCGTTTTCCTCACACGAACCGGTAGCCACTTCGCTCGAAAACGCTCTGCCTTGGCTTGCACGAAGGCCCGCAATCATTAAATTAGGGCCTGAAATCAAGCCTTTCCGCCGATATCGAGTTCAGCCCCGAAAAGACCTGACACGCATGAGCTACGTCGAAGCCACCGATACCTCGCTGCGCAAGACCGGACAGATCAAGCTGCATGGGCCGAGCGCCTTTGCCGGCATGCGCAAGGCGGGCGCGCTGGTAGCCAAGTGCCTCGACGAGCTCACCGACATCGTCGGGCCCGGCGTGCCGACCGAGCGCATCGACGAATTCGTCCGCGAATTCGCCTTCAGCAACAATGCCTTTCCGGCGACGCTGATGTATCGCGGCTATCGCTACTCGACCTGTACCTCGCTCAACCACGTGGTCTGCCACGGCATGCCCGGCGACCGTCCGCTGAAGGAAGGCGACATCGTCAACATCGACGTCACCTTCATCGTCGACGGCTGGTACGGCGATTCCAGCCGGATGTATGCGGTCGGCCCGATCGCCCGCAAGGCCGAGCGGCTGATCGAGGTGACCTATGAAGCGATGATGCGCGGCATCGCCGCGGTGAAGCCCGGCGCCACCACCGGCGACATCGGTCATGCCATCCAGAGCTTCGTCGAGCCGCAGGGCATGAGCGTGGTGCGCGATTTCTGCGGCCATGGCCTCGGGCGCATGTTCCACGACGAGCCGAACATCATCCATATCGGCCGGCCCGGCGAAGGCGTTCAGCTCAAGCCCGGCATGTTCTTCACAATCGAGCCGATGATCAATCTCGGCAAACCGCATGTGAAGATCCTCTCCGACGGCTGGACTGCCGTCACCCGCGACCGCTCGCTGTCGGCACAGTTCGAGCATTCGGTCGGCGTCACCGCTGATGGCGTCGAGATCTTCACGCTGTCGGAACGGCACGGCGAGAAGCAGATCGGGTGAGCCCGGCACAACGGCTACCGCCGCCGGCGGAATGACGACGGCGCCCGCTTGTAGGTCGCAACGAAGGCGTCGTTGAAGCGGCGCACGCTGCCGAAGCCGGCAGCAAACGCAATCTCCGCCAAATTCATCCCGGTCTGGTCGATCAGGCGCTTGGCCTCCTGCACGCGCCGGGTTGCCGCGATCTCGCTGGGGCTGGCGCCGGCGTGGCGCATGAACAGGCGCAGCAGATGACGCGGCCCGACGCCAAGGGCCGCCGCAAGCTCCGTCATCGACGCCCGATCCAGGAAACCGTCATGGATCAGCCGCATGCCGCGCGCGACCGTCGTGGCCGTTCCCATCCAGGCGGGCGAACCCGGCGCTGTCTCAGGCCGGCAGCGCAGGCACGGGCGAAAGCCGGCCCGCTCGGCGGCCGCAGCGGTCGCATAGAAGGTGACGTTCTCGGAGCGGGCGGGGCGAACCGGACAGACCGGCCGGCAATAGATCCGCGTCGAGCGCACCCCGGAGAAGAACAGCCCGTCGAAAGCGCGCGCACGCGCCAGACGCGCCCGATCGCAGGTGTCCCAGTCGAGATGCGGTGGCAGCGTTTGCCGGCGTGCCGAGCTTGTCGCCATGGCGGAAGACTAACGTTCGCATGGCGCGCCGAGTAGCTGAAATCGGACTCGACCGGGCGATGAGGTCCGAATTCAGCCAGCCTGCAGCGCCGCTCCGGATCATGGTGAGGATCGCTTCAGGAGCAGATGCATGAACACACCGGCGCAACAGACGACGTCACCGCAAACCGGTCTCGCCTTCGAGATCGGGCTCCTGCTGCTGCTCTCCCTGATCTGGGGCAGCTCGTTCACGCTCATCAAGATCGCGGTGCCGACGATCCCGCCCATCACGATGGTTGCCGTGCGGGTGACGATCGCGGCCGTTCTCCTGATCGTGATCGCAGCCTCGCAGGGACACGCCCTGCCCCGCCGCGGATCGGTGTGGGCGGCATTCGCCGTGCAAGGGCTGTTGCAGAGCGCGCTGCCCTTCGCCCTGATCAGTTGGGGAGAGATGCATATCGCAAGCGGTCTCGCCGGCGTGCTCAATGCGACCCCGCCGATATTCGTGCTGATGATCGCGTTGACGACCGGGCGCGGACGGCAGGCGATCAGCGGCCGGAAGATCATCGGCGTTGCACTCGGCCTTGCCGGCGTTGCCGTGACAATGGGGGCCGACGCGCTATCGGAGATCGGCACCGCCGCCCCGCTGGCGCAGATGGCGGTGCTCGGCGCCAGCCTCTGCTACGCGCTTGCACCGATTTGGGGACAGCGGTTCGCGGGCCTCCCCGCGATCGTCACAGCGGCCGGGGCGATGAGCTGCGCGGCGCTTCTCATGCTCCCGACCGCCGCCGTTTTCGAACAGCCGTGGACGCTGGCACCGCCGCCCGCGCGGGCGATCGCGGCGGTGGTCGCTCTCGCGGTGGTCTGCACCGCCTTCGCGATGGTGATCTATTTCCGGCTGATCCACACGCTCGGCCCGCTCGGCACGACCAGCGGCAGCTATCTGCGCGCAGGATTCGCCGTGGCGCTCGGCACCGCCATTCTCGGCGAGCACCTGACCTCGTCCAGTCTTGCCGGAATGGCGCTCATTCTCACCGGCGTGGTGGCGGTCACGGTGCCCGCTCTCAGGAAACCGACCGGCGCGCCGGCGCGCAATTGACGGTTGCAAAAACGCGGGTCCCCGGCAATGCTGGCGGCCGATGCCCGCCAAGCCGGACCACGACAAGAGCAAGCCTGAGGACGCGCCGCACTATCACGGCCATCGCGAGCGGCTGCGCGAGCGCTTCTACAATGCCGGGGCGGATGCGCTGAGCGACTACGAACTCCTGGAGATGGCGCTGTTTCCGGCACTGCCGCGGCGCGACACCAAGCCGCTCGCGAAGGCACTGATCAAGACCTTCGGCTCGTTCGCCGAGGTCGTGCACGCGCCGGTGGCGCGCTTGCGCGAGGTTGACGGCATCGGCGAGGCCGCGATCAACCAGCTCAAGCTGATCGCGGCCGCCGCGAGCCGCGTGACCAGGGGCGAGGTCAACAGCCGCAACGCGCTGTCGTCCTGGAACGAGGTGATCGATTACTGCCGCTCCAGCATGGCCTTTGCCGACAAGGAGCAGTTTCGCCTGCTGTTCCTCGACAAGCGCAACCAGCTCATCGCCGACGAGGTGCAGCAGACCGGCACCGTGGACCACACCCCGGTCTATCCGCGCGAAGTGATCAAGCGCGCGCTGGAATTATCGGCGACCGCCTTGATCCTCGTGCACAACCATCCCTCCGGCGATCCCTCGCCCTCGCAGGCCGACATCCAGATGACCAAAGCGATCATCGACATCGCAAAACCGCTGGGGATTGCCGTGCACGACCACATCATCGTCGGCAAGAGCGGCCACGCCAGCCTGCGCGGGATGCGGTTGATTTAGGGCAACGCGTGTCGAACCAGCCTGCACCGGCTCTCAAAACCTGACCGTCAATCCGCCGCCCGCATAATAGCTTGTCTCGGCCTGGTATTTGACCCCCGCTGGCGTGCTCGCGCCTCCAAAGCCGAACGGGAGCACGACAGCCGGGGCTGAAACGCCAGGGACCTTGTTATCGTAGTTGAGGCCGCCAAAGGCCCGCAACGCCCAGCTCGGCGCCAGCTTGATGTTGACGCTGGCTTCGGCATTGGCCACGAATGCGGTGGTCGTTGCACTGGACGTTGTGGCAGAGAAGGTCGGGGCGAAAAAGGGCACCCCGCCCACGAAGACGTTGACGGAGTCCGAGCCCGTCAGCGATACCCGCCGCATGGCGAGCCCGGCGTTGCCACCAGCCACAAACGTCAGCCAATCCGTCACAGGCACGGAACCGGACAGGCCGGCGCGGGCTCCCCAGTCCGTCCAATCGAGCTTGGTGTCCGCGTCATAGTGGACCGACGCAGTGCCGCCGAAAACGAGATTGGTTTCGGACAACGTCTGTGAGTTGCGGGACTTGCCGCCAAACACCGCAAGCGAAGGCGTAATGGTGACGCCGCTCACCTTGAAATCTGTCGCGTACCGCCCACTGACTTGCCAACTCGAATAGCTGGTACCGAGCGTGCTGGAAACGACACATGATGTTCCGGCGCCGCAAGCGACCGAGCCCGCGAAGTTTGTGATCCCGCCAACCTGCGGCAGCGAATATCCCGATCCCAACGTCGACACAGCCGTAGCGGCTTGCGAGGCGGTCGCATTGACATAGGCCCCGCTGAACTCGATCCGCCCATTAGTGCCGATATTCGACAGAGACACACCGGGAGGCAAAACGAAGCCCAATCCGCCGGAAATGCCATATCCGGTTGCCCGCGGGTCATATGTATTTGCCGCGGATATCCCCGATCCCGGGGCGACCGGCAACAGACGAGTGCCGATATCATAGGTCGGCAGGCGGATCGACTGCGCTGAGCCGTCAGCCCAGAAGTAGACTCCGCCAGCCGTGCTCGCGGTGGCCACCCCGGGCGCCTTGATCGGAATATCTGCGGCAAGTCCAGGCGCGGAAGTAGCCGCCACCAGTCCGGTTGCAATGATTGATAGCCGAATATGCCGATAAAGCACTGAAACCCCTCAGACGAACATGCCTTCGACGCCAAGGCATCATTTCGGCAAGATTCTAGGTGAGGTGCGGCGAGACTGTCGTCGCTTATGACGAACGGTGCTGTAGCGGTTTGCGTATTCTCGCCCCGCAATATCCATGAGCTGCACTGTTGAGGCTTCCGTGCAACATAACGGCGCGACACCGCACCGAAGTGCTCTTTTACGAACGGAATTGTTGCTTTTCGCGAATAGCGCTTGGCACCAAGTTCCAATATGCTCGATGTCGCCAGCCCTCACCGCGGACTCCCATGTAAAATGCAGAGAATCTCGTTTGACTCCGCCGATCTTCCCGGCGACGAGCGGCTGCGCAGAGAACGTTGGGTCGATTCACTGTCATCCGGTTATGTGCGTCTGCGCGCCGACGCCAAGCCCAACGTGCCCTTCGACGGCCAGCTCAAGATCATGCTGCTCGGCCAAGCCGCGATTGGTCACATTTGCGGGACCGTGCAGACCATTTCGCGCGGAACGGCGGAAATCGCCATCGAGAACACCGACAACGCCGTGCTTCTGCTCAATAGCGGAACGGACGAAATGCTCGTTGAGCAAAGCGGCAAGAGCGTTGCCTGCACCGCCGGTGCTGCGGTGCTTATCGAACAATGCGTGCCGTCGGCCATCAATGTAAGTGCGCAGCATCTCTGCAATTTCATGGCAATTCAATTGCCGCGCCAGCAGCTGCGTGGCCAGACGTGCAACGTCGAAGATCGATTCATGACGCCGATTCCCGCATCGGCTTCGGCGCCGGCGCTGGCATACGCTTACGTCGAGACGCTGCTGAAACTATCCGGCGCGGCGGAGCAAGCCGACATCCCGCGTTTTGCCGCCGACCACATCGCCGATCTCGTCGTGGCTGCAGTGGCCCTCAAGACCTTGCATCAGGAGACACAGGCGCCGAATTTGCGAGCGGCGCGGTTTGAGACCGTCCGGCGCGAGCTTGATCGCAATTTCATGATGCCCGGCTTTTCCTTGACGGCGCTCGCACGCCGCCTTCTGGTTTCGCCGCGCTATGTGCAGGCGCTCTTCTCCGAAGCCGGAACGTCGTTCACCGATGAACTGACCACTCGCCGGCTGATGCGGGCTCACGACATGCTGGCGTCGCCGCACTACGCACATATGAAGGTCATGGACGTCGCCTACGAGTGTGGATTCCCGACAGTATCGCACTTTCATCGCATTTTCCGGCGTCACTTCGATGCGACACCAGGCGAAGTCCGCGACAGAGCGATCAGATAAGTCGCGCTGGCCGGCTCAGTAGCAATAGCGCGGATCGACCGGGACGTAGCGGCCGTCGGGGCGTTGCATGTAGCAGCCGCGCTGATAGGCGTAGTAGCCGGAGCGGCGGCGCTCGCCTTCGGAGGCGATCGCGGCGCCCGTGCCGGCACCGACGACGGCACCGATGGCAGCCCCCCGGCCTCCGCCGAGCGCGCCACCGAGGATCGCCCCGCCGACGCCGCCGATGATCGCGCCGCCGATGGCATCCTGGGCCGCCGCCTCATGCACCGGCACCGCCATCGCAACCGTCAGACACACCGCCATTCCAACAGCTCGAAGCATCCCGAATCCTCCCGGTTGATGCCGCCAGTCATAGCGCTCGGAACGGCGCCGGACCAGACCAATTGTCGCAGCCAGCGGGGCCTCAGGCCGAAGGTTACGGTTCGACCCAGCGCTGCACGGCCTCGACGGTATCGGCGGGCGTGGTGTTGAAGCAGATCGCAGCGCCCGGCGCGAGGCGATGGACGAGGTTGAGCACCTTCTCGAACAGCGCGAGGCGCTCCTTCGGCTCGCGCAGGCCGGCGCCGATCACGATGCAGTCGAAGCGCTCGTCGCCCAGCGCCGCCGTGACGCCGGCTTCGGCGGTGGCGTCGAGATCGATCAGGCAGCTCGTGACCTCGAAGCCGAGATCGCGCAGGCGCAACAGCTGCGCCTCGATGTAGGTTCGCACGAGCTCCGGCGTGAGCTGCGGGAATGCCCTGTAGTCGGCACTGCCGGGTTCGATGCCGATCGCGAGGACGCGCTTGGCCATGCCGGATCTCCCAACGAAATCGCCTCTTCCGTCAACGAGATGCCCGGTCGGCAGGTTCCGCCTTCGCGTGGCGCCATTCGGCGGCAACGAATGTCGGGCCGCCTATTGCCGCAGCATGATCAGGGGATCGGCGGTATCGGGGACGCGCCGCCACTGCGCGTTGTCGTCGGCCTCGAACTGCCAGACGTTGCCCGATTTCGACATCAGGATGATCTGGCCGCGCTCGAGCCGCCATTGCGTCGGGTTGAACTGCGCGATGGCCGCGTCGCATTTCGGCTTGAGGAAGACCTGGAAATTGTCCTGGCCGGCTTCCGTGTTGGTCAGCGTCAGCCCGCAGACCGGCTGGCCGTTGCCGCGCACCATCGACCAGTCGCCGATCATCTGGTCCATCGACTTGGCCATCGAGCGGGCGGCGGCGAGATCCTGCAGGATGTAGACGCCCTCGCCCTGGCGCAGGCCTTCGAAGATGCCGGCCTCGACCTCGGTGAAGTCGATCACGGCTTCACCGGTCGCGTCCTGCAGGCGGACGATGTCGAGGCCCCTGACGCTCCAGGCGACGATGTCCTTGGTGAAGGGCAGCGCCGCCTTGCAGGCCGGCTCCAGCTCCAGCTTGAAGCCCTGCCCCGCGGCATCGCCCTTCATCGTGACGACGCAGGTCTTGCTGCGCTCGGTGGTCGAGAGCTCCCACTGCCCGAGCATCTCTTTCTTCAGGGTCGTCGTATCCTGCGCATGCGCGATGCCGATCGCGGCCAAGGAGGCCGCGACGGCGCCGATCGCGGCCAAATGGGCCGCGACGGCGGATGCAACGACCCGAAGACTTCGCATCAGCGCCCCTTGAATGGCGTTTCGGCAACCGGCGTCAACGGCGCCTTGCCTGAGAACCATGACTTGAGGTTGTCGACCACGAGCTGGTCCATCGCGTTGCGCGTCACCACCGAGGCCGAGCCGATATGCGGCAGCAGCACGACGTTCTGCATGGCCTTGAGTTCGTCCGGCACGGTCGGCTCAGCCGCGAACACGTCGAGGCCGGCGGCAAGGATGGTGCCCGACTTGAGCGCTTGGACCAAAGCCGGCTCATCGACCACCGAGCCGCGCGCGACGTTGACCAGCACGCCGCGCGGGCCGAGCGCCTTGAACACCTCGGCATTGATCATCTTGTTGGTCGATGCGCCGCCGGGCACGATCACCATCAGCGTGTCCACCGCCTTCGCCATCTCGATCAGATCAGGATAGTGCTTGTAGGAGACGTCCTTGGACGGGTTGCGTGAGTGATAGACCACCGGCACCAGCGAGGCGTCGAGCCGGCGCGCGATGGCCTGGCCGATCCGGCCCATGCCGACGATGCCGACCTTGCGGTCGCGCAGCGAGCCGACGCTGAGCGGATAGTTCTGCGTCTGCCAGAGCCCGGAGCGCACGTAGCGGTCCGCCTTGATGAACTCGCGCAAGGTGGAGATCAGAAGGCCCATCGCGACGTCGGCGACCTCCTCGGTCAGCACGTCGGGCGTGTTGGTGACGATGATGTTGTGCTCGGCCGCGTATTTGGCGTCGATATGGTCGTAGCCGACGCCGAAGCTCGCCACCATCTCGATCTTGGGCAGCTGCGACAGCGACTCCTTGTCGGCGCGGACGGTGTGATAGGTCACCGCGACGCCGCGGATTTTTTCGCGGATCGCCGGCGTCAGCCGTTCGAGGTCGCCGCGCGTCTCGGCCTTGTGCACGACGAAATGGTCGGAAAACCCGTTATCGAGGATCGGCCGCACCGGCCCATAGATCAGAAGGTCGATCTTTTCGGACGAAATCGAACCGGCAGCCATCAGTTTTCCTTTCCAAGCGCGCTTTCATGCCAGCGCCGTAAAACGAGGTGGGAAACTACCGCCAGCACCCCATAGATGACAATCCCGGCGAGCGACAACAGCAGCAGCGCTGCGAACATGCGGGGTATGTTCAATCGATAGCCCGACTCGGCGATCCTGTAGGCAAGCCCGGAGCCGGCACCGGCCGTTCCGGCCGCGATCTCGGCCACGACCGCGCCGATCAGCGACAGGCCGCCGGCGATGCGCAGGCCCCCGAGAATGTAGGGCAGCGCCGCGGGCAGCTCGAGGAAGCGCAGCGTCTGCGGCTTTGAGGCGCCATAGAGCTGGAACAGGCCGGCAAGGTTGCGATCGACCGAGTTCAGCCCGAGCGTGGTGTTGGACAGCACCGGGAAGAAGGCGACGATGAAGGCACAAACCACGACCGCGGTTTGCTGCTCCAGATAGATCAGGAGCAGCGGCGCAATCGCGATCACCGGGGTCACCTGAAGGACGATGGCATAGGGGAACAGCGAATATTCCACCCATTTCGACTGGTTGAACAACAGCGCCAGCGCGATGCCGCCGATGCTGGCCGCGGCAAAGCCTTCGAGCGTGGTCAGAAGCGTGGTGGCGAGCGATTGTGACAGCACCGCCCAATCCCTGATCAGCGTCAGGACGATGACGGAGGGCGCCGGCAGCACGTAAGGCGGGATGTCCTTGATGCGGACCACGAGTTCCCAGGCGAGGATGCCGGCCGCGAACACGATGACGGGAAGCACGAAGCGCATCGCGCGTTGCGCCCCTCGCGGTTTTGCGGTGACGGCAGCTTGCGCGCTCATAATGTCGACTGCCCCGAATAAGACGGGGCCAGCGCAGCCGACACCTTCCGACAGTAATCGGAATAGGCGGCGGAGGTGCGAAACGCCTCGCCGCGCGGCTCGACCGTCTCGATGCGGATGTCGGTCTGGATGCGGCCGGGCCGTGCCGTCATCACCACCACGCGCTGCGACAGATAGACGGATTCGAACACCGAATGGGTGACGAAGATGACGGTCTTGCCGAGGCTGCGCCACAGCGCGAGCAGATCGTTGTTGAGGCGGAAGCGCGTGATCTCGTCGAGCGCGGCGAACGGCTCGTCCATCAGAAGGATATCCGGATCGGTGACGAGCGCGCGCGCCAGCGACACCCGCATCTTCATGCCGCCGGAGAGCTCGCGCGGAAAGGCATCGGCGAAATCGGCGAGCCCGACGCTGGCCAGCGCCGCGTCGGCACGCCCGCGCGCCTCGGCCTTCGGCACGCCGGCGAGCTTGAGCGGCAGCCGCACATTCTCGCGCACGCTCGTCCAGGGCATCAAGGTCGGCTCCTGGAACACGAAGCCGATACCGTGCCCCGGCTGTACCACGCGCTCGTGACGGGCCACCCGCACGATGCCTGACGACGGCGCGCTGAGCTCCGCGATCAACCGCAACACCGTCGACTTGCCGCAACCGGACGGACCCAGCAGCGAGATGAACTCGCCCTTGCGGACAGTGAGGTCGAACGGGTCGAGCGCCATGACGCCGTTGTCATAGGTCTTCGTCACGCCGCGCAGGCTGACGGCGAGATGCGTCAGGCCGGCGTCGGCCGCGGGCGAGGTTTTGCCTGATGACATCGACCTTGCGCTACGGCTTGCTCGGGCGCAGCTCGACGCCGACGCCCTTGTTGACGAAGCGCAGCGTGTAGGATTTGCGGAAGTCGAGTTCGGGCTTCACGACGCCGGCCTTGACCATCTTGTTGAAGAAGGAGGTGTAGCGCTCGTCGCTCATGGCGCCGATGCCGTTCTTCAGGCTGTCGCCGGAATCGACGATGCCATGCTCCTTCATCTTGGCGACGGAATAGGCGAGCAGATCGTCGGTCATTTCCGGATTGAGCTTCTTGATCATGGCATTGCCGGCGGAATTGTCGCGGTAGATGTAGTTGTACCAGCCGACCATGGAGGCATCGACGAAACGCTGCACCAGGTCGGGCTTCTTCTCGACGACGTCGCGGCGCGTCTCGATCAGGGTCGAATAGGTGTTGAAGCCGTAATCGGCCAGCAGCAGCACGTTGGGCTTGAAGCCGGCGGCCTTCTCCACCGCGAACGGCTCGGAGGTGACGTAGCCCTGCATCGCGCTCTTGGGGTTGGCGATGAAGGGCTGCGGGTTGAAATTATAGGGCCGGACGTTCTTCTCGCTAAAACCGTATTCGGACTTCAGCCACTGGAAATAGCTGCCCATGCCCTCCTTGGAGACGAACAGCGTCAGCGGCTTGAGATCCTCGATCTTGCTGACCTTGGCGTCCGGCTGCGTCAGCATCACCTGCGGATCCTTCTGGAAGATCGCGGCGATGGTCACGACGGGAACGTTGTTGGCGACCGCGTCGAACGACATCAGCGTGTTCGCGGCCATGAAGAAGTCGATCTTGCCGGCGATCAGCAGCATCCGGTTGTTCTCGTTCGGGCCGCCGGGAACGATGGTGACGTCGAGGCCGTATTTCTTGTAGGTGCCATCAGCGACGGCCTGGAAGAAGCCGCCATGCTCGGCCTCGGCGACCCAGTTGGTGCCGAAGGTGACCTTGTCCAGCGTCTCGGCATGCGCCTCGACGCTGCCGACGAAGGCGGCCATCAAGCCCGCAATGAGCGCTCGCCGCAGATGAAAGGGGGTCATAATGGCACTCCGTCGATCGCTTCTGCGCCAATCGCTTCTGGCTCATGTGAACGCAACGCGATAAAACCGCATGACGTCAGGGGACGCGAGCCGGCCGGGCCCGCATCCCCTGATACCCCAAATTACGTGACAAATTCGGGCAATGAAACCTCCAAAGAAAACTCAATGATGCCACCCCGCGACTGGGCCGGGATCCGCTGGGCCGATGCGCCCCCCGGGGCGACGTCGCGCTGGATCGCGGTGCTGCCGCTGGCGGCAACGGAGCAGCACGGCCCGCATCTGCCGCTCACCACCGACGTGCTGATCGCGGACGCGTATCTGGCGCGCGTGCGCGAGCTTCTGCCCGACAACGTCCCGGCCAGTTTTCTTCCCGTCGAACCGGTCGGGATTTCCACCGAGCATATCGACTATCCGGGCACGCAGACGCTGCCGACTGCAACCGCGCTGAAGCGGTGGACCGGGATCGGCGAGGAGGTCGCGCGGCGCGGCGTGAAGAAGCTCGTCATCATCACCAGCCATGGCGGCAACAGCGCGGCCATGATGCTGGTGGCGCAGGATCTGCGCGCGCATCAAAAACTGTTCGTGGTGACGACGTCGTGGTCGCGGCTGTCGGGCGCCGACACATTGTTCCCGGCCGATGAAGTGCGCCACGGCATTCATGGCGGCGCGGTCGAGACCTCGATCATGCTGGCGCGCTATCCCGATCAGGTGCGTAAGGATGCCGTCGCCGATTTTCCCGCGAGCAGCATCGCACTGGAACGGCAGTACCGCTGGCTGTCGACGCAGCGGCCCGCGCCGTTCGCCTGGCAGGCGCAGGATCTCAACGCCAGCGGCGCCGTCGGCAATGCGACATTGGCCGTGGCGGCGAAAGGCGAGCAGCTCATCGATCAGGGCGCCCGTGCTTTTTGCGAGCTGCTGAGCGAGGTCGATAACTTCGACGTGAACAGGCTGGCCAAGGGGCCTCTCGGCTAACCAACATCCTCTTGGAATCATTCACGAAAACTCCCCGCTCCGGGAGCGGATTTGCCGCATTCGAACCGGACGCGGGGAGCCTCCGTCAAACTGGGCACGCGGGCCACAACGGACCGCCTCAACCCCGGATGGAGTTTCCCATGTCGATCAAGACCAAGATTGCCGCTCTCGCTCTCGCGACCCTCGCCGTCACCGGCAGCATCGTGTCCACCACCTCCTCGGCCGAAGCCAAGCAGCCCGGTTGGGTCTGGGGTGTCGGCGCCGGCATCGCCACCGCCGCCGTCGTCGGCTCCGCGATCGCCGCCAACAACGATCCCTATTACTACGGCTATCACCGCTGCGGCTGGGTCGCCCAGTACAACGCTTTCGGCCAGTACGTTGGCCGCGTTCGCACTTGCTACTGATCTGAGTACCTGAGGCCGATCTTACGTGGATCCTGCGTCCGACACGGGCGCCTCATCCACCCCGTGTCGTGCCCCGACCCCGCCCGGCTGTCCCCCCGGGCGGGGTCATTCGTTTTGGGCCGCGATTTGTTGCAGTCCCGTCACACAGAGGTGCGAACCATCATCTGCGGCAATCCGCATCAGTTGCTATTGCGAATTAATCGCAATAAGGTTCGCAACAAGCTCAGGGGCTTGGGAAGAACCCGTGTCGAACCGAGATCATCTCGGCCGATTGCGCGGGCACCAGTACCTGATGACAGGATCGCCGCGAATCGGCAGGGATATCGCAGCGGGTGGGCAACATTCGCGTTTTGGGGGCGTGCGTTTTGACGTTGAGAGGTCACCGTTACAGGTACTTGCGGACGGCCGCGGCGATTGCCTCGGGCGTACTGGCTTTTCCCGCGATGGGCCGCGCGGCCGATCTGCCGCTCAAAGCCCCGGCGCTGAAGGCGGTCTACGACTGGACCGGCCTCTATATCGGCGCGCATGCCGGCTTCACCCACGGCACATCCGCCGCGACGCTGACCGATCCAACGCTCGCAACCGACAACAACGTGTTCACCGGCGCGACCGGCGGCGTCCAGGCCGGCTACAATTGGCGCCTCAACTCGGGCCTCCTGCTCGGCGTCGAGGGCGACATCTCCTTTCCGAACTACATGCCTTCCAACCACGTCGTGTCGTCGACGGCGACCGCGCTGTCGGCCGCGGAGGAACGCTGGGACTATGTTGCGAGCCTGCGCGCGCGGCTCGGCTACGCCCAAGGCAATTGGCTGCTCTACGCCACCGGCGGCGCGGCTTTCACCGGCGAGCGCTTTCTCTCGACGCCGAACGGCGGCGTCGAGGAGAAGGTGCTGCACACGCGGTTCGGCTGGACCGCAGGCGGCGGCGTCGAACACGCCTTCGCGCCGCACTGGAGCGCGCGGCTCGAATATCTCTACAGCAAATTCGAGAACGCCAGCGTCACCTTCCCCTCCGGCGCGCAATATTCGTCGTCGATGGATTTTCACAGCCTGCGGATCGGCCTCAACCGCAAGATCGACTGGCCGGGCGTGCCGACCTACAACCCGAAATCCGACGTCACCGACACCGAATCCAACCGCTGGGAGATCCACGGCCAGTCGACCGCGCTTGGGCAGGGCTACCCCGCGTTCCATGCGCCCTATACCGGAACGAACAGCCTGCTTCCGTCGCCCGATTTTCAGCAGACCTGGAGCAATTCGCTCTATCTGAATGCGCGGCTGTGGGACGGCGGCGAGGTCTATTTCAATCCCGAGCTGCTGCAGGGTTTCGGCTTCAACAACACCACCGGTGCCGCGGGCTTCCCCAACGGCGAAGCGCAGAAGTCCGGCTTCCCCTATCCGCATTTCAACGCCTCGCGGCTGTTCGTGCGCCACACCTTCGGCTTCGGCGGCGAGCAGGAGGAGCTTGCCAGCGGCCAGCTTCAGCTCGCCAGCAAGGTCGATGTCTCGCGTCTGACCTTGCAGGTCGGCAAATTCTCCGTGGTCGACGTGTTCGACGGCAATTCCTACGCGCACGATCCGCGCAAGGATTTCATGAACTGGTCGATCTGGGCTTCCGGCGCCTTCGACTATGCCGCCGACAAGCTCGGCCTCGGCTATGGCGCGACCGCCGAATTGAACCAGAAGCAATGGGCGCTGCGCGCCGGCTACTTCCTGATCGGCGCAGAATCGAACTCCAGCAATTTCGACATGAACGTTGGTCGACGCGGCGAATATGTGATGGAGCTCGAGACGCGCTATTCGCTGTTCGGCCTGCCCGGCAAGCTGCGCACGCTCGGCTTCTTCAACAGCGCCCATTCCGGCAGCTACCGTGAGACACTGGATAATCCCGCGTTCGGGGTCGATATCAGCCAGACTCGTCGCGGCCGTATCAAATACGGCTACGCGCTCAACGTCGAACAGGCGATAACGGACGACATCGGCGTGTTCGGCCGCTGGAGCTGGAACGACGGCCGCAACGAGATCATGGCCTTCACCGACATCGATCGCAGCCTGTCCGGCGGCGTCTCGGTCAAGGGAGCGAGATGGGGCCGGCCCGACGACGTCGTCGCCATCGCCGGCGCCATCAATGCCCTCTCGCAGGACCATCGCGACTTCATTGCAGCCGGCGGGCTCGGCCCCCTCATCGGCGACGGCCAGCTCAACTACCGCCGCGAGCGCGTATTGGAGACCTACTACGCCTACGCGCTGAACAAGGCGCTGACCTTCACCGCCGACTACCAGCTCATCGTCAATCCCGCCTACAACGCCGACCGCGGACCGGTGTCGGTATTCTCGGGACGGCTGCACGGCGAGTTCTGATCGGTAGCTCAGCGCCTTGAAATAAGGTGGTGGCCGTTCACCTCTCCCGCAGGCGGGAGAGGGAGTGCACCTTCGTTGTAGCAACCAACCCTGATCTCGCTACGCTCTACGCCGCGCGGATTGCGTCCAGGAACTTTCCGACCTCGACCTTGAGACGGCTGCTCTCGCCCGACAGCGATCTGGCCGATGCGAGAACGTTGGAGGAGGCCGATCCGGTCTGGCTCGCGCCGCGCTGCACGTCGACGATGCTGGCGGAGACCTGCTGGGTGCCGCGCGCGGCCTGCTGCACGTTGCGGGAAATCTCCCGCGTCGCTGCGCCCTGCTCCTCGACCGCCGCGGCGATTGCGGACGCAATCTCGGACATGCGGGAGATCGTATCGCTGATCGACCTGATGGCGCCGACGGAGTCCTCCGTCGCGGTCTGGATTCCCGTGATCTGCTGGCTGATCTCGCCGGTGGCCTTGGCGGTCTGCTCGGCCAGCGCCTTGACCTCGGAGGCGACCACCGCAAAGCCGCGCCCGGCCTCGCCGGCGCGCGCCGCCTCGATGGTGGCGTTGAGAGCCAGGAGATTGGTCTGGCCTGCGATCTGGCTGATGAGCTCGACGACGTCGCCGATCCGCCCCGCGGCCTTGGCGAGCTCGCCGACGTAATCGTTGGTCCGCCCCGCCTGCTGCACCGCCTCGCCGGCGATGCGCGCGGAATCCTGCACCTGCCGGCTGATCTCGTCGACCGACGAGGCCATCTCCTCGGCCGCCGCGGCAACGGTCTGCACGTTGGTGGAGGCCTGCTCGGACGCCGCCGCGACGGTCGCGGTGACCTTCTCCGATTGATCGGCCGTGCTCGTCAGCGTTCCCGCGGACACTTCCAGCTCCGAGGAAGCCGACGACACCGTGTTGATCACGTCGCCGATCATGGCCTCGAAATCGCGCGCGATCTGGTCCATGCGCTGGCTGCGCCGGAGCTTCGCGTCGGCTTCGACCGCGGCCGCCTCGTCGGCCGCCTTCTTGGCGAGCAGTGAATCCTTGAAGTGCTGCAGCGAGCCCGCCACCTGGCCGATCTCGTCATTGCGGCCCGTCGCGGGGATCTCGACGTCGTGCTGTCCGGCGGCAAGCGTTCCAATGACGTCCGCGAGCCGGCTGAGCGGCGTCACCACGCGCCTGCGCAGCATCATGGTCACGCCACCGAGCGTCCCAAGCAGCGCCAGCACCACCACGCCTGCGAGCGCGAGCATCGCCAGCGCGCCATCGCGCGCGGCCGAGGCACGATCGGCCGCTTCGGCCAATGCGGCATCACGCACGCCGTAGAACATCTGGATGGCCGGCACGATGACCTTCGCCAGCTCGTCGGCGTTGCTGCTGTACTTGCCGTCACTTCGGGCTGCGGGAATCTCCTTGTCCACGGCAGCCGCAGCTTTTCCAAAATACGATTCCGTTGCCGCCTTCAGCGCGGTCGCGATGCGGGGGGGATTTCCGAGTTGGTCGATGCCGGCCTCGATACGCTCGCGGTCGGCCTCCACGCGGCCTTGCATGCGATCCATCAGCGACAATTCGGTCGCCGTGAGCGGGCGGCTCGCGGACAGCGCCGGCGATAGCGTGGCGGCTCGGCTGCCGGCCGCAACACGCAGGTCCTGGGCCGTCCGCGCCAGGCTCAACAGCGCCGCGAGCGAGGAATCGGCGTTGATGACTTTCGCTTCGAGCCGGTTCAGGACCGGTTCGATGTTGCCGATGACGTCGGCAACACCAGGCAGGAAGCCCTTGATCACAGCACCATCGCGCGCCGCCAGGGGGGCGCTCATCGCCCGGTCTGCGGCCGTGGTGACCTCCTTCAGCCGCCGTGCGGCACGGTCGAGATTCTCGACAATCGCTCCGCCGTCATCCAGCACCAGGATGGCGCGCCTTGCAGCCTCGAAGCCGGCCTCGGCGGCCTTCGCGGCCTTCCCGGCCGCTTCGATCTGGGCTGGCGTCGCCGCGGCTTCCTGGAAGATCGGACCGATATAGGGGGCGCGAAGGCCGGCGACGTGCTGGCTGACCATCAGGGTCGCGCCAAAGGCATCGACGGTCTTGATCGCGTCCGAGCGGTTCGTGAAGATGCGCGTCTGGGGTATCAGCACCTCGGCGCCGAGGATGACTGCGAAAACCGTCACCGTCAGCATCGACAACGCGAAAAGTTTCCCGATGCGCATCTTGGGTCCCCCGAATAGATTTCTGCAATGTCGAAAACTAGCCGGCGGCCACTAAGAGCCCGTTAAACAACGGCGCTCCCGTAGTTCCACGGGTGCTGCGCCCGCGCGTCGGAACGCCAGCGGCCGCGAGGTTCCCTCGGGGTGGCAAAGGCGGCAAAATTGCCGGCATTTCCTCGTCGAATACCTATATCAAGGGACGCGCCGTCCTGTCCGGCCCACACTCCCTTACCTCGGAACGTCAATGCTCTCGGTCGAACTCGTCATCGTCGTCGTCCTGATCGTCATCAACGGCCTCTTGTCCATGTCGGAGCTGGCCGTGGTCTCGTCCCGCCCGGCCCGGCTGTCGCTGCTCGCCGCCAAGGGCGTGCGCGGCGCGGAGCGGGCGCTGACGCTGGCCGCCGATCCCGGCAAGTTCCTCTCCACGGTGCAGATCGGCATCACGCTGGTCGGCGTGCTCTCCGGTGCGTTCTCCGGCGCGACCCTCGGGCAGCGGCTGACGCTGTGGCTGCTCGAACTCGGCCTGTCCGCGGGAATTGCCGACATCGTCGGCGTCGGCATCGTCGTCACGCTGATCACCTACGCCACCCTGATCGTCGGCGAGCTGGTGCCGAAGCAGGTGGCGCTGCGCGACCCCGAAAGCATCGCGGTCAGGGTCGCGCCCGCCATGCATGTGCTTGCGAAGGTCTCGCTGCCGCTCGTCTTCCTGCTCGATCTCTCGGGCAAGCTGATCCTCACTCTGCTCGGCCGCGGCGGCAAGGCCGAGGAGAAGGTCTCCGAGGACGAGATCCATCACCTCGTCAGCGAGGCCGAAAGCGCAGGCGTGCTCGAGCCCGGTGAGAAGGAGATGATCGCCGGCGTGATGCGGCTCGGTGACCGGCCGGTCGGCGCGGTGATGACGCCGCGCACGGACGTCGACGAGATCGACCTCAACGACGATCCCGCCGTCATCCAGGAGATCATCGCCAAGAGCCCGCATTCGCGCTTTCCCGTCTCCGACGGCGACCGCGACAAGCCGATCGGCGTGCTCCAGGCCAAGGATCTGCTGGTTGCCTATATGAACGAACGGACGCCGGACCTGCGTGCGCTCGTGCGCGAGGCGCCCGGCATCCCGGCGTCGGCAGACGCGCGCGACGTGGTGACCATCCTCAGAGCTGCGCCGGTTCACGTCGGTTTCGTCTACGACGAATACGGCGGCTTCGAAGGCATGGTGACGGCCGCCGACATCCTCGAATCGATCGTCGGCGCCTTCCATTCGGAGGAGGGACCGCCGGAGCCGGCCTTCGTCAGGCGTGCCGACGACTCGCTGCTGATCGCCGGCTGGATGCCGGTCGACGAATTCGGCGAACTGCTCGGCGTCGAATTGCCGGCGCACCGCTACAACACGGTGGCGGGCCTGGTGCTGCAACAGTTCAACGCGCTGCCCGACACCGGCGATGCCTTCGACTTCGGCGGCTGGCACATCGAGGTGGTCGATCTCGACGGGCGGCGGATCGACAAGATTCTGGCGAGCCGGTTGAGTGAGGTCGAGACGGGGTAGTTCGAGCGCGCTTATGCGAGCGCCAACTCCATCCTCACCCGAACTTCACGCCGATCCGCTTCTCCTTGCGCCAGACCACTCTGCAGGCGAGATGCGTTCCGTCAGCCTGGACGAACAGGGTGAAATGGTCGGGGATGCCGACCGGGCTGGTGACGTCGAGCGCGGCGCCGGTGTCGGAGAGGTTGCGGACGGTGCAGTCGATCGCGCCGCCGCCGAACTCGATCGTTCCGGCCTTCAGCACGCGATGTCTCGCCTTGTCGCGCCGCTCGTCCATGGGCACAATCTACACCCAAAGTTGAACAAAACCTTAAATGCCAGCTCCGCTCGGTGCCGCCACGGGCCAAGCGACGCCTTACAGCGCCGGCTGGAACGTCTCCGCCTGCGCCATCCGCCAGGCGTCGCGGAAGCGCGGGTCGTCCGTGCCGTCGAGCAGCTCGCCCGGACGCAGCACCGGATAGAGCTGCGCGAAGGATTTCACATCGGTCGTCGAGGTGCGCTGGGTGAAGTGAATCGGGCGCAGCTGCTGCGGATGCTCGAGGCCCGCCGCGGCGATCAGCTCGGTCAGCGAATGCAGCGTCGCGTGATGATAATTGTGCACGCGGTCGATCTTGAGCGGCACGTAAAGCGCACGCGCGCGCGTCGGGTCCTGCGTGGCCACCCCGGTCGGACAGCGGTCGGTGTGGCAGCTCAGCGACTGGATGCAGCCGAGCGAGAACATGAAGCCGCGCGCCGAGTTGCAATAGTCCGCGCCGATCGCCATCGCGCGCGCCATATCGAAGGCGGTGGCGATCTTGCCGGACGCACCGATCCTGATGCGGTCGCGCGCATTGATGCCGATCAGCGCGTTGTGGACGAAATTGACGCCCTCGCGCATCGGCATGCCCAGATGGTCCATGAACTCCAGCGGCGCCGCGCCGGTGCCGCCTTCGTTGCCGTCGACCACGATGAAATCCGGATAGATGCCGGTCTGGAGCATCGCCTTGCAGATCGCCAGGAATTCCCAGGGATGGCCGATGCACAGCTTGAATCCGGCCGGCTTGCCGCCGGACAGGCGCCGCATCTCGGCGATGAACTGCATCATGCCAACAGGCGTCGAGAACGCGCGGTGCGAGGCCGGCGAGATGCAGTCCTCGCCCATCGCGACGCCGCGGATCTTGGAGATCTCCTCCGAGACCTTTGCCGCGGGCAGCACGCCGCCATGACCGGGCTTGGCGCCCTGGCTGACCTTGAGCTCGACCATCTTGATCTGGTCGTCGCCGGCGACGCGCGCGAACGCCTCGGGATCGAAGCTGCCGTCGAGATGACGGCAGCCGAAATAGCCGGAGCCGATCTCCCAGATGATGTCGCCGCCCATCTCGCGGTGATAGGGGCTGACGCCGCCCTCGCCGGTGTCGTGCGCGAAGCCGCCCTTCCTGGCACCCGCATTGAGCGCGCGCACTGCGTTGGGGCTGAGCGCGCCAAAGCTCATCGCGGAAATGTTGAACACCGAGGCCGAATAGGGCTCCTTGCAGTCGGGACCACCAATGCTGATGCGGAACTTCTCCGCGGCATGCGCCTTCGGCGAGACCGAGTGGTGCATCCACTCGTAGCCCTGGCGGTAGACGTCCTCCTGGGTGCCGAACGGACGCTTGTCGAGCTCCATCTTGGCGCGCTGATACACCACCGCGCGGGTGTCGCGCGAGAACGGCATGCCGTCCTTCTCGCTCTCGAAGAAATACTGCCGCATCTCGGGGCGGATCTCTTCGAGCAGGAAGCGGATATGCGCCGAAATCGGATAGTTGCGCAGCACCGCGTGGCTCTTCTGCAGGAGATCGCGGACGCCGAGCAGCGTCAGCGCGCCGAAGATCAGGATCGGCACCAGCAGGATGTCGAAGATCTTGCGGTCGGCGATGCCGATGCCGATCAGGAGCGCGGTGACGACCGCGCAGATCGTCAGGACGATGAAGCGCGGCGAGAATGGCAGCAGCAGGGTTTCCATGATCCCCTCCTCCGCCAGCGGCAGGCGCTTATGGGCGGAGTGTTGGGAGGAGTTCTGCGTCTTGGTGTCGTCGGCCACGATTCCCATCCTCTCGCCAGCATGAGGCGGTACGATACGCCCTTGCCTGTCATACGGATATGACGCGGCCCTTGTTTCAGGCTAGCGAATTCGGCCGAGATAAATCAATCAGCCCGATGGGCGGGTTTTGCAGTGCAGCAGAGGGGCGGCTGGGAAGAAGGGGCGGCGGCCACAGGGGCCTTGAATGGGCAGCGTGGGCCACATTGCATTCCACAAGTTAAACTGTCGTCCCGGGCAAGCGTAAGCGCAGACCCGGGACCCATAACCACAGGATTTCGTGGTGAGAGAAGACTGTCACTCCGACCCTTCGCATAACCACGGCCTGTGGTTATGGGTCCCGGATCGGCGCTCCGCTTCGCTGCGCTTGTCCGGGACGACGAGTTGAGTGTGGCGCGCGATTGCGCCGCTTCTTCAAAAGAGCTTACCGCTCGACGAACGCCTTCTCGATCACGAAATGGCCGGGCTTGTTGCCGCTGCCCTCGATGAAGTCGCGGCCTTCGAACATCACCTTCAGCTCTTCCAGCATGCCCGGGCTGCCGCACATCATGATGCGGTCGGTGGCGATGTCGAGGGGCGACTGTCCGATGTCGTTGAAGATCTGCTCGGAGCTGATGAGGTCGGTGATACGGCCGCGGTTGCGGAAGGGTTCGCGGGTCACGGTCGGGTAGTAGATCAGCTTGTCCGCGAGCAGCTCGCCGAACAGCTCGTCCTCGCGCAAGGAAGCGACCAGCTTCTCGCCATAGGCGAGCTCGGAGACCTGGCGGCAGCCGTGCACCAGCACGATGGACTCGAACTGGTCATAGACCTCGGGGTCCTTGATCAGACTCGCGAACGGCGCGAGGCCCGTTCCGGTCGAGAGCAGCATCAGCCGCTTGCCGGGAAGCAGGTTATCGGTGATCAGGGTTCCGGTCGCCTTGCGGCCGACCAGGATGGTGTCGCCTTCCTTGATCTTCTGCAGGCGCGAGGTCAGCGGGCCGTCCTGCACCTTGATCGAGAAGAACTCGAGCTCTTCCTCGTGGTTGGCGCTCGCCATGCTGTAGGCGCGCAGCAGCGGACGGCCGTCGATCTCGAGGCCGATCATCGCGAACTGGCCGTTCTGGAAACGGAAGCCGGTATCGCGCGTGGCGCGGAAGCTGAACAGCGTGTCGGTCCAGTGCTGGACGGAAAGAACCTTCTCTCGGTAAAACGCGCTCATGATTTTCGATATTCCGAATAATTGCGGTTTTAGGGCAAAAGCGTTGCCCGGCCCTGAAACGGGGCGGACACCATTGCCATGGCGGAGGATTTCGCGTGTGTGATCTACGCCATTGAGACCAATAATCAACCTCGTTCCGGATGCAATTGATGCCGGTCAAACCGGCATTTGCGGCGGAATTGGCCATATTGTTAATGAATCTGCTGTCGGGCGCGCGCGGCGGGCAATTTCTTTTCCCTGCAGCGTTCGAATGCAGCACTTAATTTCCGTCGCGCTCGCGAGAATTTCATTAAGAATAGCTCTGACTTTCACCCTGGTTCGGCGCCGTTTCCCGCATTTTTGCGGCTTTTGGCGCCAGGAACGTCTGAAACGCGACAGAAACACATGGCGGCAAGCGACGAGCGAATCTTCGTCGAGGCGATCAGGCGCTATTGCGCGGGGCATGGCATCGCGGTCGATGTCCGCGCCGACGGCTGGCTGATCGCGATGCGCCGGGGCGATGAGCGGCGCTTCGCCTTCGGCTACGACATCGGCCTCAACAGCGCCATCGCCCATCGCCTCGCCAACGACAAATCGGCGACATCAGAGGCGCTGGCGCTCGCGGGCGTGCCCTGCATTCCCCATCACCTCTTCCTCAATCCGAAGCTGGGCAGGAACGTTGTTGGCCACGGCTGGCGAGAGGCCATGCTTGGGCTGCTCCGGGATCATCCGCAAGGCGCGGTGGTGAAGCCGAACGAGGGGACATCGGGGCGATCGGTGTTCAAGGTGACGACAGAGGCGGAACTCGACCACGCAGCCAGCGAGGTTTTCTCGATGAGCGCCGGGCTCGTGATCTCGCCCTATGTCGCGATCGAGGACGAGGTCCGTGTGGTGCTGCTCGATGAGGCGCCCCTCGTCGTCTACAGCAAGCAGCGCGGCACCGATTGGCGACACAATCTCGATGCCGGCGCGAAGCCGATATTGCTGGACGACAGCGAGGTTCGAACGGCCTGCGTGAAGCTGGCAATCGATGCCGCGCGCGCCATCGGCATCACCTTCTCGTCGATCGACCTGGTGTGCGTTGACGGTGATTGGCGCGTGCTCGAGATCAATTCCGGCGTGATGATGGAGGCGCTGGGCAAGCTGTATCCGGCGCTGGTGCAGGCGACGTATGATGCGGCGCTGGATCGGGTGTTCGATCGAGTGCACAGCGAACGATGACCCATCACCGTCACCTCCAGCGCAACGGCAAGGCCGTTGCGCTGGAGGTGGCAGCTTCTTCAGCGGCCCTCGAAGGGCGACGGCCCGGCTGCCAGCTCGGCCGTTCATCCTTCGAGGCTTGCTCGGCGGTGCGCTTGCACCGCCGAGCGCGCGCCTCAGGATGAGGGAGAGAGAGCGAACCGCCGTCTAATTATTCGCGCTCGCTGAATCGTCCATCGCCTTGAACGCCTCTTCCAGCTGCAGCGAGATCGGCACGTTCAGGCGTTCGCCGGTCGGAAGCCTGGTGGTGAACCATTTGTTGTAGAGCGGGACGAGGTCGCGGTTGGAGCCGAGCTTGCGGAAGGTGCGCTCGACCAATGCGGCGAGCTGCGGCTCGCCCTTCCTGAACATGATGCCGTAGGGGTCGTAGGACAGATAATCGCCGGTGACGCGGAACCTGTCCTGCGCCTTGTGGCGCGCGATCAGGCCGAAGAGCAGGATGTCGTCGGTCGCGAAGGCATCGGCCTTGCCATCGGCGAGCATCTGGTAGGATTGCTCGTGATCGGCGCCGACGGCGATGCTGAGCCCCAATGAGAATTTCTTGTCGGCTGCCTGGATCGCCTGTTCGTTGGTGGTGCCCTTCGTCACCACGATGGTCTTGCCCTTCAGATCGGTGAGCGACTGCGCGCTGGATGTCTTCGGCACCATCAGCTTGGTGCCGGCGACGAACATCAAGGGCGAGAACGCGACGCGCTTGCCGCGCTCCGCATTGGCGGTGGTCGAGCCGCATTCCAGGTCGATCTTGTTCTGGAGCACGGCGTCGATGCGGTCGTCCGAGGTGACCTTGACGTAGTCGATCTTCAGATTGGGATCGTCGACCTCGACGCCGATCTCCTCGACGATGGCCTCGCAGAGCTCGAGGCTGTAGCCGATCGGACGGCCCGACTGGTCGAGGAAGGAGAACGGCGGCGAGCTCTCGCGATAGCCGAGCCGCACGGTGTGCGCCCTCTTGATGGCCGACAGCGTCGGGCTGAGCCCTTCGCCGCCGGTCTGCGCGGATGCCGAGGTCGCGAACAAGGACGTCGCGAGCAACGATGCTGCGAGCAACAACCCGCCTGAGGTCAGTGACCTCGCCAGTGTCTGGCCCATGGTTCGCTCCTACCCATGGCCGGCCATCGCGGGCACCTCGCCCGGCACCATGTCCTCGGGCACGACGTCACCGGGTCCGAGCTCGTGCTCGGGCCCGAGCTCGCCTTCCCATTTGGCCACGACCGAGGTCGCGAGCGTGTTGCCGATCACGTTGGTGGCGCTGCGCCCCATGTCCAGGAAGGTGTCGATGCCCATGATCATCAAGAGGCCCGCCTCGGGGATGTTGAACTGCGCCAGCGTCGAGGCGATCACGACGAGCGAGGCGCGCGGCACGCCGGCGACGCCCTTGGAGGTGATCATCAGCGTCGCCAGCATCGCAAGCTGGGTGCCGAGCGGCATGTCGATGTGGTAGCTCTGCGCGATGAAGACACTTGCGAAGGTGCAGTACATCATCGTGCCGTCGAGATTGAAGGAATAGCCCAGCGGCAGCACGAAGCTCGAGATCCGCGACGAGGCGCCGAACCGGTTGAGCCCCTCCAGCGTCTTCGGGTAGGCGGCCTCCGAGCTCGCGGTCGAGAACGCGATCATCAGAGGCTCGCGGATCAGCTTCAACAGATGGCTGTAGCGCGGCCCGATCACGATGAAGCCGACGATGATCAGGATGCCCCACAGGATCATCAGCGAGAGATAGAAGCCGCCCATGAAGACGACGAGCTTCCAGAGCACCAGCAGGCCGTTCTTCGCCACCGTCGCGGTGATGGCGGCCCACACGGCGAGCGGCGCGAACAGCATCACGTAGCTCGTCACCTTCAGCATGATGTGGCCGATGTCGTCGATCAGCGCCAGGATCGGCTTGGAGCGCTCGGGCATCGCGCCCATCGCCACGGAGAAGAACACCGCGAAGATCACGATCTGCAGGATCTCGTTCTGCGCCATCGCGTCCGCGATCGAGGTCGGGATCAGATGGGTCAGGAATTTCTCGATCGAGAAGGCCGAGACCGGCAGGCCGGTCGATTGGCCCGCCGCGGGCAGCGTGCCGGGGAAATTCGCGCCGGGCTGCAGCAGATTGACCATGATGAGTCCCAGCAGCAGCGACACGAAGGAGGCGCTGACGAACCAGCCCATGGTCTTGGCGAAGATGCGGCCGAGCTTGGAGCCCGAGCCCATATGCGCGATGCCGCCGACCAGGGTCGCGAACACCAAGGGCGCGATGATCATCTTGATCAGGCGCAGGAACATCATGGCAATCAGGTTGATGGAGGAGGCCCAGTCGGCGCGCGTGTCGGGCAGGAAGTTGTAGATTGCCGACCCCATGATGATGCCGAGCACCATCGCGGCCAGAATGTATTGCGTGAACCTGTTCGCCATCGCTTACCCCCACGTACACCGGCGCTTCATGATGTCGCAGATATCACAGCGACGCAACACGCTTTGCGTGTGATCGCGTTGTCAGGATGTTCCCGTTGTGAAATGGAACGCCGCGATCTAGCCTTCATGCAGCGCACAACGCATGCGGCCTGCACGTTTTGCTTGCGGCGGCTGCATCAATAATCGTCAAGACGATCAAAGAGGGAAACGCCATGAGCGGCAACATCAATCGCCAGATTCTGCTGGTCGAAAAACCCAGCGGCAAGCTCGGCCCCGAGCATTTCAAGATGGTGGAGAGCACAGTGCCGGAGCCGAAGGACGGCGAAGCCCTGCTGCGCGTGCGATACATCTCGCTCGACGCCGCCAACCGCGCCTGGATGCACGGCGCGACCTATCGCTCCGCGGTCGAGGCCAACAGCGTGATGGCCGGCGGAGCCATCGCCGAGGTCGTCAGCTCGAAAGCCGAGGGGCTTGCGGCGGGCGACATCGTGTTCGGCGACACCGGCTGGCAGGAGTTTGCCGCGGTGCCCGCAAAGCATCTCACCAAGATGCCGAAGCTCGAGCCGATGACGCATCTGCTCAGCGTGTTCGGCATCGCCGGCCTCACCGCCTATTTCGGCCTGCTGGAGGTCGGCAAGCCGAAAGACGGAGAGACGGTCGTGGTCTCGGCGGCCGCAGGCTCGGTCGGCTCGATCGTCGGGCAGATCGCCAAGATCAAGGGATGCCGCGTGATCGGCATCGCCGGCGGCGCGGACAAGTGCAACTGGCTGACTGGCGAGCTCGGCTTCGATGCGGCCGTGGACTACAAGGACGGCGCCGTGTTCAAGGCGCTGCGGGCAGCCGCTCCGAAAGGCATCGACGTTTATTTCGACAATGTCGGCGGCGACATTCTGGAAGCCTGCCTGCCACAGATGAACAATTACGGCCGCATCGCCTGCTGCGGCGCGATCTCGCAATATGATGGCGCGCCCTCCGCGCACGGCCCGCGCGGCGTGCCGGGGCTGATCGTGGTGAAGCGGCTCGTCATGCAGGGCTTCATCGTGATGGATTACATGAAGGACAGCCCGCGCGCGCTCGCCGATCTCCAGGCCTGGGTCAAATCCGGCAGACTGAAGGTGCAGGAGGACATCATCGAGGGCCTTGCGAACACGCCGAAGGCGCTGATCGGATTGCTTGCGGGCGAGAACCGCGGCAAGCGGATGGTCAAGCTCTAGCGACGTATTGTTTGAGCATGATCTTTTCGGAAAACCGCTGCACACTTCTCCGGATCATGCTCTAGTTACGTCGCAATTGCGCCGGCAATATTGACTTGCGGTAGAAACAGAAGCGGCCAAAGATGCCGCTTCGCGCGCCACCGCTCGCGACGATTGTTTGCATCACTTTTGATAAAGCTTCAGCGTTACCGACAGGGCAGGAATTCACTCAAATGTTCAACACGTTGAAACATGCATCAACGCGCGCCGCGTTGCTGGCGGCCACGCTCTTCGCAACTGCAACAGGCGCATTCGCGCAAGCGCCGACCGAGGCTCAGAAGAGCGCCATCCGGTCCGCATGCCGCTCGGACTTCATGGCACATTGCGCAAGCGTCACGCCCGGCGGCGTGGAGGCTTATCAATGCCTGAAGAAGAACATGTCGAGCCTGTCATCGGGATGCCAGACCGCGGTTCGCGCGGTCGAGCCTGCTGCGGCTCCGAAGACCGAAGCCACTCCCGCCGCGCCGAAGACCGAGGCTGCGCCGAAGGAAGCGACGCCCAAAACCGAGGCGGCTCCTGCCGCGCCGAAGGCTGAATCCGCGCCCGCTGCAAAGCCCGCCGCCGCACCGGCGCCGAAGGCGGCTGCGGCGAAGCAACCGAGCAGCGCGGAGATTGCAGCTGTCAAGAGTGCGTGCCGCGCCGATTATCCCAAAGTGTGCGCCAGCGTGCCGCCGGGCGGCGCGGCGGCACTCGAATGCCTGGAGAAGAACAAGGCCAGGGTTTCACCGGCCTGCGAGAAGGCCGTCAGCGCTGCAGCCGGGGGCGGCACGGCAGCAACGGCGGCACCCGCGGGCGCAGCGCCTGCGGCGGCAGCTGCACCGGCGGCCGCGCCAGCCGTGATCGTCCTGCGACCGCTATTGCCGCGCGAGGAGCTGTTCATCGCGCGCTCGGCCTGCGGCGCCGATATCCGCACGGTCTGTGCCGGCGTGGCGCCCGGCGGCGGCCGCATCATACAATGCCTTTCCAACAGGGCGGCATCGCTCTCGCCGGCCTGCAGGGACGTGCTCGCGCCCTTCGCCGCGAGATGATGCAGCGCACGCGCGAAGGCGCGCGACAATGACGGAGGGCGTGCGGATGAATTTCCCGCACGCCTGCAACGACAAAGCTTTTGCAGATATCCGATTTCGATCACGACAAGACCGGGAGGACAAACATGCGTTCATTGCTGCTGGTTGCTTCTGCGCTCCTCGCCTTCGGAGCGACGATGACGTTCGAGGCCACTGACGCCAATGCGGTGGTGTGCGCCCGCGGGGTCTATCGCGCCGGCTGCGCCGGGCCGAACGCCGCCGTCGTGGTCCGCAAGCCGGTTCCGGTCGTGCGCTGCACCCGGGTGCTGGTGAACGGGGTTTACGTGAAGCGCTGCGTCTGACGGTGCGGATGGCCAAGCCGGCGCGGTTTGGCTATGATTCGGACCTGACGGTTTCGGACGCGCGTAGAACGTGTGTCCGAAGATGCGCTTCGGCGCGCCTGCGCTTGGCCGATAATTCTGCTGGCGCGGGACACCGGAGCACATTAGTCTACCCCTAGATAGTAAGTATACTGTCAATTAGGGAGGCAGACGTTGCGGATCGCCGTGATTGGCGGGGGGCCCGGTGGGCTCTACTTCGCCTATCTCTGGAAGAAGCGTCACCCCGAGGATCAGGTCGACCTGTTCGAACAGAACCCGGCCGACGCGACCTGGGGCTTTGGCGTCGTGTTCTCCGACCAGGCGCTGGAATTCCTGCGCGCCGACGACCCCGAGACGGTCGACGCGATCGGGCCGCACATGGAGAGCTGGGAGAACATCACGCTGAACCTCGGCGGCGACAGCGTCGCCATCGACGGGGTCGGCTTCTCCTCGATCGGGCGGCTCGAGCTGCTGCGATTCCTGCAGCAGCGCGCACTCGACGTTGGCGTCACGCCGCGCTTCGATACGCCGATTCATGCCATCGACCAGCTCAATGGCCACGATCTGATCGTTGCCGCCGACGGCCTGAACTCGCTGGTGCGCCGCGCCTTCGAGGGAGATTTCGGCACCTCGTTGTCCTACTCCTCCAACAAGTTCGTCTGGTACGGCACCTCGAAGCGCTTCGACACGCTGTCGCAGACCTTCGTGAAGACCGATCGCGGCGCCTTCAACGCCCATCACTACCGCTACTCGCCGGCCATGAGCACCTTCCTGGTCGAATGCGATCACGCGACCTGGCAGGCCTATGGCTTCGCCTACAAGGACGTCGAGCAGTCCAAAGGCGTCTGCGAAGAGGTGTTCGCGGACACGCTCGGCGGCCATTGCCTGGTCTCCAACAAATCGGTCTGGCGCAACTTCCCCTGGGTCTGGAACGAGCACTGGTCGTTCAAGAACATGGTGCTGATCGGCGATGCCCTGCATTCAGCGCACTTCTCGATCGGCTCGGGCACGCGGCTTGCGATCGAGGACGCCATTGCGCTTGTCAAGGCGCTGGAATCGGATGCGCATCTTGCGACCGCCCTGCACCGCTATCAGGCCGCGCGAAAGCCCGTGGTGCAGAAGCTCGTCAACGCCGCGCGCACCAGCGCCTTCTGGTACGAGCATTTTGCCCAGCACATGCAGCAGGACCTGATGGACTTTGCCTATAGCTACATCACCCGCTCCGGCCGCATCGACGATGCACGCCTGCGCCATATGTCGCCGGCCTTCATGGCGCGTTACGAGGCTGCCAAGAACGGCGGGGACGAGGCATGAGCAACGAGATTTTCGACCAGGTGCCCGCCGACAGCGAGGGGGCGCGCGAGATCGGCTTTGCCGTTCCTGAAACCTACAACGCCAGCCGCGTGCTGTTCGACAATCTCGCCAAGGGGCGCGGCGACAGGGTCGCCCTCATGGGTCCGGCAGGCACGCGGACCTATTCGGAGCTCTGCGACGAGGCCTGCCGCTGGGGCAGCGGTTTTGCCTCGCTCGGTCTGAAGCGCGGCGACCGCGTGCTCTTGTTTCTCGACGATACCCCGGCCTACCCGGCCGCGTTCTTCGGCGCGGTGCGCGCCGGCTTCGTGCCGCTCCTGATCAACACGCTGACGCCGCCGGATTTGCTGCAATTCTACCTCGCCGATTCCGGCGCCAGCGTCGCGGTCGCGGAGTCGGAGTTCTGTGCGCGCTTCAACGTTGAAGCCTGCAAGGACACTGGTCTGCGCACGCTCATCGTCGTCAATGGCGAGGTACGCAACCACGCCGCGCCGAGCGCGGTCGTGGCTGACGGCTGGCTGGCGCAATTTTCGACGGAGTTGGCGGAAGCCTCGACGCATCGCGACGAGATGGCGTTCTGGATGTACTCGTCCGGCTCGACCGGCCGGCCCAAGGGCATCGTGCATCTCCAGCACGACATGGCCTATAGCGAGCTCGCCTTTGCGCAGAACGTGCTGAAGCTGACGCCTGACGACATCTGCTTCTCGGTGCCGAAGATCTTCTTCGCCTACGGCTTCGGCAACTCCGTCACCTTCCCGTTCTCGGCGGGCGCGGCAACGCTGCTGCTGCCGGGCCAGCCGAAGCCGGCCACGATCTTCGCGGCGATCGAGCAGTACAAGCCGACGGTCTTCTTCGGCCTGCCGACGCTCTACACGTCCCTGACCAAGGCCGAAGGCGCGCAACAGACCAACTTCTCGTCGCTGCGCATGTCGCTCTCCGCGGCCGAAGTGCTCTCGGCCGAAGTCTTCAACGGCTGGAAGACGCTCACGGGCCTCGAGATCGTCGAAGGCCTCGGCTCGACCGAGGTGCTGCACATCTATCTCTCCAACCGCCCCGAGCAGAAGAAGCTCGGCGCCGCCGGCTTGCGCGTGCCCGGCTACGAGGTCGCGCTGCGCGACAAGGACGGACGCGACGTCGCCGACAACGAGGAAGGCATTTTGTGGGTGCGCGGCGATTCCAATACGCCGCTGTACTGGAACCGGCCGGACAAATCCGCCGAGACGATTCGGCAGGGCGGCTGGATCTACACCGGCGACCGCTTCGTTAGGGATGCGGACGGCTTCCACTTCTTCCGCGGCCGCGCCGACGACCTCATCAAGATCTCCGGACAGTGGGTCTACCCGCTCGAGGTTGAGCTGTGCCTCGCCAACCATCCCGATATCCGCGAATGCGCGGTGTTCGCCGCCGAGTTGGCGGACCGCCGCATGACGCTGAAGGCCGTGGTGGTGATGAACAGTCGTACGGCCGATCAGCGTGACGCGACGCGGCGGCTGCAGGACTATGTGAAGGGCAAGCTGCTTCCTTACAAATATCCGCGCGAGGTGATCTTCACCGACGAGCTGCCGAAGACCGGGACGGGGAAGATCGACCGGCAGGCGTTGCTCAGGATGTGAGGCACAGCTGCAGCCACATTCTCGGTGTCGTCCCCGCGTTCGCGGGAACCCATAGCCACAGGGAGTGGTGATAGAGCGAGCTGGCAGCTCCGAGTCTTCGCCAAATTGCTCCCTGGGGTTATGGGTCCCGGGTCAGCGCTCCGCTTCGCTGCGCTTGTCCGGGACGACGGCGGAGTTCTCGGAACGACCTCAACACCCTCACCCCGCCTTCCCCAGATGCTCCAGCGCATCCTCGGCCCGCAGCGGCACGCGCGAGGCCTCGTTGTTGAGATCGACGAGCTGCACCAGGAGCCCCATCAGCTGCTTGCGGTCGGCGGGCTTGAGCGGCTCCAGCATCCGCGCCTGGGCGCGTTCGACGGCGGGAATGATCTCGCGCAGGATCGCCGCGCCCGATTTGGTCAGATGGAGCAGCTTGATCCGCTTGTCCTCGGGGGCCGGCTTGCGCTCGACATAGTCCTTGGCCTGCAGACGCTCGATCACGCTGCCGAGCGTGGAGCGGTCGAAGGCGATCACCGCCGACAGCCGCGTCGCGTCGATGCCGGGATGGGTGTGGATCGCGATCAGCGCCGCATATTGCACCGGGGTGAGGTCGAACGCCTTGCACTCCTCCATGAAAATCGAGACCGCGATCTGCTGCATGCGCCGGAACAGATACCCCGGCGCGGCATAAACCGCGTCGATCGTGATCGGAGGGGGAGGCTTACTCGGCATCGGGCTGCTTCTCCGGTGCGGCATTGGCGAACGCGGGGAGGGCTTTTGCGGCCGCCTCTGCCGCGAGCAGGCGCGGATAGGCCGAGACATCGACGCCGAAACGGTGGGCGTTGGCGAGCTGCGGCACCAGGCAGAGATCGGCGAGCGTCGGCGCATCGCCGAAGCAGAACGGCCCGGGCTCGTCCCGGATCAGCGTCTCGCAGGCCGACAGCCCCTCGCGGTTGACCCACGCCGCCCAGTCCTGGACCTTCTCCTCGGGCAGGCCGAGCTCGCGCAGCCGCGCCAGCACCTTCAAATTCTGCACCGGATGGGTATCACAGGCGATCGCCAGCGCGAACGCCCTCACCTTGGCGCGCCGCAACGGATCCTTCGGCAGCAGCGGCGGATTGGGGTGCGTCTCGTCGAGCCATTCGATGATTGCGACCGATTGGGTCAGCACTGCCCCCGCATCATCCTCCAGCGCCGGCACGAGACCCTGCGGGTTGATGGCAAGATAAGCGGGCGCGCATTGCTCGCCTTTGCGTAAGTGATGCGGGAGATGCGCAGCCTTGAGGCCCTTCAGGTTCAGCGCGATCCGTACCCGATAGGCGGCGCTGGAGCGGAAATAGCCGTGCAGCTTCATTGGGACCCTCCCTCTTGATTTTTCTTCCGTCATTCCGGGGCTCGCGAAGCAGGAACTATGGTGCGCACTTGCGCACCAGAGAATCTCGAGATTCCGGATGCGATGCTATCGCATCGCTCCGGAATGACGACAACCGGCGACCACCAACATTGACGCTACCTAGATCGTCAGTATACTGTCAATCAACAAGACGAACGGGAGCGCCGCCATGGAAGCCGTGACCAAGACGCCGGAACGCGAGGCGTTCTACAAGAAGATCGACGGCGAAAACCTCACCGCGCTGTGGACGGTGATGAGCGATCTGATCACGCCGGAGCCGAAGAGCGCCTGCCGGCCGCACCTCTGGAAATTCGACGTCATCCGCGACTACATGACGGAGGCCGGCAAGCTGATCACCGCCAAGGAAGCCGAGCGGCGCGTGCTGGTGCTGGAGAACCCCGGCCTGCGCGGGCAGTCCAAGATCACGACCTCGCTGTATGCCGGCGTGCAGATGGTGGTGCCCGGCGACGTCGCGCCGGCGCACCGGCACAGCCAGTCGGCGCTGCGCTTCGTGCTCGAAGGCAAGGGCGCCCATACCGCCGTCGACGGCGAGCGCACCGCGATGGAGCCCGGCGATTTCATCATCACGCCGTCGATGACCTGGCACGATCATTCCAACGAGACCGATCAGCCGATGTTCTGGCTGGATGGCCTCGACATTCCGCTGGTGCAGTTCTTCGACTGCTCCTTTGCGGAAGGGTCGAAAGAGGACCAGCAAAGGATCACAAAACCCGCTGGCGACAGCTTTGCGCGCTACGGCCACAATCTGCTGCCGGTCGACGTCAAGCGGACTTCGAAGACCTCGCCGATCTTCAGCTATCCCTACGCCTACACGCGCGAGGCGCTGGAGAAAGCCAGAATGAGCCAGGAGTGGGACGCCTGCCACGGCCTCAAGCTGAAGTTCAGCAACCCCGAGACCGGCGATTTCGCGATGCCGACCATCGGCACTTTCATCCAGCTTCTGCCCAAGGGTTTCAAGACCGCGCGCTATCGTTCGACCGATGCCACCGTGTTCTGCCCGATCGAAGGCCGCGGCCGCAGCCGCATCGGCGATGCCGTCTTCGAATGGGGCCCGCGCGATCTGTTCGTGGTGCCGAGCTGGCAATGGGTCACGCACGAGGCGGAGGACGATGCCGTGCTGTTCAGCTTCTCGGACCGGCCGGTGCAGCAGAAGCTGGATCTGTTTCGCGAGGATCGCGGGAACGCGTGAGGTGCTCTGCTGGCCATACATTCGGTGTCGTCCCGGCGAAGGCCGGGACCCATACCGCGTGATCTATCAATTGCGGAAGGTAGACGGAGCGAACGCCTGATCTTCGCCAAACTCCTCCCTGGGGTTATGGGTCCCGGCTTTCGCCGGGACGACGACGGAGGTGGTAGCGCGCGCTTCCAGCCACATTGCGACTGGGGCTACCGCCAGTGCAAGAGCCGCGTCTCCAGCCAGCCGATCACCTTCCCCACCGCCAGCCCGAACACCGAGAGGATCACCACACCGGCCAGCAGCTGATCCGTCTGCATCAGATTGCCAGCCTGGAGCACGAAAGCGCCGATGCCGTATTGGGCGCCGATCATCTCGGCGCTGACGACGAGCAGCAGCGCGACGGATGAGGTGATGCGGAAGCCGGCGAGGATCGCGGGCAGCGCGCCGGGCCAGATCACCTTGCGCACGATGGTCGCGAACGGAACGTTGAAGCTCTGCGCCATGCGGATCAGGTTGCGCGGCACGGCATCGACGCCGCTATAGACCGAGATCGCGGTCGAGAAGAACACCCCGAGCGCAATGGTCGCGATCTTCGGCTCTTCGCCGATGCCGAGCCAGAGGATCAACAGCGGCAGCAGCGCGATCTTCGGGATCGGGAACAGCGCCGAGATGAAGGTGATGCCGACGCTGCGCGCGAGCCGCGACAGGCCGATGGCAAAGCCGACGGCAACGCCGGCCGCCGTCCCCAGCAGCCAGCCGACGCCGATGCGCAGCAGCGAGGCCGACAGATGCTGCCAGAGCGCGCCGGAGACCGCGAGCTGGTAGATCGCGCGGACGATCGCAGCGGGCGTCGGCAGAAATAGCGCATTGACGAGGCCGGTGCTGCCCGCCGCCTGCCAGATCGCGATGACGAGGGCCAGCGCGATCCAGCCGCCGAAACGGCTGCTGGCGGGGACGAAGCCGGCGCCGCGAAAGCGGACGCTCCGCGTCGCGCCGTCCTTCGCAGTGTCAGCCGCCGCACGATCAAGCATGCTGGACCTCGCGCTCGGCATCGATGGCCTCGTTGCGGATCAGCGACCAGATCTGGTTCTGCAGCGCCAGCAGCTTCTCGCGCGCCGCCGTCTCACCGCGTTCGGTGCGCGTCATCGGCACGGCCACGACCTCGCGGATGCGGCCGGGCCGCCGCGATAGCACCACGATGCGATCGGCCAGCCGCGCAGCCTCTTCGAGATTATGGGTGACATAGACCGCGCCCATGCCGCCATCGGCGAGCAGGCGGACGAAATCCTCCATCAGGAGTTCGCGGGTCTGCGAATCCAGCGCGGAGAGCGGCTCGTCCATCAGGAGGATCGCGGGCTTCACCGCCAGCGCGCGCGAGATGCCGACACGCTGGCGCATGCCGCCGGAGAGCTGCTTGGGATAGGTTTTGCGAAAATCAGTCAGCCCCGTGCGGCGCAAGGCATCCTCGACCAGCTCACGGCGTTGCGTGGCCGAGAGCTGGGTGTGCAGCAAAGGGAATTCGACATTCTCCTCCACGCTCGCCCAGGGCAGCAGCGCAAAATCCTGGAACACGAAGGTCAGCGGGTTGAGACTATCCGACGGCGGCGCGCCGCGCAGCTCGGGCGCACCTGAGGTCGGCTGCAGCAGGCCGCCGAGGATCGACAGCAACGTGCTCTTGCCGCAGCCGGAGGGGCCGACGATCGCCACCACCTCGCCGGCGCTGACCGTGAAGGAGACGTCGTCGAGCACGGCGAGATCGCCGAAGCGGTGGGAGATGTGGTTGGCGATCAGGTCCATGCGGCGATCCCTCTCACTCCTGGCCCGTCATCCCTGCGCAACGGCGAAGCCGTTGTCGCTGGAGGTGCTCGACTTGCGGCTTGCCGCAAGTCGAGCCTCGAAGGATGTGCGGCCCCGAGCAGCTCGGCCGTGCATCCTTCGAGGCTCGCAGCGCAGTGCGGATGCACTGCGCTACTCGCACCTCAGGATGACGGGGATAGAGGAGAGCTTGCATCAATCAATCCGCCTTCACAAATTCCTTGGCGATGATCGCATTCGCATCAAAGCCCTTGTCGGCAAAGCCCTGCTCCTGCAGCCATTTGATCTGGTTGTCGACGTTCTTCACGTCGAGCTTGCCGTCGGGATCGATATAGGCGCAATTGCCGACCACCTGCTCCACCGGCAGATTGGTGTACCTTGCTATGATCTCCAGCAGCGGTTTTGTCTGCTCGTTGATCGGCGCGACACCGTCCTTCATCGCGGCGAGGATGATGTCGTGATATTCGCGGTCGGCCTTGGCGAGCGCGCCGAGCAGCTTCGTCACCAGCGCCTTGTTGGTCAGCGTCTTCGGCGAGGCGAACACCGCACCCAGCTGCCACGGCGTCTCGTCGCCGACCCAGCCCAGGAACTTGGCGCCGCCTTCGTCCGTGAGCTTTCGCGCGGTCGAGATCGGCAGCAGCGCCGCATCGACGGTCTCGCCCTTGAGCGCGGCGGCGGCGTTCGACAGCGATTGCAGCGGCACGATCTTCACCTCAGAGAGCTTGAAGCCGTATTTGTCGGCGAGCAGGCCGAGCGAATAGTGAAAGGATGATCCGACCTGCGTCATCGCCACGCGTTTGCCGGCGAGATCCTTCGGCGTCTTCAGCCCGGCCGCGTAAGCGTTGTTGCTGGCGAAATAACCGATCAGGGGATAGCCTGCTTTCTCGCGGCTCATCCCGCCGATCACCTTCAACGTACCCTTGCCGGCGAGATTGTAGAGGCCCGCGGTGAAGGCGGTGATGCCGAAATCGACGTCGCCCGAGGTCGTGGCGACCGCGATCGGCTGGGCCGCGTCGAAGAACTTCAGCTCGACCTCCAAGCCGGCCTCGCGAAAATAGCCCTTGTCCTGCGCGATGAAGACGGGCGCGGAGGAGGACAGACGAAGCACGCCGATCCTGGCCTTCAGCGCATCCTCGGCTGTCGCACCGCCCATCGCCGTGATCGCCAGAAGGCCCGCAAGCGCGAGCCGCATGATCCCGATCATCCCGTTTCCTCCACCGTCGTTCTATTGCAACCCGTCACAATCCTTCCGGCACCGGCTGGTCCCGTCCGATGAAGGCGCCCTGTTGTTTCAACGTTTCCTGCAACTTTTCAATGGGGATTTCGCGCGGAATCCGGTTTCCGGAGAGCGCCAGCGCGGCGGCGGAACCGGCCGCCTCACCCATCACGAAACAGGCCCCCGACACCCGCGCCGCGGACTGGCCCTCATGGGTCATCGAGGCGCAGCGGCCGGCGACCAGGAGATTGTCGATGCCTTCAGGCACCAGCATCCGATATGGCAGCTCGTTATAGCCGCGCGATTCCGGGATCGGCGGGAAGGTGAAGACGACGTCGCCGGGCACATGGGCCTCGATCGGCCAGCCATTGACGCCAATGGAATCCTCGAACGAGGCACAGCCCAGCACGTCCTCGCCGCTGAGCTGGTAGCCGCCCCTGATGCGGCGGGTCTCGCGGATGCCGAGCTGCGGCGGCAGATCGACGATGTAGGATTTTTCAAAGCCCGGCACGGTGCGCAGGAATTCGAACGCGGCGAGCGCCTGCTTGCGGCCCTCGATCTCGCCGCGGGTCAGGTCGTCGGGCTCGACGCCGTTGATGGCATGGCCGTCCTCGCGCGCCACTTGCGTAAAGTTCACCCGCCATTCGATGCCGGATTTCTGCGGCCGCACGATGGCGCTTTTGCGCGGGAATGTGTGGGTGCCGGCCGCGATGGCTCTCTCCATCAATTGCGGAATGGTGCGCCAGGCATCGCCCGCCTTGTCGGGATCGATGCCGTTGAGGCGGAGCATCATCGAGGGGTACATCGGATGGCCGTGCTCATCGCCGATCTCGAACGGCGCGCCGGCCCACACGGCGAGGTCGCCGTCACCGGAGCAGTCGATGAAGATCTCCGATCGCACCGCCTGCCGTCCGGCCTTGGTCTCGACCATCAGCGCGTCGATGCGGCTGTTGTCACCCATCACGACGCCGGCGCCGAGCGCGTGGAAGAGGATGTGCACCTTGTGGCTCGCGAGCAACTGATCAGCCGCGATCTTGTAGGCCGCGGTGTCGTAGGCCTGCGCAAAGACCTTGCCGAGGATCAGATGCGGCGTGTTCAGCCCGTTGAGCCGATCGATCCGCGCCAGCAGCTCGGACGCCATGCCCTGCACGAGGCGATGGGCCTGGCCGTAGACATTGCCATGCAGACCGCAAAAATTTGTGACACCGGCAGCGGTGCCCATGCCGCCGAGAAAGCCATAGCGCTCGATCAGAAGCGTCTTCCGCCCCGCGCGTGCTGCGGACGCCGCCGCCACGATGCCGGCCGGGCCGCCGCCAAGCACGACGACTTCATATTCGCCATAGAGCGGCACCTGTCGTGCCGGTTCTTCGATCGTCATGGCCCGCATGGCGCGTCCCTTCCCAAATCTCTTGCTTGGGGTCGACTATGAATTAACGCGAGGTCGGCTACAATCCACCAAAATACGCGATCAGCTTTCGCGAATCGAGAAAGGTCGACATGGACATCCTGGTGAACCTGCAGGCCTTCCTGGCGACCGCCGACGCCACCGGCTTCTCGGCCGCGGCGCGAAAGCTCGGCGTCTCGACCTCGGTGGTGGCAAAACGCGTCACGCAGCTGGAGGCGCGGATCGGCACGGCACTGTTTCACCGCTCGACCCGGCAATTGCGGCTGACCGAAGCCGGACAGCGCTATGTGCATCGCGCACGCGGCGTGGTGACCGACGCGACTGATCTGCTCTCGCGCATGGGCGAGAAGGGCCACGACCTCGTCGATCACCTGCGCATCAAGGCGCCGACGTCGCTGACGGTGGCGCGGCTTGCGGATGCCTTCAGCGCATTCCAGACCCAGAACCCGAAGCTGAAGCTCGATATTGTACTGATCGACCGCCCGGTCGATCCCGTCACCGAAGGTTTTGACATCGCCATCGGCGCTTTCCCGCATTCGTTCGGCGGCGTGGTCGACGAGCCGCTCTGCGCGCTGAAGCGGCTGCTCTGCGCCTCGCCCGCCTATTTGAAGAAACATGGCACGCCAAAACATCCGCGCGACCTCGTCGAGCATCGCTGCCTCAGCTTCATGCCGACGGGACCTGAATGGATCTTCGACGGACCACGCGGCCGCATCAGCATCCAGGTCAGCCCGCTGCTCTCCACCAATGAGGGACACGTGCTGGCGCGCAGCGCGATCGCCGGCAACGGCATCGCGCTGATCTCGCATTATCTCGTCACGGACGCCTTGCGCGACGGCACGCTCAAGCCGGTGCTGCGCGACTTTCCGATTCCGGAGCTGTGGGTGAAAGCCACGATCCCCGAGCGGCGGCGCAATGCCGCCGCGGTGCAAGCGCTGCTGACGTTGCTGAAAACGTCACTGGCGCCGTCGCTGTAGGCCGTAGCCCGCATGAAGCGAAGCGGAATGCGGGGACGCCGGCCCCGGATTACGCTGCGCTCCATCCGGGCTACGCGTGAACAACAAGACCGTTGCCCGGGAATGACAGACCTGACAGAAGTGCCCGCATGGATTCGACGCTCTTGAAATTCGCCCTGCCCGCCCTGATCGCTCTCGCGATCTCCGCCGCTCCCGCCGCAGCCGTGGAGCAAAACTGCCGCTTCATCCAGGCCAAGCCCGAGCGCGAGGCCTGCTACAAGCGGCAGGAGGACGAACTCGCCGCGAAGCGCAAGCCCGTTGCACCCGCCAATGACGGTCAGACACTCGAAACGCTGCGCCAGATGCGGCAGGACGACGACGCTGTCTATCGCAGCATCAACAACATCTGCCGCGGCTGCTGACGCTCAACCTCTCCCGCCGCCCCAATTCCCCGCCCGCTTCTCCGCAAACGACGCCAGCCCTTCCGCCGCTTCCGCGCTCTGGCGCTTGAGCGAATGCAGCTGGACGAGCCGCGCGTACGCCGCGTCATCGACGGCCATACCGCCGAACGAGCTCTCCAGCGCGAGCTTCTTGGTCTCAGCCATCGCCTCCGGCCCGTTGGCGAGCAATTGCTCGACCACCTTGGCGCCGGCGGCTTCGAGATCAGCGAGCGGGACCACCTCATGGACAAGGCCGATGCGGCGGGCGTCCTCGGCGCCGAAGCGCTCGCCGGTGAGCGCGTAGCGGCGGACCTGGCGCACGCCGACGGCGTCGCAGAGCTGCGGGATGATGATCGCCGCGGTCAGGCCCCAGCGCACCTCGGTGATCGAGAACAGGGCGTTGTCCGCGGCGATCACGACGTCGCAAGCCGCGATCACGCCGGTGCCGCCACCGAAACAGCCGCCCTGCACCAGCGCCACCGTCGGGATCGGCAGCGTGTTGAGCCGCTGCACGGCTTCGAAGGTCGCGCGCGAGGCCGCCTCGTTCGCATCAGCCGATTGCGGCCGCACGCCGTTGATCCATTTCAGGTCGGCGCCGGCCTGGAAATGCTTGCCATTACCCTTGAGCACGACGACGCGAAGATTCGGCTTTTTGCCGAGATCGTCCATCGCCGCGAGCACGCCTGCGATCAGCGCGCCGTCATAGGCGTTGTTGACCTCCGGCCGGTTCAACGTGACGGTCGCAACCCCACGCTCGTCGAGGGTCCACAGCACGGGGCTGGCAGTCATCGGCGATCCTCCGGTCATTGGTTTGCCGTGCACTATGGCCGAGGCAACGCATCCCGATCCATATCTTTCCAGCGTGGGGCGGTCGCGCCCATCGCATGGCGGCTTGTGTCATGGTGGCGCGGGGCGGCAGTTTGGGACCAGGAACGGAATCATCATGCGCATCTGCATTTTCGGCGCGGGCGCCGTCGGCAGCCACATCGCGGTCCGGCTGGCGCGCGCTGGTCATGACGTTTCGTGCGTGATGCGAGGGGCGCATCTGGAGGCAGTCCGGGCGGGTGGCCTCAAACTGCGCGTCGGCGATTCCGAGGTCTCCGCCAAGGTGAACGCCTCGGGCGACCCAGCCCAGCTCGGTCCGCAGGACGTCGTGATCTCGACGCTGAAGGCCACTGCGCTCCCGGGGCTGGTCGCCAGCATCAAGCCGCTGCTTCAGGACGACACCGCCATCGTCTTTGCGCAGAACGGTATTCCCTGGTGGTACGGGATCGGCCTGCCGCCGCGGCACCCGACACCTCCGGACATTTCCTTCCTCGACCCCGGCGGACGCTTGCGCGCCTGCATCCCGAAGGAGCGGATCATCGGCGGCGTCGTCTTCTCCTCCAACGAGGTGACCGCGCCCGGCGTGGTGCACAACCTCACCCCGGACCGCAACCGCCTGCTGATCGGCGAATGCGACGACCGCAATTGCGAGCGCATCACCAAGCTGCGCGGCGTCTTCAACGACGCGCGGCTGGAATCACCGCCGGTCGCCGAGATCCGTGAGGCGATCTGGTCAAAGCTGCTGACCAACATGTCGCTGTCGGTGCTGTGCCTGCTCACCGGCCAGACCGCACGCGGCGTGCGCGACGACGCCGCCTTTGCGGACGTCATCCCGCGCATGCTGAACGAGGCCAACGACATCGCGCAGCACTTCATCCCCGAGGTCAAGCGCGTGACGCGCAGTGGACCCGCCCCCAATCACAAGCCATCGCTGCTGCAGGACTACGAGCTCGGCCGCGCCATGGAGATCGACGTGCTGGTGAAGGCGCCCGCCGCCTTCGCGCGCACGGCAGGCCTGTCGACACCGACGCTCGACCTGATCGCCGCGCTCGCGATCCAGAAGGCGCGCGACAAGGGGCTCTATTCCGCCTGAGCCTCAGGCGAGCGTGTCGATCCAGGCTACGAGCGCGTTCAGTACCTCTGTGAGCGCCTCGTCATTGCTACGGCCGGATTTCTTCAGCACCGCGAACGAGTGATCGCCGCCTTCGATCTCATGCAGCGTCGCCCTCTTCGGACCGAGTTTCTCGACGACAGGCTTGAGGTAGCTCAGATCAGCAAGCCCATCGCGCGTGCCTTGCAGGAACAGCATGGGGATGGTGACGCCGGCGAGGTGCTCGGCGCGCTCGGACGACGGCTTCTTGTCGGCGTGCAGGGGAAAGCCTAGGAAGGCGAGCCCTTTGACATCAGGCAACGGCGCCTTGGACTGCGCCTGCGAGGTCATGCGTCCGCCGAATGATTTGCCGCCTGCGACGAGCGTCACCCCGGGGCACAGCCGCGCCGCCTCCGCGACTGCCGCGCGGATCGCCGCGTGCGCGACCGCCGGCTGGTCGGGACGTCCCTTCTTCTCTTCCATGTAGGGAAAATTGAAGCGCAAGGTCGCGATGCCGCGCTCGGCAAGGCCGGCCGAGACCTTCTCCATGAACGCATGCCGCATATCTGCGCCCGCGCCATGCGCCAGCACGTAACAGGCACGCGCATTGTCCGGCTGCGTCAGAATCGCCGAGACCGTGCCGATGCGCTCGATCTCGAGCTTGAGCTCTTGTGTTTTGGTCGCCAAGATCAGACATCCCGACAGACGCCACCCCGGCCGCCTTGGTAGCGTCACCGGCGCAGCCTGAAAACACAATAATTGCCGCGGCCGACTGGCCTACCAAGCCGGAAAGCCGCATCAACCGAGGTAATCATGTCCTACCGCTCCTCCTGGATGACCGAAGAACTCGATGTCTTCCGCGACCAGTTCCGGAAATATCTCACCAAGGATCTGGCGCCGCATGCCGAAAAATGGCGCGAGCAGAAGATGGTCGACCGCTTCGCCTGGCGCGGTCTCGGCGAGATGGGCGCGCTGCTGGCGAGCGTGCCGGAGGAATATGGCGGGCTGGGCGCCACCTTCGCCTATGACGCGGCGGTGCTGGACGACCTCGAAAGCACGGTGCCGGAGCTGACGACCGGCGTCTCCGTGCACAGCGCCATCGTCGCGCATTACATCCTCAACTACGGCTCGGAGGAGCAGAAGAAGCGCTGGCTGCCGAAGATGGCCTCGGGCGAGATGGTCGGCGCCATCGCCATGACCGAGCCCGGTACCGGCTCGGATCTGCAAGCCGTCAAGACCACGGCGAAGAAGCAGGGCAATTCCTACGTCATCAACGGCCAGAAGACCTTCATCACCAACGGCCAGGCCGCCGATCTCGTCATCGTGGTCGCGCGCACCGGAGACGTCGGCGCCAAGGGCATTTCGCTGATCGTGGTCGAGACCGCGGGCGCGGACGGCTACAAGCGTGGGCGCAACCTCGACAAGATCGGCCTGCACGCCTCCGACACCTCGGAACTGTTCTTCGACAACGTCACCGTGCCGCCCGAGAACCTGCTCGGCAAGGAGGAAGGCCAGGGTTTTGTGCAACTGATGCAGCAATTGCCGCAGGAGCGGCTTGCGCTCGCGGTCGGCGCCGTCGCCGCGATGGAGCGCGCGATAAAACTCACCACCGAGTACACCAAGGAGCGCAAAGCCTTCGGCAAGCCGCTGATCGACTTCCAGAACACCGCCTTCAAGCTCGCCGAGCGCAAGACCGAGGCGATGATCGCCCGCGTCTTCGTCGACTGGTGCATCGAGCGCCTGGTCGCCGGGGATCTCGACACCGTCACGGCGTCGATGGCGAAATACTGGTGCTCGGAGAAGCAGGTCGAGACCGCCGACGAATGCCTCCAGCTGTTCGGCGGCTACGGCTACATGCAGGAATACCCGATCTCGCGCATCTTCATCGATTCCCGCATCCAGAAAATCTACGGCGGCACCAACGAGATCATGAAGCTGCTGATCGCCAGGTCGCTGTGATCCGGTTGCTGTGAGCAGCTACTTCATCCGTTTGTCGGCGGCGATGAAGTCGATGAAGGTCCTGACCTTCGCGGAGAGATATTTGCGGCTCGGATAGACCGCGAACAGCTTTCCGGCGAAGATGATGTGGCCGGGCATGACGTGCTCCAGACGACCGCTGGCGATGTCCTCGGCGACCAGCCATTTCGGCAGGAAGGCGAGGCCCATGCCTTCGATTGCTGCCATGTGCAGCAGCGTTTCGTTGCCGCTGCGCAGCACCGGGTTGAGCTTGACGGTCTCGGGGCCGTGCTCGCCCGTGAAGGAGAAGCTCTCGCCCGGGTAAAGCGCGTAGTGCAGCAGCGGCTGGCCGGCGAGATCGGCGAAGGTCGATGGACGGCCCGCGCGTTTGAGGAAGGCGGGAGCCGCCACCATGTAGAACGGGACGCTGGTGATCGGACGCGCGATCAGCGCCTCGTCCGGCGTGCCGGTTGCGCGAAGTGCAAGATCAAAACCCTCCTCGACCAGGTTGACCAGGCGGCCACTGAGATCGACGTCGAGACGGACCTCGGGATAGCGCGCCTGATAGTCCGCCAGCACGCCCGCAAAAATCGCGTTCGCCATCCACACCGGTGCGGTCAGGCGCAGCGTGCCGTGCGGAACAACGGTGGCATTGCTGACGGCCGCTTCGACCTCGTCGAGCGAATCCAGCATCTGCCGCGCCTGCTCGAAATAGAGCGCGCCGCTTTCGCTCAGGCTGACGCGCCGGCTGGTCCGGTTCAGCAGCCGCGTGCCGAGCCGCTTCTCGAGCTGCATCACGTGCTTGCTCGCCATGGCCGGGGAGATGCGCAGGCGCTGTGCCGCGGTCGCGAAGCTCTTCAGCTCGGCGACCAGGCAAAACACCCTCATGCTGACCAGAGAATCCATGAGATCATCAACATCCAGGAAATGAACTAATCCCGAAGCCGATAATGATCAAAAACGGTGAAACTATCAAATGGTGGCAACCCTCACATTCTGGAGAACCACCATGTCCACCGCCACCTTCGAGACCCCCGCCCCCGGCCGCGCCCTCCGCATCGGCCTCTGGGCCGCGCAGGTCCTCCTCGCCTTCGTCTTTATCTCGGCGGGGCTGGTAAAGCTGACCACGCCGATTCCCCAGCTGGCCGCGATGATGCCCTGGGCCGGCCAGTATTCGGAGACCTTCGTCCGCTCCATTGCCTTGGTCGACCTCGCCGGCGGCATCGGCATCCTGCTGCCGGCCCTGACGCGGATCCTGCCGCGGCTGACGGTGCTGGCCGCGCTCGGCTGCGCGGTGTTGCAGGTCATTGCGCTGGTCTTCCATCTCTCGCGCGGCGAAGCCGCGGTGACGCCGCTCAACGTCGTCCTGCTGGCGCTCAGCCTGTTCGTGCTGTGGGGTCGCAACGGCAAGGCGCCGATCGCGCCGCGTCAATTCTGATCGACGGGAACGCCGCACCATGATCTCTGCCAATGGATGGTCTCGCAGGGGGCTGCTGGCGGGCGCATCGATCCTCACGGCCGCCGGCACCGCCGCGGCCAAGGAGGATCGTCTCACCGAGGGCGTCGTGATCCTCATCGACAGCAACGAGCCCTATGTCATGGGCCACGCGATCAGCTACTCGGCCAATCTCGCCAAGCACTTTGCCGACAAGGGCGCGAAAATGCTGATCGAGGTCGTCGCCAACGGCAAGGGCATCGACATCTTCCGCGCCGACAAGACGCCACTGATCGAGCCGCTGGCGACGCTGCGGCAATCGCTGCCGAGCCTCAGTTACAGCATGTGCGCCTCGTCCAAGGCGATCGCGGAAGCCAAGGAGCAGGTCTCGATCCCGCTGATTGCGGGCGCGAACCTCGTCCCGTTCGGCATCGGACGCGTGGTCGACCTGCAACTCAAAGGCTGGGCCTATATTCATGCGTGAGAAGCCGCGCGCGTTGTCGCGGCGATCGCTCCTGATCGCCGCGCCGGCCTATCTCACCGTCCTGCGCACCGCCGGCGCGCAGGACAGCTGGCCGCCGGTGTTCGAAGCCGGCCGCAGCCAGTTCACAGTGGTACGGCCGCACGCGGTGATGCCACAATTGCGGCTTCAGGACCCGCACGGCAAGGACGTCGTCGTGGCTGCCAAGCTGGGCCGCATCACATTGGTAAACTTCTGGGCCACCTGGTGCGCCGCCTGCAAGCTCGACCTGCCCATGCTGGCAAGCCTTGCGGCCTCGCGGCCCGACCGGCTCGACATCGTCGCGATCTGCACCGACACCAAAGACCTGCGCAAGATCCGCACCTTTCTCGGCGGCCTCTCGTTGCAGAACCTCGCCTGCTATGTCGATGCTTATGGCGCGGCGGCCCAGGCCTCCACCGAAATGTTCTCGATCGTCGGAATGCCCATCACCTATCTCGTCGGAACGAGCGGGCGCGTCGAAGGCTACATCGCCGGTGCGCCCGACTGGCTGTCGCCGGCGGGCACGCGCCTGCTGCAATACTATCGCGAGCAGAGCTAGCGCCGACTCAATTCGGATGCCACCAGCGGCCGCCGATGACGACACCTTCGGACACGATCTTGCGGTCGCCAATCAGATGCTCGCCGACGACGTCCTCGTAATCGAACTGGCCCTGTTTGACCGAGATCAGCGTGGCGTCGCCGACGCAACCCGGCTTGAGGCTGCCGAGCTCGGGGCGACGCAGCGCCATTGCAGCATTCACCGTCGAGGCCGCGATCACGTCGGACAGCTCCATGCCCATGCACAGGAACTTCGACATGGTCGTCACCTGGTCGTAGGCGGGGCCGTCGATGCAGAGCTGGTGGATATCGGAGGAGATGGTGTCCGGATAGAAGCCGTTGGCAAGCATCGCGCGCGCGGTCTTGAACGCGAACGAGCCCTTGCCGTGGCCGATGTCGAACAGCACGCCGCGCTCGCGCGCGTCCAGCACCGCCTTCTTCACCGTGCCCTGCGCGGTCGCCGGCGTGTTCGGGAAGGGGCGGAACGCATGGGTCAGCACGTCGCCGGGCCGCAGACGTGCCAGCACCTCCTCATAGCTCGGCGGCGGATGGTCGATATGCGCCATCAACGGCATGCCGACCTCGTTCGCGACCTCGAGCGCGATGTCGAGCGGCACGACCCCCGACGTGCCCGAGGAATGCAGGCCGACGCGCACCTTAATGCCGACGATGAGGTCGCGGTTGGCATCGGCCACCTTGGCCGCCTCGATCGGGTTCATCAGCCGCAGCTCCTCGCTCTCGCCGACCATGATCCGGTGCGAGAAACCGAAGATGCCGGCGTGCGAGACGTGCAAATAGGCGAGGATCCGGACCTGGCTCGGCTCGATCACATGCTTGCGGAAGCCGGCGAAATTGCCGGGGCCGGCGCTGCCGGTATCGACCGCCGTGGTGACGCCGGAGAGGCGGCAGAACTCCTCGGCATCGATGCCGAGCGAGGTGCCGCCCCAATAGACATGGGTGTGGAGATCGATCAGTCCCGGCGTCACGATGTAGCGTGAGGCGTCGCGCACCTCCGTGCCCGGATCGGCCTTGAGGGCGCCGCCGACCGCCGCCACCTTGCCGCCGGCAAAGGCGACGTCGGTCACGGCGTCGAGCTTCTGGGAGGGGTCGATCACCCGCCCCCCGCGCAGGATCAAGTCGAAAGGCATCGTCGTCTCCGGATGAGGCAGTGAGGTGCGGCGGCATGGCAGCTGGGCCAGCGAGGAAGGAAGCCGTTCGCTTCTAGCAATTTTCGCGCCGAATGGCGCGGCAAACCGTGACGGTGGCCCATGAGAAATGGGGATCCCGGGAAGATTCGAACTTCCGACCTACGGTTTGGGAAGCCGATGGCGGGGGATCACCCCGCCATCCAACTTCAGTCGTGGCCTTGTCGGAGGATCCCCCAACGGATCCTCCGAGGCAGTTTGTCGAGGGCCAGCTTGTGCGGCTGACCCGTCCCTTACGCGAAGTGGAAGTCGTGGCTGTTCAGCTTGTCGAGCTGCGTGTTCTTCAGCGTGAGCGTGTCGCTCCCGGTCGCGATAACGACGTCGTGGCCTGACTGGGCCGCGTGGGAGAGAACGCCGGCGAAGCTGTCGAACACGCTCTTGCTGAACTCGATCGTGTCGTGAGCAGGTCCACGGGCAGCGAAGTCCTTGATGACGTCCTGGCCGAAGTTCGACGCAAACGTGAACGTATCCGCACCCGCCTTGCCCACCATGACATCGTTGCCGGCGGTGCCGGTCAGCGTGTTGC
>NZ_BTIR01000014.1:0-109868 GCF_036247985.1 Bradyrhizobium sp. TM239 | reverse complement strand
AGAGCGAAGGCGGAAGCGTGTCCACGATCTCTGTCCGCAACGCAAGGTCCGTGGGCACGGCGCTAATGCGCCTTTGCCCACCCCACGATTTTCGGATTCGTGGAGAGAGGCCCCCGCCCAAACGATGCTGTGTCTGCGCCTCGCTCGGTTATAGATCCCGCTCCCAGGTCTCGCCGACCAGATCGGCACCGAAGCTGTGGTGCTTCTCTTCCTTCACGAGCTTGAAGCCTGCGCTTTGATAGATGCCGCGTGCGGCAACCAGGATGCTTTGCGTCCACAGCGTCATCCTGCCGTAGCCCCGCTCGCGAGCGCCCTGGAGGCATTGCTCGACCAGCGCGCGGCCGACACCGAGCCCGCGCGCTTTCTTCTCCACCTGCAACAGGCGCAGCTTGGCGGTCTCGTTGGTGGCCTTCACCAGAAAGATCGAGCCAACCGGCTCGCCGCCCACTTCCGCGATCCAGCAGTGCTCGCGCGCGGCATCGTAGTTCTTGATGAACTGTGCGCAGATCTCGGCGACCAGCGCCTCGTAGCTGATGTCCCAGTTGTAGTCCGCGGCATAGGCGGCGGCCTGTCGGGAGATGACCCAGCCCATGTCGCCGACGCGATGGCTGCGCAGCATGAACGCCGCGGGCTGGGTTCGACGTTGCTCCAGCACGGCCTCGATGGTCGCCATGGCCTGCGTGAGCCGTGTTGCATCGCTGGCCGAAAGCTGAGCCAGCATTGCGGCGACCTCGTTTTGCGAGCTCAGGTTCAGCTTGGCGTAGGTCTGGCGGCCCTTGGCGGTGAGGCTGAGCTGGTATTGCCGGCGATCTGCGGGCAGGGGCCTGCGCGTGATCAGCCCCTTTTCGTCGAAGCTCTGCACGATGCGGCTGAGATAGCCGGGATCGAGGCCAAGCTCGATTCCGATCTCCTTTGCCGCCAGCTCGTCGCGATGCGCGAGTTCGTAGAGCACGCGGGCCTCGCTGAGCGAAAACGGGCTCTTTCCAAGATGCTGGTCGAGCACACCGAGCTTGCGGGTGTAGAAGCGGTTGAAGGCGCGGACCGCTGCGATGCGATCGTCAGTGACCTGTTCGATCGCGAGGGCTGATGAGGAAGGGCTTGATGGCATGACGGCACCTCGATATTTGCCATTGTCAACTAATTATTTGACTTTGGCAAGTATGAGGTGGCTTCAGCCGACCATGACGATCCGGCTGCGCAGCATGGTCCGGGACGAGCGGCCGAGCCGCCGGAGCAGCCGCGCCTCGGAATGGCGGGCCTGCGGCGGGTAGCCGCCGATCCGGTCGTAATGATCACGCGCGATCAAAAGGCCCTGATCGCCGAGCGGGCCGATCAGCCTGCGCATCACGGCCCGGAGGATGTCGCGCAATCCAGTATCGGCGTAAGGCGAGCGCGCATAGCGGAACACGGCAGCACGGTCCCGACCGCTGGTCGCGACAGCCTGGATGAACTGGGTGGTTTCCTCGATCCAGCCGGTTTCGAGCACGGCGCCTGCGGGCAGGAACATCAGCCACGGCGAGCGGGCCTGGAGCGCGCCGGCCGCGAGCGCGGCGCCTTGCGAAGAACCCTCGAAGCCGACGAAACGGCAGCCTGCGACGTCGGCAACCCGCTCGATGACGCCGTTGCGGGTGCCGTCGACCAGAAGCACCTCCCGGATGATTCCGGCGGCGGCCCCGGGGACCAGCGCGGCCAGAGTCGCCACCGCGGTCTGCTCGACGCCTTCAGTCGGAATGATGACGCTCAGCATGATTGAGGCTTCAATGTCTGCACTTCGGGAGAAGCGTAGCTTGTTATGATGTTGTCATAAACACGTGGCGTTGCCGAGTGCAACTTTCCGGCGGCGCTTCGGCGTGCGATGGTAAACTGCAGCCAGTGATCGCAGCCAAATGTGTCACGCGCGGGTTGGCAATGTTGCCAATTGTTTCGGTACAAGCTCGTCCCGAGGGTATTAACCCGGAGTTTCGCGGCAACATTGCGTGGCGCGCGGGTAGCTGGCTCCTGCAGGCAGGGGGCGCCCTGCAAGAAAGGTTCGAACGGCAAATGTGTGATTTTGGTGCCGGCGGAGGCTTCCTGTGAACGCCGATCAACTCGCTGTTGGCACGGCGTCGACGTCGCCGAAGCCGGAGGCTGCGCCGACCTTGCGGATCCGCGCGCTGATGCTGGGCGACCGCATCAACGCCTCCGGTCTCGAGATCGGCGCGCTGGTCTCGTCGATGCCCGCCGCCTTCCGGGTCCATGCCGGCCTTGCCGTGATCTTCCGCTACGGCGTCGTGGTGCTGATCGGGCTGCTTCCGTCGGAGGAGAAGGTCCTCATCGACAATCTCAAGTCACGCGTGATCGGCGAGCTCAGCCCGTATGAGGAAGAGATCGCGCAGGCGCAGCTCTGCAAGGATGAAAGCGCCGAGGCGATCCAGCCGGGCGGGCCGATCTGCCTCGCAAAGTTCTCCGACGACCGGCTGCTGCTGATTGCGGACGCGCTCGCCAAAAGCACGTCGCTGGCGCGCGACGAGCGCCGCGTCGCCGCGGTCTTCGATGTGATCGAGCCGTTTGCGCGGGAGCTCGCCGAGCACGGCCGCACGCCGCGCCGTCGCAAGGGCATCCTGCAACTGATCGGCAATGCACTGCTGGTGCAGCAGCGCGTCGCCGGCCGCGTCGCGATCGCCGAGAAGCCCGACGTGCTCTGGGAGAAGCCCGAGCTCGACCGGCTCTATTCCCGCCTCGAGGACGAGTACGAGCTGAAAGAACGTCTCGACACGCTCGAGCGCAAGCTCACCGCGGTGTCGGAGACCGCCAACGCGCTGGCCGACATCATCGACACCCAGCGCTCACTCCGCCTGGAGATCGCGGTCGTGGTGCTGATCGTGATCGAGGTCGCGATCGGGTGCTTTCAGAACCTGACCGGCACTCATTGAGGCGCGTCGGCGCGTCTGTCCTGTCGACCGGATTGCGCCTGCCACGCGGCGATCTCGGCAAGCTCGGCTTCGGGCCGTGTCCGGATCGTCTCGCAGCGTCCGAGATAGAGCTCTCCGGCATCGCCTTCGATCGTAATCCAATCGCCTTCGGCAAATGCGACGTCGCCGAGCTCGGCCCGTCCGGCGACAGGGTCGATCTTCAGCTCACGGCAGCCGACCACGCAGGGCTTGCCCATTTGTCGCGCCACCAGGGCCGCGTGCGAGGTGCGCGCACCGACCGAGGTGACGATGCCGGCGGCCAGGGCGAAGCCTGCGACGTCGGCGGTGCTGGTGTCGGGACGCAGCAGGATGGCCGGCTCGCCGGCGGCCGACAGGCGCTGAGCGCTTTCGGACGAGAACGCCGCCCGTCCGATACCGATACCGCCGGAGGCACCGATGCCGGTCGTTGCGGGCTTGCCGGCGGACACCAATCTGGTTTCGTTGAGCGAGGCGAGGTCGATCTCCGCGATGCGCCCCAATGCCTCGTCCTTCGAGATCAGGCATTCATGCACGAGGTCGATCGCGATCCTGGCGGCGGCCCGTGGCGTGCGCTTGGCCGCCCGGGTCTGGAGGATCCAGAGCTTGCCGTTCTCGACCGTGAACTCGACATCCTGCACATCCGCGAACGCGTGCTCGAGTCGCTTCAGCACATCGCCAAGCTCCGATTCGAGTTTCGGCAGCTCGCGGGCGATCGCCTCGGCCGTATCAGGTGCGCGTCTTCCGGAAACGACGTCTTCCCCCTGCGCATCGAGCACGAGGTCGATCATGGGGCGCCGCGCGCCCGTCGACGGATCGCGCGAGAATGCCACGCCCGCCCCGGAGGCGAGACCGCTGTTGCCGAAGACCATTGCCTGCACGGTCACGGCAGTGCCCTCGAGCGCTTCGAGGTGCTGGAGGCTTCGATAGGTCTGCGCACGCTCGCTCGTCCAGGAGCGATAGACCGCCTGGGCTGCCGCCTCCAGCTGCGCGAAGGCGTCCTCCAGCGAGCCGTCGGCGCGATCCTCGATCAGAGCCTGCTCGCGGCTGGCGAGCCGCTCCAGCGCTTCGCTGTCGAGCTCACGGTCGCTGCCGGCGTATTCGGCTGCGACCAGCTCCGAGATGCGCGCGGCAAAAGCGGCCTGGTCGAGCTCGAGCACGGTCTCGCCAAAGCTCTCCAGGAAACGGCGCCGGCAATCCCATCCGAGCCGGGGACGGCCGGTCGCGCGGATCAGGCCGTGCACGGCATCGGATGTGCAGCCGACATTGAGAACGGTGTCGAGCATGCCCGGCATCGATCGCGCCGCGCCCGAACGCACCGACACCAGCAGCGGTTGCCTGCGGTCGCCGAAGCGCTTTCCCGTGGCGCTCTCCAGGAACGAGATGCCCTCCTTCAAGCCGTCGCGCAGGTGTCGTGCGGCGTGCGCATGCCCTGCAATGATGTCGGCGCAGAGCTTGACCGGGAGCACGAAGGCGGGCGGCACCGGCAGGCCCAGCGCCGCCATGCGGGCGAGGTTGGCGGCCTTGGCGCCGATTTCTTCGGCGGGCGGCAATTCGGCGGCTTCAGCGCCGATACGCGCGATATGCATGGTGGCTTCCTCAAGCTGCGAGATCGATCATGATGTGACGGCGGAGCAGATGCCCGAACGAGGCGAAGCGGTCGGTGGCGCGCTCGACGGCGCGGGCGAGCTCGATCACGGACAGCGAGGTCGCGACGTCGAAGCCGCCGCCGAACACCAGTGCAGTCGTCGCCCGTTCGCGGCTGTCGGCAGCGTGTTCGGCATCGATCAGGCGGGTCACGGCGGAGAGCGCGTCCTCGGAATCGGCGCGCCGTCCCTCCGGCACGTCGATGGCTGCGGCGACGCCGCTCGCGGCCGCTTCGGTCGCGGTCTGTGCCACCGCGCAAAGCTCGGCCAGCGATGCCAGCAGGGATGGATCGGTCCTTTCCGGCATCAGCGAGGCGATGAATGCGGCCTGCTCAAGTTCGTCGACGGCTTCCTCAGCGCGATCGATCAGTTGCCCGATCAGCGGGCGCGCATTGAGGCGATCGACCTCGTTGCGGCTCTCGAGCGCGATCCTGTCGGCCTTCTGCTCGATCGCGCCGCAGCGCTGCGTCAGCAGTTTGCCGTCGGCAGGCTGACCGGTCCGCAACGCGGCGATATGGCGCGAGATCGCGGCGACGAGATCGTGGGCGAGGCCGATCTGACGCAGCACGGCTGCCAGCAGAGCCCCGTCGACGCGATCCAGGTGCCGCATCAGATCGGCCTCGATCTGGTCGCGCACCGTCCTGACCGATCGGCCCGCAAGCAGTGCCTCGGTGGAGGCGCGCAGCGACGCCTTGAGGAAATCGATTGCGGCGGTGCGGCCGAGCGCCTGGTCGAGCCGCTCGCCGAAGCCGATCCGCGCGGGGGCGGCGTTGCGGACCGCGGAGCTGAGCAGATCGTTACCACCGAGCTCGAGAAAGCCGCGATGGCCGATCCGTTGACCCGCAGCCCATTCCAGGATGCGTGCCGCGTCCTCCTTGGCGACCCAGGTCCTCAGCAGCTTGCGCGCCTTGTTCCAGTCGATCAGAAAGACCAGTGCGGCACCGACCGCCGCGAGGAATTCGTTGCGATCGGCGGCGTGTCCGGTCTCATACTGGCCGGTGACGAGATAGAACGAATTGTCCTCGCCGAGGCCTGCGGCGGTGTGACGATCGAGCCCGCTCCACGTCGCCTCGAAATCGTCGAACAGTGAAATGAAGAATTTCGCGCGGGCCAGATGCACGTCGGTGTAGGTGACGGTGACCGCGTTCTTCTTCACCGCGATCACCACGACGTGGGCGTCCGTGGTGCCGATGTCGTTCTGGATCAGCAGGCGGCCGGCGACGCGGGTGGCCATGGTGTCGAGGCCTGGATGATTGAACTTGAGACCGCGCGTCGCATTCAGCCCCTTCATGAAGGCGGCGACGGCCGTCCGGTCCTCGCTGTGCAGGCCAAAGACATGGGCGCCGTCGAGCGCTTCTTCCGAGCAGCTCGCCGCAAGCCTGTTGAGTTGCTTGTGCAGATCCATGACGAGGCGATGCAGGCTGTCGCCGCCGCTGTCGGCCACGCCGGTCAGACGCGCGACATGGGACATCTCGATCTCGCCGGCGGCCTCGAGCAGGCCTGCTGCGCGGATCGTGTCGAGCCGCGCCTGCGCCCTCTCGCCATCGCTCGCTGCGCCCGCGCCGACGGCGCGGATCATGGTCGCTGCGTCGTCCGCAATCTCCTGCATCAGCTTCGCAAGGTCGGGCGCCGCGAGCCGGCCTTGTCCGATCAGATGGGCGCCGCCGATCAGCGTCGCGATCCCGGCAGGGGCTATGCCTGCAGTCTGACTTTCGACGTCAAGGTCGCTCGCGGGCCGGCCCGGCTGCTGCGCATGCTGGGCCGCCGCCTGCAATGCGCTCATCCGCACCTTGATGCGGTCGTTGGCAGCGAGCCCTTCCGCCACCAGCGCGGGCAACAGGATGTCGCCTTGTCCGAGCTCTTCGATGATGTGGGTCTTCATGATCTGTCCGCCCGATGAGTGATGCGGTCTCCATGCCACGAGTCCTTGGCGGCATCGTTGCGGCAGATCATTCATAAAAACGTCACGTGACGTGGTGTTCGCGGATCAGAGCAGCGCAATGGCGCGCGATCGTCATCTCTTCATCGGTTGCAATGACGAAGATCTCGACGGCGCTGTCGCCGCTGTCGACGCGCTCGCGCGTCTCATCGTTCGCTACGGCATCGATGCGCACGCCCATCCATGCGAGACGTTCGCCGATCGCGCTGCGGATCTCCTTGGCGTGCTCGCCGATGCCGCCGGTGAAGACCAGACAGTCGAGGCCGCCAAGCGTGGTCGCCATCATCGCGACCTGCTGCGCTGTACGGAAGGTGAAGAGATCGATCGCCTCCCGTGCGGCAATCTCGCCGCTCGCAAGCAGCGTGCGCATGTCCGCGGAGATGCCGGAGACACCGATGAGGCCGGACTCGTGATAGAGCAGGTGCTGGACAGCCTCGATCGACATCTTCTTGTGCTGTTGCAGATAGAGCAGCACGCCGGGATCGATCGTGCCGCAGCGTGTGCCCATCACGAGACCGTCGAGCGGCGTCAGTCCCATGGTGGTGTCCACGCTGCGGCCGTTGCGCAACGCGCACAGGCTGGCGCCGTTGCCGAGATGCGCGATGACGACGCGCTTGGCGACGAGCTCCGGCGCAATCTCGGCAAGGCGTCCCGCGACATATTCGAAGGAGAGGCCGTGAAATCCGTAGCGTCGGACGCCATGTTCCTCGTAGCGCCTCGGAATCGCGAAGCGGCTCGCGGGGGGCGTCAGGCCGTGGTGGAACGCCGTATCGAAGCAGGCGATCTGCGTCAGCGCTGGCCGGATCGCCGCGAGCGCACGAATTGGCGCGAGGCACCGCGGCTGGTGCAGCGGCGCCAGCGGCGTCAATGCCTCCAGCTTCGCGGTGACGTCGTCGGTCAGCGCGATCGGCCCTGAATAGTCCGGCCCGCCATGAACGATGCGATGTCCGACGGCACGCAGATGGTGTTCGCCGAAACGGTCCTCGATGAAGGCGAGCACATCGGCGAACAGATGGCCGCCATCGGCGTCCGGCGTCTCATTCCGTGTCTCGAACAGATCTTCGCCCGCGGGGCTCTTCACCACGAGCCGGGGTTTTGCCTCGTGCTCGTCGAGCAGCCCCTTGCAGAGCAGGCTGGGTTCAACAGCCGAGATCTCGAACAGGCCGAATTTGATGCTCGACGATCCCGAGTTGAGGACGAGGACCGTGTCCGACATGGCTAGTCGCCGGCTTCGGCCGGGGTATTGCCGCCGGAACTGTTGGGCCAGACCCAGCCCTGGACCTCAGGCATGTCCTCGCCGTATTCGCGCACGTAGCGCGAATGCTCGATCAGCTTGTCGCGGAATTGCTGCTTCGCCTGCGCGGCCTTGGCGGCGAGCCCGGGCACGCGTTCGATCGCCTCGATCGCGAGGTGGTAGCGGTCGAGCTCGTTGAGCACGACCATGTCGAACGGAGTCGTCGTGGTGCCTTCCTCGGCAAAGCCGCGCACATGCATTCCGGCGTGGTTGGTCCGGTTATAGGTCAGGCGGTGGATCAGATAGGGATAGCCGTGATAGGCGAAGATGACGGGCTTGTCCGTGGTGAACAGGCTGTCGAAATCGCGGTCGGACAGGCCATGCGGATGCTGGTCCTTCGGTTGCAGCGTCATGAGATCCACGACGTTGACGACGCGGATCTTCAAGTCGGGCAGCGCCTTGCGCAACAGGTCGACGGCGGCGAGCGTCTCCAGCGTCGGGACGTCGCCGGCGCAGGCCATCACCACGTCGGGCTCGCCGCTTGCGTCCTCGTTGCCGGCCCAGGTCCAGATGCCGATGCCGGCATCGCAATGCGTCGCAGCGTCCTGCATTGACAGCCATTGCGGCGCCGGCTGCTTGCCGGCGACGATGACGTTGATGCGGTTGTAGGTGCGCAGGCAGTGGTCGGCGATCCACAAGAGCGTGTTGGCATCGGGCGGGAAGTAGATCCGGACGATGTCGGCCTTCTTGTTGGCGACGAGATCGACGAAGCCGGGATCCTGATGGCTGAAGCCATTATGGTCCTGACGCCAGACATGCGAGGTCAGGAGATAGTTGAGCGAGGCGATCGGGCGCCGCCATGGCAGGTGCCGCGTCACCTTCAGCCATTTGGCGTGCTGGTTGAACATGGAATCCACGATGTGGATGAAGGCCTCGTAGCAGGAGAAGAAGCCGTGGCGCCCGGTGAGCAGATAGCCCTCGAGCCAGCCCTGGCAGAGATGCTCACTCAGCACCTCCATGACGCGGCCGTCCTGCGCCAGATGCACGTCGTAAGGCTCGATCGGCTCCATCCAGACCCGTTCGGTCTCCTCGAACACCGCATCCAGCCGGTTTGATGCAGTTTCGTCCGGACCCATGATGCGGAAATTGCGTTCCTGCGCGTTGAGGCGGATGACATCGCGCAGGAATTTGCCGAGCTCGCGCGTCGCTTCGGCTATGACGCCGCCGGGTCGCGGCACCTCGATGGCGAAGCTGCGGAAGTCCGGCAGCTTCAGCTCCTTCTTCAGCAGGCCGCCATTGGCATGCGGATTGGCGCCCATGCGGCGAATGCCTTCGGGCGCGAGCGCCTGAAGCTCCGGAATGAGCGCGCCGCTCGCGTCGAACAGCTTTTCGGGCTCGTAGCTGCGCATCCAGTCTTCGAGCACTTTGAGGTGCGCCGGGTTCTCGCGACAGCCCGCCACCGGGACCTGATGCGCGCGCCAAAAACCCTCGACCTTCTTGCCATCGACCTCCTTCGGGCCGGTCCAGCCCTTCGGGCTGCGCAGCACGATCATCGGCCAACGCGGCCGCTCGACTGCCTTGCGTCCGTCGCGGGCGTGCTGCTGGATCGAGCGGATGCTGGCGAGCGCGACGTCGAGCGCATCCGCCATGGCCTGGTGCATCAATTTGGGATCGTCGCCCTCGACGAACAGCGGCTCGTGGCCGAACCCGCGGAAGAGATCGCGGATCTCGCTGTCGGGCATCCGCCCGAGCACGGTCGGGTTGGCGATCTTGTAGCCATTCAGATGCAGGATCGGCAGCACCGCGCCGTCATGGGTGGGGTTCACGAACTTGTTGGAGTGCCAGGACGCAGCTAACGGGCCGGTCTCGGCCTCGCCGTCGCCGACGACGCAGGCGACGATCAGATCGGGGTTGTCCAGCGCCGCGCCATAGGCGTGCACCAGCGCGTAGCCGAGTTCGCCGCCCTCGTGGATCGAGCCCGGCGTTTCCGGCGCCGCGTGGCTCGGAATGCCGCCGGGAAACGAGAACTGCCTGAACAGCTTGCGCATGCCGTCCGCATCGCGCGCGATGTCGGGATAGATCTCGCTGTAGCTGCCTTCCAGATAGGTATTGGCGACCATGCCCGGCCCGCCATGGCCGGGGCCGCAGACATAGAGCACGCTGATATCGAGCGCGCGGATGACGCGGTTGAGATGGGCGTAGATGAAGTTCAGGCCCGGCGTCGTGCCCCAATGGCCGAGCAAACGCGGCTTGATGTGCTCGGCCCGCAAGGGCTCGCGCAGCAGCGGATTGTCGAGCAGGTAGATTTGCCCGACGGAGAGGTAGTTCGCGGCGCGCCAGTAGCGGTCGAGGAGGTCGAGGTTGCTGCTTGCCGCGGCCGATTGTTGTTGATTTGTCATGTTCCTGCTGACCTTCACCCGGCGATCGTCACCAACATTGTTCCGCGACGATCGATCCCTGGCCGGCATCAAACGAAATCATTGCGACGGGCATGTTGCGTGAGGTCAAAAGACCGCGCCCGAAATTTGGGCGGCTACTTTGCATGGGGTTGTTTTCCCATTTTTTGTTTACGTTCTTGATTTGTTCCTTTTGCGTGCTATCTTGGCTTCATGAGTCCAGCAGCATCCTCTCATGCTCTCAAACACCCGCCGGTCAAGGCGCCCTCCGAGCCGGCGGGTGTGGACTCTGACTTTCCCGAGCTGGGCGTCGCCATCGACCGCGCGCGCAGGCGAGGGCGGGGCGCACAGTCGAATGCCAGCGGCCGCTATGAGGCCGAGGCGCGCGTCGCCTTCGACGACGGCTGGCAGAGCCTGGAAGAGCTGCCGCCGTTCACGACCAGTGTCGGGGTCGACACCTCACGCAAGGTGATCACCCGCAACGATTCCCCCGATATCGGCTTCGACCGCTCGATCAATCCCTATCGCGGCTGCGAGCATGGCTGCGTCTACTGCTTCGCACGGCCGACCCATGCCTATCTCGGCCTGTCGCCGGGGCTCGACTTCGAGGCAAAACTGTTCGTGAAGCCCGAGGCGCCGGCGCTGCTGGAGAAAGAGCTCGCCGCGACCGGCTATGAGCCGCGGATGATCGCGATCGGCACCAACACCGACCCCTATCAGCCGATCGAGCGCGAGCGCAAAATCATGCGCGGCATCCTCGAGGTTCTCGAGCGTGCCGGCCATCCCGTCGGCATCGTCACCAAATCGGCGCTGGTGGTGCGCGACATCGACATTCTCGCGCGGATGGCCAAGCGCAACCTCGCCAAGGTCGCGATCTCGGTCACCTCGCTCGATCCGAAGCTGGCGCGCAGCATGGAGCCGCGCGCCTCGACGCCGCCGAAGCGGCTGGAGGCGCTGAAGCAGCTCTCGGACGCCGGCATTCCCACCACCGTGATGGTCGCGCCCGTAATCCCCGCGCTGAACGATTCCGAGATCGAGCGCATCCTCGATGCCGCCGCCCATGCCGGCGTCAAGGAAGCCTCCTACGTGCTGCTGCGGCTGCCGCTGGAGGTGCGGGATCTCTTCCGCGAATGGCTGATGGCGAATTATCCGGACCGCTATCGCCACGTCTTCACGCTGATCCGCGACATGCGCGGCGGCCGCGACTACGACGCGAAATGGGGCGAGCGGATGAAGGGCACTGGACCGATGGCCTGGACCATCGGCCGCCGCTTCGAGATCGCCTGCGACAGGCTCGGGCTGAACAAGCGGCGCTCCAAGCTGACGACGGATCACTTTTCCCGGCCGAAGCGGAACGGCGATCAGCTCAGCCTGTTCTGATCGGGAAGTGGAAGAGGCGTCGCATGAGTAAGCAAGTTTCGGCTCCGGTGCCGCGGCTCACCGTCATCACGCTCGGTGTCAGCGATATCCGCGCCAGCATCGCCTTTTACGACGCGCTCGGGTTCTCGCGCCGGCTGCAGGCGACCGGCGAGGCGGTGGCGTTCTACGATACCGGCGGTCCGGTGCTCGCGCTGTATCCTTGGGATCAGCTTGCGGCCGACGCGGCGTTGCCGGACCAGCCGAGGCCGTCGACCTTCCGCGGCATCACGCTCGCCTGGAACTGCCGGACACGCGAGGAGGTCGATACGGTGATGGCCTTCGCCCTCGGCAAAGGGGCAAAGCTGCTGAAGGCCGCGCACGAGACCGATTACGGCGGTTATTCCGGTTATTTCGCCGATCCCGACGGCCATCCCTGGGAGGTCGTGGTCGCACCCGGCATCGCGGTCGGCGAGGACCGGCGCGTGCATCTGGCGGAGTAGGCCGGCCTGAATAGCGGGAATTGCGAGGGGTTCCCGGTTGCGCCGGCCGGGCCGCTTGCGCACGATCCCGGCCATGATTCGGGACAAGTCCGCCAAGACACCGGCCAAAGACGCGCCAAAGAAGGACGCTGCGAAGAAGGCTGCGCCCGCCAAGGCCAGCAAGGCGCCTGCGACCAAGGCTTCGCCGGGCAAGGGCGCTGCCAGGAAAGGCATCATCGCGGTCGCACCGCCGAGCTTCCGGCGCGAGCGCGCGCTGATCAAGCGTGGCGTCTGGCCCGTCGCCGGCTGCGACGAGGCCGGCCGCGGGCCGCTGGCAGGTCCTGTGGTGGCGGCCGCGGTGATTCTCGACCCCGACCGGATTCCGCGCGGCATCGACGATTCCAAGCGTCTGACGGCGGAGGAGCGCGAAAGACTGTTCGACAAGATCTGCGCCACCGCCCAGGTCTCCGTCGCCGTGGCTTCGCCGTCGCGAATCGATCGCGACAACATATTGCGCGCCTCGCTGTGGGCGCTGAAGCGCGCCGTGGTGGCGCTGCCGGAGGCGCCCAGGCATGTCTTCGTCGACGGTCGCGACCGGCTCGACACGGAATGCGACTGTGAGGCGGTGATCGGCGGCGACGGCATTGTGTTGTCGATCGCCGCGGCCTCCATCATCGCCAAGGTGACGCGCGACCGCCTGATGTGCGCGCTGGCGCAGGACTGCCCCGGTTACGGCTTTGAGCAGCACAAGGGCTACGCTGTCCCCGAGCACCTCGACGCACTCGACCGCCTCGGTCCCACCGTCCACCACCGCAGCTTCTTCGCCCCGGTCGCGGCGGCGCGTGCCAAGCACATGCCGTGGACCGTCGAGCCGGTGCAGGATCTGTTTACGGTCACCGAGGTCGAGGTGCCGGTGGAAGCCAGCGTCGAGATCGACGCGTCGGCGAATCTCTAGAGTTAGCCAGGCGGGACAAGCCGGGCATGACGAGGAAACCGTCGTTGCCACAACGCGCAGCGCCCCCTATCAAAGTGTTTGTAAGCGAATAGGGCCGGCTGGACGGGTTGGCTGCATCTTTCGGACGTTGCATGCGGTTTACCTCCCTGGTCATCGAGCTCATTCGCGCCCGGCCGCGGCTGATCGTGTGGATCGCCGTGCTGCTGCAGGCGGCGATGTGGCTGTTCGTGGCGCTGGTGTTCTACCGCAGCCCGCCCGGCAGCCTCGCGACCCTCCTGGCCTTCGGACGCGAATACCAGGTCGGCACCGATCTCGGTCCGCCCTTGCCGGTCTGGCTCGCCGACATCGCCTATCGCGCCGCCGGCGGCCACATGTTCGGCGTCTATGTGCTGGCCGAGCTCTGCGAGATCGCGACTTTCATTGCGCTCTATCATCTCTCCCGCGCCGTGGTCGGCTCGCAGCAGGCGGTGCTCGCGGTGCTCTTGACCATGACGGTGCTCGCCTTCTCCTCGTCGGCGCTCGATTTCGGCCCGCTCGTGCTGGCCCGGCCGCTCTGGGCGCTGCTGCTGCTGCACTCCTGGCAGATCATCGGCCAGCGCCGCGGCAATGCCTGGTTCGCCTGGTCGATCGAGGCCGGCCTCTTGCTGCTGACGACGCCCGCGGCGATCTTCCTCCTGCTGCTGCTCGTCGTCTTCGCGGTCGCGACCGCCGGCGGCCGCCGCACGCTGCACGCGCTCGATCCGTTGTTCGCGCTGATCGTCGTCGCGGTGCTGGCGCTGCCCTATGCGGTCTGGCTGATGCGCGCCGAGACGCTCGTGATGCCGGCCTTGCCGCAAGTTGCGGAGCTGAATGCCCGCGCCCTGCATGCGGCCTGGCTGCTCGGCGGCCTCGTGCTTGGGGCGGCCGCGATCCCGGCGCTGACCTTCCTCAACACCGGCCTGTTCGCCGGCAAGAGCGAGGAGCCGCCGATCATCTATCGACCGCCGGTCGAGCCGCTCGCGCGCAACTTCGTCTATTTCTTCGCGCTGGCGCCCGCGTTGGGCGCGGTGCTGATCTCCGGCCTGCTCGGGCTCGAATCCGTCGTCGGCGGCGCCGGCGTCGTGCTGGTCATGTCCGGGCTTGCCGTGGTGGTCGCGGCCGGAGATCTCATTGCGATGCGCCGCGCGCGGATGCTGCGCATGGTGTGGGCCGCGGCCGTCGTGGCGCCGGCCGTCGGCGTCGTGCTCGCCGTCCTGCTGCTGCCCTGGACCGGCGCCAATGAGATCGCGACCTCGATGCCGGCGCGTGCGATCTCGGACTTCTTCGACGAGAGCTTTGCCCGCCGCACCAACCATCGCCTGCGCGCGGTGGCCGGCGAGACGCAGCTTGCGAGCCTGATCGCGCTGCATTCCGGCCGGCCGCATCTCTTCATCGACGCCGACCCTGCGCGCACGCCGTGGATCAATCAGGCCAAGTTCAGCGAGACCGGCGGCGTCGTGGTCTGGCGCGCCTCCGATACCGCCGGCACGCCGCCGCCGGACATCCTCAAACGCTTTCCGGGCATCGTGCCGGAGGTGCCGCGCGCCTTCGAATGGCTGGTGACCGGTCGCCAGCAGCTCCTGCGCATCGGCTGGGCCATCGTGCGGCCGAAGGGGACGTGAGGACGTAGGTCTCGTGCCCCGGACGCTGCGCAGCGCTCTTCGGCGGTGCGCTGCAGAGCCGGGGCCCATCTCGCCGCATCGTACTGTGTTGCTTTCTGGGTCCCGGCTCTGCGGAGCGTCACTGCGTGCCGCACCGCGTCCGGGACACGAGAGCTCGCTACCTCGCCAGCACCTTGGCGATCGCCCGCAGATCCTGCCAGGCCAGCCGCTTGTAGGACGGCGAGCGCAACAGATAGGCCGGATGGAACGTCGGCAGCGCGCGGATGGTGCGCGCCCCCGTCTCGTAGTCGAACCAGCGCCCGCGGGTGCGCATGATGCCCTCGCGCGTTCCCAGCAGCGTCTGCGTCGAAGGATTGCCGAGCGTCACCAGCACGTCGGGATTCACCAGCTCGATCTGGCGCTGGATGAAGGGCAGGCAGATTTGCGTTTCCTGCGGCGTCGGCGTGCGATTGCCGGGCGGCCGCCACGGAATCACGTTGGCGATGTAGGCCGTGCTGCGGTTGAGGCCGATGGCTCCTATCATCAGGTCGAGCAGCTTGCCGCTGCGCCCGACGAAGGGCAGGCCCTCGATGTCCTCGTCGCGGCCCGGCGCCTCACCGACGAACATGATGCGCGCCTGCGGATTGCCGTCGGCAAATACCAATCGTGTCGCGGTGTGCTTCAGCGCGCAACCTTCGAAGCTTTGCATCAGCTCGCGCAGCGCTTCGAGCGTCGGCGCCGTGCGTGCAGCCTCGCGCGCCGAGGCGATCGCGATGTCGGGCGCGGGTGCGGCCTCGCCGCGCATCACCGCCGGCGCGGCGACCGGCCGCGGTGCCTCGACCGAAAGTGCCGCGCGCGGGGCCGGCGGCGGAGCATCCAATTCCGCCAGGCGGTCGATCGGTTCCTCCGCGAGCGCGCAGTCGACCCCGGCCTCCAGATAGAAGGCGAGAAGCTCGCGGACGGTGGGTGCGGGTTCGGGTATCATCGGAAAGTCTGACTATTAGTTCAGTTTAGGGCGCCTTGCACCCCCTTGCACCCCGGCGAAACGCATTTCCGAGGTTGTCCTACCCGGAAAAATCGGAAACAAGAGGGCGCAAATGACCAAGGACCGTCTCAAGGGCTGAGATCAGATGAGCACCGAAGAACTTCCCCCGCGCGAATCCATGGAATTCGACGTCGTCATCGTCGGCGCCGGCCCCTCGGGCCTGTCGGCTGCGATCCGGCTGAAGCAGCTCAACGCCGATCTCAACGTCGTCGTGGTCGAGAAGGGCTCGGAGGTCGGTGCGCACATTCTTTCCGGCGCCGTGATCGACCCGGCCGGGCTCGACAAGCTCGTTCCGGACTGGCGCGAGGATTCCGACTGCCCGCTCAAGACGCAGGTGAAGGACGACCGCTTCTACTGGATGACGGGCGGCGGCGCTATCAAGCTGCCGAACTTCTTGATGCCGCCGCTGATGGACAATCATCACTGCTACATCGGCTCGCTCGGCAATGTCTGCCGCTGGCTGGCGCGCAAGGCCGAAGCACTCGGCGTCGAGATCTATCCGGGCTTTGCTGCGGCCGAGGTGCTCTATGACGACGCTGGCAACGTCAAGGGCATTGCCACCGGCGACATGGGCATCGGCCGGGACGGCAAGCCAAAGGACTCCTTCACCCGTGGCATGGAGTTGCTCGGCAAGTACACGCTGTTCGCCGAAGGCGCCCGCGGCAGCCTGACCAAGCAGCTCATCGCCAAGTTCGCGCTCGACTCCAAGAGCGAGCCGACGAAGTTCGGCATCGGCCTCAAGGAAGTCTGGCAGATCGATCCCGCCAAGCACCAGAAGGGCATGATCCAGCATTCCTTCGGCTGGCCGCTCGATCTGAAGACCGGAGGCGGTTCGTTCCTTTATCACTATGACGACAATCTCGTTGCCGTCGGCTTCGTCGTGCATCTGAACTACGACGATCCGTATCTGTCGCCGTTCGACGAATTCCAGCGCTTCAAGACCCATCCTTCGATCCGCGGCACCTTTGAAGGCGCCAAGCGTCTCGCCTATGGCGCGCGCGCCATTACCGAGGGCGGCTACCAGTCGGTGCCGAGGCTGAGCTTCCCCGGCGGCGCGCTGATCGGCTGCGCGGCCGGCTTCGTCAACGTGCCGCGCATCAAGGGCGTGCACAATGCAATGGGCACCGGCATGCTCGCGGCTGAACATGCCGCGGCGGCGCTGGCTGCCGATCGCGCCAACGACGAACTCGTCGAATACGAAAATGCGTGGCGTTCGTCGTCGGTCGGCAAGGATCTGTTCCTGGTCCGCAACGTCAAGCCGCTGTGGTCGAAGTTCGGCACCGTGCTGGGCGTCGCGCTCGGCGGCATCGACATGTGGTGCAACACGCTGTTCGGCGCTTCGCTGTTCGGCACCCAGGCGCACGCCAAGCCCGATCGCGCCACGCTCGATCCGGCCAAGCAGCACACGCCGAAGAACTACCCGAAGCCGGACGGCAAGATCTCGTTCGACAAGCTGTCCTCGGTGTTCCTGTCGAACACAAACCACGAGGAGGACCAGCCGGTCCATCTCAAGGTCACCGACATGAACCTGCAAAAGACCTCCGAGCATGACGTGTTCGCGGGACCCTCGAATCGCTATTGCCCGGCCGGCGTCTATGAATGGGTCGAGGAGGGCACGAGCCCACGCTTCCAGATCAACGCCCAGAACTGCGTCCACTGCAAAACCTGCGACGTGAAGGATCCTAACGGTAACATCACCTGGGTTCCTCCCGAGGGCGGCGGCGGTCCGAACTATGAGGCGATGTAAGAGCCGGCCGAGCAAGAGGACCTGATCACGAGGGTGATCCGGTGCACGTTCGCGTGAGGACACGGCTGCGGCCACCGGTCGCGGCCACGATAAGGCCATACTGGCAGCGTCTTGGGACCGCTCTTGGCCGGTCACTTGGCCGATTTAAGGCGTGCGGAGGGGATCGCCCGGCCCGAATCCTTGCGGCGAAGCGCCAAAAGCGGCATTGTCGGCCCGACGGTTCCGGGTCCCGATGCCACCGGCCGCGTTCGCATGCGATACGGCCCTCTGCTGCAGACCCAGGCACTACCAACTCAAGGCGAGCCCTGATGTTTTCAAATCGTTTCAACCGCTGGACTGTTGCCGCCATCGCCCTCATGGGCTCAGCGATCGCGACGGTCCCCGGCAGGGTCCTGGCGCAGACGCCGGATCATCCGTCCGATACGGCGGCGCAGTTTCCGACCCGAAACGATCTGAAGTCGCTCACCACCGCCGGCAGCTACCTCGCCGCCCGCCACGCCAGCGTCGAGCGCGACGCGGCCTCCGCCGCCGCCTTCTACCGCTCGGCACTGCGCACCGATCCCAAGAACAACGAGCTGCTCGACCGCGCCTTCATCTCGTCGGTCGCCGACGGCGACATCGACGAAGCCGTCAAGCTCGCCGAGCGCATCCTCATCATCGACAAGACCAACCGCGTCGCGCGTCTCGTCGTCGGCGTGCATGATCTCAAGGTGAAGAAGTACGCGGCCGCGCAGACCAACATCAACCAGTCGATCCGCGGCCCGATCACCGATCTCGTCGCCACGCTGCTGTCGGGTTGGGCCGCCTACGGTGCCGGGGACGCCAAGGGCGGTGTCGCCACCATCGACAAGCTGGCAGGTCCCGAATGGTACCCGCTGTTTAAGGACCTTCACGCCGGCATGATCCTCGAGCTCTCCGGCAAGGAGAAGGACGCCGGCACCCGCTTCGAGCGCGCCTACAAGCTCGACGATTCCATGCTGCGCGTGACCGAGGCCTATGCGCGTTGGCTGTCGCGCAACAAGGATTCCGCCGCCGCGACCACCGTCTATCAGGCCTTCGACAAGAAACTCGCGCGCCATCCGCTGATCCAGGAAGGCCTGCGCGACACCAAGGCCGGCAAGAAGATGCCGCCGCTGGTCGATTCCGCCCAGGCTGGCGCCGCCGAGGCGCTCTACGGCATCGGTGCCACGCTGACCCGCCGCGGCGGCGAGGATCTAGCGCTGGTCTACCTCCAGCTCTCGCTCTACCTCCAGCCGACCCATCCGCTGGCGCTACTCTCGCTCGCCGATCTCTACGAGTCCGTGAAGCGGCCGCAGATGGCGATCAAGGTCTATGAGCGCGTGCCGTCGACCTCGCCGCTCAAGCGTAACGCGCAGATCCAGCTTGCCATCGATCTGGATTCCGCCGACCGCACCGACGAGGCGATCAAGATCCTCAAGGGCGTTACATCGGAGGATGCCAAGGACCTCGAAGCGATCATGGCGCTCGGCAACATCGAGCGCGGCCGCAAGAGGTTCGGCGACTGCGGCGCGACCTATTCGCAAGGCGTCGACGTGCTGCCGCCCGGCAACGACAAGGCCAACAGCGTCTGGTATTATTATCGTGGTATCTGCGAGGAGCGCTCCAAGCAGTGGGCCAAGGCCGAGGCCGACATGAAGAAGGCGCTCGAGCTCCAGCCCGACCAGCCGCACGTCCTCAACTATCTCGGCTATTCCTGGATCGACCAGGGCGTGAACCTCGACGAAGGCATGAAGATGATCAAGCGCGCCGTCGAGCAGCGTCCCGACGACGGCTACATCGTCGACTCCCTGGGCTGGGCCTATTACCGGATCGGCAACTACGAAGAAGCGGTGAAGAATCTCGAGCGCGCGATCGACCTCAAGCCCGAGGATCCCACCATCAACGATCACCTTGGCGATGCCTATTGGCGGGTCGGCCGCACGCTGGAAGCTAAGTTCCAGTGGGCGCATGCGCGTGACCTCAAGCCCGAGCCGGAAGAGCTTCCGAAGATCGAGGCCAAGATCGCTAACGGCATGACCGAGGACAATTCGAACTCTTCAGCCGCGCAGGCGGAAAAGAAGAAGGACGACGGCAAGGGCGGTTGAGTTTTTCGTTGGGGGCTGATCGCCAATGTCGGCGTTGATTGAAGAAGGGCGCGCGAAGGTCAATTTGAGCCTTCGCGTCGTCGGCCGTCGCGCCGACGGTTATCACGATCTCGAAAGCGTGGTCGCGTTTGCCGACTGCGCCGATCGGCTCACATTGGAGCCGGGCGGCGAGCTGAAGCTCGCAACCACCGGACCGCTGGCCGCGGCCTGCGGCGATACCGCGGACAATCTCGTCTTCAAGGCGGCCAAGCTTCTGGCCGAGGCCGTGCCGAACCTGAAGCTCGGCGCCTTCGCGCTCGACAAGGTGCTGCCGGTTGCCGCCGGCATCGGTGGAGGCTCGGCCGATGCGGCAGCGGCGCTGCGGCTCCTGGCGCGTCTCAACAATCTGTCGCTCGACGATCCGCGCCTGCAGAAGGTCGCGCTCGCGACCGGCGCGGACGTGCCGGTGTGCCTGTTCTCGCGCGCCTGCGACATGACCGGCGTCGGCGAGCAGCTGCTGCCGCTCGCACTGCCGAGCATGCCTTGCGTGATGGTCAATCCGCGCGTGCCTGTGGCCACCAAGGATGTTTTCCAGGAGCTGGGCCTGCGCAACGGCGAGCTCCTGGTCGGCGCCACCTCGGTCTTCCGAGCTCCGGCCTGGCCGGAGGAGGGCGGGTCGATCGCCGATTGGGTCGACGTTCTCGAAAGCGTTCCCAACGATCTCGAAGCGCCTGCGCTGCGTATCGAACCCGTGATCGGCGAGGTGCTCGAAGCGCTGCGCGACTCCGCCGGCGTCAAGCTGGCCCGCATGTCCGGCTCGGGCGCAACGTGCTTTGCGATCTATGGCTCGCCCGCAGATGCGCATGCTGGCGCTGAAAAGATCCGGCGCGACCACCCCGGCTGGTGGGTGCATGCGGGGACGTTGAGTTAGCTGCTTCTCCAAAGACGCTGCCGTAGGGTGGCAAAGCGACTTGTCCGCCGTAGCTCGAAGAGCGAAGGCGCAAGCGTGCCCACCACTTCCAAGACGTGGGCGCGGCGCTGAAGCGCCTTTGCCCACCTGCGGAAGTTGAGCTAGCCTTCGTCCTCGGCCAATCCCAGGAACCGCCTGATCTCGCCCAGCACCTCTCGCGGCTTGTCGTGCTGCAACCAGTGTCCAGCCCCGGCGATGGTCTCTATGCGCGCGTTCTGGAAATACCGCTCCAGGCCCGCCGCCCGGGCGCCGGTCAAAAAACTCTCGCCGGCATTGAGCAGCAAGGTCGGGCAGGTGATGCGGGCCCACAGCGCGATGTGATCGTCCGGCCAGAGGCGGTGCGGCGCGGAGGCGCGCTGATAGGGATCGAACTTCCAGCTATAGGTGCCGTCCTCGTTCTGCCGTGCGCCGTGCGTGGCGAGATGCAGCGCGAGATCACGGGACAGGCGCTTGTTGTGAAGCATCATCTGCGCCGCTGCGTCCGCCAGGGTCGCATAGCGGCGCGGCGTGCGGTCGTGCAGCCTGTCGAGCTGGCCGACCCATTTGCCGATGCGCTCATGTGCCGGCGGCTTCGGCGTGTCCGGCAACATGGTCACGCCGTCGAGCACGACCAGCTTTGTGACCTGCTCGGGAAATGACCCTGAGAAGATCAGGCTCACCATGCCGCCCATCGAATGGCCGATCAGGGTCACCTGAGGCGCTGCGATGGTGCGGACGAGCTGGGCGAGATCGTAGACATATTCAGTCAGGGCGTAGCTGCCGCCGCGGGTCCAGTCGGAATCGCCGTGGCCTCGCAAGTCGGGTGCGACCACATGAAAATGCGGCTGCAGCGACCGGGCGATGACGTCCCAGCTCCGGCAGTGGTCGCGGCCGCCATGGACCAGGATGAGAGGCGGCGCGCTCTCATGTCCCCAATCGGCGTAATGCAGCCGCAGACCGTGAGATTCGTAGAAGCGGCTTTGCGGGACGAGCATCGGGGCGCTATCCATTCGCCGGCCGCCGCACCAGTGCTAGCGACAGGCCGAGGCCTGCAATGAAGACGCCGGAGCCCTGGGTGAGACGCCGCATCAGGTGCGGCCGTCCGATCAGCTGCGTGCGTGTTGCGGAGGCCATCAGCACCACGACGACGTCGGCAAGCGTGTTCAAAGCCACCGAGATCGCGCCGAGCGTGATGAATTGGAGCGTGGGGCTCGATCCCGCGGGATCGAGGAATTGCGGAATGAAGGCGAGGAAGAACGCCGCGGTCTTCGGGTTCAGCGCCTCGACCAGCACGCCGTCGCGGAACGCGCGCTTGTCACCGGCCGGATCGCTCTCGAGCGACAGGGCGCGGCCGGCGCTCCGAAAAGTCTTGATGCCGAGCCAGACCAGATAGAGCGCGCCGACGAGTTTGACCGCGGCGAACAATTCGGCGCTGGCGAGGATGATGGCGGAGATGCCGAGGCTGCCCGCGACGACATGAACCAGTCCGCCCAGCGCCGTGCCTGCGGTCGATGCGAAGCCGCTGGCGCGTCCCTCCGACAGGGTCCGTGCCGCGACGTAGAAGATGCCGGGGCCGGGAACGGCGGCAATGAGACAGGCTGCGGCCAGGAACAGCCAGAAATTCGTTTCGATCATCCTGTTTTGGTAACGGAGCGGGCCGCGATTGCAAGGCTCTCGTTTAGCCCGCGCGGCGGAAGATCACGCTGGCATTGACCCCGCCGAAGCCAAAGCCGTTGGAGATTGCGTGTTGCATCGGCATCGGCCGCGCGCTGCCTGAGACGATGTCGATGCCTTCAGCGCCCGCATCGGGGTTTTCGAGATTGAGCGTCGGCGGCGCGATCTGGTCGCGCAAAGCGAGCACGGTGAAGATCGCCTCGAGGCCGCCGGCGGCGCCGAGCAGATGGCCGGTGGCCGATTTGGTCGCGCTGACGGCGATGCCGCGGTTACGGCCGAACAGCGCGGCGATGGCGCCAAGCTCGCTCTCGTCGCCGGCTGGCGTCGAGGTCGCATGAGCGTTCAGGTGCTGCAGATCTGCCGGTGCAAGGCTCGCCTGCCGAAGCGCGATCTCCATGGCGCGGCGGGCGCCGTCGCCGTCGGGCGGACCGGACGTCATGTGATAGGCGTCCGCCGTCGTGCCGTATCCGATCACTTCTGCGATCGGCGTGGCGCCGCGCGCGAGCGCATGTTCGAGCTCCTCGATGACAAGAATGCCGGCGCCTTCGCCCATGACAAAGCCGTCGCGGTCGCGATCGAACGGGCGCGAGGCCCGCGTGGGCTCCGCGTTGAAGGAGCTCGACAGCGCACGGGCCGCGGCAAAGCCGCCGAGGCTAACGATGTCGATGCAGGCCTCCGCGCCGCCGCAGATCGCGATGTCGGCTTCGCCCGCACGGATCATGCGCGCGGCATCGCCGATCGCCTGCACGCCGGCGGCGCACGCAGTGACGGGTGTGCCCAGCGCGCCCTTGTAGCCGTATTTGATCGAGACGTGGCCGGCGGCGAGGTTGGCCAGAAACGAAGGGATCGTGAACGGCGACAGCCGGCGCACGCCGCGCTGCGCGGTGATACGCACCGCCTCCGCCATGGCCGGGAAACCGCCGACGCCGGAGGCGATGATCGTCGCGGTGCGTTCCAGCGCGGCTGCATCCTGCGGCGTCCATTTCGCCTGCGCCACCGCTTCCGCGGTGGCGAGCAGCGCGAACAGGATGAAGCGGTCCATCTTGCGCTGGTCTTTTGGCGCGGCGGCCTGCGCGGGATCGAAGCCGCCATCGGCATCGTCGGCCTTGTCGGGCACGAGTCCGGCAATGCGCGCCGGCAGTGCCTGCGCCCATTCGGGCAGAGGGCGCAGTCCGCTGTGGCCGGCGAGCAGCCGGCGCCAGGAGGTTTCGACACCGCAGCCGAGCGGCGACACCGCGCCCATTCCCGTCACGACGATACGACGCATATTACTCTCCAGCCGGCGCGACGGCCGGGTTCATGGCCTTGAGTGAAGCGAGCCGCTTGCGCATGCCGCGGCTGGCGCGGGGACCGGCGACGACGACAGTATTGGCGAGCGTGATCGGCTGCATGTCGACGGCATCGACCACGACCGGGTCGAACGGCCGCGCATCGCTCCGGTTCGCCAGCAGAATGGATTCGCCCTTGGGCGCGAGATGCTTGTTGCCGAAGGCGAGCAGCGTAGCGATCACCGGGAAGAAATCCCGCGCCTTGTCGGTCAGAACGTATTCGTAACGCGGCGGCCGCTCATGATAACGGCGCCGCACGAACATGCCGCTCTCGGTGAGATGAGCGAGGCGCCGCGACAGGATGTTCGGCGCGATCCCGAGGCTTTGCGAAAATTCGTCAAATCTCGTCGCCCCCTGAAACGCATCCCGCAGGATCAGGATGCTCCACCATTCGCCGACCGTCTCCACGGCGCGACCGACCGGGCATTCCAGGATCGAGGGGGATTTGGGTTGCATGGCGGGAAGGTAGGTGAGTGACTTTCAAAATGCAAGTAACTGGTTGGTCGGGTGTCGGTGAGGGAATGGTGCGATCGCGGAGTCTAGCTGTGTTCCGAAAAGCGAGTTGGCGAACGGTGGTCCTACGTCACACTCCGTCGTTGCGAGCGCAGTCAAGCAATCCAGACTGTCTCCACGGCGCGACTCCGGATTGCTCCGCCTTCGCCAAGGCTTCGGCGGACAAGTCGCTGCGCTCGCAATGACGATGTGGAGATAGTCCGGACCTATCTCACCGGTGTCGTCCCGGCGAACGCCGGGACCCATAACCACAGGGAGTGGTTTGGCGAAGATCGGATGTTATCGGTACTTGCACCATAGCTGTATCGATAGATCACGCGGTATGGGTCCCGGCGTTCGCCGGGACGACACCGAGTGTTTCGCTGGCGGTGCGCCGAAACGCAAAAGCCTAATGCGACCTTGCCAGACAGAACGCCACCACCTGCTCCAGCGCGCTCTTCATCGGCGAGGAGGGGAACAGCGCCAGTGCGTCCACCGCCATGGCGCCGTAGTGCTGGGCGCGGCTGAGCGTGTCCTCGAGCGCGCGGTGCTTGTTCATGAGCCCGATGGCGTGATCGAGGTCGCTATCGCCGATCTCGCCGCGCTCCAGCGCCCGGATCCAGAACGCGCGCTCGGTGTCGTTGCCGCGGCGGAAGGCGAGCACGACGGGCAGAGTGATCTTGCCTTCGCGGAAATCGTCGCCGGTGTTCTTGCCGAGCTTTGCGCTCTTGCCGCCATAGTCGAGCACGTCGTCGACGAGCTGGAAGGCGATGCCGAGGTTCATGCCAACCGAGCGGCAGGCGGTCTGCTCCGCCTTGGGGCGGTTGGCGATGACGGGGCCGACCTCGCAGGCGGCGGCGAACAGTTCGGCGGTCTTGCCGCGGATCACAGCGAGATATTCGTCCTCGGTGGTCGCGGTGTTCTTGGCCGCGGCCAGCTGCATCACCTCGCCCTCGGCGATGGTCGCGGCGGCGGCAGAGAGGATGTCGAGCGCGCGGAGCGAGCCGACCTCGACCATCATGCGGAAGGCCTGGCCGAGCAGGAAGTCGCCGACCAGCACGCTCGCCTCGTTGCCCCAGAGCATGCGCGCCGACAGCTTGCCGCGGCGCATCTCGCTCTCGTCGACGACGTCGTCGTGCAGGAGCGTGGCGGTATGCATGAACTCGACGGAGGCGGCGAGCTTGATATGGCCGTCGCCGGTGTAGCCGGCGAGGTTGGCCATGGCGAGCGTCAGCATCGGCCGCAGCCGCTTGCCGCCGGAGGAGATCAGATGGTTGGCGACCTCCGGGATCATGGTCACGTCCGAACCGGTCCGCGACAGGATCGTGGCGTTGACGCGCTCCATATCAGGGGCGACAAGGGCAACCAGCTCTTCGATCGACGCGCCGGGAGTTTCGAAAGGTACGATGACGGCCACGCCGGTCTCCAATATTTGCCCCGGAGGGGCTATTCTGACGGAAAGACAATAGAAACTGGCGGCGGATGCGGCAAGGCCCGCGGAACCATTGACATTTGCCGCTTTAGCCCCCTTTCAGGCAAGGAAACCTGCGTTTTGCGAGAACTGGTTCGAACCAACGATATGGTGCTGGTGTCGGCGATCGGCGCGCTGCTGGACGGCGCCAACATCCATCATCTGGTGCTGGACCAGAACATGAGCATCATCGAGGGCTCGCTCGGCATTTTGCCGCGGCGGATCCTGGTCCATGAGGACGACGCCCAGGAGGCTCGGGAGCTCCTCACCGAAGCCGGACTCAGCCACGAACTGCGCGGCGATGAGTGAGGCCGCCGATATTACCGAGGACGCCTTTCTCGGCGGGCAATTGCGCCTGAGGCAGAAACGGACTGGCCACAGAGCCGGGCACGACGCCATTCTGCTTGCGGCGGCGACCGAGGCCCGCCCCGGGGACCGCGTGGTCGATTTCGGCGCCGGAATCGGCACGGCCGGGCTGGCGCTGGCCCGGCGCGTCGCTGGTATCGGGCTGAGCCTGGTCGAGATCGATCCGGAGCTGGCCGAGCTCGCGCGCGCCAATGCGGCCGCGAATGCGCTGGCCGCCGAGACCATCATGCTCGACGTCACGGCCGATGCCACGGCCTTTGCGGCCTACGGGCTGTCGCCCGACAGCGTCGACGTGGTGCTGATGAATCCGCCCTTCAACGATCCGGCTCGGCATCGCGGCTCGCCGGATCAGGCGCGTCACACCGCGCATGTGGCGACGGAGGAGACCCTGCATGCCTGGGTGCATGCAGCTCGGCGCATCCTCCGATCGAATGGTGTGCTGACATTGATCTGGCGCGCAGATGGAATCGCCGATGTTCTGGCGGCGCTGTCACGTGGCTTCGGCAGCCTTTCGATCCTGCCGGTTCACGGTGAGTCGGGGCGGCCCGCGATCCGCGTGCTGGTACGTGCGGTCAAGGGCGGCCGGGCTCCGACGCGGCTGCTGCCGGGGCTGATGCTCAACGACGCGTCAGGCGTGTCTAAAAAAGAGGTGACGGAGATTCTGGAGGGGAGAGCGGCCTTGCCGCTGGTGGAACCGTGATGGCTTACTGCGGAAGCGATTCCGACTGCTGCTCTTGCGGGGACGTCAAGCGGATCGCCATGAACAGCGCACCGATCAGCAGCATCAGCAGATAGATTTTCATGGTGTTCTCCGCTGCCTCATTGCAGCCTCCCAACGGGAAATCTGCAAAACACGTTCCAGGCACTTCCAATGACAGTCGCGTGATAAGAATTGGTTAATCAGAGGTAACGGCATGGCCGAACAATTGAACGATCGTGAGAGTTCCGGCCTGGCCGACAAGCTCATGCAATATCTGCCGGCGCGCTTCCGCCCCGGCACGGCCGTCGTGCCGGTGGTGCGGCTGTCGGGTGTGATCGGTGCGGTGACGCCGCTGCGCCCGGGCATGACGCTGGCGGGCGTTGCGCGGGTGCTGGAGCGCGCGTTCTCGTATCGGCACGCCAAGGCGGTGGCGCTGGTGATCAACTCGCCCGGCGGCTCGCCGGTGCAGTCGCGCCAGATCTATCTGCGCATCAAGCAGCTCGCGGCGGAGAAGAAGCTGCCGGTGCTGGTGTTCGTCGAGGACGTTGCGGCGTCCGGCGGCTACATGATCGCCTGCGCCGGCGACGAGATCATCTGCGATCCCTCTTCGATCCTCGGTTCGATCGGCGTGGTCGGCGGCAGCTTCGGTTTCCAGGAGGCGATCAAGCGGCTCGGCATCGAGCGGCGCCTCTACACCGCCGGCGCGCACAAGGCGATGCTCGATCCGTTCCTGCCCGAGAATCCGGATGACGTCGCCAAGCTGAAGGCGCTCCAGCGCGAGATCCACCAGATCTTCATTGCGCTGGTGAAGGAGAGCCGGGGCGCGCGGCTGAAGGGCGACGACGACACCCTGTTCACGGGCGAATACTGGGCCGGCGAGAGCTCGGTCGCGCTCGGGCTTGCCGACTGCATCGGCGATCTCCGCTCAACTCTTCGTGCCCGTTATGGCGAGAAGGTTCTCACCCCCGTGATCGCCCAGCCGACCGGGCTGCTCTCCGGCCTTTTGGGGCGGAAATCCCCCGGCGCAGGGCAGCTTTCGGCCCTGGAATCAGTGGCCGGCCTGCCGGACGAGCTGATCTCGGCGGTGGAAACCCGCGCGATTTGGGCAAAATTCGGGTTCTAGGCAACACCCTCCCGCGCCATTTGGTCCGGCCCGAGCCAATTGCGGCGCGGGCCGGTCTGCGCAAGAATGTGCGTGGGGGTTGAACACTCAACGAGGATCGACCGATGCCGCCGTTCGTCGCTTTCGCGGGCGTGCTGGGTGGGCTTGCCGTGGTCCGCTGGGCCTACAAGACCGCCGTCCGGATCAACCAGGAGCTGGAGGAGATGCGCCTCTCGCGCGTCGCTGAAGCCGCTCATGCCGGGGATATCCAGACGTTGAAGCGTGACCCCGTGACCGGGGCTTACCGACCGGGTTAGGGGGCCCTTCCGCTCAATCGTCATTCCGGGGCTCGCGAAGCGAGAACCCGGAATCCATCGAACCACAGAGCCGGCGGCGCAATGGATTCCGGGCTCGCCCTGCGGGCGCCCCGGAATGACGCCCGAATCCACCCCCCTTTGCCTTGATTCCCACCCCCGCCGTCGATACGGTCCCGCGCGATTCAAACCCCCCCGCGAGAGCCTGATCTGACGATGGACGCCTCATTGCCCGCCCATATGCGCCCGGAACGCTCGTTCCAGGGTTTTATCCTCGCGCTCCAGCGGTTCTGGGCCGAGCAGGGCTGCGTGATCCTGCAGCCCTACGACATGGAGATGGGTGCGGGCACCTTCCATCCGGCGACCACGTTGCGCGCGCTCGGGCCAAAGCCCTGGAACGCCGCCTATGTGCAGCCCTCGCGCCGGCCCAAGGACGGCCGCTACGGCGAGAATCCGAACCGGATGCAGCACTACTACCAGTTCCAGGTGATCATGAAGCCGTCTCCGCCGAACCTTCAGGAGCTGTACCTGAAGTCGCTCGCCGCGATCGGCATCGATTCCGCCGTGCACGACATCCGCTTCGTCGAGGACGATTGGGAGAGCCCGACGCTGGGCGCCTGGGGCCTCGGCTGGGAGTGCTGGTGCGACGGCATGGAAGTCAGCCAGTTCACTTATTTCCAGCAGGTCGCCGGCTTCGAATGCGCGCCGGTTGCGGGCGAGCTCACCTACGGGCTCGAGCGTCTCGCGATGTATGTGCAAGGCGTCGACCGCGTCTACGACCTCAACTTCAACGGCCGCGACGGCGATGCCAAGGTCACCTATGGCGACGTGTTCCTGCAGGCCGAGCGGGAATATTCGAAGCACAATTTTGAAGTCGCCGACACCGCGATGCTGTTCGAGCAGTTCAAGATGGCGGAAGGCGCGTGCAGAAAGTACCTGGAGGCCGGCTGGAAGGACGATAAGCGCGAGGCGCATCTGATGGCGCTGCCCGCCTACGACCAGTGCATCAAGGCCAGTCACGTCTTCAATCTCCTGGACGCGCGCGGCGTGATCTCGGTGACGGAGCGGCAGAGCTACATTCTTCGCGTGCGCGAGCTGGCAAAGGCCTGTGGCGAAGCCTGGATCCATACTGAAGCGGGCGGAGCGGCCTGATGCCCGATCTTTTGCTTGAACTGTTCTCCGAAGAAATCCCCGCGCGCATGCAGGCCAAGGCGGCCGACGATCTGCGCCGCATGGTTACCGACAAGCTCGTCGCCGAAGGCCTGGTTTACGAGGGCGCCAAGGCGTTCGCGACGCCGCGCCGCCTCGCGCTCACCGTGCACGGCATCCCGGCGCGCCAGCCTGACCTCAAGACCGAACGTCGCGGTCCGAAAATCGGCGGCCCGGATGCGGCCGTGCAGGGCTTTCTGCGGGCGACGGGTCTGAAGTCGCTCGATGAGGCCAAGATCCAGCGCGACCCCAAGGGCGATTTCTACATCGCGCTGATCGAAAAGCCCGGCCGCGATGCGATCGACGTGCTCGCGGAAATCCTGCCCGTCATCATCCGCACCTTCCCCTGGCCGAAATCGATGCGCTGGGGCGCACGCTCCGGCAAGCCGGGCTCGCTGAGCTGGGTGCGCCCGCTGCACGCGATCACCGCGACGTTTGGGCTCGAGACCGAAGAGCCTGACGTCGTGAAGTTCGAGGTCGACGGCATCGCGACCGGCCAGACCACCTACGGCCACCGCTTCATGGCGCCGGACGCGATTTCCGTGCGTCGTTTTGAGGACTATGAAGCGAAGCTGAAAGCTGCAAAAGTCATCCTCGATCCGCAGGCGCGCAAGGACATCATCTTCGCCGACGCCAAGGAGCTGACCTTCGCGCAGGGCTTCGAGCTGGTCGAGGATCAGGTGCTGCTCGACGAGGTCTCGGGCCTCGTCGAATGGCCCGTCGTCATGATGGGCTCGTTCGAAGCGGAATATCTCGCGATCCCAGACGAGGTGATCCGCGCCACCATCCGCAACAACCAGAAGTGCTTCGTCGTCAAGGATCCCAAGACCGGGAAGCTGACGAACAAGTTCGTCCTCACCGCAAACATCGAGGCGACCGACGGCGGCAAGGTCATCGTATCAGGCAACGAACGCGTGATCCGTCCGCGCCTGTCGGATGCGAAGTTTTTCTACGAGACCGATCTGAAGACGAAACTTGAGGAGCGTCTGCCGAAGTTCGAGCAGATCGTGTTCCACGAAAAGCTCGGTACCCAGGCCGAACGCATCAAGCGCATCGAGCGACTTGTCGCCAAGATCGCGCCGCTGGTCGGCGCCGACGTCGCCAAGGCGACGCGCGCCGCGCATCTTGCCAAGGCCGACTTGCTGACCGAAGTCGTCGGCGAATTCCCTGAAGTCCAGGGCCTGATGGGCAAGTACTACGCGCTGGCGCAGGGTGAGGATGCGTCCGTCGCTGCGGCCTGCGAGGAGCACTACAAGCCGCAAGGTCCCGCCGATCGCGTGCCGACCGATCCAGTCAGCGTTGCGGTGGCCTTGGCGGACAAGATCGATACGCTTGTTGGCTTCTGGGGTATCGATGAAAAGCCGACGGGATCGAAGGATCCATATGCCCTTCGCCGCGCGGCATTGGGCGTGATTCGCCTAATCGTTGAGAACTCACTGCGGTTGCCGATTTCGGGGACAGCGTGGACCGCATTGTCGGGGTTTCCCAGCAAGACGATCACTGTTGACGTTGCGCAGGTACCCAAGGATCTGCTCGCTTTCTTCGCCGACCGCCTCAAGGTCCAGCTCCGCGAACAGGGCGCGCGTCACGATCTCGTCGACGCCGTGTTCGCGCTCGGCGGCCAGGACGATCTTCTCATGATCGTCCGCCGCGTCGAGGCGCTCGGAAAGTTCCTCGACACCGACGACGGCAAGAACCTGCTCGCCGGCACCAAGCGCGCCAGCAACATCCTCTCGATCGAGGAGAAAAAGGACAAGCGAACGTTTGATGGTGCGCCCGATGCCGCGCTTTATGGCCTCGATGAGGAAAAGGCGCTGGCCAAGGCGATCGGCGAGGTGCAGGCGGAAGCAAGCGCTGCGGTCGCCAAGGAAGACTTTGCCGCCGCGATGAGCGCCATGGCAAAACTGCGTCCGCCGGTCGATGCGTTCTTCGAGAAGGTCCGCGTCAACGACGACGATGCGAAGGTGCGCGAGAATCGTCTGAAGCTGCTGAACGAGATCCGCAGCGCCACGCGCGCGGTGGCGGATTTCTCGAAGATCCAGGATTGAGGTCGCGGCTATTGCGGCTCTCGTGCCCCGGACGTTGCGCAGCGCGCCGCCCTTCGCGGCGTGATGCGCAGCTAAGCCGGGGCCCATGCCGGCCGCGTGGCTCGCAGCTTCTGGGTCCCGGCTCTGCGTCGCAACGCTTGCGCGCTGCGCCTTGGCCGGGACACGCCAGCGCCCGCAAAAAGCCCCGCCCGGCGGGGGGAAGACCGGGCGGGGCCGGATGTCCGATTTACACTGCTCGCGCCAACCTGATTGAAGTGACGCGCCGGACATCTAGTCGATCAGTGCCAACAGCCGATCAGTGCTAGTCCAGCACCTCGACAATGCGGCGCGAGCGCGGCTCGACCAGCACGGTTTCGCCGTTCACGACGGTGTAGCGGTAGGTGGTGGCGCCGAAGCGTTGCGGCACGTCATAATAGGTGACGCCTGCCTCGGGTAATGTCGTGCCGACGATGATGCGATCGGGAATGCTGAAGGCGGGCACACGCTGCTCGACGACGTACTCGCGGAAGGCCGGCCGCTGTTCGACTGCGATGGTTGGGCCGCTGTCGATCACGGCGGGCGCGCGTCCGACGGTGACACCGCTTTGCGCCTGCGCCGTAAGGGGCGAGCCGATCGCGGCCGCGAGCGCTACAAGAGCGAGAATCCTGTTCCGCATGGACAACTCCTTCGACGTGATTTTATTTTCGGACGCGCCAATGGCGCAACCGGTTGGCCAATGCATGCCCCCTTGGCAATGTTCCGGAAAAGGGCCGCCGCATCAGAGGCAATTTCAGGCAGTTTTCGTGGGTGCCGGAACTCGCATCGCGCCTTGCGCGTCTCTACTCGCGGAACCGGGAGGGCTATGATCCGCCCGCGATTCGCCTCACCTCCACAGAAAGATAGTTCATGCACATCACCGTCGCCCACATTTCGCCGATCCTGTCGTTGATTGCGGGCGTGCTCATCCTGATCATGCCGCGACTCCTCAACCTGATCGTCGCGATCTTCCTTATTGTGAACGGTGCGATCGGGCTCGGGCTCCTGAAATGGCTTCACCTCTAGGGGTGTTCATTTTCCGGAACTGTCTGACTTGCGCGGGCCCGTTCAAAATGGTGTAAGGCCCGCGAAATCCCATTCCTCTCGCAGGTTGTGTGCAAGCTATGGCCAAAGCCGCCTCGAAGCCCAATAAAACTCCAGCGAAATCAAAGTCTTCCGCTAAGGCGAAAGCCGCACCGGCAGCCCGCAAGGCGCTTGCCAAGAGCGCGCCCAAGCCGGTCGCCAAAGCCGCTGCAAAGCCGGCCGCAAAGGCTGCTGCCAAGCCGGCTGCGAAGGCGGTGACCAAGGCGGCTCTGCCGAAGGTCGCTGCGAAGCCTGCACCGAAGAAGGTTGCTCCTGCCAAGGCCACGCCAGCCGCGGGCAAGGCCGGCAAATGGGTGTACACATTCGGTGACGGCAAGGCCGAGGGCCGGACGGAGATGCGCGACCTGCTCGGCGGCAAGGGCGCGAACCTTGCCGAGATGGCCAATCTCGGCCTGCCGGTGCCTCCGGGCTTCACCCTGCCGACCTCGGTCTGCACCTACTTCTACGCCCACGACAAATCCTACCCGAAGGAATTGCAGTCGCAGGTTGAGAAGGCGCTCGACTATGTCGGCAAGCTGACCGGCAAGACCTTCGGTGATGCCAGGAACCCGTTGCTCGTCTCCGTGCGCTCCGGCGCGCGCGCCTCGATGCCGGGCATGATGGATACCGTGCTCAATCTCGGCCTCAACGACCAGACCGTGGAAGCGCTGTCGGAATTGTCGGGCGATCGCCGCTTCGCCTATGACAGCTATCGCCGCTTCATCACCATGTATTCGGACGTGGTGCTCGGCTTCGAGCATCATCACTTCGAGGAAATCCTCGATACCTTCAAGGACGGCCAGGGCTACACGCTCGACACCGACCTCACCGCCGACGACTGGGTCGAGCTGGTCGGCAAGTACAAGGACGCCGTCGCGTGCGAGACCGGCAAGGACTTCCCGCAGGACCCGCACGATCAGCTCTGGGGCGCCATCGGTGCGGTGTTTTCATCCTGGATGAACGCGCGCGCGGTGACCTACCGCAAGCTGCACGACATTCCGGAATCCTGGGGCACCGCGGTCAACGTGCAGGCCATGGTGTTCGGCAACATGGGCGAGACCTCGGCGACCGGCGTTGCCTTCACCCGCAATCCCTCGACCGGCGAGAGCAAGCTCTACGGCGAGTTCCTGATCAACGCGCAAGGTGAGGACGTGGTGGCGGGCATCCGCACGCCGCAGGACATCACCGAGGAGGCGCGCCAGGAATCGGGCTCCGACAAGGCGTCGATGGAAGCGGCGATGCCGGAGGCCTTCAAGGAGCTGACGCGGATCTACACGCAGCTCGAGAAGCACTACCGCGACATGCAGGACATGGAGTTCACGGTCGAGCAGGGCAAGCTGTGGATGCTCCAGACCCGCGGCGGCAAGCGTACCGCGAAAGCGGCACTGCGCATCGCGGTCGAGCTCGCCAATGAAGGCCTGATCTCGAAGAAGGAAGCGGTCACCCGCATCGATCCGGCTTCGCTCGATCAGCTGCTGCATCCGACCATCGATCCCAACGCCAAGCGCGACGTGATCGCGACCGGCCTGCCGGCGTCCCCGGGTGCGGCCTCCGGCGAGATCGTGTTCTCCTCCGACGAAGCCGCCAAGCTTCAGGCCGACGGGCGCAAGGTGATTCTGGTCCGCATCGAGACCAGCCCGGAAGACATCCACGGCATGCACGCTGCCGAAGGCATCCTGACTACGCGCGGTGGCATGACCTCGCACGCGGCGGTCGTCGCCCGCGGCATGGGCAAGCCCTGCGTCTCCGGCTGCGGCACCATCCGAGTCGATTACGGCCGCGGCACCATGAGCATCGGCTCGCGCACCTTCAAGACCGGCGACGTCATCACCATCGACGGCTCGCTCGGCCAGGTGCTCGCCGGCCGCATGCCGATGATCGAGCCGGAGCTGTCCGGCGAGTTCGGCACGCTGATGGCCTGGGCCGACCAGGTTCGCAAGATCGGCGTCCGCGTCAACGGCGACACGCCCGACGACGCGCGGACCGCGATCAAGTTCGGCGCGGAAGGCATCGGCCTCTGCCGCACCGAGCACATGTTCTTCGAGGAGACGCGCATCCGCACGGTGCGCGAGATGATCCTCTCCGAGGACGAGCAGTCCCGCCGCGCGGCGCTGGCAAAACTGCTGCCGATGCAGCGCGCCGACTTCGTCGAGCTGTTCGAGATCATGAAGGGCCTGCCCGTCACGATCCGTCTGCTCGACCCGCCGCTGCACGAGTTCCTGCCGCACACCCACGCCGAAGTCGAGGAAGTGGCACGCGCCATGAACACCGACCCGCGGCGCCTCGCCGACCGCGCACGCGAGCTCTCGGAGTTCAATCCGATGCTCGGATTCCGCGGCTGCCGTATCGCGATCGCCTATCCGGAGATTGCTGAGATGCAGGCCCGTGCGATCTTCGAAGCGGCGGTCGAAGCCGAGAAGCGCACCGGCAAGGCCGTCGGCCTCGAGGTGATGGTGCCGCTGATCGCGACCAAGATGGAGCTCGATCTCGTCAAGGCGCGGATCGACGCCACCGCACAGGCGGTGATGCGCGACACCAACACCAAGCTCGCCTATCAGGTCGGCACCATGATCGAGCTGCCGCGCGCCTGTCTGCTCGCGGCCGAGATCGCGGAGAGCGCCGAGTTCTTCTCGTTCGGCACCAACGATCTGACGCAGACCACCTACGGCATCAGCCGCGACGATGCCGCGAGCTTCCTTGGCACCTACGTGTCCAAGGGCATCCTCCCGATCGACCCCTTCGTCGCGCTCGACCAGGAAGGCGTCGGCGAGCTCGTCAAGATCGGCGTCGCGCGCGGCCGCAAGACGCGCCCGAAGCTCAAGGTCGGCATCTGCGGCGAGCATGGCGGCGATCCCGCTTCCGTCGCCTTCTGCCACAACATCGGCCTCGACTACGTCTCCTGCTCGCCCTACCGCGTGCCGATCGCCCGTCTCGCGGCGGCGCAAGCCGCACTCGGCAAGGCGATCGCCAGCCAGGCGTAAGTCAAGCTGACAGGCGTAAGCAGAACTAAAATGCTGGAACGAAAGAGGCGGGGCAAAGCTCCGCCTCTTTTCGTTTGAGGTGACACGCTCGCCTATCGGGTTCGCGAAGCTGTAAGTCCCGTCATCCTCTGTTAGTCCCGTCATCCTGAGGTGCGAGCGGCGCGCCGCGCAGGGAGCCTCGAAGGATGTACGGCCAAGATGCAGCCGGGCCGTCGCCCTTCGAGGGCCGCTGAAGAAGCGGCCACCTCGGGGTGCCGGTGAAACGATGTGCTTGTGGTTCTCGGCACTGATTGAATCGCGAAGCCGCGGCGTACTGGATGCCCCGCTTTCGCGCAGCATGACACCGATGATGCGCAGGTACTTCGCGCAACATCGGGAACTCATCGCGCGTCCCGTATTGATACGTGCGCAAGAGTTCCTTCACCATTCGCGTTGACCGGTTGTTTACCGCTTCACGTGACGACGCATTTACCACCGTGCGCGATCGCCCCGTGAAAACACCTGCAATCGCTTGAGTGTGCTGCACGCGCAACGCCGATTAACGCCCCGGCAACCTAAATTGGATACTTACGATAAAGATCGAATTGCACGGATGTACTGCGTTTCGATTTTTCTGGCGTAAGCGTAGCGTGAGCGTATCGATGTCTGTGTTGCGTAACCATCCGAAGGGCGCGCGGTTCGCGTCCTTCGGCATCGGTCTCTGCATCTTCGCATTGATGCCGAGAGAGACCGGCTATCAGGATATTGCCTCTCTGCTGGCGCGCCAACCCGGCGTCGCCGAGCGTTGGCAGAAGCAGGTGTTCTCCGCGGCGTCCTCGATCCAGCTCGCCACTTACAGTTTTTCCCGCCCCATCGGCACCTCGGTTCCGCAGAGCGCGATGGTGCGCCTGGCAAGCCTCGATGGCCGCGACGTCACCGGCGCGATCAGCCGCAATCCGGCGCTGCAGGCCGCGCCGCGCTACCAGGCTTCCGACTTTCCCAAGGTCGATCGCTCCATGAAGGGTGATCGCCTCGCAACAATTGCACCGACCGAGACTCCCGAGACGGCCGCGCCGGCTGCGGCACCGGCGCAGCAAGATCCCGCGACGTCGAACAGCTCGGTGTTCGGCGCCAAGACCGCCGCGCTGCCGCAGGCGATGTCGCCGGAATCCGCGGCCGCGCTCGATCCCGAGCTTCAGGAAGCGCTCCGCGCGCCGCCGCTGCCGCAATATTCCAATCCACCGCGGGCTAGCGACGCTGCGCGCGCGCTCGCGACCGCGCCGCTCGAGGCGTTCAAGCGGGCCCCGGCCGCAGCCGCGCCCTCGCGCGATCCCTTCAGCGTCAAGACCTCCAACCTGTTCTTCGGCAGTTCCTCGCTCGGCGGCAATCTGGAGAGCATCGAGAGCTGGCAACCCGGCGCCGAGCCGCTGATCGTGATGCCCGATCCCGACATGAAGGTGACGGCCTCGCTGTCGCCGCCGACGGCGGAGATCGCCAGGGATATCGAGAGCGGCGAGAGCGTTGCGCCGAAGGGCGAGGTCAACGCCGACAACCAGCGTACGAGATCGCCGGCGGAGCGGCTCGCGCTCGACGACAAGTCGCGCGCGAAGTCCGAGAAGTGCCTTGCGGAAGCCGTCTATTTCGAGTCGCGCGGCGAGGCCGTGCGCGGGCAGATGGCGGTGGCGCAAGTGGTGATGAACCGCGTGTTCTCCGGCAAATATCCGGATACCGTGTGTGGAGCGGTCTATCAGAACAAGCACCGCCATCTCGCCTGCCAGTTCACCTTCGCCTGCGACAACAATGCCGACGTGATCCGCGAGCCCGAGATGTGGGAGCGCGCCAAGAAGATCGCGAAGGCCATGCTCGACGGCCAGATCTGGCTGCCCGAGGTCGGCAAGTCCACGCACTATCACGCCTATTGGGTGCGTCCGTCCTGGGTCGCCGAGATGAAGAAGATGTACAAGACCGGCGTGCACACCTTCTATCGGCCACGCGCCTGGGGCGACGGCAGCGAGGAGCCGAGTTGGGGCACGCCAGCCCAGACCGCTGCGCTGTCGGCCGAGCTCGCGCAGGAAGCCAAGAGCTCTGCGGAGATGGGCGTGAGCGAGCGGCGGTAAAGACATCCGATTGCAGCCGCAATGAAAGTGCGCTCCCTCTCCCGCTTGCGGGGGAGGGTTGGGGAGGGGGTGTCTCCGCAGGCGAGAACCCCCGTGTGGAGAAAGCCCCCACCCGGCGCTTCGCGCCGACCTCCCCCGCAAGCGGGAGAGGTGCAGCCTGCCCGGGGTTAAGGCCGTTTTCTCACGCCTCGATATCCAGCGCACAGTCAAAATTCGGGGCCGAATGCGTCAGCGTGCCTGAGGAGGCGTAGTCGACGCCGGTCGCCGCGATGGCCGCGATTGACTCCAGCGTGACCCCGCCGGATGCCTCCAGCTTGAGGCGACCCTCGTTGATCCTGACGGCCTCGCGCAGCGTGGCAAGGTCCATGTTGTCGAGCAGCACGGCGTCGGCAAGTCCGGTATCGAGCACCTCGCGCAGTTGCGCCAGCGTATCGACCTCGATCTCGATCTTGACGAGGTGGCCGGCGTGGCTGCGGGCGCGCTCCAGCACGGCACCGATGCCGCCGGCGACCGCGATGTGGTTGTCCTTGATCAGGATCGCGTCGTCGAGCCCGAAGCGGTGGTTGAAGCCGCCGCCGCAGCGCACCGCGTATTTCTCCAGCGCGCGCAGCCCCGGCGTAGTTTTTCGCGTGCAACAAATCCGCATGTTGGTGCCTTCGGTGCGGGCGACATAGTCGGCCGTGAGCGTCGCGACGCCCGACAGGCGGCCGACGAAATTCAGTGCGGTCCGCTCCGCCGTGAGAATGGCGCGCGCGGGGCCCGAGATCGTCAGCACCTGCTGTCCACGGGCAACGCGCGAGGCGTCGCGGACATGCGCGCGCACGTCGATGTCGGACGAAAGCTTCTGCAACGTCGAGAGCGCCAGCGGCAAGCCGGCGATCACGCCGGACTGGCGCGCGACCAGAATGGCTTGCGCCCTGGTCGCCTCCGGGATCGTCGCCAGCGAGGTGATGTCGCCAGCGCGGCCGAGGTCCTCGTCGAGCGCGCGTTGCACCGCTTCGTCGATCGCAAGCGGTGAGAGAAAGGCGTCGGGGTTGAGCAGTGAGGTCGGGGCGATCATGGGGACTCCATCAGGCGATCATGGGTTGCGCAACGCGCGGCAGGGAGCTCAGGCTTTCCGCGACCTCGCGCGCCGCCGTGAGCGTCGTCATCGTTCGCTGCGCCAGCGCAGGGATTTCAGCCGGGTGGTCGGAGCGGAAATGCGCGCCGCGGCTCTCGCGCCGGCTCCACGCAGAGGCTGCAGCGAGCAGGGCCGAGATCGCCATGTTGCGCAGCGCGATGCTCGTCGCCTCGCGTTCGAGCGCAGCGAAATGATGCACGGCATCGGTGAGGCCGTCGCCCTTCCGGACCACGCCGACATGTGCGCTCATCATTGCGCGCAGCCGCTTCACGGCCGCAGCATCCGGCGTGCCGCCGCGCGACGCGACCGGTGCGTCGGGGAGGCGGGCAGGCGCGGGGATCGAGTAGCCGGCGATGTCATCGGCGATGCGCGCCGCGTAGACCACCGCCTCCAGCAGCGAATTCGAGGCGAGCCGGTTGGCGCCGTGCGCGCCGGTGGACGACACTTCGCCACCGGCCCAGAGCCCGTCGATCGAGCTGCGGCCGCGTCCGTCCACGGCGATACCGCCCATGTGGTAATGCGCGGCGGGCGCAATCGGGATGATCTGCGTGGCCGGATCGATGCCGGCGGCGATACAGCTCGCATGCACGGTCGGAAATCTGTCGGCGAAGCGCGCGCCCAGCGCCTGCCGCGCGTCGAGGAAGGCACCGCGCCCGGCCGCGATCTCGGCGAATACGCCGCGGGCCACGATGTCGCGAGGCGCGAGCTCGGCGAGCGGGTGGCGCGCGATCATGAAGCGCTCGCCGTTGCCGTTGATCAGTATCGCGCCTTCGCCGCGCAAGGCTTCGGTCGCGAGCGGTGCCGGATCGCGGCCGACCATGATGGCGGTCGGGTGGAACTGCACGAATTCCGGATCGGCGATCACGGCACCGGCACGCGCGGCGATGGCGAGGCCGGAGCCACTGGCCTCGAGCGGATTGGTGGTGACGGCATAGAGATGACCGATGCCGCCGGTGGCAAGCACCACGGCGCGCGCAGCGAGCAGGAACGGCTTTGCCTGGGAGTTGCCGGCCTCGCGCAATTGAAGACCGGCGACGGCACCGTGCTCGGTCAGAAGCGCTTCGGCGACGAGCCCTTCGATGAGGCGGATCGACGGCGTGCGGCGCACCGCTTCGCTCAAGGCCGCAATGATCGCGGCACCCGCCCCGTCGCCTCGCACATGCACGATGCGCCGCGCCGAATGTGCCGCTTCGCGTCCCACGGCGAGCCTGCCTTCGAGATCGCGATCGAACGGGACGCCATAGCTCAGGAGATCGTGAATGCGCGGCGCGGCCTCGCGCGCGATCCCAAGTGCGACCGCCTCGTCGACGAGGCCGCCGCCGACCGCGATCGTGTCAGCAGCATGCGCCTCCGGCGTGTCGCCCTCGGCCACCGCCGCGGCGATGCCGCCTTGCGCCCATGCGGAGGATGCGCCCTGTCCGAGCGGCGCGGCCGAGATCAAGGTCACCGGCCGCGGCGCGAGCTTCAGGGCGCAAAACAGTCCGGCAAGGCCGCCGCCGACGATGACGATGTCGTCGGTGCGGGTGAGATTGTGGATGTTAGTCATTGTTCTCTCCATTCACTCCGCTGTAGTCCCTGCGAAAGCAGGGACCCATACGCCGCGGCGGATGTTGTTACGCGAAGCTGCGCGTTGCCTTTCTTTGCAACCACATCTCCCTGTGGTTATGGGTCCCGGATCTGCGCTCCGCTCCGCTGCGCTTGTCCGGGACGACAGTCGTGTGTGACGCGGTGTGTGCTGCCCTCAATTCTTCAGATTGATCATCCGCTCGACCGATCGCCTTGCTCGTTCCGCAAGCGCGGGATCGATGGTGACTTCCTCGCCAAGCGTCAGCAGGCTCTGCAAAATGTTCGCGAGCGTGATGCGCTTCATGTGCGGGCAGAGATTGCAGGGGCGCAGCATCTCCACGTCAGGCAGCTCGGCCCGCACATTGTCGGCCATCGAGCATTCCGTGATCATCACCAGCCGTCGCGGCCGCTTTTCGCGCACCCAATTGATCATGTGCGCGGTCGAGCCGGTGAAGTCGGCCTCCGCCAGCACGTCCGGCGGACATTCGGGATGTGCGATGATCTGGACGGACGGATCGGCCTCGCGAAAGGCGCGCAGCTCTTCGCCCTTGAAACGCTCGTGCACCTCGCAGGCGCCTTTCCAGGCGATGATCTTCACGTCGGTCTTCGAGGCCACGTAAGTCGCGAGATAGCGATCGGGCAGGAAGATCACGCTTGGCGCATTCAGGCTCTCGACCACCTGCACCGCGTTCGACGAGGTGCAGCAGATGTCGACCTCGGCCTTCACCTCCGCCGAGGTGTTGACGTAGGCGACGACAGGCACGCCCGGAAATTTTTCACGGAGCAGGCGAACGTCGGCGCCGGTGATGCTGGCGGCCAGCGAGCAGCCGGCGCGCGAGTCCGGGATCAGCACCGTCTTGTCCGGGTTGAGCAGTTTCGAGGTCTCCGCCATGAAGTGCACGCCACACTGGACGATGATGCCGGCCTTCACCTTGGTGGCTTCGACCGCGAGCTGGAGCGAGTCGCCGCCGATGTCGGCAACGCAGTGGAAAATTTCCGGGGCCTGGTAGTTGTGCGCGAGGATCACCGCGCCCCGCGCGCGCTTCAGCTCGTTGATCGCCTGGATCGTCGGCGCCATCAGCGGCCACTCGATCGGCGGGATCACATGCTTCACCCGCTCATAGAGCGGCGCGGTCGCACGCTCGACCTCCGGCGTCCATTCCAAGGCAGGCGCGGGCAGGGGCGGGCCCGTTCGCGCGGGTGCCGCGCGGGGGGAGGCGGTGACGTGGCCGGTGACTTGGCCGGTGATTTGGCCCTGCGGCCGGTTGGCGAAGTCGTCGGGGCCGTAAATTCCGGTGATCGGCATCGAAGCCTCCCTTGCATGTCAATTATACTCAATCTGAGTATATTAGAGGCCCAAATAATCCGGCCGAGAGGCCAGCGCGGACTTCATCGAGATCCTAATATACTCATATTGAGCAAATCAAAGATAACATGCTCGGCCGGGGATCGCCAGATCCTGCTGCACACATTTCCGTCAAAGCCCCGGGATGACGCGTCAGGCGAGGCCACATTGAAACGCAATGCTCCCGCGGCAGCTCCCCGTGGAATGCAATCGTTTTTGATTTGGGGTTTTCATGCAGATGCATTAAATGACCCGTTCGCGGCAGCTTCTTTGCGAATCCGCCAATGACAGACGAGGAACACATGTCGACATCAGCGGGCGAACTCGCTCCGGCCTCACGTTCCTCCAGCTGGCGTACCCCCGCCGTCATCATTCTCTGCGGCTGTGCGATCGGCATGCTCGGCTTCGGTCCGCGCTCGGCGCTCGGTTTCTTCGTGCAGCCGATGAGCCACGAATTCTCCTGGGGCCGCGACGTGTTCGGCCTCGCCATCGCCTTTCAGAATTTGCTGTGGGGACTGGGCCAGCCCATCGCCGGCGCGGTCGCCGATCGCTTCGGGCTGTTCCGGGTGATGTGCGTCGGTGCTCTGCTCTATGCCGGCGGCCTCTTGCTGATGCGCTATTCCTCGACGCCGCTGTCGCTCAACATCGGTGCGGGCGTCATGGTCGGTTTTGGTCTTGCCGGCTGCTCGTTCAACCTGGTGCTGTCGGCGTTCACCAAGTTGCTGCCCGCCGAGAAGCGCGGCCTCGCGCTCGGCGCCGGCACGGCGGCGGGCTCGTTCGGCCAGTTCCTGTTCGCGCCGATCGGCGTCGCGTTGATCGACAATTTCGGCTGGCAGCAGGCGCTCTCCGTGTTCGGCTTCCTGATGTTGCTGATCATCCCGCTGTCACTGGCGCTCTCGACGCCGCCGGCTGCAACGACGGCCAATGCGACGCCGGCGGATGAGCAGACCTTCACCAGGGCGCTCGCCGAAGCCTTCGGTCACCGCTCCTATGTGCTGCTGGTGCTCGGCTTCTTCACCTGCGGATTCCAGCTCGCCTTCATCACCGTGCATCTGCCGGCCTTCCTGGTCGATCGCGGCATCTCCACGCAAACCGGTGGCTGGGTGATTGCGGCGATCGGCCTGTTCAACATCATCGGCTCGCTCAGCGTCGGCTATCTCCAGAACTCGCTGCCCAAGCGCTACATCCTCTCGACCATCTACTTCACGCGCGCGCTCGCGACACTCGCCTTCATCTCGTTCCCGATCACGCCGTTCTCGGCGATCGCGTTCGGTGCGGTCTCCGGCCTGACCTGGCTGTCGACGGTGCCGCCGACCTCGGCGCTGGTGGCGCTGATGTTCGGCACGCGCTGGCTTGCGACGCTGTACGGCTTTGCCTTCGTCAGCCATCAGGTCGGCGGCTTCCTCGGCGTGTGGCTCGGGGGCATCGTGTTCGAGCGCTTCGGTTCCTACACGCCGATCTGGTGGCTCTCGATCCTGTTCGGGGTGCTCTCGGCGCTGATCAATCTTCCGATCGTGGAGAAACCTGTCGTTCGGGCGGTTGCGCAGCCTGTGTGATCGGCTAAACATTCCCGACAAACAAGTCAGGGAGTTCAGTCGTGGCCACATTCAAGGCGATCCGGATCGACAAGGCGGACAAGGGCACCACCGCCGCGCTGACGCAGTTCGATGAAGCCGAGCTGATGGAGGGCGACGTCACCGTCCGCGTGGAATGGTCGACGCTGAACTACAAGGACGGCCTCGCGCTGACAGGCAAGGCGCCGGTGGTGCGCCGCTTCCCGATGATCGCCGGCATCGACTTCGCCGGCACGGTCGAGGCGTCCTCGCATCCGCAATGGAAGGCTGGCGACAAGGTCGTCTGCACCGGCTGGGGCCTGGGCGAGACTCATCTCGGCGCCTATGCCGAGATGGCACGGGTCAAGGGCGACTGGCTGGTGGCCCTGCCGCAAGGCCTGTCGGCGCGCGATGCCATGGCGATCGGTACCGCCGGCTTCACTGCGATGCTCTCGGTGCTGGCATTGGAGAAGCACGGTCTGTCGCCGAAGAGCGGCCCTGTGGTGGTGACGGGTGCCGCCGGCGGCGTCGGCTCGGTCGCCATCGCCGTGCTCTCCAAGCTCGGCTACCACGTCATCGCTTCGACCGGCCGCGCCTCGGAGGCCGACTATCTGAAGCAGCTGGGGGCAGCCGAAATCATCGACCGCAACGAATTGTCGGCGCCGGGCAAGCCGATTGCAAAGGAGCGCTGGGCAGGCGGCGTCGATAGCGTCGGCTCGACCACACTGGCGAATCTGCTGTCGATGACGAAATACGGCGGGGCAATCGCGGCCTGCGGCCTGGCCGCAGGCTTGGACCTGCCGTCGTCTGTCGCACCTTTCATTTTGCGCGGGGTGTGCCTTCTCGGCATCGATTCCGTGATGTGCCCGATCGAGCCGCGGAAAGCCGCCTGGCAGCGCCTGACGTCGGATCTGGATCGGACGAAACTATCTGAAATCACTCATGAAATTTCTCTCGATCAGGTGCCGGAGTGGGGCGCGAAAATCCTGGCCGGCCAGGTCCGCGGCCGCATCGTGGTAAAAATTGTCTAACGGCGTTCAGACTTTACCAACCAAGCTGCTTCAATGTCGCCATGGTTGGTATGGTAAGCAGCGGGTAAAGAGATAAGGCATCGCCCGCTGCGGGGGTTGGTTCGGAGTTGAGCATGCTTGCGCGTATTGTGTTGGGGGCTGTCACGGCGGCAGCAACGTTTGCGCCGGCCATTGCCGGAAGCATGAACGCCGACGAGGCGCGTCGCTTCGTGGCGGGCAAGGTGTTTGCCTTCACCTGTTTCGACGGCACCCGCGGAGCGGGCCGCATCCTGGACGATCTCGGTGCCGCCGGCGCGGTGCAGTTCTCCGGCGCGGGCCCGGTCAAGCATCTCCGTCTGCCCGGCAATACGCTCCAGATTCGTGGCCAGAACGTCTGCGCCTCGATCAAGGGCATTCCGTTCGAGCCTTGTTTCAACCTGGAAAAGACCGACGATCGCAGCTTCCGCGGCTCGGTGTCCGGCATGGGCTTCGCCTATTGCGACTTCCATCATCAGGGCGGCAATCAGATGCTGATGGCGCGCGCTGCGGCGCGGCCACGCTCGCTGCACAGGGCAGAGCACACCGGTTCGGTCGGCCCGGCCAACACCGAAGTCGCCGCGCGTGTCGAGACGCCGCGCGTCGAGAGCAGCCGGCTCGAGCCGGTGAAGTCGGAGATCAAGTCGGAGCCCGCCAGGAACGACGCCCCGCTCGAGTTGCGCCGCTCGACCCAGTGAGACGGTCGCGGGACCGTCCGCGCACTTTGACGTTGAAGACCTCCATCGAACACGAAGCCGCCGCGCCGTAGTCATACGGACGGCGGCTTTCATGCGTTGGTAGCTGTTCGCGCTCCAGTTTGCGGACGGCCGGGGGGCGCGGCCCGATAAAGGGTTCAACGATGTCGCTGTACTTCTTCCGCATCAGTACCGGTCGCTATTCCGGCGCCGCCGACCAGCCGTACGAGTTCGAGGATCGCGCAGCCGCCTGGACCGAAATGACCGAGGTCTGCGCCAATTTGCTTGGCGGCATCGCACGCAGCCTGAAGCCGAACGCCGAGTGGTGCATGGAGCTGCTCGACGAGAACAAGAAGCCGGTTTTTCGCATCAGCCTGCTCGGCGAGAGCGTGTTCTGACGATCGCGCACGGTGCGACCGGCGTTAACGAGCGCCGATGCGTGCAAATTCGCGAACTAAAGTTCATTGCACGCAAAAGCTGCGGAAATGCAGAAGGTTAGGCGGCTTTTCAGTATTTGTACCTAGCTCACCCGAGCCCCGGCTTAACGTTAATGAGGCACCTCGCGGTTAGCTTTCCCGGGTTGTGCACGCGGTTCGTCGCGGCAAATGCGTAACTGCGAGGATACTTCGATGACGTTCATTCAGAACCTGCGAATTGGCACCAAGCTCGCCGTCACGTCCGCGCTGACCATCGGGCTTGTCGCGCTCATGATCTATCTGCAGATGAGCGGAAACGCCGATGTCCAGAAGCTCGGCAATGCCGCGTCGGGTCAGCAGGCGATCGCGCAGAACGCTGCGGAAGCGAAGGCGTCGGTCCGGGGCATGCAGATCGGCATTCGCGACATCCTGACGTCCGCCTCGGCGGCCGAGATGCAGAAGGCGGTCACTTACTTCAACGACCGGCAGACCGCTGCCACCAAGTTTTCGAACGAAATGGCGAAGCTCTCGCGCTCGCCGGAAAACCGCAAGCGGATCGATCGCCTGGCCGTGCTGATCGGCGAATTCGGCAAGGGCCAGCAGCAGATCGAGGCCATCCGCAAGCAGGAACTCGCGCTGGAAGGAAAGCGGGACGCGGAAACCGCGGAGCTGTTTGCCAAGCTTACGAGTGATATCGATCACATCCGCAAGGGAACGCTGGCGCCGATCAACACGGAGATTTCCGATCTCGCCAACCAGATCACCGATTTCGCCAAGCAGAAGAGCGTCGAAGCGCGTGCGGAAGCGGAAGCCGAGGCGGCCTCGGTTGCCCGGACCTCGCTGATCACAGGCGTGCTGGTCGCGCTCGTGCTGATCGGGACCTGCATCTTCTCCGTCTTCAGCATCGCGCGGCCCATGCGCGCGCTGACCTCTGCGATGGAGAAGCTCGCCGGCGGCGACTTCTCGGTGGTGCTCCCGGGCCTCGGCCGCAAGGACGAAGTCGGTGACGTCGCAGGCGCCGTGGAGACATTCAAGGTCGTGTCCGAGCAGAAGGCGCGCGAGGAAGCGGAAGCCAAGGTGCGGCAGGACGCGATCGCGGCCGAGCAGCGCAAGGTCGAAATGCACAAGCTCGCGGACACGTTCGAGTCCGCGGTCGGCGAGATCGTCGGCACGGTGTCCTCGGCCTCGACCGAGCTCGAAGCCTCCGCCACCACGCTGACCTCGACCGCCGAGCACACGCAGGAGCTCACCGCGCTGGTCGCGGCCGCATCCGAAGAAGCCTCCACCAACGTGCAGTCGGTGGCGTCGGCGACCGAGGAGTTGTCGTCCTCGATCAACGAGATCAGCCGGCAGGTGCAGGAGTCCGCACGCGTTGCGAGCGAGGCGGTCGGCCAGGCCCGTACCACGACCGACCGCGTCGGCGAATTGTCCAAGGCGGCGGCGCGGATCGGCGACGTCGTCGAGCTCATCAACACCATCGCCGGCCAGACCAATCTGCTGGCGCTCAACGCCACCATCGAGGCCGCGCGCGCCGGCGAGGCGGGCCGCGGTTTTGCCGTGGTCGCATCCGAGGTCAAGGCGCTCGCGGAACAGACGGCGAAGGCGACCGGCGAGATCGGTCAGCAGATCGCCAGCATCCAGACCGCGACCGAGCATTCGGTGGGCGCCATCAAGGATATCAGCGACACCATCGAGAAGCTGTCGGAGATTTCCTCGACCATCGCGGCTGCCGTCGAAGAGCAAGGCGCGGCGACGCAGGAGATTTCCCGCAACGTGCAGCAGGCGGCGGAGGGCACTCATCAGGTGTCGTCCAACATCACCGACGTGCAGCACGGCGCGAGCGAGACCGGCTCGGCGTCCTCGCAGGTGCTGGCGGCGGCGCAATCGCTGTCCGGCGACAGCAACCGCCTCAAGATCGAGGTCGGCAAATTCCTCGGCACCGTGCGCGCAGCCTGACGGTGGCGTCTTTCGGCGGTTACTGCTCGCAACCATCACGCGTGAATGCGCGGCGGTTGCTCGCGCGCGTATCTCGACGCCGCGACCGATGCGCGCAGGGTTAACCTTCCGGAAAAGTGGCGCAGTCATGATGCCCGCAACATTTGGGGCGCTGAGTCGCCTTTCGCGTATTGCGTCTCAATCGTTGGAGCACTTTCATGAGTGGCATTTCCATTCGCCTCACTCACAAGGTCATGGCGATCGGACTGTTCGGCCTCATTGGGCTCGTCGCCTTCGGCACGATCTACCAGATTGGCAGCCTCTCTCAGGACACGTCCCGCGACGCTGCTGAAGACGCGCGCAGGCTGTCCGATCTGAACCAGCGGATCTCGCAGCAATTGCTCGAAGCGCGCCGGGCCGAGAAGGATTTCCAGCTCCGTCGCGATCAGTCCTATGCGAAGCGCCATGCCGAACTTGCTTCCGACGTCACCCGCAATCTCGACCGCCTCGGCAGCGCAACGCGGGCGGCAGGATACGCGGCGGTCGGGGAAAAGGCGTCACTGGTCCGCGCCGGGTTCGAGAGATACGTGAACGAATTTGCGGCCGTCGAGCAGGCCGAGGTCAAGCTTGGATTGAACGAAACCCTCGGACTATCGGGCTCGTTGCGCACGGCGGTGCACGACATCGAGACCAAGCTCAAGGAGATCGACGATCCCAGGCTCACCAGCGGCATGCTGACGATGCGTCGTCACGAGAAGGACTTCATGCTGCGCCGCGACCCGAAATATCTCGACGCCCTGAAGAAGACGGCGGCGGAATTCTCCGGGCGAGTCGAGGCTTCGGCGATCCCGCCGGCCGTCAAGGCGGACATCGGCAAGAAGCTCTCCAAATACCAGGATGACTTCGTGGCGTGGGCAGCCGGCGCGCAGGATCTGGCCGCGCACGGCTCGGCAATGTCCAAGGAATTCCGCACCATCGAGCCCGTCCTCGACGAGATCGAAAAGACCGTCAGTCAGCGATACGACGCGGCGCGGGCCGCGGAAGAGTCGATGCGTGCCTCGATCAAGCTCTGGATGTGGGTCGCGCTCGGATGCTCCATCCTGCTGGTGGGGAGCGTGTCCTTCTTCACCGGCCGCTCGATCTCGACAGCGCTGATCGCCATGGTTCACGCGATGACCGGTTTGGCGAGGGGCGACATGTCCGTGGCAATCCCCGGCGTTGGCCGCAACGATGAGATTGGCGAGATGGCTGGCGCGGTCGAAGTGTTCAGGAGCAACATGGTGGAGGCCGACCGGCTGCGCGCCGAGCAGGCCGAAGCGGACGCGCGTGGGCGCGAGCAGCGCAAGCTCGACATGCACCGGCTCGCCGATACGTTCGAGGGCGCGGTCGGCGAGATCATCGAGACAGTGTCGTCGGCGGCCACCGAGCTCGAGGCGTCGTCGAACACATTGACCCACGCCGCCGAGCGCGGCAACGGGCTTGCCACCGCCGTGGCGGCGGCCTCGGAGGAGGCGTCCGCGAACGTACAGTCGGTGTCGTCAGCGAGCGAGGAATTGACCTCATCGGTCACCGAGATCAGCCGCCAGGTGCAGGAATCGGCGCGTGTCGCCGACGTCGCCGTCGGGCAGGCCCAGCGCACCAATGCGCGCGTCGCCGAGCTGACCAAGGCCGCTTCCCGCATCGGCGACGTCGTCGAGCTGATCAACACCATCGCCGCGCAGACCAACCTCCTGGCGCTCAACGCGACGATCGAGGCGGCGCGGGCAGGCGAAGCCGGCAAGGGCTTTGCGGTGGTCGCGACCGAAGTGAAGGCGCTTGCCGAGCAGACCGCGAAAGCCACCGGCGAGATCGGTCAGCACATCGGCGCGATCCAGTCCGCGACAGACGAATCCGTCGGCGCGATCAAGGAGATCGGCGACACCATCGCGCGGATGTCGGAGATCTCGTCGACCATCGCTGCTGCGGTGGAGGAACAGGGGGCCGCCACGCAGGAGATCTCCCGCAATATCCAGCACGCCGCGCAAGGTACTTCCGCGGTCTCGTCGAACATCGCCGACGTCCAGCGCGGCTCCGGCGAGACCGGGGCTGCCTCGGCGCAGGTGCATTCGGCCGCGCAGTCGCTGTCGCAGGAGAGCAACCGGCTCAAGAGCGAGGTCGCGCGCTTCCTGGAGTCGGTGCGGGCGGCCTGAGTCGGCCGCCGCCCGGTGAATGTGGCGACGCGTCGTCTTTCGCGCGGCTGCGGAGAAAATAACGCCCGACGAGGCCGGCCCGTAGTTTTACGTAGGCTCCTGTTAACGCCTGCTTGCAATTATGAGGCGCAATCTTACGGGACAAGAACCAGCCAGCATTGTTGAACTGACCTCCGCCCGGTCGTCCTTCGTGACGCCTGCGGCGCGGGTGACGTGCGCGCTGCCAGGGTATCATCGGGATTTGTCGTGATGTCGAAGTTATCGATCGTCTTCAAGCTTCTGACCGTGTTGTCGATTCTCGTTCTCTCGCTCGCCGGTGTCGGCGTAACGGCGATCGGCACCATGCAGAACATCAACGCTCACACGGTCGAGATCGCGGAAAGCTGGCTGCCGAGCGTGCGTGCGCTCGGCTCGATGCGCGCCGACATCAACGAGCTGCGCGTCGCGCTGCGCCTGCACCTGATGCAGGACACCGCGGAGGGCAAGGAGGCGGCCGAGAAGCGCCTGGCCTCACTGCGGGAGCGCATCGAGAAGACGCGCAAGGTCTACGAGCCCCTGATCACGGCCGCCGAAGAGCGCTCGCTCTACGAGCAATGGGCCAGGGCATGGACCGAATACCTGAATGGCGTGCAGGAGGTGATGGCGCTGTCGCGCAAGAGCGTCGGCCGCTTCCCGGCCGATGCCAACGAAATGCTGCAGACCAAGGTCGCCAAGATGGCCCAGGCTGCCGATCCGCTGCTCCAGAAGGGTATCGAGCTCAACAATCAAGGCGCCGAGACGGAGACCAGGCAGGCGGCCGACAGCTACGCCACCATCTTCCGCGTGCTGGTCGGCATCATCGTCGTTGCCGTCGTGATCGCAATCGGCGCTGCCTATTACCTCGTGCGCGACGTGTCGCGCGGCATTGCTTCGATCATCCGTCCGATGCAGTCGCTCGGCGAGGGCGACCTTTCGGCCGAGGTGCCGCATCGCGGCGAGCGGACCGAGATCGGATCAATGGCGGATGCGCTCCAGATCTTCAAGGAGGCGCTGATCGCCAAGAAGGCGGCCGACGAGGCCGCAGCGGCCGATGCCGAAGCCAAGATCGAGCGCGGCCGCCGCGTCGATGCCATCACCAGCAAGTTCGAAGCCATGATCGGCGAGGTGGTCGGCACCGTCTCCTCGGCCTCGACCGAGCTCGAAGCGTCGGCATCGACGCTGACCAGCACCGCTCAGCGCGGCAAGGAGCTCGCGACCGTGGTTGCGGCGGCCTCCGAGGAGGCCTCCACCAACGTCCAGGCGGTTGCCTCCGCGTCGGAAGAGCTGTCGTCCTCCATCACCGAGATCAGCCGTCGCGTGCAGGATTCGGCGCGGATGGCGGCGGAAGCCGTCGAGCAGGCGGCGCGCACCAACGAACGCGTCAACGCGCTGTCGCAGGCGGCCTCCCGCATCGGCGACGTCGTCGAGCTCATCAACACCATCGCGGGCCAGACCAACCTCCTGGCGCTGAATGCGACCATCGAAGCGGCGCGCGCCGGCGAAGCCGGCCGCGGCTTTGCCGTCGTCGCCTCCGAAGTCAAGGCGCTGGCCGAGCAGACCGCGAAGGCCACCGGCGAGATTGGTGCGCAGGTGTCGGGCATCCAGTCCGCGACGCAGGAATCCGTGAGTGCGATCCAGGAGATCGGCGGCACCATCGAGCGGTTGTCCGAAGTGTCCGCGGCGATTGCCGCCGCCGTCGAGGAGCAGGGTGCAGCCACGCAGGAGATCTCGCGCAACGTCCAGCAGGCCTCGGTCGGCACGCAGGAGGTTTCGGCGAACATCACCGACGTGCAGCGCGGTGCGATCGAGACGGGCGAGGCCTCGGTCGAGGTGCTATCGGCCGCGAAATCGCTGGCAACGGACAGCACCCGCCTGAAGGTCGAAGTCGCCCAGTTCCTGGAATCGGTCCGCGCGGCCTGATCTTCAGGAGCATGATCCGGAAAAGCGTGAAGCGGTTTTCCGAAAAGATCATGCTCAGATAATTCAGCCGCTCGTCTGCGGAGCCGGCGGCGGTGCGACCTGCCGCCGGAACAGGATGCGCTGGTACAGCCAGCCGATCGCGACCAGCACGACGCCGAGGCACATGAACGACAGCGCGCGGTAGACGCCTGTCAGCGTCGACATGTCGATGACGAACGCCTTCAAAATCGTCAGCGCGATGACGGCAGCCGAGGCCAGCCGTGCGCGCTCCGAGTTGACGAGAATGCCGACGCCGAGCAGCACCACGCCGAAGGCGAGCCAGCCGATCGAATAGGTGTATTGCTCGGCGCCCGTCGTCTCGCCGGTGGAGAGGATCGGGCCGTGATAGAAGCGGCGGATCTCCAGCGTGACATAGGCAAGCGCGAACACCAGCGCGCCGCCCGCAATGGTGTTGGCGTAGACCTTGCCACGCTCGCCGACCACCGCATAAGAGAGTAACAGCATCAGCACCGCCGGCAACGCATAGCCGAGCAGCAGCAGGTTGAACACGGCGCCGCCGACGTCGATGCGCCAGATCAGCGGGTTCTCCAGGATCAGGAGGCCGAACACGCTGATGAGACCGCCGATCGCCGTCAGCACGACCGCGCCGACATTGTGCACGATGCTGCGGCTGCGCAGCCGCAAGCGCTCCAGCCCGATCGCCATCGCCAGCGTGATGCAGACCTGCAGCGCGAATTCGAGCAGCGATGGCGGCGAGATCATGTCGCCGCCGGTTGCAAAGTGCCGGATCTCCATGAAGGCAAGCAGTGCGGTGAACAGGATCGCGGCGGTCTCGACCATGCGCAGCGGCGGATCGTCGGCGCGGCGGCGCAGGAAGACGCTCGCGGCCCAGAACGAGGCGGCCGGCAGGCCATAGCCCCAGAGCAGCCAGTTGAAGATCGGCGTGGTTCCGACGGCGTCGCCGACGATACGCGGATCATAGCCGATGCGCGCGGTGACGATGCCGGCGAAGATGGCGGCGAGCCAGCGCAGGAACGGGATCGGCCGCTGCATCGAGATCCAGGCGGTGCCGAGCGACATCAGAGCCAGCGCGATCGTCAGCCAGCCCTTCTCCAGCGCGAAGGTCAGCGCCAGCGCCAGCGCGCCGAGCGTGCCGGTCGCGAACAGGGCTGTGGAGACGGCGACGCCCGGCCGGGCTTCGCGGCGCGTGAGCGCTTCGGTCGCGGCGCCAAAGGCGGCGGCGAGCAGCACCGCGAGGATCGCGAACGGGATCGAGCGGTCGAGATGGGCGATGCGCGCATAGAGCGCGATGAGGATCGCGATGGGCGTTGCAACAGCCGTCGCCGACCACACGACCGGAATGATGGCCGAGTTCGAGCGGCCCTGCGCGAGGAAGCCGGCAACGCCGAAGCCGATGGCGAAGATCGCGGCCATCACCAGATGCAGCGTCACCGAGCTGTCGGTCGCGGTCGGCCCGATACCGGACATTGCGCCGCCCGGCAGCACCAGCATGTCGGGATTGGCGCGCACCGCCCATTCGGCGAACACGATGAAGACGGCCGCTGCCGCCGCTCCGAGCGCGCCGGTGGCCGCCGGCGCGCGCCAGGCGACGAGAAGCGTCGCGCCGACGAGAAGCGTGAACGCGATCAGCGCCAGATCCGCATGTGCGCTCGACAGCACGATCAGCATTGCGCCGAACAGGTAGGCGCCGAGCGAGCTCGATGAGACCGGCTCGATCTCGCCGTCCTCGATGCTGGGGCCGAACATGAAGCCGCAGACGACGAGCAGCGCGGCGAGCACGAAGCCTGCGATGGCATGGAAAGCGTGCGGCGCGACCTGCAACTCTTCGGTATCCAGACCCGGGAAGATCCAGAGCACGGCAAAGGCGATCGTCGTGACCGCGAGCCAGCGCCACAGCCGGATGCGCGCGAGGCCGAAGCTCGCGGCAGTGACGACCGCAAGATAGATGTAGAGTGCCCAATAGTCCGGCTTGCCACTGGAGACGAGGAGCGGCGTCACGAAGGCGCCGACCACGCCGAGGCCGGCGAGCGCCGGTCCGTGCAGCAGCGCGGCGGCGAGCGTGCCCATCGCCACGATGCCGAGCAGCACGAAGGCGGTGGCGGGCACGAGGAAGCCGTAGAGCGCGTAGGCGGCATAGATGGTCGCGAACGCCACTGCCGTACCCGCGGCGGTGAGGATCGCCGGGATGTTGGCGATCGGCAGTGCCTGGATGTTGGAAATGCTCTCCTTGCGCCGCGACCACTCGCCGGCCCCGAGCAGCGCAGCTGCGAACAGGCCGCCCAGGAACACGCGCACGCCGGGGCCGAGAAGACCGGCCTCGATCGAATAGCGCACCATGAAGAAGCCGCCGAGCGCGAGCGCAAGGCCGCCGATCCACACCACCCAGCGGGTGCCGAGCTGCTCCTCGAAGCCGGGCGCGGCGGCCGGCACCGGAGGTGGTGCGGCAGCCGCGGGGCTCGCTTCGAGCGGCGGCGGTGAAAGCTCTTCGGTGACGAGTGGAGGCGGCGCCACTTCGGCTTCAGGCGCAAGCGGCGGCGGCTCGGCGGCCGTCGTCGCGGGCGCGGGCGCCGGCTCCTGCGCGGGCATGAGCGGCGGCGGCTGCACCTGCCGTTGCGCGTAGAACATCGCTTCGAGCGAATTCAGTCGCCGGCGCAGCTCGGCCGCCTGGCTGGAGGCCTTGATCGCGATCAGGAAGGCGGCGATCGCAATGATCCACGCAAAGACGTCAAACGGGCCGTCGAACATAGAGCCTCCAGGCGACCGGCGGGCAGGGGCCGGTCACGTAGTATGTCGGGTTAGCGCCGGGAGCGCACGCGCAAGCCCGGCGCGGGCCGCTCCTGGAGCACATCGCGCCGGAAGCGATAGAGCGCCGCCGGCCGTCCGCCCGTCTGTGTCGACATCACCCCGGTCGGTTCGACCAGGGCTTCCATTTCGACCAGGCGGCGGAAATTCTGCTTGTGCAGGTGCCGGCCGGAGATCGCCTCGACCGTATGCTGCAGTTCGGTAAGTGTGAATTCGGGCGGCAAAAGTTCAAAGACGACAGGACGATACTTCAGTTTTGCCCGCAGCCGCGCGATTGCCGTGGCGAGAATCCGGCGGTGATCGAACTGCATCGAGGTCCCGAGCGGGGGAAGCGTCTTGCGCGCTAATGCCGCAGGGCGGCCGTCGCGCCGCGCTTCCTCGACCAGCCCGGCCTCGTACAGGAGCTCGTAGCGGTCGAGCACGCGCTCCTCGTCCCAGGCCGCTCCGTCGAGGCCGAAATAGAACCGCACGCGATCCTTGCGCGGCAGCGCGCGAATCGCCTCAGGCGTCTCTTCGGCGGCCCATTCGGTCAGCGCCGGGATGATGTCGCGGGCGATGATCGCAGGCGGCTCCTCGCGCCGGTCTTCCCAGGGGAAGAAGCGATACCACGGCGCGAAGCTCGCCGCGTTGGCCGCAAGCTCGCCGTCGACCGCGCGCGTCAATGCGAGATAGCCGATCGACACCATGTGCGCGCCGGTGTCGCCGGCCTCGGCATGGCGGCCGCGATCGCCGAAGGTGTAGAGCTGCTCGACATAGCCGAGCCGCAAGCCCGCCTGTTGCTCGACCCAGGCGCGCAGGCCGATGTCGAAGGTGCGGTGCGCGAGCGCGTCGAACGGGCCGAACGGCAGGCCGGCAAGCCCGTCACTGCCGCGCGCGGTGAGGATCAGCGGCTCATGCCCCTCGATCGCGACGATCGCCGCGGTCAGGCCGATCTCGATCGGCGTCAGCAGCTTATCGCTCATGCGATGACGATCGCGGGCGTTGCGAAAAGGATATCTTCGTTGGTGGAGCAAATCTTGCCAAGAACTCGCTGCACCTCTCCCGCAAGCGGGAGAGGGAGCGCACCTCTATTGTGGCGCGTTCTCATTCGAGCTCGATCACGAAGGGACGGCCTTCGACCATCATCGCGCCCGGGCCGATCTCGTCGAGCGCGCGCAGCATGCGGCCATTGCGTCCCAGGGCACGGTCAGCAAGGCCCACGATGCGCCGGTTCGGCGAGGCGATCGGCGAGGCCGTGCGGATCTTCCTGGCGATCTCGAGCTCGTCGCGGTTCGGATTGAGTGCGCAGACCGCCGCGAACGCGCTCGCGGTGGAGCGGCTGATGCCGGCATAGCAATGCACCACCAGCGGCGCAGCTCGGTCCCAGCCGCGCACGAAGTTCAGCACCTGATCGATATGCGTCTCGGACGGTGCGGTAAAACCATCCATCTCCTCGGTGATGTCGTCCATCGAGACCTTGAGATGGTTGGCGGGCAGCACGGACACCGGCCGTGCCACCTGCTCGACATTGGCCATCACGGTCAGCACGTGGCTGGCCCCGGTAAGGCGGACGGTTTCGGGAAGTGCGGCGAGGGAACAGACGTGGATCATGGCGGACCTTTTTGCCGCGATTATAGCCGGTGCCGTAGGGTGGGCAAAGCGACATGTCCGCCGTAGCTCGAAGAGCGAAGGCGGAAGCGTGCTCACCACCTTTGTCGCAAACGCGAAAGGACGTGGGCACGGCGCAAGCGCGCCTTTGCCCGCCCTGCGGCACCTACGCAAACACCGCGCCAAACCGCTCCAGAAACTGCTTCTCGGCTCGCGCCGCCGTCCACGGCGTCAGATAGTCGCGCCGGACGCTGTCGGAGAGGCCGGGATCCTTGCCGAACAGGCGCCGCGCCTCGCTCTCGCTGAAGCCGGCAAGCTCGGTCGCTTCCAGATAGGCCGCGCCCCGATCGGCAGCCTTGATCGCCAGCGTGACCTCCTCGGGCAGCACCGGCGGCAGGCCGAAGCGGATGTGGATGGCGCCGAGCAGGCGTTTCTCCACCGCCTTGTAGTGGCCGTCGAGCACCGCCTTGAACGGCGAGATCATGTCGCCGATGACATATTCGGGCGCATCGTGCAGCAGGGCTGCAAGCCGCATGCGTTGGTCGACACGCGGCATCTCGTGCCGCAGCACGGTCTCCACCAGCAGCGTGTGCTGCGCGACCGAGAAGATGTGCGCGCCAACGGTCTGCCCGTTCCAGCGCGCGACGCGCGCCAGCCCATGTGCGATGTCGGCGATCTCGACGTCGAGCGGGGAGGGATCGAGCAGATCGAGCCGCCGGCCCGACAGCATGCGCTGCCAGGCGCGGGACGCCACGTCGCGTGCAGTCTTCTTGGCCGTCATTTGACCTTGAGGCGCGGCTTGCGCTGCGTCTTGCTGCAGCTGGCGTGACAGTGACAGTCGACGAGGTGGTCGTTGACCATGCCCGTCGCCTGCATGAAGGCATAGACGATAGTCGGGCCGACGAACTTGAAGCCGCGCGAGGACAGCTCCTTCGAGATTTGCACCGACAGCGGCGTCGAAGCCGGCACGCTCGCGGTGGTCTTGAAATGATTGACGAGCGGCTTTCCGCCCATGAAGTCCCACAGCAGCTGCGAGAAGCCCGGGCCCCTCTCCATGATGTCCAGATACGATTTTGCGCTCGCGATCGTGCCGTCGATCTTGGCGCGGTTGCGCACGATGCCGGCATCGTTCATCAGCGCATGGATCTTCTTGGCATTGTAGCGCGCGATCTTCTCCGGCTGGAAATCGTCGAAGGCTTTGCGGAAATTGTCGCGCTTGCGCAGGATCGTGATCCAGGACAGGCCGGCCTGGAAACCGTCGAGGATCAGCTTCTCGTACAGCGCGCGGTCGTCATACTCCGGCACGCCCCATTCGGTGTCGTGATAGGCAACGTAAAACGGGTCATCGCCCGGCCAGGGGCAGCGGGTCTTTCCGTCGGGATGCAGGCGGGGGGCTCGGCTCATGCGGTGGGCTGCTTCGCAGGAATACGGACGACGTCGGGTTCTGCCAGCTTCAAGGCGAGGCCGCCGGCGGTGAGCGGCTGGCCGGCATCGAGCGCGTCGGCGACACGGTCGATGCGCACCAGGGCAATGCCTTTTCCGCCGGATGTCGAGCCGATGGTGCCGACCGGCTTGTCGCCGGCGAGAATGGTCGCGCCGGCTTCGGGCGAGGGACCGTCGAGCAGCACCTTCACGCTGCGGGTGCGGGCGGTGCCGCGATGCTGCATGCGCGAGACGACTTCCTGGCCGACATAGCAGCCCTTGTCGAAATCGACGCCGGCAAGGCGGTCCATGTTGGTCTCGTGCGGGAACGCATCGCTGTACATGAAATCGAGCCCACCGCGCGGCACGCCGAGCGCGATGCGGTGCGCCTCGTAGTCGGCCGCATCGACCAGCTCGGCGCCGATGAGGTCGGACAGCTTCTGCTTGAGATCTTCGGGGATCAGGATGCGGGTGCCGAGAGCTTCGTTGCGCGGGTCGGTGAAGGCGAGGTCCGGCTGCGCCGCAGGCTGGCCGTCCCAGGCCGCGAGCACGCCGAGATCGAGGTTTTCCACCGTGACCTTGGCGCGCAGCTTGTAGAATTTCAGCTTGGTGGCGAAGCTCTCGGCGAGCGCCTTCGGGCAGTCGATCAGGAACCCGCCGCCGTGACCCGCAGGCACCTCGGTGATCAGGAAATCCACGATGATCTTGCCCTGCGGCGTCAGCAGCGCGCCGAATCGCCCCAGGCCCGGCTTCAATCTGTCGACGTCGGTCGTGACTAGGCCGTTGAGGAAGTTGCGCGCATCCTCGCCCGCGACCTTGACCACGCCCCGGTCGGGAAGAAACGCTGATTTCATGCGAAAATCTCTTGCGACATGTTGCTCCGGAACGTAAGCCCGCGAGGCATAAACGACAAGACCTCGAGCCCTGCGCTTGGGGATGAGAAGGGCCTTCAGCCATGACCCAGCGTTTCGATGTGATCCTCAAGGGCGGCACCGTCGTCAACCAGGACGGCGAGAATGTTCGCGATATCGGCATCACGGGCGGCCGCATCGCCGAGCTGGGCCCGCTGTCGCAGAGCTCCGCCGCGGAGGTCATCGACTGCAAGGGCCTGCACATCCTGCCCGGCGTGATGGACACGCAGGTGCATTTCCGCGAGCCCGGGCTGGAGCAGAAGGAAGACCTCGAGACCGGTTCGCGCAGCGCCGTGATGGGTGGCGTCACCGCCGTGTTCGAGATGCCGAACACCGCGCCGCTCACCGTGACCGAGGCCACCTTCACCGACAAGGTGAAGCGCGCGCATCACCGCATGCATTGCGATTTTGCCTTCTTCATCGGCGGCACCCGTGAGAACGTGCAGGACCTGCCGGTGCTCGAGCGTGCACCGGGCTGTGCCGGCGTCAAGGTGTTCATCGGCTCCTCGACCGGCGCGCTGCTGGTGGAGGACGATGAAAGCCTGCGCCGCATCTTCCAGGTGATCAGCCGCCGCGCGGCCTTCCATGCCGAGGACGAATACCGTCTCAACGACCGCAAGTCGCATCGCATCGAAGGCGACCCGCGTTCGCATCCGGTCTGGCGCGATGAGACTGCGGCGCTGATGGCGACGCAGCGTCTCGTCAAGCTCGCGCACGAGACCGGAAAGCGCATCCACGTGCTGCACATCTCGACCAAGGAAGAGATCGAGTTTTTGCGCGATCACAAGGACGTCGCTTCCTGCGAAGCGACGCCGCACCACCTCACGCTCGCTGCGCCCGAATGCTACGAGCGGCTCGGCACGCTGGCGCAGATGAACCCGCCGGTGCGCGGTGCCGATCACCGCGCCGGCATCTGGCGCGGCATCGAGCAGGGCATCATCGACGTGCTCGGCTCCGACCACGCCCCGCATACGCTGGAGGAGAAACAGAAGACCTATCCGGCTTCGCCCTCCGGCATGACCGGCGTGCAGACGCTGGTGCCCTTGATGCTCGATCACGTCAATGCGGGCCGGTTGTCGCTGGCGCGCTTCGTCGATCTCACCAGCGCCGGCCCCGCGCGCCTCTACAACATGGCCTGCAAGGGCCGCATTGCCGCCGGCTACGATGCCGATTTCACCATCGTCGACTTGAAGCGCAGCGAGACCATCACCAACGAATGGGTGGCGTCCAAGGCCGGCTGGACCCCCTATGACGGGTTGCGCGTCACGGGCTGGCCCGTCGGCACCTTCATCCGCGGCCGCCGCGTGATGTGGCAGGGCGAGCTGGTGACGCCCGCGCAAGGCGAAGCGGTGCGGTTTCTGGAAACGCTGAAGCCGTAGGAGTAGTCAAGCCTCTCCCTCCGCTGTCATGCCCCGGCTTGACCGGGGCATCCAGTACTCCGCGGCGATAGTTGGCTGATACGGCTGCTGCCTCTGGAATACTGGGTTGCCCGCCTTCGCGGGCAATGACAGTGTGCCACGACGCACAAGCTCAAATTGGGAGAGGTCCAATGTCCCAGCCAGCCGCTCTCATATCGACCGAGCAGCTCGCCGCCATCCTGGGCGAGTCCAGCCTGCGCCTCTACGACTGCACGACTTACAACGAGCCGGTGCCGCCGGGCAGTGACGTACCCTATCGCGCAGTCCCCGGCGACAAGACGTTCGAAGCCGGCCACATTCCGGGCGCCGACTTCCTCGATCTGCAAGGCGAGTTCTCCGACACCTCCGCGCAACAATTCTTCATGATGCCCGATGTCGCCCAATTGGAGGCCGCCTTCGGCCGCCACGGCCTCGATGCAAGCAAGACCATCGTGCTCTACAGCATCGGGACGATGATGTGGGCGACGCGGTTCTGGTGGATGCTGCGCTCGCTCGGCGTCGATGCCCATGTGCTCGACGGCGGTTTCGACAAATGGAAGGAAGAGGGGCGGCCGATTGAGACAGGCGCGCCGAGGGGATATCCGGCCACCACCTTCAAGGCCGCGCCGCGCGCCGGTTTCTTCGTCGACAAGACGACCGTGAAGGCGCGGATCGGCGATCCCTCGACGGTCATTGTCAACGCGCTCGGGCCGCAGTTTCATCGCGGCCTCGAGCCGAGCCGCTACGGCCGGCCCGGCCGCGTTCCCGGCAGCGTCAACGTATCGGCCGCAACGCTCGTGAACGCCGACAAGACGTTGACCAGCCTGGCGGACGCCGAAGCGAAATTCGCGGCCCACGGTGTCACGCGCGACAAGAGCGTAATTCTCTATTGCGGCGGCGGCATCTCGGCGACCATCGACCTGTTCCTGCTGACGCAGCTCGGCTACGACAGACTGACGCTCTATGACGCCTCGATGGGCGAATGGGCGAGGGATCCGGCGCTGCCGATCGAGACGGATTAGGCTCGAGAAAAGTCTGGAACCTTTTCCCCCGGCCGGCATCCAATGTCTGGAACCAATGGAGACAGGGTGCCCGCCATGCCAGGGACCGCAGCCGGCCTGCCCGCCGGCGTCAGGACATCGGAATCCGAGCTGATCGAGCGCGCGCGGCGCCGTGACGAGGCTGCGCTCCGCGAGATCATGCAGGCCAACAACCGCAGGCTCTATCGGCTCGCCCGCGGCATCTTGCGCAGCGACAGCGAGGCCGAGGACGTGGTGCAGGAAACCTACGTCCGCGCCTTCACACATCTCGACGGTTTTCTGGGTGAAGCCGCGCTGTCGACCTGGTTGTCGCGCATTGCGATCAACGAGGCGCTCGGACGCTTGCGCAGTCGGAAGCCGCAGGTCGAGCTGGGATCGGTGCCGGAGGCAACGCTGGAAGCACAGATCATCCAGTTTCCCCTTTCGTCCGCCGCAACCGATCCGGAAAAATCCATGGCCCAACGCGAGATCCAGCGCGTCGTCGAACACGCGGTCGATGAATTGCCCGACGTCTACCGCATGGTCTTCATCGCGCGGGTGATGGAGGCCATGAGCATGGAGGAGACGGCCGGGCTGCTCGGCATCAAGCCGGAGACCGTCAAGACGCGGCTGCACCGTGCGCGCACCCTGCTGCGCGAGAACGTCGAGAAGAAGATCGGTCCCGTCGTGATGGACGCGTTTCCGTTCGCCGGACAGCGCTGCGAGCGCCTGACCGAGGCGGTGCTCAGGCGCCTCGGCGTCGGGGCGTAATTTTTCGGGAACGTTTGCTCGAAAGTCGCATCCAATCCCTGTGAAGCAACGCGCCGGCCAACGTCCGGCACCACAGGAGTATCGAGCCATGTTCACCCGACGGAGCGCGGCGATCGCCGCGGCAATTCTGTTGTCTGGCCCCGCGCTGCTGCAAAGCGCCGGCGCAGCCGACAAGCCCACCGATCCCCAGATCGCTCACATCGCCTACACCGCCGGCGTGATCGACATCAACGCCGCCAAGCAGGCGCAGAAGAAGGCACAGAACAAGGACGTCAAGGCGTTTGCCGAGGACATGCTGCGCGACCACGAGGCGGTCAACAAGCAGGCGCTCGCGCTGGTCAAGAAGCTGAACGTCACCCCTGAAGACAACGACACCAGCAAGGCGCTGTCGAAGCAGGCGAGCGACAAGCTGGCCGAGCTCGACAAGCTCAGCGGCGCCGCCTTCGACAAGGCCTATGTCGCCAACGAGGTCGCCTACCACAAGGCGGTCAACGGCGCGCTGGAGACCCAGCTGATTCCGTCCGCCAACAATGCCGAGCTGAAGAGCCTGCTGCAAACCGGCCTGAAGATCTTCCAGGGCCATCAGCAGCACGCCGAGCACGTCGCGGCCGAGCTGAAATAGGGGAGGCAATGATGCCGGAGCGACTGGCTTCGATCGCCATAGCATTTGTCCTTGCGGCGATGGTCGCCCCGGCGCGCGCCGCGACCATCGAGATCACGATGGAGAACCTCGAGATATCTCCGGCCGATGTGTCGGCCAAGGTCGGCGACACCATCAATTGGATCAACAAGGACGTCTTCGCCCACACCGCCACGGCGAAGAATGGCGATTTCGACGTGACATTGCCGCCGAAGAAATCGGCGACATCGGTTCTGAAGAAGGCCGGAGTGATCGACTATTACTGCCGCTATCATCCCAACATGAAAGCGACGCTCAAGGTCGAGCCGTGAGGGGAGGGAGGTTCCTGATCGCCGCGGGAATATCTCCCGGCCACCGCGAGACTAATGCTTATCCGCGGTAAGCCACTTCCGTGCGATAAACGCGGCAGACTTCGCGAAGGCTTTCGCCAAATCCGTTCGCAAAGTCATTCATCCGTTGACTGGCCCCGCCCGCGTGGCGGGGTCATTTTCGTGACGAGGGATTACTGCCTTGCGAGCGTGACCGAGAACTCGCCGTTGCGGATGCGGCCCGGAAAGCCCTCGACGAATTTGGCGACCGCGTCCTCGCCGTAGGTGCCGACGAGCTCGGCGAAGGCCGCAAACAGGCTCGCCTGCGCCAGGCAGTCGCCGTCGACGCCCTCATGGCGCGCTTCGGCCCAGGCCTCGTTGAGATAACTCAGTGCGGCCTGCTTCTGCTCGTGATCGGGCAGCGGCGCGCGGTCGGGGGCGTAGGAAATCGGCTGGCTCATGAAACTCGATCGGGGCTGGGGCGCGATCCACGGCGATGCGCTGTGCGAGAGGTGTAGCACGCGCATTAACGACCGCTAGGCCACATCTTTAGGAACGGTTAACGGCTGTGTACAAAGTCGATGACAGGGTTCCCGTCGGGCCCTCAGGTCGAGCCGCGCTGTCATTCCGGGGCGCGCGTAGCGCGAGCCCGGAATCCATCGGGCCGCAGAGGCGGCGGATGAATGGATTCCGGGCTCTCGACTTCGTCGAGCCCCGGAATGACAGCTAGTTCGCGTAGCGCGCCGTGAGATCCCGCGAGATCTTCGAGCCTTCCTCGATATAGCGGCGGATCGCCACCGTCGCGGCCGGCGTGCAGCTGCGATAGGTCTGCTGAAAGCCGTTATAGCCGCGGTTGAACCCGGCGATCATGCGGGTGCGGCGTTCCCCGGAAGGGGTTTCGGCATCGATCAGCGCCTGCATCTCGTTGCGCCATTTGTTGCCCTCGTTGGACCCGCAGATGCCGCGCAGATAGTGCAGCCCGCCGAGGATCTCGGCCAGCCGCTGCAAATCGGCGTCGAACGGCGCCGCCACGTCCTGGGCCCTCGTGGGCACGGAGGCGCAGGCGAGAATCAGGGCAAAAATGGCCAGAAATCGCGTGGACATCGGCCGGGTGTATGCCTTCTCCGATGCGGAGAAGCAAGGCACGGAAGCTGCCGCGCAGTCGGTGCGCTCCCTCGACGGTTGGGAGTGCAGCGGAGTTCGGGGCTAGTTTTAAGCTCCAATCAGCCGCGCGGCGGACTGGATGACTTCCTCCAGTCCTCCGGTCAGCTTGAGGTCTCCGAGGCCCGCCAGAGCGTCGGGGGCGATCCAGCGGTAGTCGTCGAGCTCGTCGTTCAGGACCGGCTCCCGGGCCACCCAGCGGGCGGCAAACGACATGATCAGATAATGGCCGGCGCCGGCCGCCGCCGGCAGCACCTCGCGCCAGCCGGCGAGGCCGACGATCGCGATGTCGAGCCCGGTCTCCTCGTCGACCTCGCGGCTCAGGGCCTGATGCAGCGATTCGCCGAATTCGACCCGGCCGCCGGGCAGCGAATAGAAGCCCTTGGCGGGCGAACGGGCGCGGCGGGTCAGCAGCACCTTGCCGTCGCGGAAAATGGCGGCGCTGACGGCGAGCTGGGGATGGCTGGGCTGGACGACCGCAACCACAGCTCAGTTCGCCATGATGGTGTCGACGTCGGCTTCCGCCCCGCCATTGATGATGCCGCCGCAGGCGGCGATCAGCGGCTTGACCCAGAGCGTGGCCTGCTCGGCGAGGCGGACGCGGGTCGTGTCCTTTTCGACCTCGCGCATGGCCGAGCCGACCGCAGACAGGATCGAGGTCATGGTATCGGTGATGTGGTCGAACTGGGCGCGCACGTTGGGGTTGGCCTTCTCATAGGCCTCGATGGCCAGGTCCCGCGCCTTGAAGTTCGATGCCGTGAAATGCTCGGCGTAGGACAGCGGCGACCAGGTCAAAAAATCTTCCGCGCATTCCGGCATGTCCGGAACCATTTCCAGCAGCATCACGGCTTCATTGAAATGGTTGAGATAGTCGGTGGCAAGCCCGGTCCGCGGGTTGATATTGGCCACGCGCAGCCGTTCGGCCCAGTCGGCGGCCTCGGGGCCCGTCTGTGCTTGCGTCCGCGCGGGTTGGGAGGCCGTTGAGCTCATCTGCCGCAGTGTTAACGTTCGGGGTTAAAAGGACCTGAACGGACCCTATATAGACATCCTGGGATGTGTGGACGCTTCGTCATAACTTCGGCCCCCGCGGCTTTGCGGCAACTGTTTGGCTACATCGAGCAGCCGAATTTCCCGCCCCGGTACAATGTGGCCCCGACACAACCGATTCCGGTCGTCCTGGCCGAGAACGGCGCGCGGCATTTTCGCCTGATGCGCTGGGGCCTGTTGCCAGGCTGGGTCAAGGACCCCAAGGGCTTTACGCTCTTGATCAATGCGCGCTCCGAGACGGTGCTGGAGAAGCCCGCCTTCAAACGCGCGATTCGCCGGCGGCGCGGCCTGATCCCGGCCGATGGCTATTACGAATGGAAGGTGGCGGACGGCCGCAAGCAGCCCTTCTTCATCCACCGCGCCGACGGTGCGCCGCTCGGCTTCGCTGCATTGTTCGAGACCTGGGCGGGGCCGAACGGTGAGGAAGTCGATACGGTCGCGATCGTCACGGCCGCGGCGGGCGAGGATCTCGCCGCACTGCATGACCGCGTGCCCGTCACCATCAGCCCGCGCGATTTCGAGCGCTGGCTCGACATCAGGGGCGACGAGGTCGATGCGATCCTGCCGCTGATGACGGCGCCGCGCATCGGCGAATTCGCCTGGCACCCGGTCTCGACCCGCGTCAACCGCGTCGCCAATGATGACGATCAGTTGCTGCTGCCGATCAGCGCGGAGGAGATGGCGGCGGAAGCAGAGGCGGCGAAGCCGAAGAAGGCGGCGCGGAAGGCGGCGGCGTCATCTGATGACGGGCAGGGGTCGTTGTTTTAGCCACCCTACGGCAGCGGAGTCTTAAACAATCTCCCGTGCCCGCAGCCCCGCGATCTCCGCCGCATCAAACCCCAGCTCGCCCAGCACGGCATCGGTATCGGCGCCGAGCTCCGGCGCCATCCGGTCCAGCCTGCCGCCGCCATGGGCGAGCTGGAAGCCGCTGCCGGCAAAGCGCAGGTGTCCGTAGGGCGTATCCAGCTGCTGGATCGCGCCGCGCGCCTTGATTTGCGGATGGTCGATCACCTCCTCGACCTTCCAAATGCTGGCGCAGGGCGCGCCGGCGTCTTCCAGGATCGTCTCCCATTCGCGCGCCGGTTTTGCCGCCAGCGCCGCTTCGATGATGGCACGCAGCGCGGGTTCGTTCTCGTTGCGGGAAAACCAGTCGGCAAAGCGCGGGTCGCTCAGCGTGTCCTCGCGGCCGAGCGCGCTCATCAGCGCGCGGTACTGCTTCTCGTTGTTGACGGCGAGCAGGATGTGGCCGTCGCCGCACTTGAACAAATTCGCCGTGGTCCTGCGGCTCACCGCCTGATTGCCCGAGAGCTGTTGGCGATGGCCGGCGACCGACCAGTCCGCGATCTGGCCCGACAGAAACGCCATCGTCGCCTCCAGCATGGAAACATCGACGAACTGCCCCTTGCCGGTGCGGTCGCGCTGATATAGCGCGCTCGACACGCCGAACGCGGCGGTCGCGCCCGACAGCACGTCGCATACCGCAAAGCCCGCGCGCGTCGGTCCGGTCTCGGGATGGCCGGTGATGGCCATGATGCCCGACAGCGCCTGCATCTTGCCGTCATAGCCGGGCCGCAGGCGATCCGGGCCGGTCTGGCCGAAGCCGGACACAGCGCAATAGATCAGTTTTGGATTGATCGCGGACAGCGCTTCATGGCCGATGCCGAGCTTGTCCATCACGCCCGGACGAAAATTCTCCATGACGACGTCGACGGTCGCTGCGAGCTTCTTCACGATCGCGATCGCCTCCGGCTTCTGCAGATCGAGCGTCAGGCTGCGCTTGTTGCCGTTGACGGCCTGGAACGCCGGCGCGAGGCCGCGGTCGGCCCATTCGCGGCTGAGCGGCGTGCGGCGCATGTCCTCGCCTTCGCGCCGCTCGACCTTGATGACGTCAGCCCCCAGCAGCGCGAGCTGGTAGCTCGCATAGGGGCCGGCCAGCACTTGCGTGAAATCCAGGATCTTCACGCCCTCGAACGGTCGCGTCACGTCGCTCTCCCTTTTTTGTTGTCGTTGTCGGAGGACGTCAGGCGGCGCGGTTGCCGCGCGCGATCTCCTTCTGCTTGTCGAATTCGGCACGGCGCCGCGCCAGCTCTTCCGGCGAAAGCTGCGCGACGTTGTTGTAGTCGAGCTTCCAGGAGGCATCTTCGCTCCAGCGCAGCGGCGATTGCATCGTGGTTTGCGGGCCGCTCGCGCTCTCCAGCAGCTTGAGCGCCAGCTCGAGCGTCTGCGCCTGCGAGGCGACGTCGTGTGGCTTGCCGGCGGAATTGCCGAGCGGGAAGTCGGAGAACAGGAAGCGCGGCACGGCGGCGTGCTCGATGATGTCCTTGGCGCAGCCCATGATCACGGTCGGGATGCCGTTTTGCTCGAGATGCCGCGCCACCAGCGCCGTGGTCTGGTGGCAGACCGGGCAGTTCGGCACCAGCACCGCGACATCGACCTTGTCCGCAAGGCAGCGTGCCAGGATGTCCGGTGCATCCGTGTCGAGCGTGACGCGATGGCTGCGGTTGGTCGGGGCGCCGAAGAAGCGCGGCGCGACCTCGCCGATGCGGCCGGCGGCGGACGCCTTCAGGAGCTGCGGCAGCGGAAACCAGGTGCCGTTATCGGTCGCCGAGGTGTGCTTGCGGTCGTAGCCGATATGCGAGATGCGCAGATCGTGCTCTTTCGACGTGTCGCCGTCATAGACCTGGTAGAACTTGGCGCCGCCATTATACGCCGCGCCCGGTCCCTGGTCGCCCTTGCTGGGATCGTACGGCGCAGCGGTCGTGATGATGGTCACGCGCGACTTTGCCAGCGGCTTCTTCAGCGGCTGGAACGGCGCTTCGGTGTGATGCGCCCAGCGATACGCGGTGGTGTAGCCGATCGCCGCGTAATAATCGCGGGTGCGCTGCATGTAGGGGACGGGGGAATCATAGTCGGGCGCAAAGCCGAATTCGTCGTCGCGCGAAGCGGACATGGGCGCGTCTCCTGGTTCTTGGTTGGCGACAGACTAGAGATAGTTTTGGGGTTGCTCAACCGGGGGCAGGGCGGCGCAGGCCTGAATTGCAGAATGAGGTGGGGCGGCGCCTCTGACCCTTACCTGGAGGGGGAGGGTAAGCACGTCACCTGAAAATATGCAGGGCCGCATATTGCAGCAGCATGATTGCCTTGGCGTCGATGATGCGGCCGTCGGCGATCATCGCCAGCGCCTCGTCGATCGAGAGCTCCAGCACCTCGATGTCCTCACCCTCGTGCTCGAGGCCGCCGCCGTCGCTGACCCGCATCGAAGGCTCGTACTCGGCGACGAAGAAATGCAGCTTCTCGGTGATGGCGCCGGGGCTCATGAAGGCCTCGAACACCTTGTGGACGTGGTGGAGGCGGTAGCCGGTTTCCTCCTCGGCCTCGGCGCGGATGCGCTCTTCGGGCTCGGCGTTGTCAAGCACGCCGGCGGCGGCTTCGATCAGCAGGTCGTCGTAGCCGCGGATGAAGGCCGGCAGGCGGAACTGGCGCACCAGGATCACGGTGCGCCCAGCGAGGTTGTAGGGCAGCACGGCGGCGGCGTTGTCGCGCTCATAGGTCTCGCGGTGCTGCGTCTGCCACTCGCCGCTGGCGCGGCGGTACTCGAACGTGGTGGTCTTCAGCGTGGTCCAGCCGTCCGAGAGCACGCGGACGTCCTTGATGCGGACGCGGTCGGAAATGGTCATGGTTGATCTCAGTTGCTTGGCGTGGTCGCGCGGCCGTCGAGCCACTTCTGGAACATCACGGACGTCGATAGCTCGAAGCCCAGCGCGCCGTAGAACGCATTGGCCTGTGCGTTCTCGCGGCGGACGAGGAGTTGCAGTTTCGAAATTCCGGCGGCGCGCAGCCAGTCTTCGGCTGCGGCCATGATGAGGCGGCCATGGCCGAGCTTGCGTCCGTCGGGGTCGACCGCGACGTAATAGACCCAGCCGCGATGGCCGTCGTGGCCGACCATGACGGTCGCCACGATCGCGCCGCCATCGCGGCCGACCAGCACGGTCGAGTTCTCCCGCCGCCGCGCCAAGGCGATATCCGCATGCGGATCGTTCCAGGGCCGCGTCAGGCCGCAGCGCTGCCACAGCGCGACGACCTCTTCGACATCGGCATCGCCGATGGCGTCGATCGCAAGCGGAGCAGGCGAGAACGACGCGCTCACAGCACCTTCCCCGGATTCATGATGCCGAGCGGATCGAGCATCGCCTTGATGGCGCGCATCAGCTCGATCGCGGTCTTGTCCTTGACGTCAGGCAGCTCGTCGCGCTTGAGCACGCCGATGCCGTGCTCGGCCGAGATCGAGCCGCCCATGCGCAGCACGATCTCGAACACGACGGCATTCATGTCGTGCCAGCGCGCCAGGAAGTCCGCGGTGTCGGCCCCGATCGGCTGGCTGACATTGTAATGCAGATTGCCGTCGCCGAGATGGCCGAACGGCACCGGCCGCGCGCCTGGGATCAGTTTTACCACGGCGGCGTTGGCTTCCGCGATGAATTCAGGCACCGCGGCGATCGGCACCGAGATGTCGTGCTTGATCGAGCCGCCCTCCGGCTTCTGCGCCGCCGACATCTCCTCGCGCAGCTTCCAGAAATTGTTGCGCTGGCTGAGGTTGGCCGCGATCACGGCGTCGTCGACGATCTCCTCTTCCATGGCGCGGGCGAGGATCGTCTCCAGCGGCGTGCGGGCATCGTCGCCGGGGGACGACAACTCCATCAGCACGTACCAGGGATGCTTCTCGCTAAGCGGATCGCGCACGTCGATGCCGTGCCGCACCGAGAAATCGACCGCCATCTCCGACAGCAGCTCAAAACTCGTCAGCGCGCTCGCGGCCTCGCTCTGCGCGATCGTCAGCAGCTTCAAGGCCGCTTCCGGCGATTTCAGCCCGACATAGGCGGTCTCGATCGCCCGCGGCTTCGGAAACAGCTTCAGCGTCGCTGCCGTGATGATGCCGAGCGTGCCTTCGGCGCCGATGAAGAGATTGTGCAGATTGTAGCCGGTGTTGTCCTTCTTCAGCTTCGACAACACGTTGAGCACGCGCCCGTCGGCCAGCACGACTTCCAGCCCCAGCGCCATCTCGCGCGCCACGCCATAGGCGAGCGCCGCGGTGCCGCCGGCATTGGTGGAGAGATTGCCGCCGATGGTGCAGCTGCCCTCGGCGCCGAGCGAAAGCGGAAACAGCCGGTCGACGTCGGACGCCTTCGCTTGCGCGATCTGCAGCACCACGCCGGCTTCGACCGTCATGGTGTTGGAGGCGGTGTCGACCTCGCGGATCTTGTCGAGCCGGCGCAGCGACACCACCACCTCGCCATTGTGCGGGGTCTGCCCACCGACGAGCCCGGTATTGCCGCCCTGCGGCACCAGCGCGATCTTGTGTTCTGAGGCGAGCTTGCAGATTGCGGAGACCTCCGCCGTCGAGCCCGGACGCAGCACCAGCGGCGAGCGGCCGTGGAACAGATTGCGCTCCTCCGTGACGTAAGGCTCGATGTCGGCTGCATCGGTGATCGCGTGCTTGTCGCCGACGATCTTGCGAAATTGTTCGATCAGCTCGGGCGCAAGCGGAGGGATCGCAGGCTTATTGATGTTCATTGTCTCGTCTCTACTTCGCTCTTATCTCGCCACCGCAGCCCGGCGCAGCCGGTCATTGATCGCTTCGCCCAGTTCGTCTTCGGGGATCGTCATCACCGCGATGGCCCGTGGCCCCTTCGCATCGAGGGCGCGAAGATAGCCGAACAGATTGGCGGCGGCTTCATCGAGATCACCGGTGGGCGACAAGTTCATGACAGCGACGGCAGCATCGACGCCAGGCAGGCGCTCAGAGCCAAACGCCAGCAGCGCTTCGCCGGCCGCAACGTCCTGCGCGCGAAGCCGCACGCTGGCGCGCGGCGCGTAATGCGAGGCCAGCATGCCCGGTGCCAGCGGCTGGCTGTCGCAGCTTTCGGCCTCCACCGGCGGCCGCGCCAGGGGCGTACCCAGCACCGCCTCGATCCGCTCGCGCGACAGCCCGCCGGGGCGCAGCAGCATCGGCGCGTCGAGGCAGCCGACAATGGTCGATTCGACGCCGACCGTAACAGCCCCGCCGTCGACGATCAGGTCGATCCGCCCCGCCAGGTCGCTCTCGACATGGGCCGCCAGCGTCGGCGAGACGTGGCCGGAGATATTGGCGGACGGCGCCACCACGGCGCCGCCGAAGGCGCGCAGGATCGCCTGCGCCACCTCGTGGGCGGGGATGCGAATCGCGACCGTGTCGAGGCCCGCGGTGGCGAGATCCACCACCGGGCAGTCCTCCGCCTTCGGCACCACCAGCGTCAGCGGCCCCGGCCAGAACGCTTCCGCGAGCCTCAACGCGCGGGCGTCGAACCGGCCGATCCGCCGTGCGGCGGCAATATCGGCGACATGGGCGATCAGCGGATTGAAAGCCGGCCGCCCCTTGGCGGCGTAGAGATGGGCGATCGCGGCGGCATTGGCCGCATCCGCCCCGAGCCCGTAGACGGTCTCGGTCGGAAACGCGACCAGCCCGCCGGCGGCCAGCGTGCGGGCCGCAGCCTCGGCGCCGGCCTCGCCGGCCGGTAAAATCAGCGTTTCAAGACCCGTTTTCACAGGGACAAAATTCCTCATGCCGGCCGCTTGCAGTGCGCCGAACCCGCCGCTATAAGCCGCCTTCTTGTCGGAGTGTGGCTCAGCCCGGTAGAGCACTGCGTTCGGGACGCAGGGGTCGCAGGTTCGAATCCTGCCACTCCGACCATTCTTCCAAAAGTTGACGTTTTCCCAAAAGTTGACGTTTTCCAGAGGCTTGGCGGACCGGCCGCCAGCGCCTCGGGAGCGCCTTTCTGCAACGATTTTCAGATCGGGTCCACGGCCGATTTGCACGGGCGGGGCGGTCTGTTGCGGCGGCATGGCTTGTTGCGGCCCAAGGGGCCGGACCCGACCGACCGGACGGCTCGGCATGCCCCCAGCAGCCCCTTTTCCGCGCGGCGTTCCCCTCGGGCGCCGGTCGCGCGATATGCTACCTAGCGATATCGTCCCGGTCCGGAGCCCAGATGCAAACTCCTCGTCCAGCTCTGCGGCGGCACACGCTGACGGGCGCTCTCTCGCTTGCGGTGATCGCGGCGGTGGGCTGGCTGGCCTACGTTCTCGCGCTGGATGCAGGGTTTGCGCGCATGCAGCGGGAGGGCAATGACCGGCTTGCGCTGATTGCAAGCACCTTCGACGCGACCGTCGCGCGCTATCGCTATTTGCCGGCGGTTCTGTCGCTCGCCGATCCCATCCGCGAGCTCTACCGCGATCCCCACGACGCATCGGCGACCGCCGCCGCGAATCGCTACCTCAAATCGCTCAACCAGGGAGCTCGATCGGCCGAGCTGTATGTCCTCGACAGCACCGGTCTCGCTCTGGCGGCGAGCAATTTCGACCAGGATTCGAGTTTCGTCGGACACAATTACGCGTTCCGCGCCTACTTCCTGGACGCCATGCGCGCCGGCGAGGGCCATTACTACGCCGTCGGCGCCACCACGGGACAGCCCGGCTATTTCCTGTCGCATCGGATCGTGGAGGGCGGCAAAACCCTCGGCGTCGCCGTGGTCAAGATCGATCTCGGTTCGCTCGAGTCCGACTGGGCGCGGGCCGGCGACCTCGTGGCGATGGAGGACGAGAACGGCGTGATCTTCCTCGCCAGCCGCGAGGACTGGAAATATCGTCCCCTGCTCCCGATCCCTGCCGAGCGGCTCGCTGAACTGAACGCCGTACAGCAATTCGGTCAGGCGATCGACGCCGCTCCAATCTTCGTGCCCGAGCGCGACCGTCAGCGCATCCAGATCGGTCGCGCGCGAGGCCGCGGCAATGCCGAGTTCGGGGAATACGCCCTTCAGGTCCATCCGCACGATCAGGGCTGGAAGCTGCTCCTGTTCTCGGACGTCGCGGATGCCAAGCGCAGTGCGGCGACCGTCGCGATCGCGAGCGTCCTGGCTCTCGTCGCCTCGCTGCTGGTCGTGCTGGTTGCCTGGCAGCGGCGGCAGGCCGTCAGGGCGAAGCTCGAGGCGCATGACGTTCTCGAGCGGCGCGTGGCCGAGCGCACCGAAGAGCTGCGCCGGACCATGGAAAGCCTGGTGCAGAGCGCCAAGCTCGCGAGCCTCGGCCAGGCGCTTGCCGGCGTCGCGCACGAGATCAACCAGCCGCTCGCGGCGCTGATCACCTATGTCGCGAGCAGTCGCGTCCTGCTCCGCCGCAACGAGGTCGATCGCGCGGCCGCCAACCTCGACCTGATGTCATCGATCGCCGAGCGCATGATGGCACTGATCGATCACCTGCGCATGTTCGCGCGCAAGGAGACTGGGACGCGCAGCGCTGTAGAGCTGGCGCCTGTCATCGACAATGCGGTCCGCCTGTTGCAATACCGCATCGACCACGAGCATATCGAGGTGGTGCGCGAGGCGCCTGCCGAGCCGCTCCATAGCCTTGCCAATCCGATCCGGCTCGAGCAGGTCGTCGTCAATCTGCTGTCGAATGCGATCGATGCGATGCGCGATTGCGAGCGGCGGGTGCTCCAGGTCCGGCTCGGCCGCCGCGACGACAGCGCTGTGATCGAGGTCGGCGACACCGGCGCCGGCATCGCACCCGAGCACCTCAAATCGCTGTTCGACCCGTTCTTCACCACCAAGGAGATCGGCGAGGGGCTTGGCCTCGGGCTCTCGATCTCGTACGGAATCGTCAGGGAGTTCGGAGGAGATATCTTGGTGGAGAGCGCGCCGGGCAAAGGCTCGACTTTCAAGGTCGTCATTCCGGTCGTGGATGTCGCGCCGGTTTCCCAGCAATCGGAACTGCAGGCATGAGCGGGTCCTTGCTCGTCGTCGATGACGAGGAGATCGTCCGCAATTCGGTGCGGCAGTGGCTGGAGCTGGGTGGGTTCACGGTCCGGGTTGCCGCGGGCGCGGACGAGGCCATGCGCCTCGTGAAGGAAACTCCGCCCGACGCCGTGCTGACCGATTTTCGCATGCCGCAGCGATCCGGGCTCGAGTTGATGCGCGACATTCGCCGCGCCGATCCTGATATTCCCGTCGTGCTCCTGACCGCGCATGGCGACGTGCCTCTGGCGGTCGCTGCGATGCGCGAGGGCGCCTACGATTTCCTGCAGAAGCCTCATGATCCCGAGCTGCTCTCGGCAGTCATGACCCGCGCGATCGAGCGGCGACAGTTGAAATTGCAGCTTCGCCAGCTCTCGGATCGTCTCGCCGCGCCCGGCGAGATCGATGCCCGCCTGATCGGCCTGTCGAAGCCGATGGTCGCGGTGCGTGCCAGCGTGCTCGAGCTCGCCGGTCACGATCGCGACGTGATCGTCACCGGCGAGACCGGAACCGGCAAGGAGGTGGTGGCGCGGGCCCTGCACGATTTCGGCCCGCGCGCGAAGGCGCCTTTCGTTGCCGTGAACTGCGCCGCGATCCCGGCCGAATTGTTCGAAAGCGAATTGTTCGGCCATGAGGCCGGCGCCTTCACCGGCGCACGTGGCGCCCGCATCGGAAAGTTCGAGCACGCGAGTGGCGGCACGCTGTTGCTCGACGAGATCGAAAGCATGCCGCTTCCGTTCCAGGCCAAGATCCTGCGGGCGCTGCAGGAGCGCGCGATCGAGCGGGTCGGGTCCAACAAGCTGCTGCCGGTCGACGTTCGCGTCATCGCGGCAGCCAAGGGTGATCTCGCGGCCGACAGCCGCCAGGGGCGCTTCCGCTCCGATCTTTACTTCCGTCTTGCGGCGGCGGAGGTTCACCTGCCGGCGCTGCGCGAGCGCGGCAATGACGTCCTGCTGCTGTTCGAGCATTTTGCCGCCGCTGCCGCCCAGGGCGCGGGCCGCACGATGTCGCCGCTGCGGGCGGACGATCTCGATGCGCTGCTCGCCCATGACTGGCCTGGCAATGTGCGCGAGCTGAAGAACGTCGCCGAACGCTATGCGCTGGGACTGGTCGCGACCGGTCGCAGCGTCGCCGAGATCCTTCGACGCGGCGAACCGGGAGCGCCGCAGCGGTCGCTCGCCGACCGTGTTGCGGCCTACGAGCGTGCGCTGATCGAGGCCGCCTTGCGCGAGCATGACTGGTCGATTGCCGCCGTCACCGAGGAGCTCGGCGTGCCGCGCCGGACGCTGAACGAGAAGATGGCGAAATACGCGCTGGCGCGGCCCGGCCGCAAGGAGCCCTGAGCCGGCGATTGATCGGCGGAAATCCGCCGATGTCGACATTTGCATCGGCGGATTCTTGCCGACGCTCCCGCCCTCGCGTGGCCGTCATCCTCAAAAAGCTGCGCAATTTACGGCAATTCCCACCGTTTTCGCGTGCCGCTCACGATTGGCACGGCCGTTGCTGAAGCAGCGCCGAAGCCATCCGGTTTTCCAATAAATCTGCGGAGGACGTCGTGAGTTCACAGGAAGCCTCAATTCAGACTGTCGGAGCGCCCGTCACGGAGCAGCGTGCCGATATCACCGACATGAAGCGCCGGTTGCGCGCGATCTTCGTCGGCTCGGTCGGCAATCTCGTCGAGTGGTACGATTTCTACGCCTATGCGGCGTTCTCCCTGTATTTCGCCAAGGCGTTCTTCCCTGATGGCGACGAGGTGGTGCAGCAGCTCAATGCGGCGCTGCTGTTTGCTGCGGGCTTCCTGGTGCGCCCGCTCGGCGGCTGGATGTTCGGCCATCTGGCCGATCGCTATGGCCGGCGCAACGCGCTGACGCTGTCCGTCGTGATGATGTGCTTCGGGTCGCTGATCATTGCGGTGACACCGACTTATGCTTCGATCGGTCTGGCCGCTCCCGTCATCCTTGGCCTTGCGCGGGTCCTGCAGGGGCTGAGCCTCGGCGGCGAATACGGCACCAGCGCCACCTATCTCAGTGAGGTCGCCGACGAGAAGAATCGCGGCTTCTACTCCAGCTTCCAGTACGTGACCCTGATCGGCGGGCAGCTCTGCGCCATCCTCGTGCTGCTTCTCCTGCAGAAGGTGTTTCTCTCGACTGACGAGATCCGGGCCTGGGGCTGGCGCGTGCCGTTTGCGTTCGGTGCCGTGCTCGCGGTCGTCGCGGCCTTGATGCGGAGCAATCTGCACGAGACCGACGCCTTCAAGAGCAGCCAGGCCGCGGTGAAGAAATCCAGCTCGATCCGCGCGCTGCTGAACTACCCGCGCGAGCTGATGCTCGTGGTGGGGCTGACCATGGGCGGCACGGCGGCATTCTACACCTACACCACCTATATGCAGAAATTCCTCCGCCTGTCGGTGAAGCTGACCGACGACCAGACCACCATGGTGACAGCGGGAAGCCTCGTCTTCGCGATGGTGCTGCAACCGGTCTACGGTGCGATCTCCGACCGCATCGGGCGCAAATGGCTGCTGATCGGCTTCGGCGTGTCCGGCACGTTGTTCACCATTCCCTTGCTGACGACCCTGCAGGCCACGCACGATGCATTTTCCGCCTTCCTGCTGATCGCCGCCGCCTGGATGATCGTGTCGGGCTATACCGCGATCAATGCGGTGGTGAAGGCGGAACTGTTTCCGACCAGCGTACGCGCAACGGGCGTCGGGGTGCCCTATGCGCTGACCGTCTCGATCTTCGGCGGTACCGCCGAATCGATCGCGTTATGGTTCAAGTCGATCGGCCACGAAAGCTGGTTCTACTGGTATCTGACCGGCTGCATCGCGGTTTCGCTGCTGGTCTATCTGACGATGCGCGACACCAAGGCGACGTCCGCGATGGATCGTCACGAATAGGTCGGGATCCCCGGGCGGGCGGTGGGGTTCCTCACCGCCTTGCCACCACCACGCCCACCAGAAACGCCACCATCAGCGCCGGCAGCGGGGCCTCGCGCACCATGCCGCGCACGATGTCCGGCCAGTGCTGCTCCGGGACCAGCCTCGGAGATCGCACGTTGGGCGCGGGCTCGATGTCCCAGTGTGAGGCGAGTTCGGCGATCTCGCTTTGTGCCAGCCGGACGCCGTCGCGGACGCGGAAGATCGCAGTCTCCGAGCGTTCGCGCGGCGCGAGCGTCGTCAGTGTCGCGATTGCCGTGCGTAGCGTCATCTCGCCAAAGCCTTGCAGCCGCACCTGCTCTTCGGGATCGGACGTCATGCGAAATCCCTTACAATGCGAAATGGCGCGCGAGGGCGAAGGCCGCCGTCGCGCACAGGACCAACGTGGACACCGCGCCGGCCACGCCGCGCGCGAGATGGGTTCGCGTCAGGTGCCTGGTCATGATCGTGCTCCATGCTCTCATGGAAATGACGGCGAGAGAGGTTGGTTCCTCGCGCGACCGAGAGGGAGCGACGGGTTTCGCTGCGCTCTACCCATCCTACGCAATGCCGAATCGCCAGGGGGTGACTACTTCCGCAGCAACTCGCTCAGTGCCGCCGTGGCCTCGGCGCAGCGGATATCGTCGATCTCGCGCGACAGGCTGAGCGCGCTTGCTCTCAGTTCTTCCAGCTTCCAGCTCTCCGGATGCTGGTTTTCGAGCTGACCGAGACGCTTGTTCAGATCGTCCAGTCTGGATTGGAGCTGCCCGATGCTGGCGTCCCCATTCACTTTCCAAACGCGTTGTGCGCGCATCGTCGTTCCCCTGATAGTCTCACGGCCTTGTGAGAGCGGTTCGTGGCCGGAATGGGAGTTTGTTTTGTCCGGCTTCAGACGGTGGGGAACCGTTGCAGATTCGCAACGAAGTTCCGGAATTCTGATGCGCGGCCGCCGGACGCTGCACAATGATACCCACAGGCATGGAATTTGATTGTGCCTCGTCGCGACGATGGGTCGAGCCGGCCTGTGCGCGCGGTGCGCTGCTCGATAGGCTCAAGGCCCGATGCACTCCGGAAGACGAGGGAATGAGGCGTGGCGAGATTCGTAACTATCGCAGCCGGCCAGCTTGGCCCGATCGCAAGGACCGCGAGCAGGACGGAAGTTGTCGCCCGGCTGATGGCCTTGATGCGCGAGGCGAAAGCCGGCGGCTGCGATCTGATCGTCTATCCCGAGCTTGCGCTGACGACGTTTTTTCCGCGCTGGTATTTTGAGGATCAGGCCGAGATCGACAGTTTTTTCGAGCGCGAGATGCCGGGGCCGGAGACGCGTGCCCTGTTCGATCTCGCCCGCGAGATCGGCATCGGCTTCTATCTCGGTTATGCCGAGCTGACGGTCGAGGACGGAATTGTCCGGCGCTACAACACGTCCATTCTGGTCGACAAGAGCGGCGCGATCGTCTCGAAGTATCGCAAAGTCCATCTGCCCGGCCATGCCGAGCCCGAGCCGTGGCGGAAATTTCAGCATCTGGAAAAGCGCTACTTCGAGCCGGGCAGCGGTTTTGGCGTGACCGAGGCCTTCGGCGGCGTGATGGGCATGGCGATCTGCAACGACCGCCGCTGGAGCGAGACCTACCGGGTGATGGGCCTGCAGGGCGTCGAGATGGTGCTGATCGGCTACAACACGCCGGTGCACAATCCGCCCGCGCCCGAGCATGACGATCTCTCGCTGTTCCACAACCATCTGGTGATGCAGGCCGGCGCCTACCAGAACGGCACTTTCGTGGTCGGCGTCGCCAAGGCCGGCGTCGAGGAGGGGGTGGATCACATCGGCGGCAGCTGCATCATCGCGCCCTCGGGCGAGATCATCGCGCGATGCACGACCAAGGGCGACGAGATCGCGCTGGCGCGCTGCGATCTCGACCTCTGCAACTCCTACAAGCGCACCACCTTCAATTTCGACCTTCACCGCCAGCCGCAGGCTTATGGGATGATCGTGGAACGGAAGGGGCGATCCATCATGGCGGACGGAATGCCGGTGCCGGAGTGATCTCCCGTAGCCCGGATGGAGCTGGCGCTCCATCCGGGCTACGAGGCCGGACCTGTGTCGCCCTCTGTCAATCCTCGCGCGGAAAAATATTCCACTTTACCGAAATTCGGTTTCGGCGTATGTGTCGTCCATCCCGGCTTGACCTTGAGGGGCGATCGCGCGTCGTCACGTTTCGCGAGCCGGGCTTGCGGTGGACGCGGCAGCGTCGGCACGAGATGGTAGCGGGCAGGGCGGGTAGTCCCTGTGAGCCCGAAACCGCGTGCGGACGAGCGACGCTGAACGCGTACGGCAAAACCGTGTGGTCCTGGCCGTCGTTGCTACGGTCAAGCTTCCGCGAAGATGCGAGCGAGCCCAACCGGGCAGACTGCATCATCCAATTCGCGGGGCGAGGGAGGCCAGAGGGAACTCGGCTCCCGGGAGATCACGGCATAAGCCGTCCGACCATCGCGCAGGGAAGGCCGAGTGATCGGCACCACCTGTATGCTGCTGTGCGGTTCTTTCTGCGTGTGCATTTCGCGCAGCGGACCGCGGGTGCGAGCCGGCACCCGGTCTTCCCTGCGCCCTCTTGGATTGGAGGGGCGAAAGATGAAGCAAAGCTCGGGCGAAATCCGCCGCGAGGCTGCGAAGGCATGTCTGCAACCACATACGCGCTGTCATCGCCCGGCCTTGACCGGGCGATCCAGTATTCCAGAGGCCGTAATGATTGAACCGAGAAGCTGCGGCGTACTGGATTCCCCGCTTTCGCGGGGAATGACGGCGTCATTTGGAGAAGCAACCTACCGCCCCACACTCCAATCCAGAATCTTTCCGCGGAAAGACTCTGGATTGCTTCGTCGCAAGGGCTCCTCGCAACGACGATGTGAAGGCAGACGTGCGCCTCACTCCGCTCTCGTGCCCCGGACGCTGCGCAGCACGAAGTGGTGCGCTGCAGAGCCGGGGCCCATCCATCCGCAGCGCGCCCTGTCGCTTTCTGGGTCCCGGCTCTGCGCAGCGTCACTGCGTGCCGCAGCGCGTCCGGGACACGCGCGCCTGGACGCGATCCCACCCCATCACAACCACGTGTCTTTATTAGGGAGCAATCATTCCCTATTATGCCGCGATGCAAAAAGCCGTCCGCCGATCCCAGTCTGCCCCCCGTCCGCCCGGTCGTCCCCGTGAATTCGACATGGCCACGGCGCTGGACCGCGCCGTGCGGGTGTTTCGGGAGCGCGGCTATCATGCGACCTCCATCGGCGACCTTACCGCGGCGATGCGGCTGGCGACGGGAAGCATCTACAAGGCGTTTCGCGACAAGCATGCGGTGTTCCTGGCCGCCTTCGAGCGCTATACGGCGCTGCGCCAGGAGCAGACCCGCAGCGCCGCCCGGCGCGGCACAAACGGCCGCGATCGGATCCGCAACGTGCTGCTGTCCTATGTCGCGCAGTCCCAGGGCGCCGAGGGACGGCGCGGCTGCCTCGTGGTCGGCAGCGCGGTCGAATTGTCGGCGGTCGATTCTGTCGTCGCCGCCCGCGTCGGTGCGCAGCTCAAGATCAACGAAGACTTCATCGCCGGCCTCATTCGCGAGGGGCAGGCCGACGGCTCGATCCCGCGCCATGTCGATGCCGACGACACCGCGCGGCTGATGATCTGCATCACGCAGGGAATGCGCGTCGTCGGCAAGGCGCGCCTGACGCTCGACGGTGAGCGGCTGGTCGGTGTCGCGATGAAGCTGCTCGCCTGAATTTTTTGTCACTTTAGGGAACGATCGTTCCCTATTCTGGAGTCAACGAATGACGATGAATGCCACGATCGAGACCGCGCCGGATGCGGTGTCGCAGCGCCTGACCTTCGTGCTTGCCGCGGCCTGCGGCATGATCGCGGCCAACATCTACTATGCGCAGCCGCTGATCGCCCCGATCAGCGCCGCGCTCGGCCTGTCGCACGCAGCTAGCGGGCTGATCGTCACCATGACGCAGATCGGCTACGGCACCGGGCTGCTGCTGATCGTGCCGCTCGGCGATCTCGTCGAGAACCGCATCCTGATCTGCTCCGTCATCACGCTCGGCGCGGCGGCCCTGCTCGCCGCCGCGTTCGCCACCCATGCGACGCCGTTCCTGATCGCCGCGCTGTTCATCGGCCTCGGTTCGGTCGCGGTGCAGATCATCATTCCCTATGCCGCGCATCTGGCGCCGGAAGCCATTCGCGGCCGCGTCGTCGGCAACGTCTCGACCGGCCTGATGCTCGGCATCATGCTGGCGCGTCCGGTGTCGAGCTTCGTCACCTCGGCGCTGTCGTGGCACGCAGTGTTCTTCGCCTCCGCCGCGCTGATGATCGTGCTGACGGCTGTGCTCTGGATGACGCTGCCGATCCGCAGGCCGGTGACGCGGATGCACTATGGCGAGCTGTTGCTGTCGATGCCGCATCTGGTGCGGGCCACGCCGCTGCTGCGGCGCCGGGCGCTCTATCAGGCCAGCCTGTTCGGCTGCTTCACCCTGTTCTGGACAGTGGCGCCGCTTCAGCTCGCGGATGCGTTCGGCTTCACCCAGCGCGGCATCGCGCTGTTCGCGCTGGCCGGTGTGGCCGGCGTGTTCGCGGCGCCAATCGCCGGACGGCTCGCCGATCGCGGCCACAGCCGCATCGCGACACTGGTCGCGATGCTGCTCGCGGCCGGGGGCTTCCTCGTGACCTATATCGGCGCGCCCGGCTCGATGCTGAACCTGGTCGGTCTGGTCGTGGCGGCAATTGCCATCGACGTCGGTGTCCAGGGCAACGTCGTGCTCGGTTTCCGCGCCATCTTCGCGCTCGGGCACGAGCACCGCAGCCGCCTCAACGGCCTCTACATGGCGACGTTCTTCACGGCCGGCGCCGCCGGCTCCGCAATCGGCGCCTGGGCCTTCGCGCAAGGCGGCTGGACGCTCGCATCGGCCATCGGCCTCGCTCTGCCCGTCATCGGCTTGCTCTATGCGGCGATGGAATAGACGGCGGTCGCAGCAATTGTGCGATGCGGCCGTTTACCAGGCCGCGGGAGGCAGCCGGGTGATGCAATTTGCATCTCGCGATTTCGGTGCTGCTGTAGTACTTTGGTCTCAAGCGGGCCCGGTCAATGGGCGGCAGGGGGAGGCTGATGAGGCGTGCGGGGCTGTTTGGCGTACCGCGGGTACGGCCATGGTCGTGGCAGGCGTTTCTGCTCGGATGCGTCGTTGTCGCCATGTCGGCTGCGTTTCAGGGCGTTTGCGTTGCGCTCGGCGCAAAGCTCTATTTTGCAGCGTTCCTGCCCGGCCTGTTCGTGCTCGGCCTTGTAGCAGGCACGCCGGCGGCGGGGTTTGCCGCGCTGTTCACCATTCCCCTCGTGTGGTGGGCATTCATTCCGCCCTTCTTCGAGTTCAACGCGCTATCCAGCGCAAATACCGATTCCATCAACCTGTTCTGCCTGCTCGCCGTGCTGCTGATTGGCCTTGCCGATCTCTGCCGCGAGATGATGAGGATCGTCAGCCGGGGCGGGCTGAAGTCCCCGGGCGAAAGCGCGGCAACGAATCCGCAATAATTCGCTCTCGAGGTCGTCCTTGCGCGACCGTGCACGTTGCGTGCGCGCAACAGTCCGGCAACCATCCGCGAGCTTGCTGCGCGCCGCTAACTTTTCGAAAAAGATTTGGCCGCAGTTTCTCCCCCGGGAATGACGAGGGAGTTTTCGGACATGAACGGTCACGCCATCTTGGAGAATGTGCGCCGCTACCGCGGCATCGCATCGCTCTATCGCCAGACCGCTGCGTTCCGCCCGGGCCAGAGCTGGTCGCTGCTGGAGCAGGCGAGCGATTGGGAAGCGCGGGCGCTCTTGGAGCTGGAAGCCTATTTCGCGGCACGCGCGGACTTCGCCGCCCCGCTTGCAGCCTGATCGTTAACCATCGCTCACGATATGATGGTCAGATCGGGCGCGGGCACCACGAATTGTCCGCCCCAGGCGCGAACCTCCGCCAGCTGGGCGATGATCTCGTCCTTCAGATTCCAGGGCAGGATGAAGACGTAGTCGGGCCTGGCCGCGATCAGGGCGGCGGGATTGCGGATCGGCAGATGCGTTCCCGGAAGCAGCAGACCCTGCTTGTGCGGATTGCGGTCCACGGTGAACGGAATCAGCTCGCGCGTGACGTCGCAATAATTGAGCAGCGTGTTGCCCTTCGCGGGCGCGCCGTAGGCCAGCACCGTCTTGCCCGCGCGCCGCGCCGCGACGAGAAAGTCGCGGATCGTCTCGCGCTTCGCCGCCACCTTGGCCTGAAAGTCACGATAGATCGCGGGCCGGTCGAGCCCCGCCGTGGTCTCGCGTTGGCGCAAGCTCTCGAGTGCAGACGAGCCGCTCGGAGGCGCAGCTTCGCTGCAGACGTGCAGACGGAGCGAGCCGCCATGGGTCGGCAATTCATCCACGTCGAAGACGCGCAGCGCATGTGCGCGAAAGACTGTCTCGATGGTCGCCAGCGAGAAGTACGACAGATGCTCGTGATAGATCGTGTCGAACTGGATGGCTCCGATCAGGTGCAACAGATGCGGAAGCTCCAGCGTCGCGCGCCCGGTCTCGGGCAGGAGGATGCGCAGGCCCGCGACGAAATCGTTGATATCAGGGACGTGCGGCAACACGTTGTTGGCAACGATCAGCTCGGGCCTGTGGCCTTCCGCGCGCAGCGCGGTCGCGACGTCGCGACCGAAATAGCAGGTCCGGGTCGGGATCCCCTTGGCGATTGCAGCTGTCGCCGGGCCGCTGGCCGGCTCGATCCCGAGCGCGCGGATGCCGGCGTGCTGGAAATACTGCAGCAGATATCCGTCATTGCTGGCGATCTCGATCACCTCGGACGCTGCTCCGAGCTTCGCGCGGACGATCATCTCGGCGGCGTAGCTCTCCGCATGAAGCAGCCAGCTCTCGGAATAGGACGAATAATAGAGATACTGGTCGAAGATGTTGGCCGCAGGCTCGAATTGCGGAAGCTGCACCAGCCCGCAGGCGCCGCACGCACGGGCATGCAGCGGATAGGTTGGCTCGGTCGCATCCGCCCGCTCCGGCGGCAGATAAGAATTCGCCAAAGGCGACAGGCCGAGATCGACGAAGGTCTCGTCGAGCTCCCGCGTGCAAAAGTGGCATCGGTGCCTGTCCATGAACGGATCGTCCCGTTGTGCCGTCGTGCCGCGGCTGTTAGTGAATTCTCTCAAGCCACGGAAATTCCGACAACGTTGCGCATGATGCAACCCAAAAGGCGTTTCGGTGAACCGACGTTCGCAATGGCGGCGTCGCGGTGCGGGGGCCCGGGATGAAGTTCACTGCATTGGCGCTGCCAGGCGTGGTTGAGATCGGCATCGAACCGGAGACCGACGCGCGCGGATTCTTCGCCCGGCTGTTCGATACTGAGGCCTTCGCGGCGCAGGGCCTGCCGACGCATTTCGCGCAACAGAGCCTCTCGCATAACGAGCGCGCCGGCACGTTGCGCGGCCTGCACTACCAGGCCGGCCGGCCGGAGGCCAAGCTGGTGCGGTGCGTTGCCGGCCGCGCTTTCGACGTGATCGTCGATCTGCGCCGGTCGCTGCCGACCTACGGACAATGGTGCTCGGTCGAGCTCGCCGCCGGCCGTGGCAATGCCGTATTCATTCCCGCCGGATGCGCGCACGGCTTCCAGACGCTCGTCGATGCGACCGAGCTGATGTATTGCATCGATGTGCCCTATGACGCGCAAGGCGCGGCCGGCATTCGCTGGGACGATCCATCGCTCGCGATCGACTGGCCGCTTGCCGATCCTATTCTGTCCGCGCGCGACCGCGCGCTGCCGTGTCTCGCATGACGCGGGTGCTGGTCACGGGCGCTTCCGGATTCCTGGGCCGTGCGCTGTTGCCTGTGCTGGTCGATCGCGGCTTGGAGGTCCACGGCGTCGCGCGCTCGGCTCAACCGGCAGCGGCGGGCGTGATCTGGCATGCGGCTGATCTCCTCACCGAAGCCGGCCGTGTGCACGCGCTGTCTGAGTCGCGTCCGACGCACCTGGTTCATCTCGCCTGGGAAGTCCGGCCGGGCCGTTATCGCGAAGATCCGGTCAACCGGCTCTGGGCTGAGGCGAGCATTGACCTGCTGTCGCGCGCGCGGGCCTGCGGCGTCAGCCGGATCCTCGGCATCGGAAGCTGCCTCGAATACGGACCGCAGAGCGGCCCATGTGATGAGCGCATCAGCCCATGCCGCCCCACGACATTGTACGGTCAAGCCAAGCTCGCTGCGGCCGAAGCCTACATCGCGGCAGGCGCCGTCTGGGGCCGCGTGTTTGTCCCGTTCGGCCCGCACGAGCCCGAGGCGCGCCTGATCCCTGCGCTGATCCGAAGCCTTCGCGCGGGACAAAACTTCGACTGCTCGCATGGCGGGCAGCTGCGCGATTTCGCCTATGTCGATGACCTCGCGCGGATGATCGCCGCCGTGCTCGACAGCGAGCTCTCTGGTGTCGTCAATCTCGCCAGCGGCGAAGTGCGCAGCCTGCGCAGCGTGATCGAGCATGTCGCAGGTCTCCTCAAAGCACGCCATCTGGTCAGGTTCGGCGCCGTCGATGCAACGGGCGTCGACGCCGAACCGATCATTGCCGCCGACGTCCGCCGCCTCCGCGACGTGATCGCGGGCGTGCCGGTCATCGGATTCGAGGAGGGCGCCGCGCGCGCTCTGGCATGGTGGATCGACCGTCTGCCGGGGAGGGGATGACGTGCGGTCTCCTCGCAACAGGCCGGCGGCAAGCGGCACCCGTGGCAATTACGGAGTTGTCTGGCTGCCTGCCTGTGCTAGCAACAGGCCGACCGAAATCTCCTTCACGTCGGCCGGGGCAAGCGATGACCACGTTCAACCGCATCTTCACGACGGAGCGTCTGCTCCAGATCATCGTGATCCTGGCGGCGACCGTCGCCATGAAGCTGATGAGCTGAGTGCCGGCCGGTTATCGTGCGCTGAACTCGGGCACCTCGGGCAGATAGTTCGACCCCTCCGAGCCCAGAAAATCGAACATCGCCTGCGCCGGCGGCAGCAGTACCTTGTCGCTGCGGCGGATCACGTACCATTGCCGCACGATCGGCAGGCCCGCGACGTCGAGCACGATGAGTCGGCCCTCGGTGAGCTCATGTGCCACCGTGTGGGCCGAGATGAAGGCGATGCCGAGCCCGGCGATCACCGCCTGCTTGATGGTCTCGTTGCTGCTCATCTCCATGCCGATGATCGGCTCGAGGTCGGACTTCTGGAACATGCCCTCCATCAGCGTCCGCGTGCCCGAGCCGGGTTCGCGGGTGAGGAAGGTCTCGTGCACGAGGTCGGTGAGGTTGAGGCCGGAATCGTTCTCCAGCCAGTGTCCCTTGCGTGCGACGATGATGTGCGGATTGCGCCCGAGCTGGCGGACGTCGACGGTGACGTCGGCCGGTGGCCGACCCATCACCGCGAAATCGAGGTCGTAGCCGTGCATGGCCTCGCGGATCTCCTCGCGATTGCCGATGGTCAGCTTGATCTCGATCTTGGGGTACCGCTTGGAGAACGCCGCGATCGCATGCGGCACGAAATACTTCGCGGTCGAGACCGCGCCGAGATGCACGGTGCCGCCGGTCCGCCCCGCGAGCAGGTCGAGCGCGCCCTGGCAGTCCATGATGGCGGCCTCGACCCGTTCGGCCAGCGTCAGCACCTCCTTGCCGGCCTCCGTCAGCAGCATGCCGTCGCCGGTCCGCTGCACCAGCGGCAGGCCAGCGAGGTCCTGAAGCTGCCGGAGTTGCTGGGTCACGGCCGGCTGGGTCAGCCCGAGATGGCCGGACGCCGCCGTCACGCTGCCCTTAGCCGAGAGCGCCGCAAGCGAGCGCAGCTGCCGGATCGTCAGATGCCGGAGCTGGGCCGCCGCATGGCTGGGGCCATTATAAGAAAATTCTTTGACGCTCATTATGAATAGAAATTTTCCTTATTAAGCTGCCCCTGTCAATCTCCTGATGCCGGGACTGACCGTACCGACCTCCAGAGGGGAGGGAACTGGATACGGCGCCGGCAGAGGGGATGCGCAGATGACCGGGCAACTGAGGCTGGACGACCATCTTCAACGGTATTCCGAGACCGCGCCTCACGCGCTTGCGGTGGCGGCCGCGGTCGATGCCATCGCGGCGGCGGCCATCGAGATCGCCGACCTGATCGCCACCGGAGATCTCGCCGACGCCTCCGGCCTGACCACCGGCCGCAACAGCGACGGCGACGTCCAGCGCGATCTCGACGTGCAGGCGGATGCGATCCTGCGCCGCTATCTCAGCAAGCTGCCGATCGCAGCGCTCGCCTCGGAAGAGATGCGCGAAGCCCAGATCTGCGATCGCGACGGCCGCATCTGCATCGCGATCGATCCGCTCGACGGCTCCTCCAACATCGACATCAACATGACGGTCGGCACGATCTTCTCGATCCTGCCCGCGCCGGACGACCTCTCGCTCGCCTTCCATCAGCGCGGCTCGGCGCAGCTTGCGGCAGGCTTCGTCACCTACGGGCCCCAGACCTCGCTGGTGCTGACGCTCGGCGAGGGCGTCGACATCTTCACGCTCGATCGCAAGGCGGGCTGCTTCCGCCTCGCGCGCAGCGGCGCGCAGATCGCCGAGGCCTGCGAGGAGTTCGCGATCAACGCGTCGAACCGCCGGCACTGGGATTCGCCGGTGCGTGCCTTCGTCGACGAGTGCCTCGCCGGCGTCGAAGGGCCCGCCAACCACGATTTCAACATGCGCTGGGTCGGCTCGCTGGTTGCCGAGGCCTATCGCATCCTCACCCGGGGCGGCGTCTTCCTCTATCCCTCGGACGCGCGCCCCGGCTATGGCGACGGCCGCCTGCGCCTGACTTACGAGGCGCATCCGATGGCCATGATCATCGAGCAGGCCGGCGGCTCCGCCACAACGGGACGCGAGCGCATCCTCGATCTCTCGGCGCAGAACCTGCACCAGCGCGTGCCGCTGATCATGGGCTCGAGCAACGAGGTGCGCCGGGTCGAGGAACTGCATTGCGATCCGCTGCTGGTTGCCAGCGTCTCAGCGCCGCTGTTCGCGCGGCGCGGATTCTTCCGGCTGTGAGGAGGGCGTCCGATGTCCAGGAAGCATCCCATCATCTCTATCACCGGCTCCTCCGGCGCCGGCACCACCTCGGTCAAGAAGACGTTCGAGCAGATTTTCTTCCGCGAGAAAGTCAACGCGGCCTACATCGAGGGTGACGCCTTCCATCGCTACGACCGCGTCGAGATGCGCGCGCAGATGGCGAAGGAGGCCGATCGCGGCAACAAGCACTTCAGCCATTTCAGCCCCGAGACCAACCTGTTCGAGGAGCTGGAGCGCGCGTTCCGCGATTATGGCGAGACCGGCACCGCGACGACACGGCACTACGTGCATGACGCCGAGGAGTCCGCACTGCATGGCACGGCGCCCGGCACCTTCACCGATTGGAAGCGGCTGCCGGAGAATTCGGACCTGCTGTTCTACGAGGGCCTGCACGGCGCCGTCGTCACCGACAAGGTCAATGTCGCGCGCTATGCCGACCTCAAGATCGGCGTCGTGCCGGTCATCAATCTCGAATGGATCCAGAAGCTGCATCGCGATCGCAGCGCGCGGGGCTATTCGACCGAGGCCGTCACCGACACCATCCTGCGGCGGATGCCCGACTACATCCACTATATCTGCCCGCAATTCACCGAAACCGACATCAACTTCCAGCGCGTGCCGACGGTGGACACCTCCAATCCGTTCGTCGCGCGCTGGATCCCGACGCCGGACGAATCCATGGTGGTGATCCGCTTCAAGAATCCGCGCGGCATCGACTTCCCCTATCTGCTCTCGATGTTGCCGCAGAGCTGGATGTCCCGCGCGAACTCGATCGTGTGTCCCGGCGCGAAGCTCGATCTCGCCATGCAGTTGATCCTGACGCCGCTGATCATGCAGTTGATCGAGCGCAAGCGCAGCTTGAAGTGAACGAGGAGAGAATCCGATGAACATCTCGGTTCATGCCGAAGCCGACCTCACGGCGGTCACGCACAATGATCTCGCCAACGCCGTCCGCTTCCTTGCGGTCGATGCCATCGAGACCTCGCAGTCGGGTCATCCCGGCCTTCCCATGGGCATGGCCGATGTCGCAACCGTGCTGTTCTCGCGCTTCCTGAAATTCGATTCGGCGCATCCTAATTGGCCGGATCGCGACCGCTTCGTGCTGTCGGCGGGCCATGGTTCGATGCTGCTCTATGCGCTGCTGCATCTGACCGGCGGCGACGTTAGCCTCGACGACATCAAGGCGTTCCGGCAATGGGGCTCGAAGACGCCGGGGCATCCGGAATACGGCCACACGCCGGGCGTCGAGATGACGACAGGGCCGCTGGGGCAGGGGATCGCGACCGCGGTCGGCATGGCGCTCGCCGAGCGGATGGCCAATGCGCGGCATGGCGACGGTCTCGTCGATCACTTCACCTATGTGATCGCCGGTGACGGCTGCCTGATGGAGGGCCTCAGCCAGGAAGCGCTCTCGCTCGCCGGCCATCTCGGGCTCGGCCGCCTGATCGTGCTGTTCGACGACAACGGAATCTCCATCGACGGGCCGACCTCGCTGGCAACGTCCGACGACCAGCTCGCGCGTTTCGCGGCGTCGGGCTGGTCGGTGCGCGGCATCGACGGACACGATCCCGAAGCGATCGCGCAGGCGATCGCGGAGGAGCGGGAGACGGCAAAACCGTCGCTGATCGCCTGCCGCACCGTCATCGGTTACGGCGCGCCCGATAGGCAGGGCACGGAGAAAGCCCATGGTGCGCCGCTCGGGACCGAGCAGGCCGCTGCAGCGCGCCGGACGCTGGGTTGGGACTATCAGCCCTTCGTGGTGCCTGTCACGATCCAGAAGGCGTGGCGGATGATCGGGCAACGCGGCCAGGTCGATCGGCTCGCCTGGCTCGATCGCTATGAATGCGTGACGCCCGAGCAGCGCGACATGTTCGTCGAAGGCAAGGCGGTTGCCCTGCCGGCCGCCTATGCGCTGGCCGCGGCGAAATTGCGCGAACGCTTTGCATCCGAACGTCCGAAGCTCGCGACGCGGCAGGCTTCGCAACAGGTGCTCGACGGCATCGCCGGGACAATTGCCGGCTTGGTCGGCGGCTCCGCGGACCTGACGCATTCGAACCTGACGCACGCCAAGGTGCAAGTCCCCGTCAAGCGCGAGGCGTTCGCCGGCGACTACATCCACTACGGCATTCGCGAGCACGGCATGGCCGCCGCGATGAACGGCCTCGCGCTGCATGGCGGCTTCATCCCCTATGGCGGCACGTTCCTCGCGTTTTCCGACTACAGCCGGCCGGCGATCCGCCTTGCGGCCCTGATGCGGCTGCGCGTCATCCATGTGATGACCCACGATTCCATCGGGCTCGGCGAGGACGGTCCGACGCATCAGCCTGTCGAACACCTTGCCGCGCTGCGCGTGATCCCTAACCTGCTGGTATTCCGCCCCGCCGACGCAGTGGAGACGCTGGAAGCCTGGGACTGCGCGCTCAATTCAGAGAATCGTCCGTCCGTGCTGTGCCTGTCGCGTCAGGCGCTGCCGACCTTCCGCAGCGATGCGCGCGGCAGAAACCGCGTCTCACGCGGCGCCTATCTCGTCGTCTCGCCGGACGGCGGCCGCGACGTGACGCTGATCGCAACCGGCTCGGAAGTGTCGATTGCGATGGAAGCCGCCCGCCTGCTCGCGACCGAGCACATCCGCGCCGCCGTGGCGTCCGCGCCTTGCTTCGCCCTGTTCGAGGAGCAGCCGGACGATTACCGCGCCAGCGTGCTCGGAACCGCGCCGCGCGTCGGAATCGAGGCGGCGGTGCAGGGCGACTGGTTGCGGTGGATCGGCTCCGACGGCGAGTTCGTCGGCATGCGCGGCTTCGGCGCCTCGGCGCCGGCGCCGGTGCTGTACCGCGAATTCGGCATCACACCGCAAAGCATTGCGGAAGCCGCCCGCCGGGCGATCGCCCGCAAGAGCCAATAAGGAGGACTTCTCGTGGCCCGTATCACACTTCGCCAACTGCTCGACCATGCCGCCTCTCATGGCTACGCGGTGCCGGCATTCAATATCAACAACATGGAGCAGGGCATCGCGATCATGCAGGCGGCGGCCGAGGTCGATGCGCCCGTCATCATCCAGGCTTCGCGCGGCGCGCGCAGCTACGCCGGCGATCTCATGCTCTCGCACATGATCGACGCCCTGGAGCGGACCTATCCCGACATCCCGCTCTGCATGCACCAGGACCACGGCAATGACGAAGCGACCTGCGCGTCCGCCATCGCCCACGGCTTCACCTCCGTCATGATGGACGGTTCGCTCAAGGCCGACGCCAAGACAGCCGCCGATTACGATTACAACGTCGCGATCACCCGCCGCGTCGTCGATCTCGCCCACTGGGTCGGCGCCTCCGTCGAAGGCGAGCTCGGCGTGCTCGGCTCGCTCGAGCACGGCGGCGGCGAGCAGGAGGATGGTCACGGCGTCGAGGGCACGGTCAGCCACGACCAGCTTCTGACCGATCCCGACCAGGCTGTCGACTTCGTCCGGGCCACCAAGGTCGATGCGCTCGCCATCGCGATGGGCACCTCGCACGGCGCCTACAAGTTCAGCCGGAAGCCTGATGGCGACATCCTGGCGATGCGGGTGGTCGAGGAGATCCATCGCCGGCTGCCGAATACGCACCTCGTCATGCACGGCTCCTCCTCGGTGCCGCAGCCGCTGCAGGACATGTTCAACCAGTTCGGCGGCGAGATGCCGCAGACCTGGGGTGTGCCGGTCGAGGAGATCGTCCGCGGCATCAAGAGCGGCGTGCGCAAGGTCAATATCGACACCGACTGTCGGCTGGCGATGACAGCGGTGTTCCGCAAGGTCGCCGCGCAAACGCGTTCCGAGTTCGACCCGCGCAAATTCCTCAAGCCGGCGATGGACGCGATGCGCGAACTCTGTCGCGACCGTTTCGAGCAGTTCGGTACCGCGGGCCATGCCAGCAAGATCAAGGTCATTCCCTTGAGCGAGATGGCGCGGCGCTATCGCGCCGGCGAGCTCGATCCGCGCGTCGATGCTCGCGAGCCCGTTGCGGCCTAGTCAATCGGAAACAACAGAGAAAACAGCAGGAGAGAGACATGAACGCACATACCGGCACGGTCCGCGGCAAAGAGCGCTATCGCTCGGGCGTCATGGAATACAAGCGCATGGGCTATTGGGAGCCTGACTACACGCCAAAGGACACCGACGTCATCGCGCTGTTTCGCGTCACGCCCCAGGAAGGCGTTGACCCGATCGAAGCGTCCGCGGCCGTCGCCGGTGAATCCTCGACCGCGACCTGGACCGTGGTGTGGACCGATCGCCTCACGGCCGCTGAGAAGTATCGCGCGAAATGCTACCGCGTCGATCCGGTGCCGGGCACGCCGGGCTCGTATTTCGCCTACATCGCCTATGACCTCGACCTGTTCGAGCCGGGTTCGATCGCGAACCTCTCGGCCTCGATCATCGGCAACGTGTTCGGCTTCAAGCCGCTCAAGGCGCTGCGTCTGGAAGACATGCGCTTCCCCGTCGCCTATGTGAAGACCTTCCAGGGACCGGCGACCGGCATCGTGGTCGAGCGCGAGCGGCTCGACAAGTTCGGCCGGCCGCTGCTGGGCGCGACGGTGAAGCCGAAGCTCGGGCTTTCGGGCCGCAACTACGGCCGCGTGGTCTACGAGGCGCTGAAGGGCGGTCTCGACTTCACCAAGGACGACGAGAACATCAACTCGCAGCCCTTCATGCACTGGCGCGATCGCTTCCTCTATTGCATGGAGGCCGTGAACCGCGCGCAGGCGGCCTCCGGCGAAGTGAAGGGCACCTACCTGAACATCACCGCGGGCACGATGGAGGACATGTACGAGCGTGCCGAGTTCGCCAAGGAGCTCGGGTCGTGCATCGTCATGATCGACCTCGTGATCGGCTACACCGCGATCCAGTCGATGGCCAAATGGGCGCGGCGCAACGACATGATTTTGCATCTGCATCGCGCCGGTCACTCGACCTATACGCGGCAGAAGAGCCACGGCGTGTCGTTCCGCGTCATCGCCAAGTGGATGCGGCTCGCGGGTGTCGACCACATCCATGCCGGCACGGTGGTCGGCAAGCTGGAAGGCGATCCCAACACCACGCGCGGCTATTACGACGTCTGCCGCGAAGACTTCAACCCGACCAAGCTCGAGCATGGCCTGTTCTTCGACCAGAACTGGGCGAGCCTGAACAAGATGATGCCGGTCGCCTCCGGCGGCATCCATGCCGGCCAGATGCATCAGCTGCTCGATCTGCTCGGCGAAGACGTCGTGCTGCAATTCGGCGGCGGCACCATCGGCCATCCCATGGGCATCGCGGCCGGCGCGATCGCCAACCGCGTGGCGCTGGAGGCTATGATCCTCGCCCGTAACGAGGGGCGCGACTACGTCCACGAGGGCCCGGAGATCCTGGCCAGGGCGGCCGAGACCTGCACGCCGCTGAAGGCGGCGCTCGAGGTCTGGAAGGACGTGACCTTCAACTATCAATCCACCGACACGCCGGACTTCGTGCCGACCGCGCTCGAAACCGTTTGAGGAGACGCAGCATGAAACTCACTCAGGGTTGCTTTTCGTTCCTGCCCGATCTCACTGACGACCAGATCTACAAGCAGGTGCAATATTGTCTTGGAAACGGTTGGGCGGTGAATATCGAGTTCACCGATGATCCCCATCCCCGCAATACCTATTGGGAGATGTGGGGCCTGCCGATGTTCGACCTTCAGGACGCCGCCGGCGTGATGATGGAGCTCGCGGAGTGCCGCAGGGTGTACGGTAACAGCTACATCCGCATCTGCGGCTTCGATTCCAGCCACGGCTGGGAATCGGTGCGGATCTCCTTCCTCGTCAATCGGCCGCCGCATGAGGCGGAGTTCGAGCTGGTGCGGCAGGAAGTCGGTGGCCGCGCGATCCGTTACACCACCGTGCGCCGGCCGGCCGCGCACGCGCCAACTTAAGTCATCCGCTCCGCGCGGAGCTCTCCCTGCTCCGCATCCTTGGCGGACCACTGCTTCGCCGCTCCCCCGCGGCGAAGCTCCTTTCTTCGAGGTACCGATGCTGGATGTTCCCCACGCAACGACGACTGAGCCCGGCGAGACCCAATTCGATCTCCGCAAGGAAGCCGAAGCGGCCGGGATCACCGACACGCTGCAGCAGCTCGAGCGGGAGCTGATCGGATTGAAGCCGGTGAAGAACCGCGTGCGCCAGATCGCCTCGCTGCTGCTGATCGAGCGCATCCGGCAGCGCGCGGGCCTGGCCTCCGCGCCGCCGACGCTGCACATGTCGTTTACCGGCAACCCCGGTACCGGCAAGACGACTGTGGCGCTGCGCATGGCCAAGATCCTGCACGGCCTCGGTTTCGTGCGGCGCGGACAGGTGATCTCGGTGACGCGCGACGATCTCGTCGGCCAGTATATCGGCCACACCGCGCCGAAGACCAAAGAGATATTGAAGAAGGCGATGGGCGGCGTGCTGTTCATCGACGAGGCCTATTATCTGCATCGCCCCGACAACGAGCGCGACTACGGTCAGGAGGCCATCGAGATCCTGCTCCAGGTGATGGAGAACCAGCGCGAGGACCTCGTCGTGATTCTTGCCGGCTATGGCGAGCGCATGACGAGATTCTTCGCCTCCAATCCCGGCTTCCGCTCGCGCATCGCCCACCACATCGAATTTCCGGACTATGCGGAAGACGAGCTGCTGGTCATCGCCGAGCTGATGCTGAAGGAGCGGGGCTATCGCCTCTCGGCGGCGGCACGTGAGGCGTTCGAGAAGTACATCGCACTACGCCGTACGCAGCCGTTCTTCTCCAATGCGCGCTCGATCCGCAACGCCGTCGACCGTATCCGCTTGCGGCAGGCCGATCGGCTGGTGTCCGATCTCGATCGCATGCTCGACGTCGACGACCTCGAAACCATCGACCCCATGGATGTTCTGGCGAGCCGTGTCTTCAGCGGCGGCGCCGACGCGCGGAGTGCAAAGCCATGACCAGAGAGATCATCATCGCTCCCTCGATCCTGGCCGCGGATTTCGCGCGCCTCGGCGAGGAGATCGCGGCAATCGACACGGCCGGCGCCGACTGGATCCATTGCGACGTCATGGACGGCCACTTCGTGCCGAACATCAGTTTCGGCGCCGATGTCATCAAGGCGATCCGGCCGATGACGAAGAAGATCTTTGACGTGCATCTCATGATTGCGCCTGTCGATCCCTATCTCGAGGCGTTCGCGAAGGCGGGGGCCGACGTCATCACGGTTCATGCCGAAGCCGGCCCGCATCTCGACCGTTCGCTTCAAGCCATCCGCGCGCTCGGCAAGAAGGCCGGCGTCAGCCTGTGTCCCGCGACGCCCGAGAGTGCGATCGCCTATGTGCTCGATCGCATCGATCTCGTGCTGGTGATGACGGTCAATCCGGGATTCGGCGGTCAGTCGTTCCTCGAATCCCAGCTTCCGAAAATCGAGCGGATCAAAGCCATGATCGGCGACCGGCCGATCCGGCTCGAGGTCGACGGCGGTGTCACGCGCGACAATGCCGCTGCCGTGGCCGCCGCGGGCGCCGATACGCTGGTGGCGGGTTCCGCGGTGTTTCGCGGCAAGAGCGTTGCGGAGTATGCCGCAAATATCGAGGCCATTCGCGTCGCCGCCGAGACCGGCCGGGTGCCAAAGCTGCGGGATCATGCCGTGCAGCCGATGCGCCTCGGGGAAAGCGCGCGCACCCGGTAGATTACGGACGGCATCACAAGGCTGATTGCGCCAAATTAGCGAAGGCCTCAAGGACCGGATTGTTCCCGGGATCTTACGGAGAATCCAGCGCGACTCGGGCGATAATTTTCATGCCGGGGTAACCAACGGTGTCGAAGTACATGCGCGGTTAACGGCGACGCAATGCGCCGCTCCACAATCTGTGGTTCAAGAGCTGCAGAGAGCGTGGGATGCACATTCAATATCGTCACTGGAATGCTGCCCATGGCTGGCGCGGAGCGGATGCCCTGCGCGAGCCTCCTCAGCTCGTGCTCTATTTCGGCAGCCGCGAGCAACTGGTGGACGGCCAACGCTATCGCGAGCTGCGCGGCCTTTATCCCGACAGCCATATCGTCGGCTGCAGCACCGGTGGACAAATTCATGGCGACGACATCTGCGATGACGAAGTCATCGCTGTCGCCTTGCGTTTCGCCCATACGCAAGTGCGGTTGGTGCAGGAGGTCGTCGAAACCCGCGATGCGTCGCGGGCCTGCGGCGCGCGCCTTGCCCGCCAGGTGCTGGCGGCGGATCTGGCGGGTCTGTTTGTCCTGTCCGACGGATTGGCGGTGAACGGCGGCGAACTGCTTGCCGGAATCACCGAGGTTCTGGGACCGGACTTGCCTGTCACGGGCGGCCTCGCCGGCGACGGCACCCGATTTGAACAGACGCTCGTCGGGGCCGACGCCGAGGCGACGCCGAACCGTGTCGCCGCGATCGCATTCTACGGCGCCTCGTTCCGTTTCGCGCATGGCTGTGCCGGCGGCTGGGATGTGTTCGGCCCGCGCCGCAGGGTGACGAAGTCGGAAGGATCCGTGGTCGTGGAACTCGACGGCGAGCCGCCGCTGGACCTCTACACCCGCTATCTCGGCGAAGAAGAGGCCGAAGCGATGCCGGGTTCGGGTCTGGCATTCCCCTTGGGCATTCACGACGAGGCCGAGCCGGACCGGCAGATCGTACGCTCGGTGTTCGCGGTGGACCGCAATGCCCGCACCCTGACGTTCGCCGCCGACATTCCGGAAGGATGCACCGCGCAATTGATGCGGGCCAATTTCGACAGTCTTGCCGCCGGTGCCGGCGAAGCCGGTCGGCAGGCGCGTAGCGCACTCGCGGAGGGCGTTGACGGCGACAAGCTTGCGATCCTGGTGAGCTGTACTGGCCGCCGCAGGGTGATGGGGCAGCGCACGCAGGACGAGCTGGATGCGGTCGCCACCGAGCTCGGCGAGGACGTCGTCCGGATCGGATTCTACTCCTACGGCGAGATCGCTCCGCCGGCCGGGTCCGGTCGCTGCGAGCTGCACAACCAGACCATGACCGTCACTGTCATCGCGGAGGCGGCGGCTTGACCATGCACCGGCTGCTCGCAAGACAGATTCGTCAGTCGACGGACGAGTCCGGACAGGTCGACCTGACCAAGCTCTGCGAGCTCGTCAGTGCGGCCTACGAGGAGGGCGATCGCGATCGCCGTCGCACCGACCGTGCGATCAAGCTGATGATCGAGGAACTCGAACAGACGCACAAGCGCGCCGAACAGGATCTGCGGCGGGCGCGTGAATTCCTCGACTGTATCATCGAGAACATCCCGATCGCGGTGTTCGCCAAGGATGCGAAGGATTCCCGCTACGTCCTGCTCAACCGCGCCGGCGAAGAGTATTACGGAATGCCGCGCGAGGCGATGCTGGGCAAGACTCCGCAGCAGATCTTCCCGGACCATATTGCCCGCGTCGTGAACGAGCAGGATCGCCGCGTCGTCGACAGCGGCGGGCCGATGATCCTGGAGGGGCATCTGCTCGAAGTCGGCGTGAAGGGCCGCGATCGTCTCGTCAATTCGCGCAAGCTGCTGGTCAGGGATGGCGGCGGTGCGCCGCAATACCTGGTCGGCGTGATCGAGGACGTCACCGAGAGGATCACGAACGAGGCGCGGATCAGCCATCTTGCACATCATGATGCGTTGACCGACCTGCCGAACCGCAGCGCCTTCAACGCCGTGCTCGGCGAACGGTTGGAGCGGGCGCAGGAGGCGGCGACCAGCTTTGCCGTGCTCAGCCTCGATCTCGACCGCTTCAAGGAAGTCAACGACGTGTTCGGCCACCCCGTCGGCGATCTGCTGATGCGGGCGGCGGCGGACCGGCTTGCCGAGGAGGCCGACGGCGCCTTTGTCGCCCGTATCGGCGGCGACGAGTTCATGATCCTGATGCCCGACGACATCAGCCGCGATGACGTTCTGGCGCTCGCCGAACGCCTGGTCGAGACCATCGGCCAGGAGCTGGAGGTCGACGACTATCTCTCCCATGTCGGCCTCAGCGTCGGCATCGCGTTCTATCCGGACGACGGCGTGAATGCCGCCACGCTGCTCGCCAACGCCGACTCGGCGCTCTACCGTGCCAAGCGCGAGGGCAGGGGCCGGGTGCGCTTCTTCGAATCCGAGATGGACCAGGAGCTGCGCGACCGCAGGCTGTTGCAGCACGATCTGCGACAGGCGCTGGAGCAGAACCAGTTCCTGGTCTATTTCCAGCCGCAGGCGCGGGTGGATGGCGAGGTCATCGGCTTCGAGGCTCTGCTGCGCTGGAACCATCCGACGCGCGGCTTCGTGCCGCCGGACCAGTTCATTCCGCTCGCCGAGGAGAACGGGCTGATCGTCCAGATCGGCGAATGGGTCTTGCGCGAAGCGTGCCGTGAGGCGGCATCCTGGCCGCGGCCGCTGCAGGTCGCCGTCAATCTGTCGCCGGTCCAGTTCCAGGCCGGCGATCTCGAACGTTCGATCCACCAGATCCTGCTGGAGACGGGGCTTACGCCGACGCGGCTCGAGGTCGAGATCACAGAGGGCGTGCTGATCGGCGATTTCACCCGCGCACTCAATCTGCTGCGGCGGCTGAAGGCGCTCGGCATCCGCATCGCGATGGACGATTTCGGCACCGGCTATTCCTCGCTGTCCTATCTCCAGTCGTTCCCGTTCGACAAGATCAAGATCGATCGCAGCTTCATCTCCAATCTCGAGGCGACGCCGCAATCGGCCGAGATTGTCCGCGCGGTCCTGAGCCTCGCGCACGCCCTGAACATCCCGGTCATTGCCGAGGGGGTGGAGACGGAAGCGCAGCGTGCCTTCCTGGCGCGGGAGGCCTGCGAGGAGATGCAGGGCTATCTGGTCGGCCGGCCCAACCTGATCGAGCGCTATCTCGACCTGGTCGGCGTGACCGTGGAGCGCCGGCTCTCCGCCTAGCGCTTGGCTCCGGTGGTGGGTTACCGAGTGCCCGTCTCACCGACGTTTGGAACCTCGGCCCGGATACGCGCTTCCCAAGAACGAGCCGAAGCTGGGCGCGCGACCGGCGCAGCAAATCTTTTGCACAACCGCCATCGGCCTGACGCAAATCGGGGCAATAAGCCTTGTGAATGCGAGGGAGGGTCTCATGGAGAACGTACGTCGCTACCGGGCGCTGGCGTCCCTCTGTCGTCAGCAGGCGGCCTACCGGCCGCTTCAGAACTGGGAACTCCTCGGCCAGGCCGAACATTTCGAATATCTCGCCGAGGTCGAGCTCAAGGCGCATTTCGACGCGTGCAATGTGCAACACGACGAGGGCGCCGCAGCGCCCGCGACATGGGAGACCCCGGTCGCGGCGTGACGGCGCCGGGGCCGGCCCGGCTCAATGCGACATCAGCGTCGGCACCGTCATGGCCTGCAGCATGGCGCGGGTGACGCCGCCGAGAACGCGCTCCTGCAACCGCGAATGGCCGTAGCCGCCCATCACCAGGAGATCGAGGCCTTCGTCGGCCGCCAGCGACAGGATGGTCGGCTGGATGTCGGCGCGCGTCGCCGACAGGCCGACCGTGCGGGTCGACAGTCCGCGCCGGCCGAGATGTCTTGCCAGACCGTTCGCTGACGCTTCGTCCGAGACCGCGTCGGCCTCGTTGATGGTGATGATCACGATCTCGTCGGCGCGGGCCAGGAACGGTGCGGCGTCGTGCACGGCGCGGGCTGCGAGGCGGCTGCCGTCCCAGCAGATGCCGATCCGCGCCGCCTTGAACGCTCCATGGAAGGTGTAGGGCAGGAACAGCACCGGGCCGCCCGCCTGAAACAGGATCTCGCGCGGCACGTCGTTGTCGAATGAGCCCTGCGCCGGATCAGGCTGGAGCACGACGCTGAGGTCGTGCAACCGCGCCATCTCGCCGAGCGAGCCGGCTGCATCCACCGGGATCGCGCCGAGCGCGCGGCAGCCGTAGGAGATGCCGGCGTTCGCCGCCTCGATGCCAAACACGGCGAGCGCGGCCTCGGCCCGCTCTACCGCGCGCTCGCGTTCCAGTTCGAACACGGCCGCGACCGCGGCGCCGCCCTCCATCACGTAGGCCGCACTGGTTGCGACATAGCCGATCGCGACTGCGTCGAGATGGGCGTTGAACTGCGCCGCGAGCGAAATCGAGCCTTCGATCGCGCAGCGCATGGGGCGTTCGGTGGGGATGTGGACGAGAATGTCTTTGTACATGGCGCGCCTCCGATGAACATCATCCGGTGGCCGCAGTTTTTCACTGCCCGAAGGACCCGCGTTGAGCTGCATCAAATGCGCAGGGACGATTTTCCCGCGAGGCCCGCGCGCATTCTTTGCCAAGATTTAATCGGATGGACGGGACGTCGTAAGGTGACGATGGCCATGTTGGAGGCAAGGCGACACCTTATCCAACATGGACATTTCGACATGAACGATCGCGTCAATTCCGACACCACGTCCCGCAAGATCCTGAGGCCGCGCCGGCTTGCGCTGCTCGGCACCGTGGCCGCGCTCGGCGTGGCCGTGCTGGCGGCCGCTCCCGGCTCTTCGCCGTTCGGTCCGAGCTCCTTCATTGCCCCGGCCCAGGCCGCCGAATCCGCCGCGACGCCGCCGGGCTTTGGTGACCTCGTCAGCAAGGTCAAACCCGCCGTCATCTCGGTGCGGGTCAAGATCGACCAGGACAACGACAAGAGCGCGATGCTGCAGCAGAACCGGATGGATCTGGACGAGGACACCCCGTTCGACCAGTTCTCGCGGCAGTTCGGCTTCCGTGGCCCAGGCGGCATGAACGGCATGCCGCGCCAGCGCCATCAGATGATCACGGGCGAAGGCTCCGGCTTCTTCATCTCCGCCGACGGCTACGCCGTGACCAACAACCACGTCGTCGACCACGCCGAGTCGGTGCAGGTGACCATGGATGACGGCACGAGCTACACCGCCAAGGTCGTTGGCACCGATCCGAAGACCGATCTCGCGCTCATCAAGGTCGATGGCAAGAAGGACTTTCCGTTCGTCAAATTCTCCGACCAGAAGCCGCGCATCGGCGACTGGGTGGTTGCGGTCGGCAATCCCTTCGGCCTTGGCGGCACCGTGACCGCCGGCATCGTCTCGGCCAGTGGCCGCGACATCGGCAACGGCCCCTATGACGACTTCATCCAGATCGATGCGCCCATCAACAAGGGCAATTCCGGCGGCCCGGCCTTCGACATGAACGGCAACGTGATCGGCGTGAACACTGCGATCTTCTCGCCGTCCGGCGGTTCGGTCGGCATCGGCTTCGACATTCCGGCCTCGACTGCAAAGCTCGTCGTCGCGCAGCTGAAGGACAAGGGCGCGGTGACCCGTGGCTGGCTCGGCGTGCAAGTGCAGCCGGTCACCGCCGAGATTGCCGACAGCCTCGGGCTGAAGGAGGCGCGCGGTGCGATCGTCGACAGTCCGCAGGATGGCAGCCCGGCGGCCAAGGCCGGCATCGAGGCGGGTGACGTCATCACCGCCGTCAACGGCACCGCGATCAAGGACTCCCGCGACCTCGCCCGCACCATCGCCACCCTGGCACCGGGCACGTCCGTGAAGCTCGATGTCTTCCACAAGGGCGACGGCAAAACGGTGACGCTGGCGCTCGGCGAGCTGCCGAACCAGCGGCAGGCCCAGGGAGACGGCAAGGCCGGCGAGGGCAAGGCGCAGCCGAACGCCGACACGCCGCGTCTCGGGCTCGGCCTGGCTCCGGCCGGTGAGGTCCAGGGTGCTGGCCAGAAGGGCGTTGTCGTCACCGAAGTCGATCCGCAAGGGCCGGCGGCGCAGCGCGGCATCCAAACCGGCGACGTCATCCTCAATGTCGGCGGCAAGGCCGTCGCCAATGTCGGCGACGTTCGCTCGGAGTTGGCGCAGGCCAAATCGTCCGGCAAGCGCAGCGTGTTGTTGCAGGTCAGAAGCGCGCAGGCGACCCGCTTCGTCGCGGTACCACTCGCCTGAGGCGAACGTCGATCGGCATAGATCAAGAAAGGCGGCCCTCGAGGCCGCCTTTTTCGTTTGCCTTCAGGACTCCCGGGAGGCGATCGATAACATTCTCGTCAACGGCAGCGACGATGACGCGGTTCGTCCGAAAAAGCCGTGTTCGCTCATCAAAGTTCCGAGTCGTGCAGATCGCCGGCGGCTACGTTGCCGCCGGGACGGGTTGCAAGCGTGGAACTTCGAACTTGCCGCCGCTTTGTGGAACTGGCCGCTGGTTCGCATTTGATCGGTGCCGACATGGATCGATTGAAGCTCTCGCTGAGGAGGGCGCTGCTCGTGGCGCCATTCGTGCTGTCGGCCGGAAACGCTCTCGGGCGGGACGATGGCCGCTACGCGGACTCACCCCTGAAGCCATGGTTCGACAGCCTGCGCAGCCACCTTGGTCCGTGCTGCTCGGATGCGGATGGTTTTGCCGTCGCCGATCCCGACTGGGAGTCGCATAACGGGCATTATCGCGTGCGTCTCGACGGCGAGTGGATCGAGGTGCCGGACGAAGCCGTCATCACCGAGCCGAACCGCGCCGGCCGCACCATGGTGTGGCCGGTCAAGACCGCGTTCGGCGTTTCGATCCGCTGCTTCATGCCGGGCAGCATGATCTGAGAGACAGATCAGCGTCAACGCTTGCTGGATTTGCGCTTCGACGATGTCTTGGTCGTCTTCTTCTTGGTCGTCCTCTTCTTGGACGTCTTCTTGGAGGTCTTCTTGGCAGCCTTCTTGGGGACCTTCTTGCCCTTCTTGCGTGCCTTCGACAGTCCGATCGCGATCGCCTGCTTGCGGCTCTTCACGCGTCCGCCGCGGCCTTTGCGACCGCTCTTTGCGGTGCCCTTCTTGTAGCGGCGCATCTCGCTCTCGACATCGCTGCCGGCGCTGCGTGAGTAGCGGCGCTTCTTTGCCTTGCGTGCCATGCATGTTCTCCCTTGGCCGGGGAGAACCTTTCGACCCGGGCATGGTTCCGAAGGACGCGCACAGCGTTCCAGACGCAGCCTAGAAGGAATTCGCCAGCTCGATCTCGGCTTCCAGCACCTGGATGCGCCGTGCCGCCTCGCTGAAGGACAGATCGCGCGCATATTGCGCGGGCTGATACGCTTCTTCACTCAGCCGTTTCAGCCTGAGCCCCTGCGTCCGGGTCATCTGCTCGGTGAGGAAAACCCTGGCGTCGTATTTGCCCTGAACCTGCATGCCGCTTCTCCGTCCTGAAATCGTGACTTGACTATATGTTCTTATTTTGTTCTAACAAGCCATGGACAACAGAATTAATGAAATTCGACGTAAAATCAGCGCCTTGAGGTTCGAAATGGCCGGCGTCGAGGCCTCCGTGCGCGATCTCATCAACGGCGACCGCGATTGCGTCCAGCAGGCCCTGGCGCAGATGGATTTGCGCCGGAAGGTCAACCTGCTGATCGGCGAATGGAAGGCTGCCGGCGGCGGCGACGTCCTGCCTGACGTTCGCGACCGGGTGCGCCTTCGTCTCGTGAAGACAGAAGGCAATCCCGAGCGCGCGAGCACGCGGCGCTGAAACCTTTTGGGGGGCGCCGTGGAGGAAGACCCGGACACGTACCGGATCTTGAGGTTGCGCGCCGAGATTCTCGAATTGGGCTCTGCCATCCGGCAATTGCAGCGTGCGGGGCTCGATGATGCTGCGGCCCAACTTCTGATCGGACGCAAGCGGGCGCAGCTCGAGCAACTCGTGAAGACGAAGGCCGCGGACCGCGGCCTTAACAGCCCTGACATCCGACGCAGCTAAGCGTGCGCGCAAGCGACACGCTGGAGCTCGTCGCCGGATGCCGAGATGGTCTCGCTGTTGAGGACGGTTCTCGACGAGGTCTGCGCGGATGTTGCTCCGTCCGACACAGCGATGCGGGAGCGCGTTGCCGCCAAGCTGCGCGAAGCCGCGCAAGCAGCACCATGCTCCATCGAAGATTTGAAACGCGCCGGCCGCATTGCGCTGACGCGCGCGCCGACGATGTGGCGCTAAAGCATGGTCCGGAAAAGCACGCAGTGGTTTTCCGGAAGGAAACCCAAGGCGGATGACGACTCATCACAACCGCATCGCGCTTTAAAGGAATTGCCGATCGAGCAAGGCAAAAGGCCCTGCGTCGCCGCGGGGCCTTATGTCATGTCGGCCTGAGCTCACTTGGTGTTGCTCATGCCCTTGCTGCTCTTGTTCGTCATGGTGCCGCCCTGGTCCGAGCCGGGACCAGAACCGCCCTGGCCGGAAGGGTCCGCGCCCTTCGAGGCCTTGGTGTTGGCGCCGGTGGTCTGCGAGGACGACATCGATGATCCGTGCTTCGCCTTGTGCGACTTGGCCTGTGCGGCGAGCGGCGCGGCGGCGAGGCCGGTGGCCAACATTGCGGTGAGAACGAGCTTTGTCGTTGTCATGCGGGGGAACTCCCTGGGTTAAATTGACGCAGGCAGCCAACCGCTATTGGCCGAAGGAGTTCCTGACAAAACGCATCTGCCGCGTCGCACGCAGGCTTCAAGATTTCTTGTCCTCAACGATGATGAACACGGCCCCGGTGAGTGTCGCGCCGATCGCGAACGTCGTCACCAATGTGAGGGCGAAGACGATCGCGGCCTGGCTTCCGCCGTGATCGAGCAGGCTGGCGACGGCGGGATTGGACAGGATCAGCATGAGGCTGAAGGCGAGGCCGAGGGCTGCGCCCATCATCGCATGCGTCATCAGCTTGATGAGGCCGGCGGGAGAGATCACGTCCGAAGACTTTTTTGCACGCATGGGAACTGCATCCCGAACTGGCATGCAAACGCGGGCTATATTCACCGGTTCCAAACGAATGAAGGAATTGTCATCACAGGCTTCATCCGCCGTTCATGGCGGGGCTGCGAGGATGAGCGTCAGAAAAACGGGAACATTCGATATGGGTAAGGTTGTCTTTCTTTACCGCTCGCTGGCCTATCGCAACGCGGCTGCGGACATGCTGCGCAAGGCCCGCAAACTGCCGCGCGGCGCGGAGCGAAGTGCAGCCCGCCGCTACGCGAGGGCGCTACGCGATCTCGCTCAAACGGAAGCCTGGCTCGAAGGACGCCTCGCCGAGGAAGCGCGGCCGCCGCGGCAAACGAGGATGGCGGCGTCGGGCTAGCCTGAGGCGCGTTGTAATTCGGCGGAGCCGGGGGCGTCGAATTTTCCGGGTGCGGTCGTCGCCGTCTTGCGTGTCAGCGGCACCTCGAGGCGACACAACAGTCCTTCGGCTCGCCAATCGAATTGCGCCTGTCCACCGAGCTGGGACTCGACGCTCGCAAGCAGGCTCCGCGTGCCGAAGCCGCGAGATTTCGGGGTCATGACGAGTGGACCGCCGGATTCTTCCCAGCTCAGCGTCAGCAGCTGGTCCTCGACCTGCCAGCCGATCGTGAGCCGTCCCGACCTGGTCGAGAGTGCGCCATACTTGGCCGAGTTGGTGAAGAGCTCGTGCAACGCGAGCGCCAGCGTCTGAGCCGTCGCCGGCAGCAACTGGACCTTCGGACCCGCCAATACGATCTGGCCGCCGAGCGAATAGGGCGCAAGCTCCTCGTCGATCAGCCTGGAGAGCTCGGCGCCCTGCCAGCTCGACAGCGACAGGATGGTGTGCACGCGCGCCAGCGCATTGATGCGTCCCTCGACGGCGCTGACATAGGCCTTGACCTCGTCGGCCCGGGTGAGGCGCACGATCGACTGGGCCAGTGCCAGCGCATTCTTGGCACGATGATCGACTTCCCGCGCCAGCAGGTTCTGCCGTTCCTCGGCTCGCTTGCGTTCGGTGATGTCCACGGTGACACCGCTTACGCGCACGACGCGACCGTTATCGTCGACGGTCGCGGCCGCCGTGCCGACGCACCAGCGCACCTCGCTGTCGGGCCGCACAATGCGGAACTCGGTCTCATAAGCCCGCGTGCCCTTGTTGAATTCGGCGATCGCCTTGCGCAACTGATCGACGTCGTCGGGATGCAACAGCGCCTGAACGTTGGCCGGATTGATCTCGAAGCTCTCCGGGCCGACGCCAAAGATGCGATATTGCCCCTCGTCCCACATCCAGTCGCCGCTGATCCAGTCCCAATCCCAGGAGCCCATCTTGCCGGCGGCGATGGCCATGCTGCGCCGCTGCTCGCTTTCGCGCAGCTTCGCGGTGGAGTTCTCCAGTTCCGCCGTGCGTGCGCGGACCCGATCCTCGAGCTCCTGGTTCAGCCGTTCCAGCTCGCGGGTCTTGCGGTAGAGCTCGGCAAATACCTTGATCTTGGCGCGCAGCACCTCCGGCACGACCGGTACCGGCACATAGTCGACCGCGCCCATCTCGTAGCCGCGCAACCGGTCGATGTCGCTGACTTGGATGGCGGAGATGAAGATCATCGCGGTCTTCTGGAAGCGCGGATGCTCGCGGATCATCGCAGCGAGCTCGAAGCCGTCGAGCTCGGGCATGCAGACGTCGACCAGGATCACCGCGATCTCGTTCTTGAGCAGCACCTCCAGCGCCTCGCGTCCAGACGAAGCAACCACGAGGTTCTCGCCGAGTTCCTTCAGGATCACCTCATAGGCGAGCAGCTTGGCCGGCTGGTCGTCGACGAGGAGGATGTTGACCTTTTCGTGGTCCATTCGCGGATCCAAACTCATCGGTGCAGCCACATGCGGATCGCAAGCAGCAATTGATCGGTGTTGACGGGTTTGGCGAGATAGTCGGACGCGCCGGCCTCCAGGCATTTTTCCCGGTCACCCTTCATCGCCTTGGCGGTCAGCGCGATGATCGGAAGGCGGGCGAAGGCCTGGTTTTCGCGGATGACGCCGATGGTCTGGTAGCCATCCATCTGCGGCATCATGATGTCCATCAGAACGATGGCGATCTCCGGATTGGATTCGACCAGGGTGACGGCTTCTCGGCCGGTCGTGGCCGTCAGCACCTTCATGCCGCGCCGTTCCAGCACGCTCGACAGCGCGAAGATGTTGCGGGCGTCGTCGTCGACAAGCAGTGCGGTCTTGCCGATCAGGTCCTCGTCGGAACTGTTCAGCTTCTCCAGCATGCGCTGCTTCTCGACCGGAAGTTCCGTGATCACGCGGTGCAGGAACAATGCGGTCTCGTCGAGCAGGCGCTCCGGCGATTCCACGCCCTTGACCACGATGCTGCGCGCCATGGTGTGGAGTTCCGCATCCTCCTCCGCCGAAAGCTCGCGGCCGGTGAAGACGACGACCGGAATGTTCGACAGCGCCTCGTCGTTGCGGATCTGGTCCAGCACCTCGAAGCCGCTCATGTCGGGCAGCCTGAGGTCGAGCACCACGCAGTCGCAGGGCGCCTCGCGCAGCGTCGAGAGCGCACCGGCGCCGGTGTCCGTCGTCACGATCTCGATGTCGTCGTGGTGCAGCAGCTCGCGGATCGAGAGCTGCTCGGCCTCGTTGTCCTCGACGATCAGGAGCCGCTTGCGCCGCGGCCGTGCATATTCCTTGATCTGCGTCAGCGCGGCCGAGACGCCCTCGGTCGTCGTCGGCTTGTTGACGAACGAGAACGCGCCACGCGCCAGCGCATGCTGGCGGTCCTCGTCGAGCGTGATGATCTGCACGGGGATGTGGCGGGTCAGCGGATTGTGCTTGAGCTGGCTCAGCACGGTCCAGCCGAGCATATCGGGCAGGAACACGTCGAGCGAGACCGCTCTCGGCTGGTACTGCTTGGCAAGCTCCAGCGCCTCCGCACCGCGAGCGGCGACCAGAACCTTGAATCCCTTGTCGCGCGCGAGGTCGACCAGCACACGCGCGTAATGCGGGTCGTCCTCGACGATCAGGAGGATGCTGTCGCCAGGTTCGAGGTTGAGGCGGTCGTCGGGAAGCTGCTCGATGACGCGCTGCTGTTCCGGCGCGGCGGGCTGCAGCGCCGGCGGCTGATTGTGTTGCTGCGACGCAGGTGCGGCCCGCGGTGCGAGCGTCGGGCCGGAATATTTGAGCGGCAGATAGAGCGTGAACGAGGAGCCCTTGCCCGGGGAGCTGCGCAGATGAATTTCGCCGCCGAGCAGGCTTGCCAGTTCGCGGCTGATCGCAAGCCCAAGGCCGGTGCCGCCATATTTCCGGCTGGTGCCGGCATCGGCCTGCTGGAACGCCTCGAAGATCAGCTTCTGCTTTTCCACGGGAATGCCGATGCCGGTATCGGACACTTCGAGCGCGATCACCGCTGGCGCGGAGTTCAGCACCGGATGATCCGTTCCCCAGCCGCCGACCGCGGCGGTGACATTCAGGCGCACCTCGCCTTCGGCGGTGAACTTGAAGGCGTTGGAGAGCAGGTTCTTCAGGACCTGTTGCAGGCGCTTGGAGTCGGTGACGATGCTGCGTGGGAGGTTCGGATCGACGTCGATCTTGAACGAGAGATTGCGGTTGTCCGCCTCGTGCCGGAACGGCCGTCCGACGGTCTCCAGCAGGTTCGCGGTCAGGATTTCCTCGGCATCGACCGTCACCGTGCCGGATTCGATCTTGGACAGATCCAGGATGTCGCTGATGAGATTGAGCAGGTCGGTGCCGGCGCCGTGGATGGTGCGGGCGAACTCGACCTGCTTGGCCGAGAGGTTGCCGTCCGGATTGTCGGTGAGCTGCTGCCCCAGGATCAGGATCGAGTTCAGCGGCGTGCGCAGCTCGTGGCTCATATTGGCGAGGAATTCGGACTTGTACTTCGAGGTCAGCGCGAGCTCGGTCGCCTTTTCCTCCAGCGCGCGGCGGGCCTGCTCGATCTCCTGGTTCTTGCGCTCGACCTCGACGTTGCGCTCGGCGAGCTGCTGCGCCTTCTGCTCGAGCTGGTCGTTGGTCTGCTGCAATTCGCGCTGCTGGGTCTGGAGCTCGCCGGCAAGCTGCTGCGACTGCTTGAGCAGGCCTTCGGTCTGCATCGTCGCCTCGATCGAATTGAGCACGATGCCGATGGAGTCGGTGAGCTGCTCCAGGAACGTCATCTGCGAGGTCGTGAAGGATACGAGCGAGGCGAGCTCGATCACGGCCTTGACCTGGCCCTCGAACAGCACCGGCAGCACGACGAGGTTCTTCGGCGCGACGCGGAACAGCGCCGAGTTGATCGGCACCACGTCGGACGGAATGTCCGCGACCACGCGCGGCCGCTTGTCGAGCGCGCACTGGCCGATCAGGCCGTCGCCGAACTGCAGCACGCGCTGATACGGATAGATGCCGTCGCTGGCGTAGGAGGCGAGCAGCAGGAGCTGCGGATTGTCCTCGCTCTCGATCTGATAGATCACGCCGGTATGGGCGTTCACCAGCGGCGACAATTCGGTGAGCAGCAGCCGGCCGACGGTGGTGAGGTCGCGCTGGCCCTGGAGCATGTTGGTGAATTTGGCGAGGTTGGTCTTCAGCCAGTCCTGCTCGGTGTTCACGTCCGTCGTGAGACGGAGATTCGTGATCATCGTGTTGATGTTGTCTTTCAGCTCGGCGACTTCGCCGCGGGCATCGACCTGGATCGACCGTGTCAGGTCGCCCTTGGTCACGGCGGTCGCGACTTCGGCGATCGCGCGCACCTGCGAGGTGAGGTTGGCCGCCAGGAGGTTCACGTTGCCGGTGAGGTCCTTCCAGGTGCCGGCCGCGCCCGGCACGTTGGCCTGACCGCCGAGCCGGCCTTCGACGCCGACCTCGCGGGCCACCGACGTCACCTGGTCGGCGAAGGTCGCGAGCGTCTCGGTCATGTTGTTGATGGTGTCGGCGAGCGCAGCGACCTCGCCCTTCGATTTCACGGTGAGGTTCTGCTTGAGGTCGCCATTGGCGACCGCGGTCACCACCTTGACGATGCCGCGCACCTGCTCGGTCAGGTTTGCCGCCATGAAGTTGACGGTATCGGTGAGATCCTTCCAGGTACCGGCGACACCGGGCACTTGCGCCTGGCCGCCGAGCTTGCCCTCGGTGCCGACCTCGCGCGCCACGCGCGTGACTTCGCCGGCGAAGGCGTTGAGCTGGTCCACCATGGTGTTGATGGTGTTCTTGAGCTCGAGGATTTCGCCCTTCACGTCGACGGTAATCTTGCGGGAGAGATCGCCGCGCGCCACGGCGGTGGTCACTTCGGCGATGTTGCGCACCTGGGTGGTGAGGTTCGCGGCCAAGAGGTTGACGTTGTCGGTCAGATCCTTCCAGGTGCCGCCGACGCCGGGCACGACGGCCTGACCGCCGAGGCGGCCTTCGGTGCCGACCTCGCGCGCGACGCGCGTCACTTCGGCGGCGAAGGAGCGCAGCTGCTCGACCATGGTGTTCAAGGTGTCCTTGAGCAACAGGATCTCGCCGCGCACGTCCACCGTGATCTTCTTCGAGAGGTCGCCGCCGGCGATCGCGGTCGCGACCTCGGCGATGTTGCGGACCTGGGCCGTCAGGTTCGAGGCCATGAAGTTGACGTTGTCGGTGAGGTCCTTCCAGGTGCCGGCAACGCCCGGCACCTCGGCCTGGCCGCCGAGCTTGCCTTCGGTGCCGACCTCGCGCGCGACGCGCGTCACTTCGCCCGCAAAGCCGTTGAGCTGGTCCACCATGGTGTTGATGGTGTTCTTGAGCTCGAGGATTTCGCCCTTCACGTCGACGGTGATCTTGCGCGACAAGTCGCCGCGCGCGACGGCGGTGGTCACTTCGGCGATGTTGCGGACCTGGGCGGTGAGGTTGCCCGCCATCGAGTTCACGCTGTCGGTGAGATCCTTCCAGGTGCCGGCGACGCCCGGCACGTTGGCCTGACCGCCGAGGCGGCCTTCGGTACCGACCTCGCGCGCCACACGCGTCACCTCGCCGGCGAAGCGGTTGAGCTGGTCGACCATCGTGTTCAGCGTGTCCTTGAGCTGCAGTATCTCGTCGCCCACTTCCACGGTGATCGTGTGCAACAGGTCGCCGCCCGCGATCGCGGTCGCGACCTCTGCGATGTTGCGGACCTGGTCGGTGAGGTTGCCCGCCATCGAGTTCACGCTGT